>NZ_VCJS01000318.1 GCF_005893125.1 Nonomuraea basaltis | reverse complement strand
GATCAACCAGCCCGACGGCGTCCGCGACTGCGCCTTCCTCGATCCCTCCGGCAACATGCTGCGATTCACTCAGCCGCGGCAGGCAGGTCTCGCACTCGGAAACACGCCATAAGTCCAGATCTTGAACGGAAATGATCAACCGCAGGACGACCCCGCCTAAGCATCCCGCCAAGTTACTCGCGGGTACCGCCAACGGCTGTCCGCAGGTTCCTCAACCCCGGACTCGACCATGTTGGTGGCCCGGGGCTGCCCCCCGCACCGTGATCATTATCAGCCCCGCAATGGAACGGAATCCGGCGTTAACCACGTCCGGAAGGCCGCAACAGCAGGGGTTTCACTGACCTGGGAGAACCCCGTTAACGCCGGATTCCGTTCCAAATCTCTCTGCCAGTAGCCAGTACTGACCCCCGCGTCTTGGCGGGCCCGGGCGGCAGTGGAGGCTCCCTCGCACATGCGCACGCACCCGCGCGAGCTGACCGTGTTCGATGCGCGCGGACACGGACGCGATCACGCCGAGATGAACGGCTCCGTAAGGTGCGGTGTCGCCAGGTGCAGCGTGGTGGCGGTTTCGCGGCCGAGCATGCGCTTCCTTGAGTGCCTGGCCGCCTCAGGGTCGATCTCGTGCGAGTAGGCGAGCTCGGGGTGGAGCAGTTGGAGCGCGTGCACCAGGAGGTCGCCGGTGACGAGCGCCAGCTCGCGCCCGTCGGCGACCAGCACGCTCTGGTGCCCGGGCGTGTGACCGGGGGTGGCGACCGTGCGCCCGGCGCGCAGCGGCGTGTCCCCGTCGAGGAGCCGGAGCCGACCGGCCGCCACGAGGGGGTCGGTGAGGGTCTCGCGAAGCTGCGGGTTGAGCGCGTCGAGGGCGTCGAACTCGGCCCGCTGGAGCAGGTATTCGGCGTTCGGGAAGTAGGGGCGGCGGTCGCTGGTCGCGCTGCCGGACGCAGGGGCGCCGCCCGCTGATGGGACGGCCGCCTCAGTCACGACCGCCCATCCGACGTGGTCGGTGTGCAGATGCGTGAGCACCACGGTGTCGACCTCGGCCGGGTCGATGCCCGCGGCGGCGAGCGACTCGGGGAGCGCACCGGGCACGGGCGCCCACGAGCCGGCCGGGCTGTCCGCTGGACCGATCCCGGCGTCCACGATGGTGAGGCCCTTGTCGCTGCGGATCGCGTACGCGCGGAACTGGAGCCGCCAGCGGCCCTCGGCGTCGACCGCGCCCGGGTCGTAGCGGTCGGCCTCGGCCCACTGAGCGGCCGTGGCCTCGGGGAAGGCCTCGGCGCGCGGGGAGAAGAATGGGCCCTCACCATCGGCGAGGGCAATGATCTCGGTCGAGCCGATCCGGAGGCGGGGAACGCTGAGGGACATGGCCGCGATCTTGCCATGCCTTGCACGCGGGTGGTGACTCGCCCCAGCACCGGCTCCTGAACGTGCTGCGCTCGCGGGCCCCGGTCTGTACGAGTAGGTGATCGAGGGCAGCACTGTGCTCCTCCTACGCCGGGACCGGCTTGTCGGGATCGAGGTGGCGGTAGATGGTCGCGCGGCTGACGCCGAGCCGGTCGGCGATCTGCTGGACGGTGTAGCGGCGCTTGCCGTCGTCGCCTTTCATCTCGTACAACGCGCGGGCCATCTCCACGCCGTGAGCGTCCAGGGCCGGTGGGCGCCCGCCGACGCGTCCGCGCGCTCGGGCCGAGGCGAGCCCTTCGAGGGTGCCCTCGACGATGAGCTCCCGGAGGAACTCGTCGAAGGCGCCGAACATGGCTGACCTGTCGTTAAGGACGCTGTCACCAAGTACACGCGAGCGAGTTGGCCCAGGTAGCGGGGCGCTTGAGAGCTTGCCGGAGTGACCACCTCGGCCGCTACTGGACCGGAACGGGATCCGGCGTTTACGCGGTTTCTGCTGGGTCGATTTCCGGAGTCATCTGCACAAACATCCGTACTCGTGTGCACGCCGAGCCGAATCTGTCTGTACTGATCAAGGTCCGCCGCCTTCTTCGATGAGGTGGCGGTAGTGGCCACGACGGTCCGTCAAGAGCTGCTCGACGCGCGTCCTGGCGAGGGTGGTCGCTGGTGGCGACGTAATGCCGGGTGCGTTCGATTCCTGCGGCGTAGAGCAGCCGGTGGGGCAGGA
This sequence comes from Nonomuraea basaltis, assembly GCF_005893125.1. Classification (GTDB taxonomy): domain Bacteria; phylum Actinomycetota; class Actinomycetes; order Streptosporangiales; family Streptosporangiaceae; genus Nonomuraea; species Nonomuraea basaltis. The sequence goes on along the minus strand of NZ_VCJS01000318.1, from coordinate 9,228 downwards.
TTCCCCAGGTGTCGATGCTGGCGTAGACGGCCTCGTGTAGGAGCCAGACATCCTCGACCTGGCGATGCTCGGCCACCAGAAGGACCGCGAGTTCGATGCTGTGGCAAAACCCCCACGAGCGCCTGTGTGAGTGGATCTCCTGGGCGAGCAGGTAGCGCGCGAAGTCGAGATCGGCCGGACCCGGCTCCCGGATCAGGTCGTGCAGGACCTGTTGCCGGTCCTGCGAGGTGTAGTCGATCGGCAGCCCTTCTTCGTTGAGTCCGCCCTCGAAGGCCAGCAGCACCCACAGCTCTGGATCGTCGAGCCACCATCCAGGCTCGGGAACGGCATCATGCGCAGGCTCTGGCATGTCAGCGGCCCGCGGATGGGTTGCCGGCGTGACCGGGGGTGGTGTCGGCTGCACGGTTCAGGACCCGGTAGACGGTGGCCCGTCCGACCGAGAAGACTTCCATCAGTTCGGCGATGGTGTAGTCGCCGGTAGCGTGCATGCGGACCAGCTCGGCCTGCTGGCGCGCGGTCAGCTTGGGTGCCCGGCCCTTGAGCCGGCCGCGGGAGCGGGCGATCGCCATGCCCTCACGGGTGCGCATCTTCAGCAGGTCGGCCTCGAATTCGGCGAAGACGGCCAGCATGTTGAAGAACATCTTCGACATCGGGTCGGACGGGTCGTAGACGCTGCCGCCCAGCGATAGCCGTACCCCGCGGATGACGAGGGTGTCGCCGATGGCGCGGGCGTCGGGGACCGAGCGGGCGAGCCGGTCGAGTTTGGGCACCACCAGGGTGTCGCCGGATCGGACGGCGGCCAGGGCCTGGTCGAGGCCGGGCCGGGCCCGGTTGGTTCCGGTCAGGCCCTTGTCGAGGTAGATGCGGTCGTCGGCGACGCCGAGGGCGGTGAGGATCTCGCGCTGGGCGGTGAGGTCTTGGGCGACGGTCGAGCATCTGGCGTAGCCGATGAGTTCTCCCACCCGCCAACCGTACCGTTTAGCCCCCCATCACCGGACAGTTTCGCGGACCACCTATCTGAGACGCCGAGTCTGCTCGCCGAACAGCGCCTCCATGATCTCCGCGATCGCGTGCCCGGGAGTCCGGTTGAGGAACCCCTAACGGACACCTCCGGAGGAGGTGCCGGGGTGTTGGTGACCACATGCCACGGCCGGGTCAGGCCGGCGTTCCGCGGTCCTGTATCGATCAACGGCTCAAGGTACGACCGCTGATGAAACGTGCGCGAACAACCCGGCGTGTGTCAGACGTGGCCGCTGATCAGCGAGCCGGGGAGGTGAGGTGATGGCGGTCCAGCCAGTGGGCGATGGCTTGGCCGATGGCGTCGGGCTGGTCTTCGGGTGCCTGGTGTCCGGCGGGGCCGATGCCCTCCACTTCGAGGGCGGCGGCGGTCCGGCGGGCCCAGTCGATGATCTCGGGGGCGGCGATGCCGACGCCGTCGTCGACGGTGAGCAGGAGCTTGGGCACGGTGGGGGTGTCGGCGAGCCAGCTGCCGTAGGCGTCCATGCGTTCGGCGACGTCGGCGGGCTCGCGGTCGAAGGGGATCTCCCGCGGCCACTGCAGCAGGGGCAGTCGGGAGTCGGGATCGGGGTAGGGGGCGCGGTAGACGTCGTGGTCTTCGCGGCTGAGGCCGGTCTGGATGGCGAACGGGTGCGGCAGGGCGTACTCGATGGCTGCGTTGTCCTGCAATAGCAGCTGCTCGCCGAGGCCGGGGGTGCGCAGGGCGATGGAGTGCTCGGCCACCTCGGGCGGGAGTTCGGCCCACATCTGCGGGCGCAGGAAGGTCTCCAGCAGGGCGATGCCGCGCACCCGTCCGGGGTGGCGGGCGGCCCAGTCCATGGCCAGTGCGCCGCCCCAGTCGTGGCCGACCAGGACGATCTGGTCCAGGTTCTGGGTCTCGAGCCAGGCGGCCAGGTAGCGGGCGTGGTCGGCGAAGCGGTAGGCGATGTCGGGTTTGCCGGAGGCGCCCATGCCGATCAGGTCCGGGGCCAGGACTCTGGCGCGGTCGGCGACGTGCGGGATGACGTTGCGCCACAGGTGTGAGGAGGTGGGGCTGCCGTGCAGGAACACCACCGGCAGGTCGCCGGCCCCGGTCTCGATGTGGTGGATGTGGGAGTCAAGAACGGTGGTGACGGGCATGGGTGTCGTTCCTTTGCGTGGTGCCGGTGGTGCCGGTGGTGCGGGTGGCGGCGTGGTGCGGGTGGTGGCGGGTGGTCAGGCGGTGGCGAGTTCGGCGTCGGCGCGGGTGGTGATGGCGGCCAGCACGCGTCCGGCAATCTGCAGGTCTTCGGCGGACACCTCGCTGTAGAGCCGGGAGATGGTCTGGCCGATGGCGGTGCTGAGCCGCTGGTGCAGGTCGTGGCCCTGGGAGGTGAGGGCGACGGCGCCGGAGCGGACCTCCAGCAGGGCGGCGGCGGTCAGGTGGGCGATGGACTCGCCGGCCGCCTGGGCGTCGGTCTTCGGGGCTCCGGCGGCGCGTGCGGCGAGTTGCTGGTGCGGGACGGCCGGGCCGCTGACCGCTGCGATCTTGAGGGTGACCCAGTGGCGGTAGGTGAGGCCCGTGCCGGTCAGGGCGCGCTCCAGCAGTTATCTGGGGTCCTCCTGGACCGGCAGGCAAGTAAGGCAAGTGACCTTCTGGGAACTTGCCTGACGGATTATCTGGGGCTGTCAGGCAAGTAGGGGACGTGAGGCAATCATGGGTGACTCTTTGTAGTCAGACATGTGCCACACGCCTGCGACGTCCACAAGCTCCCGGAAGATCAGTTCTCGCGTGTCCAGGCGGGCGTGATCCGCACCTCGCGCAGACGCCAGCCTGCCGGCGTCCGGGCTGCGATGAAGTGCTGTCGCAGGCCGCCGGTGAAGTGGGGTGCCTGGCCATCGCGGTAGTAGTACACGGTCGAGTTCGCCGAGACGGCCGCCTGGTCGCCGTCGACGTCCACCAAGAGGTCGGTGGTCGTGTGCTGGGCGTCCTGCCCCTCGACCTCGCTCTGGCGCATGAAGTCGACGACTTTGTCGATCCCGTGGAGTTCGCCCCCGCGGGGCGAGTGCACGGCCACATCGTCGGCGAAGACGGTGCCCGCGTCCTCCCACCGCTTCTCGTCGAGCAGGAGCGCGAAGCGGGTGAGCAGGTCGGCGATCTCGATACGGTCGGCGATCAAAGTGTCTGTGGACATGACTTCCTCTTTCGTTCTGCAGGGTGGCGATGTTGTCTTCGTGCCGGGTGGCGGGTTTCGGGGAGTAAGGGTTCAGGGGGCGGCCAGCACCGCGTTGGCCCTGCCCAGGACGGTGCTCAGGACGCGGCCTGCGGCGGCCAGGTCCTCGGCCGGCAGGTCGCCCCACAGTCCCTGGGTGATCGGGCCGATCGCGGTGCGGACCTGCGTCCAGCGCCTGTGCCCTTCGTCGGCGACCTGGACGCGGCCATCCCCGCCGTCGCGCAGGAATCCTGCGGCGGTCAGTTCGGCGATGCGTTCGGCCACCGACGCCTGGCTGAACTGCGTGGCGCCACTGACCCGGTGGATGAGCTCGGCCCGGTCGATGGTCCCGCCGCCGACCACGGTCAGCGTGAGGGTCACCCACTGGGGCTCGGTGATGCCGGTCCCGGCGAGCTGCCGGTCCAGGATCGCGTTGAGCGCTTTCTCGGTCTGGCCGATGAGCGCGGTACTGAAGGTCTGGGCTGCGGTCGTCACGATGATCTTCCAATCCGTTTTCGTAATTAACGTTCGCTTCACTAACGTTTCTGCCGTGAACGAAGTTACATCGTTAGCCAGACTAACGCAACCCGGTAGGATCGGCTTCATGACCAGCAGAGCCGAAGCCGCCGACATGCCGTACGACGGCGAGACGAAGACGCCCGACAGGCTGCGCCGGCGGGCCAGTCGCCTGCTGGCGGGCGTGACCACGCAGTCGGACCGGCTGGTGAACGATGGGCTGGCCCAGGTCGACGCCCGCAAGTGGCACTACGCGGTGCTGGCCTCGTTGCACGAGCACGGCCCGGCCAGCCAGGCGACGCTGAGCCGGCGCACCGGCATCTACCGCAGCGACATGGTCGGCCTCCTCAACGAACTGGCCGAGCGCGGCCTCGTCGGGCGGGCACCGGATCCCGGCGACCGCCGCCGCAACGTCATCACGATCACCGCCCAAGGCCGCCGCCACCTGCGCCGCCTCGACAAGGTCCTGGACGACCTCCACGACGAACTGCTCGCCCCGCTGACCCCTGCCGAACGCGACCAGTTCGTGCAGTTGCTCACCCGCCTACTGGACCACCACACCCAGCAGGCACCGCACCCCCCAACCTCCTGACACGAAACCAGCCCTGGCGGGGTGCGCGGGGCGGGCCGGGCGTTCAACACCGAGAAGACCTACGCGGGCCGGATCGCCTTGTACTTGTCGTACTGCCAGGGCCGCGGCGTGTCAGCAGCGAGTCGAGGGCTGCTCCTCTGACATGGACGTGCTCAGCTAGTCGAGCACGAAATCAGCACTATCCTCGCCTCGGGCCGTTCTTGGAACGGCTGGACTGAAGTTGACGGGACCCTATCTGATCATCGCGATCGATCGGGATCTTGTCGTGTCGGGGCAGCAACGGCACGAGGACGGCTGCGACCGCCACGTGCATGAGCGACAGCGCGATCTTCGTTCCCGCGGACGCCTCGACGCCGATGATCGGGAGAAGGGACGCGGCCAGGGCGGTCAGGGCCAGGATCCGCCAGATGGTTTTCCCGTGCTTGGCGTATTTCTCCAGCGCCGCAAGCACGCCCCACGCCAGCAGGGACAGGCTGAGGGAGAACCCCGCGACCTGAGCCAAGGCCCACCGGCGTGGGCGGTTGCCCGTTGCGCATGTCGACCACGAGGCCGACGTTCAACACGTGGGCGATGGACCACAGCGCGCATGCGGCCAGTGTCGCGCCGAGGACGGCGGCGGCTTTGCCGTACCGGATAGAGATGTTCATGGGATGAGGATGATCTTTCCGCGGGTCTGGCCTGCTTCGCTGCGGGCATGAACTGCGGGCAGCTCCGACAGGGGAAGGGTCTGGGCGATGTCGAGGCTCAGAGCGCCGGCGTCGATGAGGGCAACGAGTTCGCGCAGTTGCGCGGGATCGTTGCGGGTGACGAAGTGCGGATAGGCCGGTATCGGGGTGGCGACCGATACCGCCGAACCGCCCGGGCGAACGAGCTCGGCCAGCCCGGCAGCAGATTCGGGCCTGATCGGGGCAAGGTTGATCACCGCGTCCATGCCGCCGGGCAGCGGTCCGGCCGTGTAGTCGACGACCTGGTCGGCGCCCTGGGCGGTGACCACGGCGGCGCTTCGGGCGCTGGCCGTGGCGACCACGAAGGCCCCGGCGAGTTTGGCCAGTTGGACCGTGAACCCGCCGATGCCGCCGCCGGCGCCGTTGATCAGCACCCGCTGGCCGCTCGTTACCTTCACCTGTTCGTGCACCGCCTGCCAGGCCGTCAGGCCCGCCACGGGGATCGCCGCCGCGCGCGTCAACGGGATGCCGGCCGGTGCGGGGGCCAGCACGTCGGCTCTGGCGATGACGTATTCGGCCGCGGTCCCGCCCGCGTCCAGACGGCCGATCACCTGATCGCCTTCGGCCCATCCGCCCGCTCCGTCGACGACGGTGCCCGCGACGTCCCAGCCCAAGGTGTACGGCAACGCCACGGGGAACACCGTCTGCAGCATTCCCGAGCGCAGGGCCGTCTCGGTGGGGTGAACGAGGTGGCGGCTACTTTGATGAGCACCTCGCCGGGGCCTGGGACGGGGGTGGGTACCTGGTGGAGCTCGATGACATCCGGGGAACCGTACTGCGTGAATCTCGCTGCGTTCATCATGCGCTCAACGCTAGAGCGGTTGCGCCAGATGATTAATGCCTAGAAGTCTGGAATTCATACTAGATAGTCTTTGCTTGTGGATTTGCTCTGTGATGTGGTCACCGTGAAGCGTTCTGGTCGGCCCAGCTCCGCCCGCGTTGCCTGGCATGCCCCCTGGGGGCAGCGTTTTCCCTCAGTGCCGGGCTCGGCCGGGTTCCAGGTGATCCTTCAGGGTTCCTGCTGGCTCATCCCGCCCTCTGGTGATCCGGTCGCGCTGGGAGTCGGCGACGTGCTGTTCGCTCCCCGCGGCATCGGGTACGGCTTGGCCGACAGCCCGGTCAGGGATCTGGCCGAGCCCTACTGCGACCCCACCGAAGACAGCGACCTGTTCGTCTCCGACTTCATCGGACAAGACGGGCCTGTCACCGTGACGCTCTGCGGTGGCTACCGGCTCGCCCCCGGCCGCGCCCATCCGCTGCTGCAGGACCTGCCCGACCTGCTCCACCTGCCGGCCCGGCTCGGCCACCACCCAGAGCTCCGCGCCGCGGTGGACCTGCTCGGTGCCGAGGTCGAACGCCCGCACATGGGCGCCGACACCGTCGTCCTGGCCCTGCTGGACACGCTGCTCATCTACATCCTGCGTGCCTGGTTCGCCGACCTGCCCGCCAAGCCCAGGCCCGGCTGGGCCACCGCGATGGCCGACCCCGCGATCAGCGCGGCGCTGTCCGCACTCCATCGTGACCCGGCTCGCCCGTGGACCGTCAAGACCCTGGCCGACCAGGCCAGCCTCTCCCGCGCGGCCTTTTCCCAGCGTTTCGCCGCAATGATCGGCCAGCCGCCCCTCACCTACCTCACCTGGTGGCGCCTGACCCTGGCCGCCCGCATGCTCCGCGAGAGCGACGCGCCCCTCAGCGAGGTAGCCACCCAGGTGGGGTACGGCTCGGAGTTCTCCTTCGCCAACGCTTTCAAACGCGAGTACGGCACAGCCCCCGGCCGCTATCGACGCCAGGCCGCGTGAAGAGGACCCGCAAACCGGGAAACGATCACTCTTTCGGCGGGAAGCGATCTTCGCAACCCTTCCCGTCTCCCACGTCAGACCTACTCGTGAACGCCCTCTGGTGGAAACGCCTCAAGAACTCTCGATGTGACAGGGGATCGTCACTTCCCTGTCACATCAGCCTTCCGGAGCGGGTGGTGGCCCGGTCAGGTCAAGCCGCCGGTCGGGTCGAAGCTGCACGGTCCCGTACGGCGTCATGTTGGTGTGGAAGAGCGGGGTCAGGCCGCGCCGGTCGACGTCGGTCAGGACATCGGCCCACGCGGGCTCGGCCACGGTGTCTTGGATCATCAAAGTGTTGATGTAGGCGAGGCAGCTCTGCAAGATCATCAAGCAGAGCATGCCCAGCTCCTGCTCCTCGCGCCGATTGGAGGCCAGCTCACCCCGCTTGCCGAACCTGATGTAGTCGTTGACCCCGTTGTAGTTCTCCACCACGTTCAACCCGGACTCGGTCTCGTGCTGAAGATCGCGATCTCGTAGCCAGCGAGCCAGGAAAATCGTGCGTTGAGCGCAGCCGACCTCATACATCGCCGAGTAGGCCGGGTGGGTGGTCTCGCCGGTGAAGCGGCGCAGCAGGGCGTCGGTGGAGGCGGTGCCCTGCCGGATCGCGGTCGCGTACTTGATCATCAGGTCGTAGTTGTTCTCGATGACCTCGGGGCGGATCGGGCGGGTCAGCGCCGGGCCGAGCAGCGGGTAGGCGAAGCGGTCGCTCTTGCCCGGCAGGTACAGCTTCATGATGTTGACCTGTTTGAACCGGGCCACTAGGTCGAAGTTCAGCAATCTGGTCACGCCGAACCCGATGATCGAAGCGCCGTGCGAATCGACATAGTTGGTCTCGACGGTCATGTTCGTCTCGTGACGCATCGCGCCCTCGACCATGGCATGCACCTCGGAGGCCGAGCAGGTCAGATGCTGGCTGTAGATGGCCATCGAGCCGCCCGTCTCGACCGTCCAGTAGATCAGCACACCGCGCTTGGCCCTTTTGTAGCGCGAGTGGTACTCGGTGAAGATGTTCTGATCGAAGGCGGAGAAATGGGTGGAGTCGGAGGCCACCGCCGTCGTCCCCTCGCCCCACAGCCAGGACTGGCGGGCAGCGAAGGTGGCGTTGGCGATCACCTTGGCCACCTGCCGCGCCCCGGCCACCGACAAGAAGCGACGCCGGGAGTAGCGCAGGTCTTCCTCCGAATAGGAGTGCTCACCGGAGGCGACCGAACGAATCCCGGCGCCGGTGCCGTAGGCGTAGATCACCAGCAGCATCCGCTCCAGGAACTCGCTGGGCTCCATGCCAATGCGGGTCCCGGCCGGGATCAGGGCATCCAGACAGCCGGTGCGCAGCGCCGTCTCGGTGAACATGTCCAGCAACGGCACCACGCCCCACCGCTGGCGGACCGCGGCCTTGAGCTTGCGCAGGTTGCGGGGTTCGGGAAGCGGCTCCAGCGGAGTGAGCAGGATCGCGCCACCCCTCTTACGCTCGGCGATCTGCAGCCACGGCAGGCTCGGTAGCGCGTCGTGCAGAGCCGACAACTCGGCGTCCATCTCCTCGATCAGTTCGCCGGTGAACCGCTTGGCGTCCAGCGGTTTGCGGAGCTTGGCGTAGTTCTCCACGCGGCGCTCCTCGTAGTCCTGGGGAAGGTCGTCGTCGGGGTTGCGCCACTTGAGCGCCCCGTGCACCCAGATCTCCTTGCAGCGCAGCTTGTCGCGCAGGGTCTGGAACACCCCGCACTCGTACACGCTGCGCAGGATCCGCCGGCGGCCCGCCTTGTCGGTGCGGTACATCAGCTCGGCCAACTCCGCCGGGACGATCTTCTCTACCGGGACGGTCTCGCCGACGGCGTAGTACTTGGTGTGGTTGGTGCGCTCGCTCTTGTACCGCTTGATCAGCGCCAGGGCGGTCATCATCGGGGCGTGCACGGTGTTGGTCGACCCGAACTCCAGCGCCTCCAGGATCTGAATGAGGCCGGTCCGGTAGTGGTTGGTGTAGGAGGCCTTGAACACCCGCTGCCGATGCTGGCGGTAGGTGCTGCCTTTTGCCTGGTACTCGTGCCACAGTGCCACCAGCGTGTCCACCCCGCCGGGCACCACCGGGTAGATCGCCTCGCTGATGGTCTCCTCCGGCGCCTCCAGCGCCGCCTGGGTCATCTTGAACAGGATGTTCTCCTTGCCCGAGACGCGCTTGAGCTCGGCGACGAACTCCTCGGTCACGCGGGTGTCGGCGCGGGCGTTGATCCGCTGCACCGTGGTGATTAGTTCCCCTGTCCCTGCCGGGACGCCGCTCAGGCGGGAAAATGGGTGCGGGTTGCCCGCCGACGTCGGTTCTTCTATGGCGCGGGTGAGGCCGTTGATTAGTTTGATCGCTGGGAGCTGCTTCAGGG
>NZ_VCJS01000317.1 GCF_005893125.1 Nonomuraea basaltis | reverse complement strand
GAAGAGGGCGGCGACGAGGGCGGGGCCACCCTCGTGCCGCTCCTGGGGCAGCAGGGCGGCCTTGCCCCGGGAGTGCACGGCCAGGATGCGCGTCCGGTCCGCCAGCGTCGGCAGCGGCACCTGCCGCGCACCCGCGAGGCGCCCAGCCCGACGAACATCTCCACGAACCCGCTGCCGGTGACCGCGTAGAACGGCACCCGCGCCTCGCCGGCCACCGCGCGGGCCAGGAGCGTCTTGCCGGTCCCCGGAGGGCCCATCAGCAACACGCCGCGGGGGCCGCGCGCGGCCCCCGCCCGCTCCAGTCATCGAGCCGGTTGTCCCGCGTCGGGGAGCCGGGTCTTCACCAGCGCCTCGACGCGGGCGAGCTGGGAAGACAGGTCGGCGACCTCGGAGCGGAGTGCGGCGATGGACACCGCGGCGCCCTGGTTGGTCTGGTAGTCGTGCAGTGCCAGCTCGGCGGCGACCTGGTCGCTGCGCCTGGCCGCGACGAGCAGGACGGACGCCTGCAGCCCGGCCAGGCACGACAGCACCAGGTTCAGCAGGATGAACGGGTACGGGTCGAAGCCGTGCCGGCCGTTGCCGATGATCCAGGCGGCGAGCAGGCCCAGGAAGATCAAGATGAACGGCCACGACCCCATGACGAGCCTGGTGCGATCGGCAGCGCGTTCGCCCAGGGTGAGCTGCGGGCCGGTGCGGACTCCCGGGTGCCGTGCCCAGCGGTTGTGCCGAGGCCGGCCGAGGATCGTGAACGGGTGGTGATCGGTCTGCATGGGTTCGATCCTGCCGCCACGCAGATGAAAGCACGATGAGAGCACACGGGGCGTTACGTCAGGGGCAGGCGGGCCGTGACCACGGCGCCGCCGAGCGGCTCGCCGTTGCGCGCGGACACGATGCCGCCGTGCGCGATGACCACCGCCCGCACGATCGACAGCCCCAGCCCCGCCCCCGGGGCGGCGCCGCTGCGGGCGTCGTCCCCCCTGGTGAAGCGGGCGAACGCGGCGTCGAGCAGCCCCGGAGGGAAGCCGGGCCCGTCGTCGGCGACCTCCACGGCGGCCGTGTCCCGGTCGTGCGTGACGCGGATCCGTACGGTGGCCGCGCCGGCCGCCGCGCTGTTGCGCGCCAGGTTCGCGAGCACCTGCCGGAGCCGCTCGGGGTCGGCGTTCACCACGACGGGGTCGCCGGACGCCTCGATGCGCAGGCCGAGCGCGGGACCGAGCCGCCGGGCCTCCGCGGCGGCCAGGTCGAGCAGGTCCACGGCCTCGGTGCGGACCACGAGCGCGCCCGTCCGGGCCCGCGCCAGCAGCAGCAGGTCGTCGGCCAGCCGGGACAGCCGGTCCGCCTCGCCGAGCGCCGCGCGCAGCGACTGCTCGACCTCGCGGTCGTCACCGATGGCGTCGAGCGCCAGCTCCAGCTCGCCGCGCAGCACCGCGAGCGGGGTGCGCAGCTCGTGGCTGGCGTCGTCCACGAACGCCCGCTCCCGCTCGGCCGCCACGCCGAGCCTGGCCAGCATGTCGTTCAGGGTACGGGCGAGCCGGGCGATCTCGTCGTCCCCGGGCACCGCGGGCAGGCGGCTGTCGCTCTCCAGCGACGAGATGATCGCGGCCTGCCGGGTCAGGGCGTCGACGGGCCGCAGCGCGGTGCGCACGACCGCCCACGCGCCCGCGGCCAGCGCGCCCACCAGCAGCGGCGCCGCGACGAAGAGCACGATCGCCAGCCGGTCCCTGGCGGCGTGGACGGGCTCGGCCGAGACCGCGACCGAGAGCACGCTTCCTCCGGAGGCGACGCGCTGGGACAGGAGCCGGACCGGGATCGGGCCGCCATCCTCCCCGACGGGCAACGTGCGCGTGGTCAACACCGTGTCCTCGACCTCGCTGACCTGCTCGGAGGTGAGCAGCCACCGGCCCTGCAGCGCGGTCGAGCCGGCGAACACCTCGCCGTCGGGGCCGTACAGCTGGGCCATCGGGTCGTCGGCCAGGGCGGCGGTGTCGCCGACCTGTAGCGCGGCGGCCAGGTCACCGGCACGGGCGGTGAGGCCGGCGTCGATGGCGGCCCAGAGCTGGCGGTCGAGGGCGGCGTACAGGAGGGTGAGGCAGATGGCGAGCGCGCCGACGGCGCCTGCCGCGGTGACGAGGGTCACTCGGGCGCGCATCGAGCCAGGTAGCAGCCGCACCCGTCCAGCCTGGCACAAGTCGCGGCGCAGGCCACGATCCGCCGTACCGGCCGGCTCTCATCGTTCTCTCATCCGTGAGCTCGCAATCTAAGGACCGCGAACAACGGATCGCTTCCTGAGGAGCCCACCATGACCGTCCCCACCTACGAGCAACGCCCGTCGCACGACTACCCGGCCCCGCGCGTCCCCGCCCACCGGACGCGGCGGACCGGGCGGCGGGTGCTGGCCGCCTCCGTCGCCTCCGTCGCCTTCGTCGCCGTCGTGGCGGCCGCGGGAGCCGGGGGCTACCTGGGCGGCCGCGACATCGCCCAGGCGAGCGTCCCGGCCGCCTCCGCCGCCGTCCCCGCGACCTCCGCGGGCGCCGTGAACGCCCCCGCCATCCTCGCCAAGATCGAGCCGTCGATCGTCACGGTACGCACCCGCTTGGTCGGGGTGAACGCGCTCATGGAGCCCGTCGCCGAGCAGGGCACCGGCACCGGGTTCGTGATCGGCGCCGACGGGCTCATCGCCACGAACAACCACGTCGTCGAGGGCGCGCAGACCATCACCGTGACGCTGCGGAGCGGGCGGACGCTGACCGCGAAGGTGCTGCGCAGCGACCCGGCGGCCGACCTCGCCGTGCTGCGGGTCGACGCCACGAACCTGCCCGTCGCCACCCTCGGGGACTCGTCGACCCTGCGCGTCGGCGACCCGGTGATCGCGATCGGCAACGCGCTGGCCCTGCCGGGCGGCCCGACGGTGACCGAGGGCATCGTCTCGGCGCTCGACCGTACCGTGCAGACCGACGCCGGCGCCCGCCTCAAGCATGTGATCCAGACGGACGCGGCGATCAACCCGGGCAACAGCGGCGGCCCGCTCGTGGACGCCTCCGGCCGTATCGTGGGCATCAACACGGCGGCGGCCGGCGACGCACAGAACATCGGTTTCTCCATCGCCATCAACGGCGCCCGGACCACCATCGACGACCTGCTCCGCTGATGAGCTTTAGGGTGGAATCATGAGGGTGCTCGTCGTCGAGGACGACCCCGGCATGTCGCGCATGCTGATCCGCGGGTTGCGGCGGGAGGGCTACGCCGTCGACCCCGCGGGCAACGGCGAGGACGCGCTGTGGAGCGTCATGGAGAACGACTACGACGCCGTCGTGCTCGACGCGATGATCCCCGCGCCCGACGGGTTCGAGGTGTGCCGGCGGATGCGCGCGGAGGGCCGCTGGGCCCCGGTGCTCATGCTCACCGCGCGCAACGCCGTGACCGACCGCGTACGCGGCCTCGACTCGGGCGCCGACGACTACCTCACCAAGCCCTTCGCGCTGTCGGAGCTGTTCGCCCGGCTGCGGGCGCTGACCCGGCGTGACCCGCACGAGCGTCCTGCCGTGCTCCAGGTGGGCGATCTCGCTCTGGATCCGGTCGGCCACGTGGTGCGGCGCGGCGAGACGCCGATCACGCTGTCGCCCAAGGAGTTCGCGCTGCTGCACGAGTTCATGCGGCGGCCCGGCGAGGTGCTCAGCCGTACCCATCTGATCGAGCACGTGTGGGACTTCGCCTACGACGGCGCATCGAACGTGGTCGACGTGTACGTGCGCTACCTGCGCGACAAGGTGGACCGGCCCTTCGGCCGCGACAGCATCCAGACCATCCGCGGCGCCGGCTACCGCCTCGACCCGGCCTCCTGATCCTTCGGCGATCCCACCGCCTCTCCGGCCGTGCGCCCTCCGCCACGTCTGGAGGAGATGCTCGACGGGCACGACATCACCGACTCGTCGTCTTTACCGTGCGCAGAGTGATACCTACGATGACGCCACGGGAACTTGACGGCATCGCACGGCGAGGGGCTCGCGATGGCACAACCCGGATCTTTCCGCGGCGTCCTCCGTCTGACCGTCCTGCTGCTGCTCTTGCCCCTGATGTTCATCGCTCCGGAGCCCCGTTCGAAGGAGGCCGGGTTCGGCCCCAGGCCACTGCCCGCCGCGAACGACCTGTCCGTGTCCTGGAGCGCGCGGATCAGCGGCGTCTACAATCCCAGCAGGCCCGATGAAGTTCCGCACGCGGTCATCGGGACGACCGTTCTCGCGCCAGGTGAGAGCACTCAGGAGATCGTCCAGTACGACCTGGCGACCGGCAGGCCGCTTCGCCGGTACAGGACCCTGCCGAACCACCTGGCGAGGCACATCCATGGGCAGCGCGATGTCGCGCTGGTGCTTTACACGCCCTACAACCCGGCGGCGTACCAGTGGCTCCTGGCCGCTCACGACATCGGCAGCGGACGCGTGAATTGGACGCGCGGCTTCGTCACCTGGCCCGCCGTCACGGTGGCCGGCGAGACCGCGCTCGTCGCAACTCCGGCACGCGATATCTCACCAGCGGTGTCGATGCACGCCGTGGCACCGTCCTGTGGGAGAAGGAGATCGACACTTGCGGGGGCGGAGTCCGGGCGTCGGCGGACCGCGTCTATGTCCTGCAGTGTCCGTCGAACCACATCTACCTCTCCCGGATCGACCCGCGTACAGGAGCCGTCACCAGGACCGGCTGGCGAGCCACCGTCGACGACGCCAGGGAGTCGACCCGATGGGCGGACATGGCGGCCGACGGCGACTTGGTCGCGGTGGCCAACCAGAACAAGGTCTTCCTGCTGTCCGAGGACGGCGTCACGCTCGAGACCCGGGCGGCCGACACCAGCGGCGCACAATACGACGAGCCGACGGTGTGGCTGTCCGCCCGGGACCACCAGGCCCTGTTCGGCTACACGATCGGCGGCGCCACAGTGCTGGAGTCGATACCGCGGCGAACGGCGGCGCCCAGGTGGCGCGTCACCGAGCGGGGCCTGGATCTCCCGGTCGAGGCAGGGCCCGCGGAGATCTTCGCGCCGGTCCGCATGGACCATCCAAGGATCATGTACCTGTCGCGGACGCTGAAGATGATCTCAGCGGAGACCGGCCGCATGGCCACCATCACTCACGAGTACGGGGCGACCGTTCTCCACGCGACGGGACAAGGCACCTTCTACACCGCCTACCGCGACTTTGCGCAGGTGCATCTCGTGCTGCTCCGGCCGTCCGTCCGGCCGCCGGCAGCGCCCCATCCCAGGATTCCCAGCGCCTGCGCGTTCGGCCCGGGCCGAACGTACGTCACCACCGTGTACCACGGGGGGCGAAGCGTGAGATGGGACGGCAGGAGCCACGAGCCCGCCTGCGAGTACTCCGGCCGGGACGGGGTCATCCACGTGAACCTGCACGGGGTAGGACGAACGCTGGACGCATCCGCGCGCGTCGCCGAGATCCTCACCCTGCGGAACAGTTCCTTCTTCTACGAGGAAGGCACGGTCCTGAGGCCGGGTGTGTACTTGTTCCGGTTCGGCCGCCAGGCTCACAGCGTAGTCCGGGTCGGCCGGGCGGTCGTCGAACTAGAGGCGAGCCTCGCGGACGAAAGGGGCACCTTACCCGTAGACAGGCGGCTGATGAGGGACCTGACCACTCTGGCCTTCGCCGTCGCCGAGCGGCTTGCGGACACCGGTTTCCAGGACCCGGGCGAGCCCCTGTGGAGGATCCAGCGGGACGAGATCGCCAGGCGGTCCCATGTCCCCGGCAGCTCCTTCACACGGGCAGGGAGGCTGCACGCCCAGATAGCGTGGCAAGGGACCAGAGCGCAGGTGTTCTTCTTCAACGGTCGCGAGTTCGCCGGCCGTGCCACCGCGCCGCCGGGCCACGGCTACCTGCCCGGTGTCACCCTACGGGCCGATCCGCCCGAGACGATCGTCGTGACGGCTCGCGAATATCGATTCGGAGACGAGAAGTGCTGCCCGAGCGGTCCCTTCTTCATCCGCCACTACACACTGCGTTCGGGGAAGCTGGTCGTCAGAGCCCACGGCACCCCCTGGAAGCCGGCCCGCACCACGCCCCCATAGTGAGGAGCGGCCCACGATGGGCAGATCCCGGAAGCGCCGCAGAACTTCGCCTACGCCACCGAAGCGCGACGGCCAACCGCGCGGGCTTCGCTCCTGGTGGAAACGGCATCGGGGGATCATCCACACGACGTGGATCGGCCCGCTGGTTGCCGGCGCGGTCGCCAGCGGGATCGCCGGCCTGGCCCTGCTGCCCCTGGAGGAGAAGGACGCCGACGCCCCGACCGGCCCATCGGACAGCGCCTCCCCCACCCTGATGACCTCGCCCGTCTCCGCGACGCCACAGAACGACCCGAAGGTCCCGTTCGATTGGGTGGTTGAAGAGGTCCACGCGTGCGATCAGGGGTGGTGGTTCCCCCAGAGGCCAGACCGGCTGGACGTCCCGCCTCCCGCCGACCTGGTGACGAGGGCGGACTGGGCGGCGGGGCAGGGCGCGCTGCCCGTCTCGCCGTCCACCGTCGAGGTCGTCCTGCGGGGGAAGACGTCCGAGGCGGTCGTCCTGCGCTCCCTGTACGTGGAGGTCGTGCGCAGGGATCAGCCACCTACCGGCACCGCCCTGTACGCCGCAAGCTGCGGTGCCGGACCCCTTCCCGCGCGGCTCGGAAGGGTGGACCTCGACGCCAGGCTGCCGAAGGTGTCAGCCTTCTCCAAGGCCGACGAAACCGACCGGAAGACGGACAAGAAACCGCTCGTCTTCCCCTACGAGATCAGCAATACCGAGCCGGAAGTCTTCCATATCACCGCGGACACCCGTACGTGCGACTGCACCTGGATACTGAAGCTGTCATGGGCGGCGGGGAAGGACAGGGGCACGGTGGAGCTGACGGCCTCTCGCCCGATCCGCACGGTCGCGGAGGCCCGGCTCACCTCATGTGAGTCCTCCTACGGCGAGCCTCTGGCCTGCGCTTGATCATAGGTATGCGCACCCGCCGCGGTCCCGGGGGTTTCATCGCCAATGAGAGACCGTTCACACCCTAGTGCGCGGCGAGCTCCTGGACCGGTACGTAGTCGTGGCGCATGCCGTGATCGCCCAGCCAGCGCCGCAGCCCCGCCACGGCCTCCGGGTTCGCCGCCACCTGGGCCGCGTACTCCGACAGCGCCACCTCCTCCCCGTCGTCGAACAGCAGCCGCGCCGGCCCCGACCACGACAGCGTCCACCTGGCCTCGCCGAGCTGGATCAGCACCGCCTCCAGCGCCTGCCCCAGCACCCCGGCCAGCAGCGTCTCCGACGGGCTCCAGCCCAGCTCGCGCAGCCGCTCCTCCAGCTCGGCCTGCCGCCCCCGCGCGATCGCCTCGAACGCCGCGTCCAGGTACGGCCGCGCCGCCCCCATCACCCGCTGCCCGGCCACCGCCAGGTCGTGCAGGGCGTCGGCGTTGCGGCCGGCGTACATGCCGTGCGCCACCAGCTCCTCCCACGACACCGGCCGCAGCCCGGTCAGCGCCTCCGGCGTCCACATGGACTGCTCGACCGCCTGCACCGCCACGTTCGCGTCGTGCAGCAGCGTCAGCGCGGAGCGCGGGTCGGGCACGTGCTGCGGCTCCGCCAGGTTCTCGATCGCGCCCAGGCGCTCGGCCAGGCTCGGGTGGGAGTCGTACGGGGAGACCTCCTCCGGCTCCTCGCCCAGCTTGGCGATCTGGGCCTGCCGCTCGGGGTCGCTCATCAGCGCGTGGAAACCCCCGAACACCGACGAGGGTCTGGCGCCGCCCGCGCCCGTCAGGGACAGGTAGTTGCTGACGTACAGGTCCCAGCCCAGCACGGTGGCGTGGATCTTGCGCAAGGCGCCCGCCATCGCCTGCCGGCCGCCGATCGCGACCGCGAACTCGTCGGCCTCCAGCTCCTGCCTGCGCGACACGGCCTGCGAGATGCGCAGGTAGAGCTTGGCGTACCAGGTGAACAGGCGCTGGACGAACGGGTGGTTGCCCAGCCCGTGCACGGTCGCGATGAGCGAGACCCGGCCCCGGTAGACCGGCGCGCCCAGGCGGGTGTGGGCGCCGCTGTAGTGGCCCAGCTCGTGCCCGAGCACCGCGCGCATCTCGTCCACCGTGAGCGTCTGCAGCAGTGGCAGGCCGATGAACATCCGCCGCCGCGTCGCCTTCAGCCCGAGCCAGCGCGTATCCTCCGACACAGCCGCGTTCACCTCCGCGACCAGCCGGATCTCGTCCGGCGGCGCGGTACGTACGCGCTGCGCCAGGTCCTCGACCGTCCGCCACAGCACGGGCTCGTGCTCACGCCCCACGGGCACGCCCGGCTGGTCGCCGCCCCGGCGGCGGCTCACCATGATCAGGGCCCGCACGAGCGCGCCCGCCGTCAGGGTGAGCACGATCGCGAACTTGACGGCGCTGGCGTGGAAGTCGACGAGCAGCAGGACGTCGAGGAAGATCGCGGCCACCAGGAAGAGGCCGACCAACACGTAGAAGCCGGCGAGCAGGGTGAAGGCCAGCACTGCTCGGAACGCTGTCGTCATGGGGGAGGGCTCCCAGGGAAGGGGGTTCTCGCGAGGGTTGACACTAGCGGAGACGGGAAACTGGATAAAATCGCTGAACCGATGCCGTACTACGATGAGCATGACCAGGAGCGTTGGGTTCCGGAACCACCCGGCAATCCGGAGCGCTCCGCGTTCGAACGCGACCGCGCCCGCGTGCTGCACAGCTCCGCGCTGCGCAGGCTGGCCGCGAAAACGCAGGTCGTGGGCCCTGGCGAGACGCTCGGCGGCGGCCAGCACATCCCGCGCACCAGGCTCACGCACTCGCTCGAATGCGCCCAGGTCGGCCGCGAGATGGGCGCCACGCTCGGCGTCGACCCCGACCTGGTGGAGACCGCCTGCCTGGCGCACGACCTGGGGCATCCGCCGTTCGGCCACAACGGCGAGGTGGCGCTCAACGCGCTGGCGGCCTCGTGCGGCGGCTTCGAGGGGAACGCGCAGAGCCTGCGCCTGCTCACCAGGCTCGAGGCCAAGGTGCTCACCGAGGACGGCCGCAGCGCCGGGCTCAACCTGACGCGGGCGGTGCTGGACGCGTCCATCAAGTATCCGTGGACCTGCGACAAGTCTCCGAAATTCGGCGTATATGACGATGACCTGCCGGTGTTCAAGTGGATCAGGGAGGGCGCCCCGGACGGACGGGTCAGCTTCGAGGCCCAGATCATGGACTGGGCCGACGACGTCGCCTACTCCGTCCACGACCTCGAGGACGCCCTGCACTCCGGCCACGTCACCCCCGAGGCCCTCCAGTCGCCCGTCGAACGCCGCCAGGTGTGCCAGATCACCCGCACCTGGTACGCCCCCGGCGCCGACCTCAATGAGCTCGAGGAGGTCTTCGCCAAGCTGATCGCCGACAAGCTCTGGCCGCGCCGCTTCGAGGCCACCCTCGCCGACCTGGCCGGCCTCAAGGCCCTCACCAGCGGCCTCATCGGCCGCTTCTGCCGCTCCGCGCAGACCGCCACCAAGGAGGTGTACGGCTCCCGCCACCGCGCCGACCTCGTCGTCCCCCACGCCACCCGGCTGGAATGCGCGCTCCTCAAGGGCGTCACGGCCCACTACGTGATGACCACCAAGGACCACAACGCCAACCAGGCCAGGCAGCGCGACCTCATCACCGAGCTGGCCTCCATGATCACACTCGGCGCCCCCGGCACGCTCGAGCCCGCCTTCCGGCCCGCGTACCTGGCGGCCTCCGACGACGCCGGACGCGTCCGCGTCGTCATCGACCAGCTCGCCTCGCTCACCGACACCTCGGCCGTCGCCTGGCACCGCAGGCTCTCCCGATGACCAAAGGTTTGCCAATGAGCCTGGTCGCCTGACACAACCCGCTTTCCCGATGCCCGCGGCGGGCGGATACTGCGCCCATGGCCACATATGTGATCGTCGGTGCCGGACTGGCCGGGGCCAAGGCCGCGCAGACACTGCGCGAGGAGGGCTTCGACGGCGAGCTGGTGCTGATCGGTGCGGAGACCGAACGGCCCTACGAGAGACCGCCCCTGTCCAAGGAGTATCTCCAGGGCAAGAGCGAACGCGAGAAGATCTTCGTCCACGCCCCCGAGTGGTACGCGGACAACGGCGTGGATCTACGGCTCGGCATGCGGGTCACCCGCATCGAGCTCGATCACCACCTGGTCAGGCTCGGCAACGGGTCGCGCCAGCCGTACGACAAACTGCTCATCGCGACCGGCGCCACGCCCCGGCGCCTGCCCGGACCCGCTCACTACCTGCGCACGGTCGAGGACAGCGAGGCGCTCAAGGAACGCTTCGCGCAGGCCGGCAGCGTGCTCGTCGTCGGCGCGTCCTGGATCGGCCTGGAGACCGCCGCGGCGGCCCGCGCGGCAGGGTGCGCGGTCACCGTCGTCGAGCCCGAGCCCACCGCGCTGAACCGGGCACTCGGCCCCGAACTGGGCGCCGTCTTCGCCCACCTGCACGCCCGCAACGGCGTCGACCTGCGCTTCGGCACCGCCGCCGCGGAGATCACCGACACCGGCGTGCGGCTCAGCTCCGGCGAGCGGCTCTCGGCCGACCTCGTCGTGGTCGGCATCGGCGCCGCCCCCGACGTCGGCCTCGCCCGCGACGCCGGCCTCGACGTCGGGCAGGGCATCCTGACCGACGCCGCCCTGCGCACCTCGCACCCCGACGTGTTCGCGGCAGGCGACGTCGCCGAGTCCCTCCACCCCCTGTACGGCCGCCGCCTGCGCGTCGAGCACTGGGCCAACGCCCTGCACGGCGGCCCGGCCGCCGCCCGCTCCATGCTCGGCCAGGAGGTCGTCCACGACCCGATCCCGTACTTCTACACCGACCAGTACGACCTCGGCATGGAGTTCTCCGGCGACATCGAGGGCCACGACGAGATCGTCTACCGCGGCGACGTCGACAGCCTGGAGTTCATCGCCTACTGGCTGCGCGGCGGCCGGGTGATCGCCGGCATGAACGTCAACACCTGGGACGTCGTCGACGAGATCCAGCAGCTCATCAGGTCAGGCGTCACCGTCAACCCTAAGGAGTTGTCGACGGGCCAATCGTGACCACTCCCAGTTCGCCGTCGCCGCCGGTCTGAGGCTCGCGGCTCTGAGGCTCGGGGCGGGCGGTCTTCGTCGGCTCCGGCGCCTTCTTCGACGAGCACAGGATGGCGCAGCGCGGCGTCTCGCCGAGCTTGCCGCGCAGCGCCAGCGTCTCCTCGCGGGGCGAGAGCGTGCGGTTGCCCGACTGCCAGGCGTCCAGGTAGTCCCACGGCTTGACCATGCCCCTGCGTACCCACCAGAAGGCCGGGCCGGTCTTCCACGAGATCGCGAAGTACAGGTTCGGCCCGGTTTCGCGGGCGTTGCCCGACTTGCCCACC
>NZ_VCJS01000316.1 GCF_005893125.1 Nonomuraea basaltis | reverse complement strand
CCGTATGTCCCGGCCCCGCCCGCGCCCCCGGCCGGCCGGATCGACCTCACGGCGGGCGAGCCCTGGGTACGCGACTACGACCGGGCGGCCTGGCGGCGCGCCTGGCGCAAGGCCGCCGACCTGCCGCCCGGCGCCGACCCCGACCCGCACGGCCTGCCGCGCCTCAGAGAGCTGCTCGCCGACCACCTCCGGCGGGCGAGGGGCATGGCCGTCGGCCCGGAGAACATCCTGGTCACCCGGGGCACCGGCAACGGCCTTGACCTGTGCGCCATGGCCCTGCTCGGCGCCGGCGCCCGGGCCGGCGTCGAGGACCCGGGTTATCACGTGGCGCGGACCGTGTTCGCGGCCCGGGGCGCCGAGGTCGTGCCGTGCCCGGTGGACGAGGACGGCGTGATCGTTGACGCGCTCCCCGGCGACCTGCGGGTGCTCTACACGACCCCGGCGCACCAGTACCCGCTGGGCGGGCGGCTGCCGATCCCGCGCCGGGAGCGGCTGCTGGCCTGGGCCAGGAGCACCGGCGCGACGATCGTCGAGGACGACTACGACGCCGAGTTCCGCTACGACGTCGCCCCGCTGCCCGCCCTCTACGGCCTCGACCCGTCGCGGGTGGTGCTCCTCGGGACGCTCTCCAAGACCCTCTCGCCCGACATCGGTGTCGGCTGGCTGGTCGGCGACCCCGAGCTGGTCGGCCGGATCGCGCACCTGCGCCGCAGCGTGGCCGACCGCACCAGCGGGCCCGTCCAGCAGGCCGTGGCGACCCTGCTGGAGCGCGGCGACCTCGACCGGCACCTGCGCAGGATGCGCCTCGAGTACGCCCGCCGCCGCGCCGCGGTCGTCGAGCTCCTCGCGCCCGTTTGCCGGCTGCGCGGCGACACGGCCGGCCTGCACGTCCTGGCGGAGCTGCCCGCGGCCGTAGTGCCCGCCGTGGTCGAGCGGGCCGGGGAGCGCGGCGTCCTGCTCGACTCCACCGGCCGCCACCACCACGGCCGCGAGCGGCTGCACGGCCTGGTGATCGGCTACGGCTCCGCCTCGCTCGCCGACGTCAGGCGCGGCTGCCGGATCCTGGCCGAGCTGATCAGGGACCTGATCTGAGTACCAGGCCCCCGCGCCTCTGAGTACCGTGCCTCTCGCGCTCGGCGTGCCGGGAGAGCAGGCTGGCACGTATGAAATGGTGGTTACTGCTCGTCTCGCTGATCGTCACGCTGATCACCGTCTGGCTCGTCCTCTACGCGGGCGTGCCGCTGACCACCCTCATCTCGCTGGGCGTGGGGGCGATCTGCTTGCTCTGGCTGCTCGTCATCCTGACCGTGCCGTGGAACCTGTGCTTCGCCGCCCGCCACGTGGTCCACGAGATCCAGGCGTCCAGGGAGGCCGGCATCGAGGTGGCGCCGAGCCGCGAGGACGAGGCCGGCAGCATCGCCCGCCGCATGCTGGCGCTCGCGGTCTCCGGTCACGTCGTGTCCGCCGCGGTGATCGCGGTCGTCACGTACTTCTCCGGAGCGCAGGTGGGCTACTACTTCGCCGGCTTCTACCTGCTCGCCACCGGATTCCGCCCGATCGGGGCGTACACGTCGCACCTGCGCGACCGGGTCAGGACCCTGGGCCAGGAGATCCGCTACCCGCGTGCGGACGTGATCGCGCTGCGCGACCAGGTGACGGAGCTGAACGCCTCCACCGAGCGCCTCTGGGAGGGGCTCAAGCAGGTCGGAGAGGACCTGGCCGCCGCCCGCCATGAGCTGGAGCTGGCCGACCACGACCTGGGGCGCAGGATGACGCTCATGACCCGGCGCTTCGACGAGACCGTGGACGGCCTGAGCGACAGCCAGGAGATCATCACGGGGTTGAGGGCGTTCCTGCGGCTGGTCCGGGCGGACGCTCCGTAGGGGGCTCCAGGTCGCGGAGCGCCGCGAGTGAGCGGTCGGCGTACACCGGGTCGACCGGGAGCACGTGCCGCGCCCACCAGCGCGCCGGGGCAGGGTCGGGGGACGCCTCGGTGAAGGCGGGCGCGTAGTCGTCGTACGGCGGGTCGTACAGGTAGCCCGTCGCGACCCCGCGCCGCTCCAGCTCGGCGATGGCCGCGTCCCTGTCGCGCACCAGCAGCGGGACGCGGAACAGCGGCTGATCCGCGTGGTCGCGCACGGCCGGCGCGGCGGTGGGCAGCTCGGCCAGGCGGGCGACGCCCGCCAGCCGGCGCCCGCGGTCGGCGGGGACCTTGGCCAGGCGCCTGGACTGGTACCAGCGGGCCAGCCGGCCGCGGCGGGCGCGGTAGTCGTGCAGGTCGGCGCGTACCCAGGGGTCGAAGGGCGGCAGCTCGGGGACCTCCTTGAGCACCCGCTCCAGCCCGTCGGGGTCGAGGGCGATGCGGTAGCCCTCGCGCTCCTCCTGCATGCCGAGGGCGCGCATGAGCGCGAGCGCGGGGCGTACGAGATCGAGCTTGAGCGCCGCCTGGCGGGCCATGGAGGTGGCCACGCCGATCAGGTCGGCTCTGAAGGAGCCGGGGGTGAGCAGCTCGTCGCGGGCGCGTTCGAGGGCCCGCAGGT
This sequence comes from Nonomuraea basaltis, assembly GCF_005893125.1. GTDB lineage: Bacteria > Actinomycetota > Actinomycetes > Streptosporangiales > Streptosporangiaceae > Nonomuraea > Nonomuraea basaltis. The sequence goes on along the minus strand of NZ_VCJS01000316.1, from coordinate 8,906 downwards.
CGGACTCCTCCGCCACGGCCAGGACGCCGCCGGAGCCCGCTCCCGGATGCTTGGAGAGGCTGAAGACCGCCGCCTCGCCGAACGTCCCCAGCGGCCGGCCGTCGATGCTCGACTCCATGGCGTGCGCCACGTCCTCGATGAGGATCTTCCCGGCGAAGGCCGGGGCGTGGTCGGGGAGGCCGTACAGGTTGGTCGTCAGGACGGCGTCCACCATGGACAGATCGACGCGGGAGACGTCGATGTTGCCGTCGCGGGGGGACAGCGGCGCGATCACCGGGCGCAGCCCGGCGGCGAGCACGAGGAACAGGATCTCGTCGGCCGAGATGGGCGACATGAGCAGCCGCTGCCCGGGCCTGCACCAATGGCGCAGCGCCAGGTAGAGGCCGAGGCGGTTGGAGGGGAGCGACAGACAGTGACGGCCCGTACGCGTTGCGATTGATTTCACCGCTGTATGACAGTACGGAAGCGCCCGTAGGTTTTCAACGCCTTGTCAGCGGTTTTGAGCAGCAGCGGGCTGGCCATCACGGTGGCGCGGGTCTTGCGGACCGGCACGCGGATCATCCAGTGGACGCCCGCCGCCGCGCTGGCCCTGGCCACCCGCCCCTCGGCCACCTCCAGCTCGCCGTTCTTGAGCTTGTCCTTGTATTCCTTCTGCCCTCGGCCCATGTCGATGACCTCGATCCCCGCCTCGGCGGCCCGCTCGGCCATCGCCAGGTGGTGGATGAGGCCGGGGGAGTACCGGGCGTACTGGGTGTCGTAGGCGGGGAACCAGCCGGCCAGCGTCGTACGCGTGCGCACCCCGAAATGCCCGGCCACCGGCTTGTCGTCCACGTAGACCATGTCGAGCACCCCGGCGAAGGTCTCCGACTGGGTCGCCAGCAGCCGCTCGACCAGCTCGACGATCCACCGGTGCGCGAACCTGTCGGTCCGCCCCGTGCGCCGGTATTGGTCGGTCTTCCAGCCGAGCAGCGTGTGCAGCGGCTCCAGGTCGGTGGTCGCGTAGTCGTGGCGCATCGTGCCGGCCTCGCGCTGGAGCTTGCGCGACTTGGCCAGGGTGGTCTTGTACGTCTTGCCGGAGTGCTCCTTCAGCGACGCGGTGTAGCGCTCGTAGCCGTCGCGCAGGTCGATGATCGGCGACGGGTGCCGCTCGTTCCGGTCGCTCAGCATCGGCTGCCCGGACACCAGGTGGTCGAACTCGTAGACCGACAGGCCGCACTCTTTGATCAGCCGGCGCGGGTCGATCTCGAAGTCCTTGACGTGGACCAGCCCCTGCGCGTCGGTCAGCCCCGCGGCGACCGGCTTGCCGATGCCCATCGGATGCCGCTCGAAGGGGAAGAAACCCACGATGTCAGGACCGTCGTAAAGAACGGCGACCTGTACGACATCCCGGAGTTCGCCCACCGTGATCGTGAACTCTGGGGACAGGAAGGGGTTGTCGAAGGCCGGATCTGAGTCCTGCAGAGCCCGCCATCGGCTCACTTCGTGTTGTCCCAGCTCACGGGGAAGGGCAAGGGTGACGCGCATGGGCTCCTACTGACGGCATGCACTCTCTGTCCAGCATGCTGACAGGGCAGACGTGTACTGCCCTAGAGTAAGGGATCTCGTTGATGCTCATTCACGCAGCTCCGGAACGTTACACAACTGCCCGGCTCGCCTTGAGAGACCGAGTGACGTTCTAATGTGTGTCCATGACCGTACCTGGCATTGACCGGCCCCGCCTCGTCGAGTGGATGGGCCGGAACGTGCCCGACGTCGGCGAGCCCCTGTCCGTCTCCCTCATCTCCGGCGGCAGGTCGAACTTGACCTATCTGGTCGAGGCCCGCGAACGCCGGCTGGTGCTGCGCCGCCCGCCGCTCGGTCACGTGCTGCCCACCGCCCACGACATGCGGCGCGAGTGGCGCGTCATCTCGGCCCTGGCGCCCACGCCCGTGCCGGTGCCCGAGCCGGTCGCGTTCTGCGGCGACGAGGACGTGATCGGGGCGCCGTTCTATCTCATGGGGTACGTGGAGGGCGCCGCCGTACGGACGCGGGAGGAGCTCGGCGACCCGGCGCCGGAGCAGGCGCGGGGGCTGTCGGAGCGGCTGGCCGAGGTGCTGGCCGCCATCCACGCCGTGGACTACCGCGAGGTGGGGCTGGGCGACTTCGGGCGGCCGGAGGGCTACCTGGCCAGGCAGCTCGACCGGTGGTGCCAGCAGTGGGAGCGGTCGAAGACGGCCGATCTGCCGGAGTACTACCGCCTCGTGGACCGGCTGCGGGAGCTGCTGCCCGCCGGCTCGGCCAGCACGCTGGTGCACGGCGACTACCGGCTGGACAACACGCTGATCCGGCTCGGGGATCTGGAGATCATGGCGGTGGTCGACTGGGAGATGTCCACGCTCGGCGACCCGCTGGCCGACCTGGGGCTGACGCTGACGTACTGGCACGACCGGGGGGACGAGGAGCGGGCGCGGATCCCGGTGGCCGGGGACGTGACGGTCGCGCCCGGGTTCATGAACGCCGCCGAGTTCGCCGGGCACTACTCGAAGGTGTCGGGGCGCGATATTTCGGATCTCGGGTTCTATCTGGCTTTCGGCAACTTCAAGCTCGCGGTCATCGTGGAGGGTATCCACGCCCGGTTCCGGCAAGGTAAGACCGTGGGGGAGGGCTTCGAACGCATCGGCTCCGCCGTACCGACGCTGATCTCCCGCGCGCACCGCATGCTCGACCAGCACTGAACCTCGCAACCGGGACCCCGCAAGGAGCGAGCGCCATGAGCACAGTTGCATTGATCACCGGAGCGGCGAGCGGCATCGGCGCCGCCACGGCGCGGCGCCTGTCGGCGGGGGGCGTCAGGTGCGTCCTCGTCGACCTCGACGGCGAGGGTGTCGAGAGGCTGGCCAAGGAGGTGGAGGGCGCCTGGCTGGCCGCCGACGTCAGCCACGAGGAGACCTCGCTCGAGGCCGTCGAGCTGGCCGGGCAGCGCTACGGGCGGCTGGACCTGGTGCACCTCAACGCCGGGATCTCCGGACGGGTGAACCTGGCGGAGTTCGACCTGGCGCGCTACCGCCAGGTGATGGGCGTGAACGTGGACGGCGTGGTCTTCGGCGTGCGCGCCGCCGTTCCCCTGCTGCTGCGCTCCGGCGGCGGCGCCGTGGTGGTCACCTCGTCGCTGGCCGGGCTCGTGGGCTTCTCCGGCGACCCGATCTACACCATGACCAAGCACGCCGTCGTCGGCCTGGTCAGGGCGCTGGCCGAGCCGCTGGCCGCGCAGAACATCCGGATCAGTGCCGTCTGCCCCGGCTTCACCGACACGCCGCTCGTGGCCGAGTCGCGGGAGACGTTCGTCAACGCCGGGTTCCCCCTGCTCACCGCCGAGGACGTGGCCGCCGCCGTCGAATCCGCCTTCTACACCGACACCCCGGGCACCCTCCTGATCGTCCAGCCTGGCAGGCAGCCGGTACCGTACCGTTATGCCGGGGTTCCCGGACCTGCCGGGGGCCAGCGGCCGCCCTTGGGCGAGGTCACGGGGTAGGAGCTCCCGTTCGCGGACTCGGCGGGGGCAGGCGGCGGGCCAGCGTAGATTGTCCACAAGTCACCTGTAAGTGGGACGATTAGCGTAATCAGGGCTGCGCTATGGTCAGCTCTCGTCGTTACGGTTCGCGACTCATGAGGAGCCTTCAGTGATTCCGACCGACGGCCGACACGCGCGCCGGCGATCGCCCTGGCCGATCGCCCTGGGAGCAGGAATTCTCGCGGTCGCCTTAGTGGCGGGCATCATGGTCTACGCCTCGGTCCAATCCAAGCCCCGCAGCGCGTTCACCGGCAGCGAGGTCGCCACGAAGGTGCCCACCGAGCCCGCGCCCGAGCTCGAGCAGCCACCCGCGCTGGAGAGCTGGCCGCGCTGGGGTGTCACGCACACCCAGTACAGCGTCACCAACGAGACGCAGGGCGTCGTGGAGCAGGCCAGGGGCTTGTTCGGCCGGGTCCCGATGCTGCAGAACCAGCACATCATGGGCTGGGGGGTCGGCAATCCCGAGCCCAGCCCGGGGCAGTACAACTTCCGCGACCTCGACCGGCGGCTGAAGTTCATGTCGTCGTCGCGGGCGGTGCCCGTGATCACGCTGTGCTGCGCGCCGGACTGGATGAAGGGCGGTCAGGCCGGCCGTACGGACTGGAGCAAGAACCACACGGTCGCGCCGGAGCCCGAGCACTTCGACGACTTCGCCAAGCTGGCCACCCGGGTCGCCAAGCAGTACCCGACCGTCAAGCACTACATGGTGTGGAACGAGTTCAAGGGCTTCTGGGACCCGGCCACCAACCAGTGGGACGCCAAGGGCTACACCGAGATGTACAACAAGGTCTACACGGCGCTGAAGAAGGTGAACAAGAACATCCAGGTCGGGGGGCCGTACCTGTCGATACAGAGCGAATCCGCCTCCGATGAGTCCGAGCTGAGCGGTCCGTGGGGGGCGGTCGACCAGCGGGCGCTGGACGCGATCGAGTACTGGATCGACAACAAGCAGGGCGCGGACTTCATCGTCGTCGACAGCGCGTCGATGACGAACGACAAGGGGAACATCCCCGACGACTTCGGGGCCCTGGCGAAGTTCAGCGCCATCACCACATGGCTGCGGCAGAAGAGCGACGACCTGCCGGTGTGGTGGGCCGAGTGGTACGTGGAGCCGGAGAACTCGGGATGGACCGAGGAGAAGCGGACGGCCGTGCAGGCGGTGGCGCTGATGGAGCTCGCGAAGAGCGGCGTGACGACGGCGCTGTACTGGAACCCGCAGAAGAAGGACAAGGGGGACTGCGCGGGCTGTTTGTGGTCGCCCAAGGTGGGCGGGGAAATGCCCATGGCGGGGTTGCTGAGCGGGTTCACGAAGTGGTTCCCGTCGGGGGCGCGACTGGCCGAGGTGCAGTCGTCGGACCAGCGGGTGAGGGTCCTGGCCCAGGATCGTCAGATCGTGATGGTGAACACGTCGGATCAGGACGTGACGGCTACGGTGGATGGTCGGCAGATCTCTTTGGCACCGTACGAGATCAAGTGGTCCGGCCGGGGCGGCGAGTAACTTCCCCTCGCGCACCCACCCGTTGCCTCATCTCAGACCTCAGACCGATTCGCCGGGCGTCAGATACCGGTAGCCGCTGCCGGTCTCCTTGGCGAGCCAGCCGTTGACGCTGCCGAGGCCGCGATCGTTGATTTGGGCGTCGTGTATCGGGAACGCCCGCTGCGGCTTGATCGCCTTGACGAAGTCGATCGCCTCCGCCATCTTCATCCACGATCCTTGGGCCGGAACCAGCAGCGTCTCGATCGGCTCCTCGGGCACGTGCAGCGAGTCACCGGGATGGTAAATCGCCTCGTCGACGATGTAGCCGAGGTTCGCGCAGTCCGGTCGGCCGCCGTAGATGAACGCGTGACGCCCACCGACCGCCCGTACGCGGAAGCCGGCGGCGGTGAACTCCACGCCGGAGGACACCCCGGTGACCTCCAACCGTGGAATGTTCGCTTCGGCAGGGGCGTAGACCGGCACGCCGAGCGCGGCCAGGCGAAGGACATCGATGTGATCGGCGTGTTCGTGGGTCACCAGCACGGCGTCCGCGCCGGTCAAGGCAGCGGGCTCGCTCCATGTCCCGGGGTCGATGACCAGCACCCGGCCGTCGTGCTCAAGCCGTACACACGCATGGGTGTATTTCGTGATCCGCATGGCGCCCAAATGTACGCGGGCGTACTGTTTCACGCCGACGCATGAGCGAGCAGAAGTATCGTTCGGTATATGCCGGATCAATCGCCCCTCCAGTCCACTGGCGCAGATGAGCGCATTGGAATCGGTCCACAGGTCCAGTACTCGGTGTCGACCTGGCAGCAGCCGTGTCCACCCCCGGCCTCCGCGGAACGCACCGCCCTGGTGAAGCAGATCGCCGACCGCGTCGCGGCGTGTGGCAGTGGGCGTCTGCTGGTGGGGATCGACGGTTTCACGGCCTCGGGCAAGACGAGCTTCGGGCACGAGCTGGCCGAGGAGATCGCCCGGACGGGCCGGCCCGTGCTCCGCGCATCCCTGGACGACTTCAAGAGGCCGTGGAAGGACCGGCACCTCTACGACCGGGAGTCGGGCGAGGGCTACTACCGCAACGCGTACGACTACGACGCGGTCAAGCGGCTGCTGCTCGGCCCCTGCCGCTCCCCGGAAGCGATGCAGTGCGCGCTGTGCAGCATCGATCCGCTGACCCAGCTGGATCATTCGGCCACCGAGACGCCGCTCGCCGCGGACTCGATGCTGATCGTGGACGGGGTGTTCGCGTTCCGGCCCGAGATCGACGAATACTGGGATTTCCGGATCTGGCTGGACGTGGACGCTGAGCTGTCGGTGCGGCGTGGGGCCGCCCGCGATCAGGATTGGGCCGGGTCCGAGGCCGAGTCGATCCACCGGAACCGGTACCTGGTGGCCGAGCACATCTACCTCGACGAGGCCGACCCCCTGGGGCGCATGGACGCCGTCATCGACAACTCGACATTCGGCCACCCCCGCCTGGTCTCCGCTACCCGCTGAGATCGCATCCCCCGCAGGGGATGTTTCCACCTCACCGCTGTGTCAGCGGCTTGAGAGCCTTCAGGTTGAGCTGTCGAGGATCGCGGCGGCCACGGTGTCGACATACCAGCGCTGGTATCGCTCGGGCGGCCAACCGCGTTGCCGTACGAGCCAGTCGTAGTTGTGGACGTCCATGGCCAGCCAGAGGACGTCGGCGGCGCTGTCGATGTCGTGGTCGGACCGTAGGCGGCCGGTGGCGGCGAGGTCGGCGGCGAGCATTTCCATGCCGCGTCGGCGGTCTTGAAGGTTCTTGTGCCAGATGGCGGCGGCGTCGGAGTCGGCGGTCGCGGCGCCGGCCAGTGCGAGCATCACCTCTGCTTGGCGGGTGTGGGTCTCGGTGAGGTGGCGGGCGTAGCGGGCGAGCTTGGCCCGGGGGTCGGCCAGGGCGCGGATCTCGGCGACGAAGGGCCGGTCGGGCAGGCTGCGCGGGTCATCGTCGCCCGCGATGGTGACGTCGATCAGCTCGGACAGCAGCTGGCTCTTGCTGCCGAACACCGCATACACGGTTTGGATCGCGACCCCGGCTTCGGCGGCGACGGCGGTCAGCGGTGTGGCGGCGTAGCCGGGATCGACGAACAGCTTGCCCGCGGCCTCCAGGATCGCCCGGCGGGTCTGGCGGGCCTGATCCTGCCTGCGCGCTGACTGATATCGCCTCTTGACAGCCATGCTCGAAGTGTAGTGCTCTATTAGATAGAGTTTCGCTCTATCAAAAGGGGTGGGTGCGGTGCCGTTCGGAGTGCTCCAGGAGATGCCCGACGTCAGCGAGGAGGAGTACCGGCAGGTGGAGAAGCACCTGGGCCCGGATCGTCCCCCCGGGCTGCTCGCCCACGTCGCCGGTCCGGTCGAGGGCGGTTGGCGGATCATCAATATCTGGGAGAGCGAGGAGGCGTTCCGCCGGTTCCAGTCGGAGCGGCTGATCCGCGCGGCCGGCCTGGCCGCCCAGGACGAGGGCTTCGATCCCGGCAAGGCCGCCGCGTTCCGTTCGGTGACCGTCGACGGCACCGAGATGCCGTTCTGATGCCCGACACCGACACCCTGCGGGTCCGCAACCACGCTTTCTGGACACAGGCCGCGCCCGGTTGGATCCGTCATGCCGACCGACAGGACGAGGCCGGCCGGTCCTTGGGCGCGGCGGCGATGGACTGGCTGCGGCCGAAGCCCGGCGAGCGGATCCTCGACGTGGGCTGCGGCTGTGGCGGCACCACGGCCGAGTTGGCGGCGGCGGCCGGGCCGGGCGGTGAAACGGTCGGGGTGGATCTGGCCGAGCCGATGGTGGCCGCCGCCAGGCAGCGGTTTCCGCGCGAACGTCACCCCGGCCTGCGGTTCGTCACGGCGGACATCGAGACGGTAGAGGCCGTGACGGGCGCGCCGTTCGACGCGGTGTTCTCGCGCATGGCGCTGATGTTGCTGGCAGACCCGGTTGCAGGGTGCACGACGATCCGGCGTTCGCTACGCCGGGGAGGCCGCCTGGCCGCGACCGTGTTCCGTGACGGGGCCGCCAACCCGTGGCTGCCCGCGGCCACGCTCGGCGCCGCACCCCATGTCGGGCCGCTGCCGCCGCTGCCGATGGGCGATGAGCCCGGCCCGTTCGCGTTCGCCGACCCGGGCAGGGTGAAGCGCATCCTGACCGCCGCCGGCTTCGACGCCATCACGGTCCAGCCACATGACGTCACCCTGGACGCCCCCGACGAAGGCGAGGTGGTGGCCGAGTGGCTCATCGAGATGGGCCCGGCCGGCGCGGCCTACCGGGCCAGCGCGCCACCTGGCCGGGCCGCAGCCCGCGCGGCGGCCGCCCGGCTGTTCGAACGGTTCCGCGAGCCCGGCGTCGGCTACCGGTTCCCCGTCGGGATTTGGCTGATCACCGCTGTGGCCACACCATGATCGCGACACGTGGACGACAGTGCGCTGCTGCGGTCGTGTCGATCACCGGGGGTGCCGCACGCTTGGCGCGCCCCGAAGAAGCCTCACCACCAGAATCGAGACGATCGCATCATGGCAAGTGCCGGCACCAGCCGTACATCCACCGCAGTGACCTTACGCCGCGCGCTTTCGGTCAGCACCCCGCTCGCGCTGGCCGCAACGCTGTGCGCCGGGGTCCCCGCCCATGCCGGCACCGCAACGGCGACCACCACGGCGGCCGCGACGAGCGCCTGCGCCATCCAGCCCTACGGCCTGATCGGTGCGCGGTGGAGCGAACTCGGCGGTGAGAACAGCGCGCTGGGCTGCCCGCGCACCTCCGAGGTGGACGTCTACCTGAACGGCGTCTGGGCCGGACGCAGGCAGACCTTCCTTCGCGGGCAGATGGTCTGGTCTCCCCGGCAAGGGCCCAAGATGGTGGTG
>NZ_VCJS01000315.1 GCF_005893125.1 Nonomuraea basaltis | reverse complement strand
GCCGGGCGCGCTATCTCATCCGAGACCGGGATGGGAAGTTCCCAGCCCTCATAAAACGAAATCCTCGCCGAGGCCGGCATCCAGACCGTGCTCACCGGGATCCGGATGCCACGTATGAACTCGATCATGGAGCGATGGGTGCAGTCCTGCCGCCGCGAACTCCTCGATCGCTGCCTGCTGTGGAACGAACACCATCTGCGTCACGCTCTTCGCGAGTACGAACGGTTCTACAACCAGCACCGCGCCCACCAAGCCCTTGATCAAGCGGCCCCGCTACGCGTCGTCCCGGATCTGATCAAAGATCCAGGGCGCATCACCGCTTTGGACATACGCCGAAGAGACCGGCTCGGCGGCGTTCTCCACGAGTATTCACACGCAGCTTGAACTGCATGGATGTAGTTTTCGGCAGGCGCAACCACCGCCGACAAGCTCAACATCGAGCCCGAAAAGTACCCGCCCCCGATACCGGTGGACCCACAGCGAGCCCTCGGCCGCTGGAGCGGCTCGGCCGTTCGGGAGATCCTCTCCAACCCCAAATACACCGGCTACATGGTGTGGAACCGGCGAGCCACCAAGAAGGGCGGCAAGAACAACCCGCCGAGCGAGTGGATCTGGTCACCGCGTCCTACCCACGAGCCGCTGGTGACCAAGGACCTGTTCCAGGCAGCCACCACGATCGGCCGTACCCGCCAGGGCTCGCGCACCAAGCCCGGCCTGAGCACCCACCCGCAGACCAGCCCAACCTACCCGCTGCGCTCCTACCTCATCTGCGAGATCTGCGACCGGCGCATGCACGGTAAGAGCCGCAGCGAAGTGTCGTACTACGCCTGTGAACCCGACATGCGTCACCACAAGGACCGCCGCGACTGGTACGCCAGCCATCCCAAGAGCCTGTGGGTCCGCGAGGACGACCTCCTCGATCTCGTGCACGAATTCTTCGCCGAACGCGTCTTCAGCGCCCAGCGCCTGGCTCTCCTGCGGCAGCGACTCCCTCAACAGCCCACGCCGGAAGACGGACGCGAAGACCGGCTCAGGAAGGAAATCCGCGATCTGGAGAAGCGCCAGGACAACCTCATGATCCAGATCGAGGGGCTGGTGGCGCCGACCCGAGTGGAGGGCCACGCCAGACGCCGCGGTGGCGGACAGGTCGTCCACCTACGGCTCGGCTGCGACCCGCGGCGGACTTGTCCGAACGCGGTTCCTTGTTCAGCCACCTGTAAGGAAGATCGTGTCGGGACGGCGTTGGATGTCGCCGATGACGGCCTGGCCGACGCGGGCACCGGACCGCGATGTATCCAACCCCGATCCCGGACCTGCGGCAGCCGCACCGCCGCGCCTGGAAGGCGGATCCGGGCACAGTAACCGGAGCCTACTGAACCACGCGGATGTTCAGCTCAACCTCCCAGCGAGTCTTCCGCGGTTCAGTCCGCGGGTCGGTCACGTATGCCTCATAGCGGCACGTGAACCGGTCGCCCATCGGGTCGTCGCTGCGATCGAACACGACACCGTTCGCCTTGGCCCAGTCAATCAACGCGCTGTTGGCGCGCCTCGCGTGATCGCGGTAAGTCAGCGTCGCGTACGGGCCGGCCGGCAGCACGCCGGCGCTGACCCGGGCATCGCCGGGCAGCCGGTCGGGGGTGACGGCTCCGACCTCGATCTCCATGGGGCCTTCCATGTCGATGACATGCAGCCGTAAGAAGAACGGGCCGACTGCCGCGACGCCTCGTCCGTCCAGCCATTCGTAGAGCTCGCGCAGGAGGTCATCGCGCACCTTGAACATGCCGCGGAACGGTGTCACCAGGCGTATACCGATACAGGGCAGCTCGGGTCGTTGCTCGATCCGGGGCGGCTTGATCAGCTCCACGATCGCCAAGACTACGTTCCGGCCGACAATCAGTTCAATCGTTGTTGACCTGGATCCGCCTGGGCAAATGCCGTGACCGGCGGACGACCACCGCGTCTTCCCTGTTCAGCGGCCTGCGCGAGGGATTGTGCGTGCCGGTGGTGCGGTGCACGATGGTCCGCGTCAGTCCGGAGGGTCCGAGGTAGCCCGACTGCGGGTCCCGCAATCGCGGAAAATCCCACGAACCATCTCTGACCTGGATTCCCGCTCGGCTGAGACCGCGTCGTTCATGAGGACGACGATGGTGTTCGCCGACTTTGCTGAGAACCGTGATGTTCGGAACCCCCGTAAGATGTGGCCAGTGGGGTGGGAAACACTCGGGCAGTGGGGCGAAGACGTCGCTCGCATCGAACCGCTCGCTGGCGGAGTCGCCAACGACGTGTGGAGCGTGCGCGTCAACGGGCACCTCGCGGTCGGTCGTCTCGGTGCCAGGAGCGACGCTGATCTCGCGTGGGAGACCGAGCTCCTCCAACACCTCGACCGTGAAGGTCTGACCGTGCCGGTGCCGATCCCGACTACGGACGGCCGGCTGTTCGCCGACGGTCTGGTGGTGATGACCTACCTGGATGGCGGACCGCCCGAGACGCAGGCCGACTGGCGTCGCGTGGCCGGCACGCTCCGCGAGCTGCATCGGTTGACGCAGGGCTGGCCGCAGCGCCCAGGTTGGCGATCGTCGACCGACCTCCTGCACGCCGAGACCGGGACGAGGATCGACCTCGGCGCGATGCCCCCTGAGAGCGTTGCTCGATGCCGGGCAGCGTGGGCGCGGCTCACCGGGCGTCAGACATGCGTCGTCCACGGCGACTCCAACAACCCTGGCAACGTCCGCATGACCGCGAATCAAGTCGCGCTGATCGACTGGGACGAGTCGCACGTCGACGTCCCCGACCTCGACCTCGTGCTGCCCGACAACGCCGCCGGGCTCGACGACTGCGCGTACGACATCGCCGCGCAAGCGTCGGCCGCATGGGAAGCCGCCGTCTGCTGGGACGACGAGTTCGCAGTCAAGCGGCTCGCCGAAGTTCGAGCGGTCTGAGAACGCGTTCGAGGAGTGGGGTTATTGGCGGTCGAGTGCGCACATCTGCCGCGGTCACGGCGCTGGCGAGATGCCGAAAGCGCCCGGTGATCGCAGCCCTGCCTCGGGTTCGGGGAACCAGGCTTCCCGCGGCACCGTGAGCCAGAGGTGGGCGGCGGCCAGTTCGTCCGCGGCCCCGTGCAGGGCTCGCAGGCCGGGGTGGTCGGTGTCGGCGCGCCAGATCATCGCCCAGGGGAACACCGCGACCGGCTCCATCAGCGGTCGCAGGACGGCGCCGGGGACGGCGGGCTGGGTGGTCATGGTGAGGATGGGGGCGTTGCGGTCGTGGATGTGCTGGGCGAGTTCGTCGACGCCCTGAACGTGCGGGTGGGCCAGGGCCGGGTCGACTCCGAAGGGCGCCAGCAACTGGAGCACCGCGTGCTCCCAGCCCGGCGTCGCGTGGTTGCCTGCGCGGATGCAGACTCCGGTGCCGCGAAGCGCCTCCAGCGGCACGGCGTCGGTCTGGGCGAGGGGGTGGCGTTCGGGCAGGAGCACGGCGATGGGCTCATGTCGTACGGCACGCTGCCGCACCCCGTCGAGCCGGCCCGGCACGCGGCCGAAGGTGACGTCCACCTTCTCGGCCAGCAGCAGCGGCACGGCTGCCTCGGCGCCGGTGTGGAAGCGGGCGAAGAACTCCACCTCGGGAGCCCGCCGGCGCGCCTCCGCCAGCACCAGCGTGGGGGTGAGGCCCGGGCCGACGACGTCGACGGTCAGCGACTGGGGCTCGCCGCGTAGTTCGAGCAGGGTCGAGTCGTACAGTCCCAGGATCTCCCGCGCCCGGCTGAGCAGCAGCCGGCCGGCCGGGGTGAGCGTGACGCGTCGCGTGGTGCGCTCCAGCAGCCGGGCGCCCATCCGATCCTCCAGCCGGCGGACGTCACGGCTGAGCGCCTGCTGGGCCACGAAGAGCCGCTGGGCGGCCCGGCTGAAATGCAACTCCTCGGCCACGACCACGAAGTGGCGCAGCAGCCGGATCTCGACGTCGTCAGGCACGGTTCCTTCCTAGCCGATTAACACGCCCGGCGCGTGAATCACGTTCGAACAGGTGTTGGATCCCACTGCGCCGGGGCGGTCACGATTGCCGTGTGAGATCCACCGATCGGGGAGGAGCGTCATGACCGCACGAGGCGCGATCACGGCCTGCTACGGGCTGACCGGCGTGCTGAACGCACTGTGGGGCGCCACTCTCCCGGCCACCGACGCACGCCTGGGCCTCGGCCCGGGCCGGCTCGGGTACGTGCTGATGGCCCTGGCCGTCGGGGCGCTGGTGGCCATGCCGGTCGCCGGCCCGCTGGCCGACCGGTGGGGCGGGCGGCGCCTGCTGCGGCTGGCCGCCCCGTCCACCGCGCTGGCGCTGGCCGGGCCCGCTCTGGCCGGTTCCGTCGAACTGCTGGCGGTCTCCGCCGTCGTGCTGGGCATGCTGCTGGGGGTGGTCAACGTGGCGCTGAGCGTCCAGGCGGTGGCCGTCGAGCGCGCGCTGAACCGGCCGATCATGGCTACGATGCACGGCACCTGGACGCTGGGCGCGGTGGCGGGCGGCGGGGTGATCACGGCGGCTCTGCGTGCCGCCGTGCCCGTCCAGGCGCTGATGGCCGCCGCCGCGCTCCTCCTGGCAGCGGCCATGTCGGCGGTCGGCGGACGGCTGGACCGGCATGCGGCCCTCAGGCCCGTCGTCACGGCTGCGCCACCGAGTCCGTCGTCGGTGATCATGCTGGGAGTGGTCGGCGCGGCCGCCTTCATCGCCGAGGGCGCCGCCACGGACTGGGCGGGCGTGCACGCGACCCGGGTCCTGGGCGGAGATCCGGCCACCGGCTCGCTGATGTACACCGTCTTCTTCGTCGCGATGACGCTCGTGCGGTTCGCCGGCGACGCCGTACGAGCCCGGCTCGGCGCCGTGGTCACCATCCGGCTGGCCGGGTTGACGGCCACCGCCGGGTACGGGCTGGTCCTGCTCGCGGGGGCGCTACCCGCGCCGGCACGTGTCGGATGCGCCCTCGCCGGCTGGGCGTTGACCGGCGCGGGCATGGCGATGGTGTGGCCCGTGGTGACCAGCACGCTGGGCGCGGCCGGCGGGAACGCACGCCGGCTCTCGGCGGTCACCACCATCAGCTACGGCGGGGGCCTGATCGGCCCGGCGCTCATCGGACCCGTCGCTGCAGTGGCCGGTCTGCCGCTTGCCCTGGTGATCCCGGCAACCCTGGCGCTGCTCGTAGCCGCCATAGCGCCACCCCTGCTGATGGCAGTCGTCAGATCTCACACCCATACCGCAGGGGCCTCGACGGCCCCCGCACAGAGGAGGATGCCATGACCCGCACGATCACCACCGCCACCCTCGACGTCCCGGACGCGCGCCTGTACTACGAGGTACGCGGGCAGGGCCCGCTCGTGGCGCTCGTCGGCGCCCCGATGGACGCCGTGTCCTTCGCGCCGCTGGCCGACCTGCTCGCCGCCGACCACATGGTGCTCACCACCGACCCACGCGGCATCAACCGCAGCCGGCTCGACGACCCCGAGCAGGACTCCACCCCGCAGTTGCGCGCCGACGACCTGTCCCGGCTGCTGACGCACCTGGACGCCGGACCGGCCACGGTCCTGGGCTCCAGCGGCGGCGCGGTCACCGCGCTGGCCCTGGCCCAGGCCCGTCCCGAGCAGGTCCACACCGTCATCGCCCACGAACCCCCGCTGCTGAACCTGCTGCCCGACCGTGAGCAGCTGCACGCCGGAACCGACGACTTCATCGCCACCTACCTGGCCGGCGACGTCATCGGGGCGTGGGCGAAGTTCATGAAGCAGGCAAACATCACGCTGCCCGAAGGAGCGCTGGAGATGATGTTCGGCGGCGACCGCGATCCGCAGCACGTCCAGGACGAACGCCGCTGGTTCGCCCACGAGATGATCCACACCAACCGCTGGCTGCCCGACCTGGACGTCATGCGTTCGCTGCCGATCCGCTTGATGATCGGCATCGGCGAGGACTCGGCCGGTGAACTGTGCGACCGCACCTCCAGGGCCCTGGCGAACGCCCTCGGCGTCGAGCCCACCCTGTTCCCGGGCGACCACACCGGCTTCGCCGATCAGCCCGACCGCTTCTTCACCCGGTTGCGCTCCGTCCTGTCGCAGTGATTCCCCCCACGAGGGCCACGCACGGCGCGTAGTCCGGCGTGGCCCTCCGCGGGGCGCGGCGGCTGTGGCGCCGGCGATCTGGTGCTGTCTCTGCCGACGCCCCGCCCAAAACCCATATCTGAACTCTTGAGTACAGAAATTTCCTGTCCTGTTCAGTTCAGGTCATTACCCCAGCGAAAGGCAGACGTGAACGAGATTTGGGCCGTAGTCCACGTCGAACGCGAGGCACTGATCCGAGACCTGGAGACCCTCCCCCCGGAGCGGTGGGCCACACCGTCACTGTGTCCTGGCTGGGACGTTCACGACGTCCTGGCCCATCTCGCCGATGACGCCAAGACCACCCGCGTGGGCTTCCTTCTGCGTCTTGCCGCTGCCCGCTTTGACTTCGACCGCTACAACAACGCGGGAGTCGCCCGGGAGCGTGCCGGCGAACCACAACTCACGCTCGCCTCGTTCCGTGCGGCGAGCCACAGGACCACCAGCGCCCCGGCGCCGAAGGCTTCCCGGCTGGTCGAAGTGTTCGTGCACGGAGAGGATGTCCGGCGCCCGCTTGGCCTCAGCCGGGACTATCCGGTCGCGCACGTCGCCGCCGCGCTTCGTTACCAACTCAGCACCGGTGTGGCGCTCGGCGGAGGCAAAGAACGAGCACATGGACTGCGTTTGATGGTGACCGACGCAAGCATTGACGTCGGCGAAGGTCCGAAGGTGCGCGGCACCGCCCTGGCGCTGCTGCTGGCAGTGTCGGGGCGGCCCATCGGCGCAGATGAGCTCACGGGCCCAGGCACCCCAGCACTAACACGAGACGGAGGACTTCACCATGGCTGATACCGGGAGAACGACGCGCGAAATCGATGCCACGTTCACCGCCTCAATCGTTCCCGATTCCAACAGCGGTTGGCCATGTGTGCAGATGCCCGGCTCGGCGGACTTCTTCGGCACTGGGAAGGCCGTCAAGGTGGCAGGCACGGTGGACGGGCACGCATATGAGGCAACCATGCTGCCGGTCGGCGGAGGCACACACATGATGCCGCTTCGCGCACCATTCCGGAAGATCATCGGCAAGGGCGTCGGCGACGAGGTGACGGTGCACCTGACGCATCGTTTCTCCTAAGCAGGGCAGTTGTAGATTGAAGATCTTGAAGTCGGCGTAGGCAGGATGCCGGCGGACATACGAACGGCCACCGGCATCATGATCGTTCGTGACAACAAATCCAGATGCGGTGGCCGCACAGCGCGTCGTCGCTGGATCAGGCTGCTCGAAGGCGGGTTCATCCTCGCCGGTCGGGGTGAGGGTGAGGAACGTCGCGTTCCAGGTACGGCCCAGAGCGGCCCGTATGAGCAGCGCGGTGATCGGGTCGTCGGACAGCCGCTTGCGGTAGGTGGGCAGGTGGGCATCGAGCCATGCGCGCTCGCCGGGGTGCGCCGCCGTCGGTCGACCAGCTGCGCGCCGACGGCATCCCGGTCAAGGACGAGGACGCCGCCCGGCTGTCCCCGCTCGGCCACGTCCACCTCAACGTCCTGGGCCGCCTGGACCTGGAGATCGCGCCGGGAGAGTTTGTGGCCCTGCTCGGGCAGAGCGGGTCGGGCAAGAGCACGCTGCTGCGGGCCCTGGCGGGGCTGGACGGAGATGTCGCCGGGGACCTGCTGCGCCGCCTGTACGAGGAACACCGGCCCGCCGTGCTGCTGGTCACCCACGATGTGGACGAGGCGATCGCGCTGGCCGACCGCGTCCTCGTGCTCGACCACGGCAGGATCGCCGCCGAGCAGCGGCTGGATGCCGATCGGGGCACCACCGAGATCCGATCCGAGCTGCTGCGGGCGCTCGGCGTCGGGAAAATCCCTTTAAAGTGAGTAGGAAAAGTTGACTATCTGCGACGTGAGATCGTACATTACCGGGATGAACGAGGACCGGGACGTGGTCGTCCGCACGGACCTCCCGGGGGATACGCACTGGTACGACCTCCCGGACGACGAGGCCCAGCCCGAACAGGAGGAGCAGCCCTCCGCACCACGACGGTCCATGTGGCGGCGGCGGTCATCGTGAGCGGCGGAAACGTGGTGGCGCTGGTCGGCAACCCTCGCAGCGGATCCAGGACCCTCGCGGTGGCCGTTGAAGCCGCCGAGACGCTGGCCAAGCACATCGGGCACGATGCTCCGGTAGAGCTGGTGGACCTGTCGGCCCTCGGCCCGCACCTGCTCTCACCCTCGCCGTTCCCGGACGTGGAGGTGGCGCTGGAACTCGTCACGGAAGCGGACGTGATCGTCGTGGCCAGCCCCACCTACAAGGGCACCTACGCGGGGCTGCTGAAGGCGTTCCTGGACCGGCTGCCCTCCCAGGCTCTGGTCGGCACGGTGGCGTTGCCCTTGCTGGTGATGGGCGACGCGCGGCATGCGCTCGCCGTCGAGGTGCACCTACGCCCGCTACTGGTGGAGCTGGGCGCCGTCGTCCCCACGCCCGGCCTCGCGCTGGTCGAGGCCGATCTCCCGCGCCTGCCGGAGGTGCTGGAGCGGTGGCACACCGCGGTGGCGCCGCAGGTGAGGGCGGCGCTCACGGATGCCGCCAAGGTGTGACGGGCGGCCTCAAAGGAAACGTTCAAGGGAAGGTCATCGTCTGTGCCCAGCTCCGTGCCGTCGCCTAGTCTCGCGACCATGTCGATCGACGAGAACGCCGTCCTGCTCCCCGACCCTGATTGCGCCGTGGTCGCGATCGAGCCGCCGGCCGTGGGGGAGGGGTACTGGGCGGGCGCGCCCAGCGCGGTGGCCGCGGATGGGCTGGTCTATCTCGCCTACCGGCTGCGCCGCCCGGTCGGGCAGGGCCGCGGGTATGCCGTCGTGGTCGCTTGCTCGGCGGACGGTGAGCGCTTCGAGACGCTGACCAGCGTCACACGTGAGCAGATGGACGCCGAGTCCCTGGAGCGGCCCTCGCTGGTACGCCTGCCGGACGGGCGCTGGCGGCTGTACCTGAGCTGTGCCACCGCCGGCACCAAGCACTGGCGGGTGGAGGTGCTCGAGGCGGCCGATCCGGCGGCGTTCGATGCGCGCTCGCGCGTCACCGTCCTGCCGGGCGATCCGAAGACCGGGGTGAAGGACACGGTGATCGTGCGGCGGGACGGCGTGTGGCACCTGTGGGCCTCCTGTCATCCGCTGGCCGACCCCGACGAGGCCGATCAGATGGTCACGGACTACGCGACCAGTGCCGATGGCTTGGAGTGGACCTGGCACGGCACCGCTCTGAGCGGCCGGCCGGGGCTGTGGGACGAGCGCGGCTCCCGGGTCAGCGCGGTGCGTTTCGACGGCGATCGCGTGCTGGCGTTCTACGACGGCCGGGCAAGCACGGCGGAGAACTACGAGGAGCGCACCGGCATCGCCGCCGGAACGGAGCCGGATGCGCTGACCCCGCTGGGCGAGGAGCCCGCGGCGCTGTCGCCGCATCGCGGCAGGGGCCTGCGCTACCTGGACATCGTGGACCTGCCCGCTGGCGGAGCCCGGCTGTACTACGAGTACACCCGCCCCGATGGCGCCCACGAGTTGCGTACCGAACTGCGCTGATCGGGCGCACCGGCCGCCCGCGCCGGTCGGCCGGTCCGCGTTGATCAGGATCGGCGTCCGTTGCGCGACTGCCGCTGCCCGGGCGGCCGGGCGCCGACCAGGCCGCCGGAGCGCTCGCGGGGGCGGAGCCAGTCGCTGAAGTCCTCGCCGGTGACGCGCTGGAGCAGCCGGATGTCGTCGGCGAAGTACGGGAGGAGCTGTTGCCGCTGCTCCCAGGACAAGGGCCGGCGAGCTGGGCCCTGGCGCTGGATCAGGGCCTCGACCGGCATGGCCAGGGCGGCGGGCAGACGCCTGCGCAATGACGACAGCATGAGGTGTCGGGCCCCCTCGGCCGGGTGCGCAGTCACGTTCTCCCTGGGAACCTCGGTGAGCACCCCTTGGCGCACGCCGAGGAAGGCGCAGATCCGATCCAGCGTGGCGGCGGGCCGGTCGACGATGTCCCGGTAACGGAAGATCAGCACCTGGTCGCGGGGGAACAGGCCGAACAGATGCTCCAGCTGTTCGCCGTACCGGCCCATCCCGACGTAGTGCCAGAAGTGTCCCCACCCGTCGGCGATGCGCCGCTGTTCGGCCTCGCACGCGCGCACCAGGTCGCCGATCGGCTCCAACCCGGCCGACCACAGATGCGTCCAGTTGGAGTGGGCCCGCTCGACCGGGTCGCGCAGCGTCACGATGAGCCTGACGTCGGGGATGGCGGCGTGGATGCGCCGCTGAGCGGCCAGGTCGTAGAGGTAGAAAGGCGTGGACTCCCCGGTCAGGGTGCCCGGGGGCGCTTCGGCGAACAGCGCCTCGTAGTCCGCGCGCCGCCAGATGTGCTCCTGATAGGTCGCGGCGTCGCCGGGACCGCCTCTGTCGGGCGGCGGGCCGTCGGTCAGGAAGAACTTCGGCTCTTTGGTCGTGGACAGAGAGAGCTCCGGATGCTGCTGCAGTGCGCTGTGCAAGGCCGTCGTCCCCGCTTTGGGCACCCCGGCGATCAGGAAATCAGGCAGGGACACCGTGTTCCTCCCGGCGTTCGGCAAAAGAGCCCCATTTTCCTACCAGAAATATCGGATACTCAAGTATGGGTTTGGACAGGACCCGCTCGCCGAGCGAGCGTGCCGAGACACCCCTGACCGCCGCCATCCTGGCCGGGCGATGGATACGCTCCGCCGCCGTGGACGACGAGGGCGGGAGGCGCTGGAGGGCCAACCCGGATGCCCGGGGCCGGTCGGCGCTCGCCGCCGCCGAGCCCGCCTCGCTGTACGCCGGGACGGCCGGGATCGTCCTGTTCTTTCTGGAACTGGCTGCGGCGACCGGACACGAGGCATACCTGGAGGACGCCCGCGAGGGTGCCCGCTGTCTCGCCACCACCTGGCGGGACCAAGCGGACCTGTCGCTCTACCACGGGCTGACCGGCACCGTCGTGGCGCTCATCGAGGCCGGGTGGGCGCTCGGCGACGGCCGCTTCGAGGAGGAGGCCGTGGCCGCGGCCGACCGGATCGTCCGCGCCGCCCGCGCGCTGGACGGCGGCCCCGGCTGGACGGCGGATCCCGCCCAGCGTGGTGACGGCGGCATCGTGCTCGGGCTGCTGCGCGCCGCCACCGCGCTGGGCGTGCCGGCCTACGAGGACATCGCGGTGGCGGCGGGGGAGCGCATCGCCGCCCTGGCCGTCCCCGGCCACCGCTTCGGCGACTGCCCGGACCTGCCGGTGGACGCGGTCACCCCAGGGTTCCTCGCCGGCACGGCCGGCACGGCCTTCCTCCTGGCCCGCCTGTACGGCGTCACCGGCGAGCGGCGCTTCCTGGAGGCGGCGGGCCGGGGCGCCGGTTTCGTCCGCGAGGTCAGCGTCGTGACCGACC
>NZ_VCJS01000314.1 GCF_005893125.1 Nonomuraea basaltis | reverse complement strand
CCCTCCCCACGCAGCGAGCCCCTGACTTCCTCGCCGAAAGCGGTCGTGGGCTGTTCCTGGTGGATGCGCAGGCCGACCAGTGGGGCGCCGTCCAGCACGAAGCCGGTAAGTACGTCTGGTTCAGCCTGGAGTGCCTCGGCGGCGCCCGACGGGCGGGCGAGGCGCCGCCTGCCAGGACATTCGCTGAGCGTCACCCATCCGGCGCCACGAACACGAAGGAGAATTCGCCATGTCCCCCGTCGTCCTTCCCCACGACGTCCGCGGCTCCGGGCCGCACCGCGTAATCGCGTTGCACGGCTGGTTCGGAGACCGCGAGTCCTTCAGGAAGATCCAGCCCTACCTGGACGGCGACGCCTTCACCTACGCCTTCCCCGACTACCGGGGGTACGGCGAGGCCCGCGACCTCACCGGCGAGTACACCCTCGCCGAGATCGCCGCCGACGTGACAGCACTCGCCGACAAGCTGGGCTGGGAGAGCTTCTCCCTGGTCGGTCACTCGATGGGCGGCACGGCGATGCAGCGGGTGATGGTGGACGCGCCGGGCCGGGTCCGCAAGCTCGTCGGCATCTCTCCGGTGCCGGCCTCCGGCGTGCCGTTCGACGACGAGGGGTGGGCGCTGTTCTCCGGCTCCGCCGAGGAGCCCGCCAACCGTCGTGCGATCATCGATCTCACCACCGGCAACCGGCTTCCGGGCACATGGCTCGATGAGATGGTGGACAACTCGCTACGGAACTCCACGGTGACCGCCTACCGGGCCTACCTGGATGCCTGGGCGCGCACCGACTTCCACACCGAGGTGGCCGGCGCCACCACGCCCGTGCTCGTCATCGCCGGTGCGCACGACCCCGCGCTTTCCGCCGACGTCATGCGGGGTACGTGGCTGCAGTGGTACCCGAACGCCGAGCTGCTGACATTCGCAGACGCCGGCCACTACGCGATGGATGAGACACCGTTGGCCCTGGTGTCCGCCATCGAACGTTTCCTGGCCGCCTGACAATCTCCAGGGGGATGTCCATGATCGACATGAATGCGACGGTCAACGTGTTCGACCCGCGCATCTACACACGGGGCATCCCGCACGAGACGTACCGCTGGCTGCGCGACCACGACCCCGTGCACTGGCAGGAGGAGCACAAGGTCGGTGACTGGCCGGCGGGGCCCGGATTCTGGGCGGTGACCCGCCACGCGGACGTCGTACGCGTGCTGCGCACCCCGATGGAGTACAGCTCCTGGCTCGGCGCCACCCAGATCCGTGACCCGGACCCCGCCGACCTGTCGTTCATCCGGCGCACGATGCTCAACCTCGATCCGCCGGACCACGGCCGGCTCCGGCGGATCGTCTCCGGCGCGTTCACCGCCAGGCGCATGGAACGCTTCATGACCGGCATCGCGGCACGGGCGCGTCTGCTCGTCGACGAGATCGCCGAGCGAGGCGAGTGCGACCTGCCGGTGGACGTGACCGACGACTACCCGATCCACAACCTCGCCGATCTTCTCGGCATCCCCTCCGCCGATCGCGGCCAGATCCTGGAGTGGACCAACCGCGTGATCGGCTACCAGGATCCCGACCACGCGACCGTCGTACACGGCCCGGACGGCAAGCCGGTCAATCCTCGATCCCCTGCCATGCTCACCGACATGTTCGAGTACGCTCGCTCCCTCGCCGCCTACAAGCGCCGGAATCCGGCAGACGACGTCATGACCGCGCTCGCCACGGCGGAGGTGGACGGGCAGCGTCTCACCGATCCCGAACTGTCGATGTTCTTCTTTCTCCTGGTCGTCGCGGGCAACGACACTGTGCGTT
Source organism: Nonomuraea basaltis (assembly GCF_005893125.1). Lineage (GTDB taxonomy): Bacteria > Actinomycetota > Actinomycetes > Streptosporangiales > Streptosporangiaceae > Nonomuraea > Nonomuraea basaltis. The sequence continues at coordinate 9,734 of NZ_VCJS01000314.1, read as the reverse complement.
CGGCCCTGCCCGGCGGGATGCTGGCCTTGCTCGACCATCCCGACCAGCATCGTCGGCTGCTCGATCAGCCTGAGCTCCTCGACTCGGCCATCGAGGAGATGCTGCGCTGGCATCCCCCCGTCCTCAGCTTCCGGCGTACCGCTGTAAGCGACACCGTCCTGGCCGGGCGGCGCATCGCCGCGGGCGACAAGGTCGTCGTCTTTCACGGTGCCGCCAACTTCGACGAGCGGCAGTTCCCTGACCCGATGCGTTTCGACATCGCACGCCGGCCCAATGACCACATCTCGTTCGGGGACGGCCCGCACGTGTGCCTCGGCTCCCGTTTCGCCCGGCTGCAACTCCGCGCGTTCTACCGGGAACTGCTTTGGCGGCTGCCGGACGTCGAACTCGCCGGACCACCTGTCCGGCTGGTGTCGAACTTCATCGGCGGCATCAAGCACCTGCCCGTGCGCTACACCCCCGCGCCTCCTCGCCCAGGCGTCCAATGACCGCGGAGCAGCACAGCACGGCCGCCTCCATGGCGGGCTCGAAGACGATCGACACCGGACTGCGGCTCCTGGAGATCCTCAGGGACCATCCGGACGGGTTGACGATCACCGAACTCGCGCAGCTGGCCGGGATCCATCGCAACGCCGTCTCCCGCCATCTGGCCGCGCTCGGCAACCATCGGCTGGTCGCACGGGTCGGCACCCGTTTCACCCTCGGCCTCGGCATCGTCGAGCTCAACGCCGCCGTGCAGCACAGGCTCCGCAGCGCGGCCGCCTCCGCGCTCCAGGCGCTGGCCGACACCTGCAACGCCACCGCTTTCATCACCGTGCTCGACATCGACGAGAGCCAGGCGGTCGTGCTCACGGTGGTCGAGCCGCGTGTCTCACAGATCCACGTCAGCTATCGCACCGGCACCCGGCATCCCGCGAACCGCGGCGCCTCGGGGATCGCCATCCTGGCCGGCCGCCCGCCCTGCCCTGGGGAGCGCCCAGAGATAGCGCAGGCCCGCGCCACCGGCTACTCGGTCACCACGGGCGAGCTGCAGCCCGGGGCGTGGGGTGTCGCCGCCCCGATCACCATGCCAGGGCGCCCGGCCGACGCCAGCGTGGGCGTGGTCACCATCGGCGTGCGGGATGAGAGCACGATCGCCCCACTGGTGCTCAGTGCCGCGACCGAGATCGCGCGGCTCCTCTAGAACCTGTCGCGTAGAACATCCGTCCCGCGCTGACATAATTGGCCGGTGCGTTTGTGGACGGTCCAGCATCGAGCGGTTCTCGAGCCGCTGGAGGATGCCAGAGTCGGTCATGGGTTTGCCAGAGTGTCGAGGGTGAATCCGGTCTCGGCTGGACTCTCCCACTGTGGGAGGCCTCATGCTATTCCCAGTGGTTGATCAAGAAGGTGACCGTTCGCCGCGTCAGCATGAGGAGAGCGACGCATGACCATCGTGAAGGACATCGAGGCCCGCGGCATGCACCACTGCGAGACGACGGCGCTGGGGGTGCTGTTGCGGCATGAGGGACTTGATCTGTCCGAGCCCATGCTGTTCGGGCTGGGCTCGGGCCTGTCCTTCATCTATTGGGACAGCAAGGGCATGGCGTTCCCCTTTCTCGGAGGCCGCGTCAAGCCTTTCGACCTCACCAGGAACCTGGCCGCCAGGCTGGGGCTGACGTTGATGGCCGAGGAGACCACCTCACAACGCAAGGCGTGGGAGAACGTGGCCGCCCCCATCGACGCCGGTCGGCCGGTCGGCCTCCAGCTCGACTGCTACCACCTGGACTATTTCCGCTCCAAGGTGCACTTCGGCGGTCATGTCGTCGCCATGTACGGCTACGACGAGCACGACGTCTACCTTGTGGACACCGACCAGCAGGGAGGAGCGGTGCGCACCAGCCGGGCCGGCCTCGCCATGGCGCGGGCCGAACGCGGCCCGATGACCGCCAGGAACCGATCCTTCACCATCACCCTGCCGGCTCACCCGCTTTCCTGGCAGGACCAGATCATCCCCGCCATCAAAGACTGCGCCGACGCCTTCCTCGCCGCGCCCATCGCGAACCTGGGCCACCGCGGCATCGAGAAAGCCGGCAAACAGGTGCCCAGATGGCTGCTACGCGCCGGCGAGCCGCAGCAGGACCTGCCGCAGGCCGCCCTCCTCATGGAGAAGGGCGGCACCGGCGGTGCCCTGTTTCGCGCCCTCTATCGCGACTTCCTCGACGAGTGCACCCGGCTGATCGACGACGGCAACCTCCGCGCCGGTCACAGGCTGTACGCCGAGGCCGCCGTCCTGTGGACGGACGTGTCCACCTTGATCGCGAAGGCTGGGGAGAGCGGCGACGCGGGCTACCTCGAGCAGGCCGGCGTCATCCTCCACGATCTTTCGCGCATCGAGAAGGATGCCATGCAGGTGCTGCGTCAGTTGTAGCTCAAAGGAAAGCCGGCTGTACGGGTACGGCCTGAGTCGCGCCGTCGAGTGCGGCAGGGCCCCACGGATCCTCCGACGGGCCCTGCCTCGAGCACATACTTCCCGAACCAGCCCTACCAGCGCTCCTGCCCGCCCCAAGAAGGGGCGTGACGGCGACAGCGCTGCCCAGACCCGCCGAGACCCCGGCGACGGTGACGGCGAAGGACGCGACGCCCGCCGGGAGGCCGAGCAGGGTGTAGCGGGTGTCGGTGGTGAGACGGCGCCGGAGCGACCGTAACTCCTCTGGGTGCAGGGCTCCCGCCGGCGATTCCGGAGGGAGCCCTGTCAGGCCCTTGGTGGGCTGATCAGAAGCGGCTGGTCGTCGCGTGGCAGTCGGGGTCGGTCGCGTTGTTGATGTCGAAGATGAAGTGGAAGCGCCCGTAGGTGTTCCAGCTCCCCGACACCTGCACGGTCTGGCTGGGGTCGTGGCTGCCGGTGCCGTTCTTCGCGCTTCCGGTCGACCAGGTGGTCGCCGGGCAGCGGGCGAGGCAGACGATGTCGGTCGCCGTCTCGGCGATCGCCGCGTTCCGCCACACCCGGGCGCCGGTCCGGACGAAGCCGCTGATCGTGGCCTGTCCGGGATCGAACACCACCGCCCCGTCACCGTCCGCCCGCAGGATGCGCGGTGCGCGCTCCCCCGTGGCCTGTCCGGCGCCTGCGCCGGACACCGTGGAACAGGCGGCGAGGCAACCGGCCAGGCATGCCGCGAGCGCGGCAAATCCCCGTAACCGCATGATTGAAGCTTCACCTTCCAAGCCCCGGAGAATTGATTCCGCGACAAATGCTGGGACGTTGCCAACGGCCAGATCAGGGCCGAAAGACGGAATAGCTGAAGAGCGTCTGTCGATCATCGGAGGGCGGGTCGGTGGCCTGTGCGGGTGGCCGGCTCAGGCTCTGGTCTCACCAGCAGAGAATTGCTTTCTGCGCTTTTCCTAGGTCAAGGCACGTCCCCAATAAGGTGAGCCGGATGCCGAGATCGTCAGGGAGGCGGCCGTGGCGGGTCCTGTCGCATCGGTCCTGTTGCCCGCCGCGCTGACCGGTGCGGACGCCGCAGCCTTCGACCGCTGGCTGAACGAGGTCTTCGCGCCCCACGACGGCGGATGGTTCCTGCGCGCGCCAGCTGCGATCGGCGCGCCGGACAGCGCTACCGACGCGGGCCGGTTCCTTATCGACCGGGCGCCGTGGCCCGATTACGAGGGCTTCGAGGAGGACTTCCCCGGCTTCGCCGAGAGCATCGGTTACCGTCCGGGCGAGCAGATCGAGGTCTGCGCGATGGTCAACCGGCCCGTCGACCATCTGGTGCTCGGACGGGTCTGCCTCGCCCTGGCCCGCGATCATGCCGCCCTGGTCGACTTCGGCGGCGCCCTCGACGCGGTCGGGCAACCACAGGGGATCGACTACCTCACCGAGGACCCCGGCAAGATCGAGCGAACGATCGCCGGTCTGGACGCGGCAGTCGGCGGCCTCGAGGGCAGGGTCTGGTCGATGCGGTACGAGACGGCGCGGGGGACGCCGTGGATCACGCACGTCGGGGACGCGGAGTTCCTCGCCTCATGGCTCTCCCACCCCCGCTTTCGCATGATCAAGTAACACCGCCCTCCCCCGCGAGTTTTGCCGATCCAGCAAATCGCCCGGCCCGCGGCAACCGAGTCGACGCCGGGCGCGTGGCTGAACCGCCGGCGGGTGATGGCGATCGACGGGTTCGTCGTGGACCTGCCCGACACCGAGGCCAACGTCGCCGGGTTCGGCCGCGACAGCGCGGGCGGGTACCAGACCGCCTTCCCCCAACCCGGGGGGTCCTGGCTCGCCGTCATCACCAAACCCACCGGCCTGCGCCGTGGCGCGGTACCCAGATCTACAGGCCTTGGTGGAACGCCGGCGGCCGAGTGGGGAGATCGACTCGGCCGCCCACGGCATATCGGTCCGCCGAAGTCAGCTCGCCGAAACCGAGAAGCTGTTGGTACGGAAGTCCATCCCGCCACTGGACGACGTGATCTCGTAGCCGAACTGGACGTCGCCAAGCGTCACGTCACCGAACCAGTTCCTGGACCGGAGCCAATTCAAGACTGCCTTGATGTCCACGGTCCCGGAGTTGACGTTGCCCTGCCGCACGAAGGAGAACACCTGGTTGGACCCGTTGGAGCCGCGGTAGACGTCCCAGCTGTGGCCGCCCACCGAGGCGCTCGTCTGTCGCGACCCGATCGGGCCCACCGGGCCGTACTTGTTCATCCAGAGCATGATCTCGTAGGTGTGGCCGTCGCACCAGATGTCGTACGCGCTCGTGTAGGCGCCGCCATTCGGCACGGTGACGTTGAAGCTGCTGGTCACGCTGCCGAGAGCGCTGAGCCGCCGGTTCACGTTCTTGGTGGCGTTGGGGTAGGACTTGACGCCACCGGTGTTGGGGTGGTTCGCCCAGACACCCCAGTTACTGTACGAATTTGCCCAGATTGTCTGTGGTCCGGCACCGCTGCCCCAGATATTGTTGTAAAGGGTGTAGCCGCCGTTGGTCCAGGTGCCCCACCGGTCCGACGAGGACCAGACGGCGGCCTGGGCCGGCTGAGCGAGCACCCCGACGAGCGCGACGAGCATGGATGCCGAGACGAAGAGGCGGAGCATCCTGAGCATGATCTCCCTTTCCGCTGTTGTCCGCCGATGGCGGGCACCACATTGTCGAATCCGGTGCATCGAAGCGCTTCGACGAAATTCCGACGCGGCCGAGACCGGTTTCAACGGGAAGCGGAGTCACCGTAAGTCTGCACCCGACCAGAGGAAACACCAGCGAGAAAGAAATCCTCACCATCGCAGGTCAAGCAATGAGAGGCAGCGGGATCGACGTGAAAGTTTCACACCGCCTGCCAGCGGCCGACGTAGCGGACCTCCGGGGCCACCATACCGGTGACGGGGCGCGCCGACCTGACCCATACGCGGTGGCCGGGTGGTGGAGCCGCTGCTGCCATGGGCGCTACGGCCCGTCGGCCAGCGCCGCCTCGAGGCCTGGCCTGCCTCGCCGGCCACAATCGATCGCCTCCCAGAGTGACAGGTCATGGCAACTCTGTGTCACGGGGTAATGGACGCTCGCCATCACGTCATGTCACAGTGAGTATGCATTACGTTACTCGGTGTACCACGGGGTGCTGATCTGCCAGGGCTCTGGGCCGCTTTGCGGGTCACCAGGCTGAACTGGCGCTCCTGTGGGCGCAGGGGTGAGGGCGTCGACTCCCGCCTGGAGTGAGCGGACGGCCGCCGCATGGCTGAAGGCCGGTTGTGTCGGCGTCCGCACCATTGGTGCCCCCGGGACAGAGCCCGGGGCAGAGCGAAGGCGAGGGGGCGGGGATGCATCTGACTCCGCATGAGCAGGAACGTCTCATGATTCATGTGGCTGCGGACGTGGCCTGGAAGCGTAAACAGCGAGGGGTTCTGCTCAACTACCCAGAGGCGGTCGCGCTACTGACCGCGTACGTTCTCGAAGGAGCCCGGGACGGCAAATCCGTCGACGAGCTCATGCGCCCCCCGGACCCGAAGGTGCTCAACCGCAATGACGTCATGGAGGGCGTCCCGGAGATGATCTCCGACATCCAGATCGAAGCCACCTTCCCCGATGGCACCAAACTGGTCACCATCCGCAACCCCTTCCCGGAGGCGGGCACGGATGCGCTGGTTCATCCCGGGAAGATCGACCATCCCCAGGACACCGAGCCCGTGGCCTTCAACGTCGGCCGTGACGTCACGACTCTGATCGTCACCAACACTGACGACCGCCCCATCCAGGTCGGCTCCCACTACCACTTCTACGAGGCCAACCCCCGTCTCGAATTCGAGCCCCGCGCCGACGCCTACGGCAGGCGGCTGAACATCGCTGCCGGCAGCTCCATCCGGTTCGAACCCCGGTGCCCGCGGGAAGTGGAGCTCGTGCCCATTGAGGGCAAGCGCATTGTCGCGGGCCTGCGCGGCGAGGTCGGAGGTCCCCTCGATGCCTAAGCCCCTGACCCGCGTCGAGTACGCCGACAGGTTCGGCCCCACGGCCGGTGACCGCATCCGCCTGGCGGACACCAACCTGCGGATCGAGGTCACCGAGGACTGGTCCGGCGGTCCTGGACGCAGCGGCAACGAGGTCGTCTTCGGCGGCGGCAAGGTGATCCGCGAGTCGATGGGCCAGTCCTGCGCTCCGCGCGACTCCGCGGAGCCCGGCGCCCCGCAGCCCCCCGACACCGTCATCACCGGCGCCGTCATCCTGGACCATTGGGGTGTCGTCAAGGCCGACATCGCCATCCGCGACGGCCGGATCATCGCGCTCGGCAAGGCCTACAACGACGAGACCATGGACCCGCTCCACGACGGCCACGGGAGGGCCACGGACTTCCTCATCGGTCCTGAGACCGAGGTCATCGCGGGCAACGGCAAGATTCTCACTGCGGGCGGAGTCGACACCCACGTCCACTTCATCTGCCCCGAGCAGATCCACGAGGCGCTCGCCGCCGGCGTCACCACCCTGGTCGGTGGCGGCACGGGCCCCGCGGAGGGCAGCACCGCCACCACCGTCACGCCCGGTTCCTGGCACATCGCCAGGGCGTTTGAGGCGCTGGACGCTTTCCCGGTCAACATCGGGCTGCTCGGCAAGGGCAGCACCATGTCCACAGAATCACTCCGCAACCAGGTGAAGGCGGGCGTCCTCGGCTTCAAGATTCACGAGGACTGGGGCGCCACTCCCGCCGTGCTGCGCAGGTGCCTGGAGGTGTGCAAGGAGACCGGTGCCCAACTCGCCCTGCACGCCGACTCGCTGAACGAGGCCGGCGCGGTCGCCGACACCATCAAGGCCATCGGCGACCACCCGATCCACGTCTTCCACGTCGAGGGCGCCGGCGGCGGCCACGCCCCGGACATGATCACCATGGTGAGCCTGCGGAACGTGCTGCCCGCCTCCACCAACCCCACCCGGCCCTTCACCGTCAACACGGTCAAGGAGCACATCGACATGGTGATGGTCTGCCATCACCTGAACCCGGAGCTGCCGGAGGACAAGGCCTTCGCCGAGTCGCGGATCCGGCCTTCCACGATGGCCGCCGAGGACATCCTGCACGACCTCGGCGCCATCTCGATCATGTCGTCGGACGCCCAGGCCATGGGCCGCATCGGCGAGATGATCATGCGGACATGGCAGACCGCGCACGTGATGAAGGCCAGGCGCGGCTCCCTGGACGGCGACGACGGGGCCGACAATCATCGCGCCCGCCGCTACGTCGCCAAATACACCATCAACCCGGCGATCGCGCACGGCATCGACCACGAGGTCGGCTCGGTCGAGGTGGGCAAGCTCGCCGACCTGGTGCTGTGGGAGCCGAAGTTCTTCGGCGTCAAGACGCATCGGGTCATCAAAGGCGGCCAGATCGCCTATGCGCAGGTGGGCGACGCCAACGCCTCCATCACCACCCCGCAGCCGGTCCTGCCCCGCGCCGTGTTCGGCGCGACCGGCCAGGCACCTGCCGCCAACTCGGTCAACTTCGTCACCGCAGACGCCATCAAGGCCGGCCTGCTCGACGAGCTCAAGGTGAGCAAGGAGTTCAGGCCCATCCGCAACACGCGCGAGGTCTTCAAAGAGAACATGCGGGAGAACAACACCCGCCCCGACATCCGCATCGATCCCGACACGTTCGAGGTGGAGATCGGCGGAGCAAAGGCCAAGGACGTGAAGACGGAGATCGACGACCAACTCGTCGAGCGAGACTACGCCACCGAACTGCCCATGGCTCAGCGCTACTTCCTCTTCTGACCGCCGCACCGTGAACGACCGCACCGTGAACGAAAGGTGAGCCACGCACGATGAACCGTGCCGCACTGCTCGTCCTGGCCGACGGCCGTTTCCCCGCCGGAGGGCACGCCCACTCCGGCGGGGCCGAATCCGCTGTCACCGCGGGACGCGTCCGCGACGTCACGAGCCTGGAGGAGTTCTGCCGCGGCCGGCTGCACACCAGCGGTCTGGTCGCGGCGGGTCTCGCCGCCGCGGCCGCCGCTGGATACGACCCGCTCCTGCTGGACGAGGCCGCCGACGCCCGCACCTCCGCTCCCGCCCTGCGCCAGAGTGCGCGCAGGCTCGGACGGCAAATGCTGCGGGCCGCCCGAGCCACCTGGCCTTCGGCCGAGCTCGACGCCCTGGCTGCGGCCCGGCCGCGGGGCGCTCACCAGCCCGTCGTCCTCGGCCTCACCGCCCGCTCCGCAGGCCTGACCGCGCTGGACGCCGCGTACGTGGCGGCGTACGAGAGCGTCAGCGCCCCGGCCACCGCGACCGTCCGCCTGCTCAGGCTGGACCCCTTCGACGCCATCGCCATCCTCGCCCGCCTCGCCGCCGACATCGATCACGTCGCCGCGCAGGCAGCCGAAGCCGCGCAGCGTGTCCACGCTGACGGCCTTGACGCGCTGCCCGCCGTCTCGGCGCCGCTGCTCGACATCACCGCCGAACAGCACGCCGCCCGCCCGGCACGCCTGTTCGCCTCCTGACCCCGACCTCGCCTGTAACCCGAACGCCGCCTCCTGACCACCGCACCACTCGTTCGACCACCCGGAGCACTCATGCACCTCCACCACAGCGACGCCTTTCCCGAGGGCCACACCGACGGCCCCGGCGGCTCCTCCACCGAGCGCCCCGACGTCCGCCGCCGCGCCCTGCGCATCGGCCTGGGCGGGCCGGTCGGCACCGGCAAGACCGCCACCGTCGCCGCCCTGTGCCGCGCGTTGCGCGAGGAGGTGTCCATCGCCGTCGTCACCAACGACATCTACACCCGTGAGGACGCCGAATTTCTGCTCCGGGAGGCCGTCCTGCCCGCCGAGCGCATCGCGGCGGTCGAGACCGGGGCTTGCCCGCACACCGCCATCCGCGACGACATTTCTGCCAACCTCGAAGCCGTCGAGGATCTGGAGGATCAGCTCGGCCCGCTCAACCTGATCCTCGTCGAGTCAGGCGGCGACAACCTCACCGCGACCTTCTCCAAGGGCCTCGTCGACGCCCAGATCTTCGTCATCGACGTCGCGGGCGGCGACGACATCCCCCGCAAGGGCGGCCCCGGCATCACCACCGCCGACCTCCTCGTCATCAACAAGACCGACCTCGCCCCCTACGTCGGCGTCGACCTGGAGGGCATGGCCCGCGACGCCAAAGCCCAGCGCGGCGACCTGCCCGTCGCCTTCACCGCCCTGAAGACCGAAGGCGGCATCACACCCGTGTCGGACTGGGTCCGCAAGCGCCTCGCCGACTGGACCGCGAGCCCCGCATGACCCTCACCTCACCCCGTCTCTT
>NZ_VCJS01000313.1 GCF_005893125.1 Nonomuraea basaltis | reverse complement strand
CAGGGGGATGGCCGGGGCGGGCGGAATCTGCCAGGAGGCGGTGATGTACCAGCGGCCGCGCTGCAGGTCGAGGTGGATGCGGTAGGCGACCGCCCGGCCTGCGTGCACGCGGTCGGCCCAGTCGGCGCCCCGGTGCGCGAACCGCACCCGTACCGACAGCACGTACCGGCCGTGCGGCGCGTTGGCCAGGTGCGCCAGCGGCCCCGGCAGCCTGAGGCTCACCTGCCCGTCTGGGCTGACGCGGATGGTCTCGTTGCCGTACCGCTTGCCCGACTCCCCGTCGGCCTGCAGGAACCACCGTCTGGCCTGCCACCGCTGCCGCCACTGCTCTTCGGTGAGGCCTGCGGCCTGCAGGTGGTGGCGGGTGTTCAGCAGGCGTTTGCCGCCCCGCACGATGCGCACCCGCCCGGCCCGCCAGTCGGCCCGCACCGCGGCCAGCCGGTCCTTGAGCACGTGCAGGCGGCGGGACTTGGCGAACCACTCCTGCCGCGAACGGTACCCACCGGGGGCGTTCTTGGTGCCCTTCTGCCCCACCGGCAACGACAGCCGATGCGCGATCGTCGCGACCCCCGCCTCCAGGCTGCGCAGGTGGTCGGCCTGCCCGCGCCGAGCCAGCGCCCACTGATCGTGGACGGCTTTGGTGATCGCCCCCGCCCACCGCGCCGACGACAGCGGCGTCAATTCCCGTTTGCGGGCCGCCCACCGCTCGGCGCTGTGGGCCAGCCCGTCACGGCAGCGCACCGCCAGATCCCTTGAGGCCAGCGCGCCCAGATGCGCCCCCACCGACTGCAGCACGCTCTCGTCCTGGACGGTCAGCCCCTTGAGACGATCCCGGACCGCCACCCCCGACGGCCCGGCAGCGACGAACGGCGCATCGATCGCCCGCAGCTCAGCCACGCTCGGCCCCGCGCCAGAGCGGGCGCACGCAGCCCCGCACGAAACGGCGGGAAGCCCGCGAGATCACCCGAGGCCGATCACCGGCGCCCAGATCCGGCCGCATGTCCCCCGCCCACCTCCCGATTCTTACCGAACGTGACCGTAAGACTACTGATACTTGACCCGGTGGGGTAGAACATTCGAGCGATTCACGTCCCTTTTTGCCGGCGGTCTACAGGCCACCGACGTCACGGGGGTCGGCTGTATCTTGCACCTGCGCCCACCCCGCAAGGATCACCACCAGCTCCGACAGCAACTCCTGTCACCTCATACACACCTACACACACTCAAACAAGCACTGTTGCGAACCCTTGGATTCGTTCATCCATTAGCGCGGCGGGCACAGCAGTGAGACCAGCAGCCCCGTGAACTGCGTCACCGACCAGGGCAACCGCCGCCCCAAGGCGGTCTGCACCTGCGCCTCCCGCTGGCGGAACACCGGGTGGTCGAGCCGTACGTAGGCGACCCTTTCGACCGACGCGTCCCGGTCCAGGTCGCCGAGATCTCCGACGGCCATCCGGAGTTCGGCCCTTCGCTGCGGCGGGATAGCCGCGAAATCTCTCCGCCCTGGCACGAAATGATGGCCCGACTTCCTACATAGGCACAGATGTCCGTAAATCAAAGCTATGAAGGAGGCGGCCATGGGGATGCCGAGGAGACCGGACGCGGGACCAGCCCGTGGGTAGTGAGCTGGCCAGGTTCGAGTCCGTTTACCGGGAGACGTATGGCCAGATCACGGCGTACGCGGCCCGTCGCTGCCACTCGCCGCAGGATGCGGCGGACGTCGTGGCGGAAACCTTTGCCATCGCCTGGCGGCGGATGGGCGAAGTGCCGGACGGAGAGCAGGCCACGCTGTGGCTGTATGGCGTGGCGCGCAAGGTGCTGGCCAACCACTATCGGGTCGAGGTGCGCCGCCAGGCCCTCAGTGTGGAGCTCGATGCCGAAATGGCCGACCTGTACCAGGCCGCGCCCGACAGCGGGGTCGAGCTGACGGCGATCGCGCAGATCTTCCGGGCCTTACCGGACACAGATCGGGAGGTGTTATCCCTGGTCGCCTGGGAGGGACTGGACCGACAGCAGATCGCCACCGTGCTCGGTATGTCGCGCAACGCCGTACGCATCAGACTCCACCGCGCCCGCAGGCGCTTCGCCCGCGCGCTCGCCGAGGCGGACGTGCACTTCACATCGGAAAGCCGGTTGGCCCCCGCGGAGGGACATCTGTGATGAAGAACATCGACGAGATCACGCGTGCGCTGGCCCGGGTGGAACCGGGCAAGCCGGGAGGGCACGCCTCCGATGTGGGGGCGCGGAAGCTGCTGGCCTCAATCGCCGCCGAGCAGCCCGGCCCGTCCGCCGTCCGCCCCCGCCGGCGCCCTGCCCAACGCTCTGTCCAGCGGCTGGCCCTAGGGCTGGCGGGCGCGGGGCTGCTCGCCGTGGGCATCGTGGTGGGGCCGAGCCTGCTGAAGGAGAGCGGCACCCCTTCCTACGCGGTCACCAAGGAACCCGACGGTGTCGTGTACGTCCAGGTCCGGGATTTCCGCGACAAGGCGGGGCTGGCGAAGCGGTTGAAGGAGCTCAACGTCCCGGCCATCGTCGACTACGCGCCCCCGGGCAAGTGGTGCGAGGAACCACGCGGAACCCATGTACGGGACATTCCCCGCGGCCTGTACTCCGTGCCGGAGAACATCCCCGGGGAGGAACACAGCCTTGGCTGGCAGATGCGGATCGACACCAAGCTCTTCAAGCCCGGCCAGACGTTCGTCTGGACGATCAACGACCACAGCACCAGCACGATCCTCATGAGCGGCCCGGTCGCCCCTTGCGTTCTCGTGCCCGACACGTCACACGAGCCGAAGAAGTTCGCCAAGTCCGACTACCGGCTGGCCACCACGAAGGGCCGCTCGCTCGCCGGCTTCCGGGTGGACGAGAAGACCGTCGGCGATGTCCTGCCCGAACTCAAGAGGCACGGGTTGAAGGTCGAGTATCTGATCATGGCGGTTGCGCCGGACAACCCGGGCGGCTACGGCGTACTCCGCACGCAGACCAAACACGTCGGCGACAATTGGATCGTCTGGGAGGCGGAGGAGTCCATCCGCAACCCGGGACTGATCCGCCTGCTCGTCACCGACAAGCGCTTCGACAGGAACCCTGTCTACGGCGGTCCACGCGACAACGTCATCAAGGAATAGCCCTGCCCGGGGACCATCCCGAGGCGGGCGAGCTGCGACTGGCCTTCGAGACGCTGGAGCTACCCGACGCCGACGAGCAGCGCATGCTGGTCTACCTCTCCGCCGACGAAGCCGCCTCTGCTGTACTCGATCAGCTCACCGGCCGCCACCCTGGCGCGCTACGCGTGGTCTCGTAGATGACCTCGGGAGGTCTGGCGACGTGGTCGCGTCGGGTAAATCGGTCAGCCGGTCGGCTGGGTCGACGACAACGCTCTGCACCGACTGGAAGTGCCCGGCCAGGTCAGAGGCGTCCTCGCGGTTCACCTCGGCGTCGGGGTAGGCCACCGGCTTCCCGCCCCGCAGTTCGGCGACGGTGAACGGGACGTCGTCGCCCCAGCGGGGAAGGTTGACGAAGACCCGGTAGCCCTCGACCGCATGCTTGGACGCGCCGTAGACGGCCATGTAGGGAGCGGGGATGAACCCCTGTACGGACGAGAGGTTGATGATGCGCCCGCGTCCCCGGGCGCGCATGTGCGGCAGGACCTCCTTCACCATGCGCATGACCCCGAAGACGTTGATGTCGAAGACGCCCTGGGCCTGCGCGACGGAGGTTTCCTCGGCCGCACCTATCGAGCCGATGCCGGCGTTGTTGACCAGGACGTCGATCCGCCCGAACCGCTCGATCACCTGCTGGACCGCGGCGGTGACCGACTTGTCACTGACCACGTCGAGGTCGAGGAACGTCACACCGTGGAGCGGGGTGACGCGCGAGGTGTCGCGGCCTGTGCCGGCCACGTCGAAACCCGCTGCGACCAGCGCGAGCGCGGTTTCCTTAGCCTCTCGCCGGGCGGATGATCACGGGAGAGAGTAGCGAACCGGTGTGATGGACTACTTGCCGTCGCCGGGAGCGGTATCGGTGAGCGCGAGCTGAAGGCCGTTGTCCCCTCGCACGGCGAAAGCTGAAACGTGGAGGACAACAGCCTTCAGAGGAGGTGGTCTGGTGGGGCTAGGGTTTGGGTGACGGGGTGACTGCCAAAGTCACATCGTGCCGATGACGAGGTTCTTGCGGGCGGCTTCGACGACCTCCTTGGTGACGACGGACATGTGGTTGATATCGATGCATCGCGATCAGCCTGGACCGACGGCGTAGGCTCGGATGATCGTCTGGGTAAGGGTGGTGCCGGACGCGCCGTTGGCCGTTGTCCTCAACGAGACGAATCCGGGCGTGCGCGGGTTCGGCACCATGGCGGTCCATCCCGTCGCGGTGCGATGGACTGGAATGGCACGCCAGCTCGTGCCGTCGTCGGAGGAGAGCTCCAGCTTGAGCGTCGAGGCAGCTCCCTCGACCCTGATGGGCAGTTCGGTCAGTGAGCCGGGCCCGGCGCGGTTGAGATCGTCGAGTCCGCCGGGCGCGTAGCGAACCGCCATCAGCGGCAGCGGCCGCTTCGTTTCCGTACGCGCCGACCGGAACGTCCATACGCTTTCCACCGCCGTGGAGAGCACGGAGTACGGCACCTGCCTGCGCATGGACGCACGCAGCGTGTAGGTGGCGGACGCTGCCGGCAGCATGGCTTGGAGGCGGCAGCTTTCCCGCTTGTCGAGCACGCAGTCGGCGAGGTTCGCCTCGGCGAGCACGTGCCCGTTCCCGCTGAGGGTGGCGGTGCCGGTGGCCGCACCGTCCGCTCCGACCCTGCCGGGGACGCGGTCAGTGAACAGCCCGACCGCGGAGAAGGTCAACGTGTCCCCGGTACGGCTGCCGCGAATTCCGGCGGTTGCCGGACCGGTCACCGCGACGTTCCATGTCTGCCGGGTGTGCTGTCCGGGCTTCATCGCCTGGCCGTTGTCGGCGAGTGTGGAGGCGCCGAGTTCGAGCATGCTGTCCCAGATCAGGCCGGGCGTCCGGTAATAGGTGAGCTTGCCGGGCAGGTCCAGGTCATGGGGCGGCGATGCCAGGAACACCGGCCAGTCGGCGCGGAAGCGCGGTCCGCTGAGGGGCACGCCGGTGGCCGCCGTGCCGGACGCGCGGAAGGTTGCGCTCACCTTGGCGAGGTCCTTCTGCCTGGCGGTGTACGTGGGATCTTCGGGCAGGCCGCCGGTGCGGTGGTCGGCGAGATCGTACATGTACGGGCTCGGCACGGCGTCCTTGCTGGACCAGATGGTCCTGAGGAGGTAGCGCAGGCCCTCCTGGCGTGCGGGGACGATGAAGAGCCTGGTGTTGGGGTCCTCGCTTGAGAATTGCGCGATGCCCCATGTGCCGTGTGCCAGGTTCAGCATGTGGCCGCGTTGCGGGGCCGCGCTTGGATCGTCCAGGGTGACCCGTACCGGCTCTCCCTTGCGCGCGTCCACGACCAGCTGCTGGTCGCGGTCGGCGATGCGCACCGCGGTGTGCGCGACGGTCTTCCCGGTCTCCCGGTCGCTGATGTCGGCATAGAGGTTCCAATTGCCCACTGGCAGGCGGGCTTTGCCGATGCCGTCCTGGAAGGCGAGCTCGTGGAAAGCGCCGGTCTTCGGGTCGTACAGCTGGACGTACGGATGGGCGGGGTTGCCGTCCCTGCTGATGACGGTGACGCTCACGTTGTACGACTCGGGTTCGACGTACGCGCCGGACGGCGTGCGGATCATGGTCTCACCGGACGTGGCGGTGACGACGCCGGGGTAGTCGCCTGGCGCTTTCTGGCTGGCATCGATGGTGAGTGTGACCGACGCTTCGCCTTTCGCGGGCACCTCCAGTCGTTGGGTGGACAGCTTCAGCGTCTCCCCTTCGACGGTGAGGTCGAGAGCGGCTGGGGTGGCGCCGGCGTTGGCGTAGGTGAGGGTCCTGGTGGCCACCCGCTCATCTTGGCCGTTCCAGGGGAAGGCGGCCCACAGATCACCCGGTAGGGCCACGACCTGCTGCTCAACGGCGCGGACCACATCCACACGGCCGGTGCCTTGCTGGTACGGCGTCGCATCGGCCGAGGGCGACGCGCTGCCGATTAACGCCGCCTTGAGCTGCCGGCCAGTCCATTCGGGGTGCTTCTGGGCCAGGATCGCGGCGGTTCCCGCCACATGCGGCGCGGCCATCGACGTGCCGCTGAGCGTCTGGTAGGCGCCACCGGCTGCCGCGGCGACGATGTTCACGCCCGGCGCGGTGATGTCCGGCTTGATCGCATGGTCGCCTTGCCGCGGTCCTTGACTGGAAAAGTCGGCGATCCGGTTCGACCTGTCGACCGCGCCGACCGTGAGAGCGGCGTCGGCGCTGCCGGGGCTCGATACCGTGGCGGGCCGCCCGTCGTTTCCAGCAGAGATGACGAACAGCGTGCCTGTCCGCGCCGACAGGGAATTCACGGCCTCTTCCAAGGGGTCGAGATCCAAGGTGTCGGGCCCGCCGATACTCATGTTGACGATCTTGGCTTTGATCTCGAGGGCGGCCCATTCCATGCCCGCCAGGACGGCAGAGTCAGCGACGCCGTCGGTGCCGCCGACTTTGCCGATGGCCAGCTCCGCGTCAGGCGCAACGCCCCGGTATTTCTCCCCGGCTCCGGCGACGGTCGAGGCGACGTGGGTGCCATGGCCGAGGGTGTCGCGGATGTCAGGGTCCTCGCTGAAGTTGCGTTCGTAGGCCACCGCCTCCTTCAGATCTGGGTGGTCGGGGTCGTAGCCGGAGTCGAGTACGGCCACGGTGACGCCCTTGCCGGTCAGGCCGAGCTTCCAGGCCTCGGTCGCGCCGATCTGCTTGACGCTCTGATCGAGGTCGAAGGAGCGGCGGCCGTCCAGCCAGAGTTTCGTGCTCCCTGTGCCCAGGGCACGGGCGCCGCTGGTCAGGTCCTTCCACGCCTGGCCCGCGCTCGCCTTGGGCACGCGGAGCGTGCTCATGCCGACGCCAGCCAGCCACCGAGCCTGGCGGGCGGCCGTGGGCACCTGCACCGACTGGGCGATCAGGGGGATGTCGGATCTGCGGGCGTCGTCGTATCGCCAGGCCAGCAGCTGTGTGACGTCGAACAACCGCCGGTCAAGCGCCCCCTCGGCGACCAACGTCCGGGCGTCGGACGGGATCACGTACAGGTGGCCCTGGTGCATCTGGCTGGTGAAGTCCACCTGCCGGCCAGGACCGGGAGCTACGCGGAAACCGTTGCCGGCGACCACGACCCGGTCGCCAGTGATCAATGTCACACTGCTCGACGTGCCGGTGCCGGCATGAGCCGCGGGTGAGGGCGTGGGGGTGGCAGCGGCCGCTCCCGCCAGCAGCGCGGCCATGAGCCAATTGCGTAAGGTCATCGTGAGCCTCTCGGGCGCAGGGAGATCGTCTGGCCCGTTGTTGCCCGCAGGCCCTGGACAGGTTCACGCACCGGGCTCGTGGCCGTCGAGAACTCGATTCGTCCCATCGGGAAACAGCAGGCATGACACGAACCCCACCGGAGGAGATGGTCGAGGCGGACGACGCCGAGCTCATTCGCCGGTCAATCGACGACCCGGAGCAGTTCGCCGGAGTGTTCGACCGCTACGTCGAGCAGATCCACCGCTATGTCGCGCGGCGGCTGGGCGTGCAGGCCGCCGACGACATCGTGGCGGAAACGTTCCTGACCGCCTTCCGCTGCCGCCCTTCCTACGATCACACGCAGCCGCTGGCCAGGCCGTGGCTGTACGGCATCGCGACCAACCTCATCGCCAGGCAGCGGCGTGATGAGGAGCGGTTCCTGCGGGCGCTGGCGCGTACCGGTGCGGAGCCACCGCCGGAGCCGATGGCCGACGCGGTGATCGGGCGCGTCGCCGCGCAGGCCGAGGACCGCCGGCTAGCAGGGGCGCTGACGGGCCTGGCCAGCAATGATCGCGACGTGCTGCTGCTGGTGGCGCTGGGAGAACTGGCCTACGAGGAGGTGGCGCAGGCGCTCGAAATCCCGATCGGAACCGTGCGCTCGCGCCTGCACCGGGCCCGCAAACAGGCGCGGGCCGCCCTTGGCACCGGCTATCAGACGAGAGAGGACGCATGATGGACGAGTTCGGACGGTTCCTCGAGGCCACCCCGGCGATCACCGGCGAGGCGAAGGAGGCGGCGCGCACCCGGTTGCTACAGGCCATCCGCAAGCCGGTCCCCATGCCACCGGTGCCCGCGCCGAGGCGGCGCAGGCCGCGCCTGGCCTGGCGTCTGACGCTCGCCGCATCAGTCGCGCTGGCCGTCGGCGCGGGCATCCTCGCGGTACGCGGCGATGGACAACCTGCCACCACCTCGGTCGCCAGCGTTCAAGAGCTCGGCGACAAGGCGGCCAGGAGCGCCGCGATCGACCCGTACAAGATCACGCCGTCGACGGGCCGCTGGCTGTACGTGCAGCAGACGATCGCTCCACTCCGCAAGGAGCCGGAGCCCGAGGTGGATCGCGGCAAGCGGGTCACCCTCGAGACGTGGCACAGCATGGACGGCAAGCAGACCGCGTTGGACGACGGACGGGGCAAGCTCGTCATCCATGAGGTCGGCCCCGGCATCACGGGCGCGGACCTGGCCAGAGCGCCGGTCACCCCCGAGCAGATGATCGCCAGGATCGGGGCGAGCGTCGACACCACTCCTGTCTCGGAGTTCGACGACGCCGACGCGACCAGGCAGGAGCGGATCTTCCAGACGATCTCCCAGTTGCTGAGCGACCAGCCGCTGGTCGCCGACGTGCGGGCCGCGCTGTTCCGGGCACTGCCCACGATCCAGGGCGTTTCGGTCAAGCAGGACGCGATCGACGCGGCGGGCCGCCACGGGGCCGCGTTCGTCTACACGGGAGCCTCGGGGCGCTACGAGATCATTGTGAGCGCGCAGGACTACCGGTTCCTTGGGACGTATGGTGAGAGCGTCGCCGAGCGCACCTTCGACCTTCCTGGCGGCGCGACACGCACGGTCAAGGCGGGCACCCCTCTGGCGTGGACCGCACGCATGACCGCCAAGGTCGTCGACAAGCCCGGCGATCAACTGTAGGGAAGCAGCCACATCACAGAACGATGCGGTTCAACTTTCGACGCGACGAGGCGCAATCAGCCTCTGGACGCGCACAGCGCTAGCCCCAGCTGAGGAGCTCAGATCAGCGGGGTCACTGGGCGAGGGTGGGGGCCGCGCGAGACCACTGGCGGTCATTCAGCTCGCGGGCGATGAACTGTGCGAGGTCCGTGCGGGTGAGCTTCCATCCGCCCTTGGGGTTCGCGCCGTCCAGGACGCGGTAGGTTCCGGTGGGCGGCTGGTCCTGGAGGCGGGCGGGACGGACGAAGGTCCAGTCGACGCCGCTTTGAGCGACGATCGCACCGGCCCGACCTCCTCACCGCGCTGTCCTACATCCGCGAAGGCGACCTGCTGACCGTCCAGGAAGTCGACCGGCTCGGCCGCAACCTCCTGGAAGGACTGATCGTCCTCAACGACCTGTTCCAGCAAGGCGTCGGCGTCAAGGTGCTGGAGGGCATCGCCGTCGGCGAGCACACCGAACGCTCCTTCATCCTCGACCTGGCCCTCGCCCTGGCCGAGGACCGCCGCCGCGACATCGTCCGCAAGACCAAGAACGGTCTGGAGACCGCCCGAAAGCAAGGCAAGGTCGGAGGCCGCCGCCCCGTGGTCGACGACGACAAACGCGCCGCGATCCTCGACCGTCGCCGGCGCGGGGAATCCATCCGCACCATCGCCGCCGGGGTGAAGGTCTCCGTCGGCGTCGTCCACAAAACCCTCACAGACGCCCAGTCCGGGACCCAGCCGAACAAGTATCCCGCCGATCACCCCCGACCGGCGCGGCATGCAGGGCTTACGGCATGATCACGACAGGTTCGGGGTCACCAGGGGATGACGCCGTCGTCCTCAAAGAACGAACCGGTCGGGCCGCCGTCGGGCAGCGCGGCGAGCCGGATCGCCGTGGCTGCGCCCTGCTCAGGAGTGCGGGGCCCTTGGAAGCCGGTGAAGTCGGTCGCGACCAGGCCCGGGCAGGCGGCGTTGATCAGGATGTTCGTACCGGCGAACTGCCGGGCGTACTGCACGGTAACGGCGTTGAGGAACGACTTCGACGGCGAGTAGGCCGCCATGATGGGGCCGATCTCGATGTCCGGGTCCGCCTGCCGGGTCAGGGAGGCGACAGCACTGGAGACGTTGACGATGCGTGGCGACGCCGAGCGCTGCAGCAGCGGCAGCATCGCGTTGGTCACCCGGATGACACCGATGACGTTGGTCTCCACGACCGTGCGGACCATGTCGAGGTCGAGCGTGGTCGGGTCCTGCACCCACCCCGGCCCCGTCTCTCCTGAGACACCGGCGTTGTTCACCAGGACGTCCAGGCGCCCGGCCTGCCGTTCGATCAGGTCCGCGGCATCGGTGACGCTCTGGTCTCTGGTCACGTCCAGCGGCACCCCGAATGCGTCCACCCCGGCGGCGCGCAGCTTCTCAACGGCGGTCTCGCGCCGGGCCTCGTCGCGGGCTCCCACGCCCACTCGGTACCCGAGGGCGCCCAGCCCGGCCGCAATTTCGTATCCGATTCCCTTGTTCGCGCCGGTCACCAGCGCGATCTTCGTTTCGCTCATGCCGTCGATCTTCGCTCGCGGACGAGCGGCGCATCCAACACCGATACAGTGCCCTGTCATACCTGGTAGGTATCAGTGAGGTATGGTGCGGCCGTGGACACCTTGGAGACCCGCGAGTTGAGGTACTTCATGGCCGTCGCCGAGGAACTGCACTTCGGCCGCGCCGCCGAGCGCCTCGGCATGGCCCAACCACCGCTGTCCCGGGCGATCCAGCAGCTCGAGCGGCGCCTCGGCGTCTCCCTGCTGAAACGTAACCGCCGCGGTGTCTCCCTGACCGGCGCCGGACAGGTACTGCTGCAGGAGGGCCGCGCAGCCCTCGACGCGACCACCGCCGCCGCTCGCCGCACCCGTCGCGCCGGTGGCGCCGACAGACCAGGTGACCCCCGCCACCGCCTGGTGCTGGCGGTGAAGGCCGCCGCGTCTCACGAGCTGCTGCAGAAGCTCCTCGACGCCTACGCGGCCGAGCCTGACGCCGCCGAGATCGAGGTGCTACCGAGCGGCACGTGTGAGCAGGAAGAAATGCTGCGCGATGGCCGCGCTGATGTGGCGCTCATGCACGCGCCGTTCAACTCCCTCGCTGGGTTCGACAGCGAGGAACTGATGACCGAGGGGCAGATCGCGATCCTGCCCGCCGGGCACCCCCTCGCCGCGCACAAGACTTTGTCCCTGGCCGACGTCAGCGACATCCCCGATCTTCCGCTCGCCCGCTGGTCCCGCCACGGCACGTATCCACCCGGCCCAGGCCCCGAGATCCACGATCAGACGCAGCTGGCCCAGCTGATCGCCCTCGGACGCACCGTGGCCGTCTTCCCCGACTCCGCCCGCGCCTGGCTGTGGGCCGAGCACACCGCCGTCCCTTTGACCGACGCACCCCCCGTCGTCACCCACATCGCCTGGCCCGCGCACAGCCGCTCCCTCGCCCTCGCTGGGCTGATCCGCACGGCCACACAGCTATGACCCTCTCTTGCCTTCCATCGCCGCCATCACCCTGATGACACACCACCTGACCTGTCTCTTATACACAGC
>NZ_VCJS01000312.1 GCF_005893125.1 Nonomuraea basaltis | reverse complement strand
GGTCCAGCAGGGCCGCGCCGTTGGGTGGGTGGGTCATGATGACAACTCCCGTGGGCAGGTTCATGCGGCGGCCAGATGGCGGGGGCGGCGGGCGCCGTGGCGCAGTCCGGAGGCGACGGTGCGTGCGACTTCGCCGCGGGACAGTCCGAGGTCACCCCCTCCCTGTTCAAGCAGCTCTTTGACGGGCTGCTCGGGGAGCGCGCCGCCGGCGATGAGTTCGCCGAGGGCGGCGGCGGCGCCGAACAGCGCGCGGTTGCGCTGGCCGGGTTGAGCGGCGGCCAGATGCGCCATCTCCCGATCGAGGGCGGCGCGCAGGTAGGCGGAATGGCGGCTCTCGGCGATGGGGACGTGCACCGGCCGCTTGGCCGGAATCGGGGCAGGCGTGAGCAGCTTGAACAGGGAGGGGGGCAGCGGGGCGGGCGCGGCGGCGTGCTGCACGGTGTACCGGCCGCCGCCGTCCGGCAGGGTGACGATGCTGCCCGGGGCAACCACCAGGCCGCCCCAGGCGCGGGTGTCGATCAGCCATCCCAAGCTGCCGTTGGTGCTGGACAGGTGGCTGCTGGGCGGGGCGGTGTAGTACAGGTGCAGGCCGCCACGGCGAGTGCGTACCTGGAGCGTCTCCAGGTTGGGTGTGGTGCCGCTCTGGTGGCAGAGCAGCGCGAACACGTCGGCGCCGTCACCGATGCCGGGCAGGTCCCACTCTGGGGGCGGGTGCTGGCCGGGCTTGGGGATGTCCAGATCGATCACGACCAGTCCAGCCGGGCCGGTGGCGATGCCGACGTTGTAGGGGGCGCGCTGCCACCAGGCGCGGATACGGTCGGGGTCACAGGTGGCGCGAGTCTCCCAGTCGGTGAAGCCGCGCGGGGGCGCCTTGTCGCCCACGGCGAGAGGGAAGACCGGCCAGCCTCGGGCGGCGGCGCCCAGGGCAGCGGCGGTCATGTCATGACGATGTGGTGCGGTCATGCGGCGATCACCTCGGTTGACGTGGTGTAGTGATGCAGGTGGCCAGGCAGCAGAGCGCGCATGGCGGCGGCGCCCTGCTGCCAGACGACGCCGTTGCCGAGCAGGCGTAGCCGGCTGGTGTAGGAGACGCCGGGGACGTCGGTCACCCATCCGGGTGGCAGGCCCATCAGCCATTCGACGAAGCGGCAGCTCAGCCGGGGTCGTCCATCGCGTCGAGGCTCAGTTGGCCAGGGTGCGGGGTGGCCGGACGTTTGCGCCCACCGTGCGATGGCGGGGGCGTACTTGCCCCAATCTGGTGCACTGCTGAGGGCAGCATCAGGTCCCCGGATGACCCGCGCTGGTTGGGGCCGCCCTTCGTGCCGTCCGTCGCCCTGGGCGTGGGCAGGAGCGCCACCGCGGCCTCCAGCCGGCGCCGGGGGTTGCCCGCTTCGAGTTCCCGGCGGGATGGTCCCTGCATGCTGGCCAGCGGGGTCGGCAGTAGCAGGTAGGCGATCTGGTCGGACAGCTCGTTGGAGCGATCGGGGTTCGTCCACCGCTGCGGGTCGCCGATCGAGTGCGCTTCCCTCCTCCCCAGCCACGCCGTGGGCGTCGCCAGCAGGCCAGGCGAGACAGAACCAGCGCTCACGCTGATGGGGCGCGCCGACGTCGGACGCTCGCAGACATGCCCAGTTCGCATCGAACCCGAGGCGGGCAAGGTCAGCGAGGACGACGTCAAGACCAGGTCGCCGAGTAACGATGGCCCGCACGTTTTCCAGCACGAGCAGACGGGGTCGTAGCGCACGGACGGCGTCGGTGATGGTGAACCACAGGCCACTACGCGTTCCTTCCTTGATGCCCGCGCCAAGCCCGGCGTAGGACAGGTCCTGGCAGGGGAACCCGGCAGTCAGCACGTCCACCGGCGGGACGGCGCCCCAGTCGATGGTGGTCAGGTCGCCGAGATTGGGCACGCCGGGGAACTGGCAGGCCAGCACCCGGGCGGCGTCGTCGTCGATGTCGGCCATCCACAGAAGGCGGGTGCCGAGCACGGCAGACGCAGCCAGGTCCAGGCCGCCATAGCCCGAACACAGCGACCCCGACGTGAGGCGGGTGAGAGCGTGGGTCATGCTGCCCGCCTTTCAGCCTCGCTGAGCAGGGCGGCGGTCAGCGCCCGTTCGAGGCAGACCTTGTGGACGGGACGCCTGTCGTCGTCGAGCAGGAAGCTCGGGCGGTGGCAGAAGCGGCAGGGGCGGCGGCGTCCCCCGCCCCAGTGCTCGCGTTTCTTGTGCCAGTCCAGGGAGACAAGCCCCTGGTAGATCCGGTAGCCGCTGTGGGCGGTGGCTGTCATGCTGGCAGGTGCCTTTCTCTGTGGTGATTGGGGAGGGTGAGCGGCCTCGGCGGTTGTGCTTGGCGGCTTGTCGCCGAGGCCGCATGCGCCCTCGTAGACCGGAAGGGCTAGAACGGCGGCTTGTCACCGTTGGGCGCGGCGCTGGCCCACGGGTCGGCGGGTGCGCCGGCGTGGCCGTTGCCGCCGGTGCGGGCGGCCTTCTGCGGTTTGGCGGTGGCGAAGCGCAGCGACGGGCCGATCTCGTCCACGGTCAGCTCCATGACCGTGCGGCGGTCGCCGTCGCCGGTCTCAAAGGTGCGCTGGCGCAGCCGCCCAGAGGCGATGACGCGAGTGCCCTTGGTCAGGGACTCGGCGACGTGGTCGCCGAGGTCACGCCACGCCGAGCAGCGCATGAACAACACCTCGCCGTCCTCCCACTGCTCGACACCCTTGTTGTAGGTGCGGGCGCTGGAGGCGATGGTGAAGGCGGCCACGCCCACGCCGCTTTGCGTGTAGTGCAGTTCGGGGTCGCCGGTCAGGTTGCCGATGATGGTGATCGTGGTTTCGCCGGACATGGCGGGTCTTCCTTCCTGCGGTTGAGTGGGGCGAGGGGGGTCACCGGTTGCGGTGGGTGCGAGTGCGGAGCTGCCAGATGAGCCGTAGGCGGATGCCGGTTCCCTGGCATGTGGGGCAGGTGGCAGGGTCCGGGGTGCGGCAGTAGCACAGGACGTAGGGGCGCTGAGCGCAGTGGAGCAGGTAGGCCAGGCCGCTTATCACGATGGCCATGTAGAGCAGTGGGATGAGTGCGTGCATGACGGTGGCACTCCGTTGGGGGTTAGTGGATGCTGGCGCGGTGCAGGCGGCGCAGGTAGTTGTAGAGGCGGCGGCCGAGGCGCAGGCGCAGGCCGGTGCCGTCGCAGCGGCGGCACCAGCGCTTGACGCGCCCGTTGGGCTTGAGCGTCTTGCCGTGGCCTTTGCAGCGGCGGCAGCGGCCGAACGGGTCGGCGGCGCAGGCGGCGGCGTAGCCGAGCAACCACAGCGCGGCCAGCAGTCCCAGAAGGACTATGGGCGGTAGCGAGCCGGTAGCGGTGAGAGGGGTAGCGGTAGCGGCGGGGAGGGTCATGGTGAGCGCTCCAGGGGCGTTTTCCGGCGTGGCAGAGACAGCCCGCTACCCGCTACCTGCGGGTATTTAGGCTGATCAGAGAGGGTGCGGGCGGTAGCGGCGCGGGTAGCGCGGTCGCTACCGGTAGCGGGTGAGCCGCTACCGTGCCGCCCCCCTCCCGAGGGGTGTGGCGAACGGTCCCACCGGCCGTGCCCCGAACGGCGGGGTACGGCCGGTGGTCGATGGGTGGTCCGGTGTCAGCTTCCGGTCTGGTCGCGGCGGCTCATCGCGGCCTCGATGGCGGCACGCTTGGCGCCCTTGAGTACCTGACCGTCGCGCTTGATGTTCACGCTGGGCACGTTCAGGTCGCGAAGCTGAGCGGAGATCGCATCGCCGGTGAGGTCGGCGTAGTGCTCGGGAATGCGTTCGGCCAGCCGGGCGGCGATCTGCGCCCAGGACAGGCCGGTCTCACTGCCCTCGAAGACGCACCGGGCGTCGGCCAGCACGTCGCGCACCTCGCGCACGGCGGCCTGGCCGGCGGCCATGCCGGACAGCGTGCCGGCGCGTTCGCGCAGCTTGCGCGCAGCGAGGAGGATCTTTTCGGCGTCCTCGGCGTCGGCCAGGTGGAAGCGCACCGTGGGCGTGTCGTCGCCGGCGCCGCGCAGGATGCCCACGCCCTTGTAGGAGGGCAGCAGGGTGGAGGAGTCGAAGCCCTCGGAGTTCGCGCCGGAGCCGAGCACCAGGTCCGAGACCTGCCAGGAACCGGTGCGCAGCGCGATGCGGACCTGGTGGTTGTCGCGGAAGCTGGTGAAGGCGGTGGCGGCGTCGCCGGTGCCGACCCCGCCGGGCTTCTGCGTGGCGTCCAACACGATGACGCCGGCGGCCGGGGCCACCTTGACCAGGAACACCAACAGCCCGGAGATCTCCTTGTTCAGCTCCTTGTCGCCGGTGTCGAAGTACTCCTGACACTCATCGATCACGACCAGGCGCACGGGCATGCCGTACTTCGGGTCGCGGGCGATGTCGCGGGTCAGCTTGCCCTCCGGGCAGACGTCCACAGGCAGCTCAGAGAGCTTCTGGTAGCGGGCTTGCACGTCGGCCTTGAGGTCGCGCAGCATCTGCACGAACGTCTCCAGCGGGTCGCCGTCGCGAGTGAGGGTGAAGCCGAACCCGCACGAGTGGGCGACCAGGGCGAACTTGCGCCAGTCCGGCGAGCCCTTGCCGTCGAAGACCTCCAGCCGCACGTACGGGTCCAGCGCCGCGTACAGGGCGAGGAGGCGGGCGGTGAAGCTCTTGCCCTGCCGGGGCTGCGCGCCGACCAGGATGGACGTCCACAGCATGAGCAGCGTGACCGGGCGGCCTCGTTCGTCCACGCCGAGCGGGGCGGGCTGCCAGATGTCGGTTTCCTTGCAGGCCAGCAGCGGCGTGCGACCGGCCGGCGTCGCGAGGGGGTCGGAGTCGGCGACCCACAGCCAGTGCGAGCGGTGCGATTCGGGGTCGCGCGAGATGGTGACCTGCGACAGCGCCACGTCCAGCCCCGAGGCGATGGCCGGGCGGGCCTTGACCGCGTCATCGAAGGTCTTGCCGTAGGGCAGGTTGACCAGCACCTTGGAACCGTTGCCCTCGCGCGCCATGGCGGCGCCGAACTCGATCTGCTGGTTCGGCCGCTCGGGGTGGCCGAGATTGGCGGAGTAGTAGGCGCGCAGCACGATGTCGCTGTTGAGCCGGCGGTAGCGGCGCGTCACCACGGCCGAGGGGATGAGCTGCCGGCCGGCGGGACGCCCGTAACGGGCCAGCACCGGCACCAGGCCGGCGACGATGACGGCCTGCCACAGCGCGGGCAACCCGAGCACCACCATCACGGCGATGAACAGGGCGATGAGCTGGAAGAACAGCACCACACCACGCCAGCGGCGGGTGGCCTTGCCCTCCCGGTGCAGCTTGAGCCACATCGCCGGGTCATTGTCGCTGGCGGCCTGCTGCAACAACAGGTACTGCTCGTTGACCCACCACCAGCGAAGCTGCCGACCGGCCAGCCGGAACACCCCGACGATCGCCCACCAAGCGACCTTGAGCAGGTACCACGGCGAGCGGACCGCGTGGAAACCGGCGATGTAGCCCCAGCGGGCGGCGGTGGCGCGGATGGTCGCGCCGAGGTTGGCCCGGCGCAGCGCGGACGGGATGATCGGCCGTCGCTTCTGCACCGGCGGCGCGGTCGGGGCGGCGGCCCCGAGCGAGTCCACCAGCACCGGTGCGGCGTCGGCGGGCGGCGGGTCGTCCAGCTCGATCTCAAAGGAGGTATCGCGGGCGGCGGACCGCCGCGCGGTCGGGGCCTGCGGGCCGGCGGTCGGACCGCCGGCCGGGTCGCCGGTCGGGTCGCCGTCCAGTGCGGGCGGCAGGGTGCCGTACGGCAGCCGGTCGGCGCGGGCGGCGTCCAGGTCCACCACGTCCGCCCCCGCGCGGTCGGCGGTGAGGTCGGCGGGTGTGTCGTGAGTGAGGTCGGTCATGATGTAAGGCACCTCGCGTGCGTTGTCGGTAAGCGGGGCGGCAGGGCACGGCTTCGGTTTGGCGACTGAGGGGCCGTGCCCTGCACATGGGTGCGGTCCGCCGGGGCGGTCGGACCGCGTCTGGTCGGCGCGGTCGGCGGGCGGTCGATGGGTGCGGCTGGCGGACGGTCGGACCGAGCGGTCCGACCGAGGCTCGCCGGTGCGGTCGGTGCCGTCGCGGTCCACCGGGCGGCGGGGTCCGTTCAGGCGGCGTCGAGCAGGCGCAGCAGCCTCGGGTAACGGGCGGCGATGTGGGTGCTGAGGATCTTTTCGGCGTCCTCGGGTCCGCCGGCGACGGTGGCCAGCGCCGACATGGCGGCGATGATGACGTCGCACAGTTCGCCGGTCAGCTCGGCGTGGGTGGCGCTGACGCCCTTGCGGGGGTTCTGGCCGGTCACGCCGATGTAGGCGGACACGACCTCACCGAACTCTTCCCCGATCTTCATGATGCGCATGGCGATCTCGTGTTCGGTGCGGGGGTTGGCCGCGTCCAGCCAGGTCAGCAGCAGCCGGACGTGTTGGGCGAGAGTGATCTGTTTGGCCATGGCGGCGGGTTCCTTTCAGACGGCGGTGTGCTGCTCGGCGGGGGCTTCGGTGCGCAGCCGGGTCAGCAGTGCGCCGGCGCGGTCGGTGGAGATGGACTGACCGGTCTGCCGGATGGCCTCGCGCAGCCGGTCGCGGGTGAGCTGTTCGCCCTTGGTTTCCAGGTCGGCGGCGATCTGCCAGCCGAGCGGCATCAGGTCGTCCACGTCCGGCGGCGCTGCCCGCTTGCCGGTGCCCGCCGGGCGGGTGCCGGTGCGGGTGGTGCGCTTGCGCGGGGCGGGCGGCAGTGCGGGACGCTCGGGCGCGGGCGGGGCGATGCGTTCGGCTTCGACGTGTACGGGGGCGCCGGTGGGGGCGAGTTCGCCGAGGCGGTACAGGGCGCGCTCGCGACGGGTGGCCTTGAAGCGCCACAGCCGGCCGTAGCGGTCTTGCAGGTCGGTCTTGGCCAGGATGCGCTCACGCTCGCGCGCCAGCGCATCAGGGTAGGAGCGCACCTCCCACAGCACCATGCGCCGCCACAAGGCGAACGTCGGGAGTGGGGCCAGCAGCCAGCGGGAGCGGCGGATGCCGTCCATCCGGTCGGGCTTGGCCAGGTCGGCGCGCTTGCGGATGACGTGCGCGCCGACCTCCACGGCCACGACCCACAGCAGCGGCAGCACCGCGTGTGCCACGACGGCGAACCAGTCGATCGGGTCGGCCTGAAGGTAGGCGGCCACGTTGAGATAGATGGTGGCGGCGGTCAGCGCCCACGGGATGAACCGCAGCCAGCGCACCCGCATGCCGAGACGGGCGAGCACGATGTCCAGCGCGGAGAACACCGCGATGCCGAGGTCGATGCCTAGGGGCACCGTGAAGGACAGCCAGCCGAACGACGGTTCGGCGGCCTTGGCGACGCGGCCGAAGCTATTGACGAAGCCGAGCAACCCGAGCACGCCGGTTACGGCGGCGGTGACGGCGACGGCGGTGTGTTCGCCACTGGTCAGCTCGCGCGGGCGGGCGCCGGCGGCGGTGATGCCAGTGGTCATATCGGTGGGGGTCATGCGGCGGCCTCCTGTCCGCAGTCGAGGCAGGTTCCGAGGTGGCGCGGCAGCACGTAGCCGACATCGCGCGTGCACACCGGGCAGGTACGGCGAGCTTGATTGGCTTTGGCCAGCGCGGCGCGCTGGCGCGGGCTCGGGTGCCGCTTCGGCAGCGCGAACCGCACGTCGTAGAGGTAGGCGGCGCGCACGCCGGGCGCGCCGTGACGGCGTGAGCGCCAGAGCACTTGCGCCTGGACGCCCTGACCGCCGGGGCGCAGACCTTCGGCGGTGAGCTGGCGAAGGGTGAGCAGGTGCGGCGGGGCCATCTTCCACGGGTAGGTGGGCAGGCCGCCGTGGCGCTCGCCGGTCGGATCCCAGAAGCGGGCGAGGATGCGCGACATCACGCCACCTCCGCAAGCTCGTACCGGGTGAGCAAGTGGGCGGCGAAGTAACGAACGACGTCGGCGAGGATGGGCGCGTCAAGCAGGCCCAACCACCAATCGGGTTCGGTGTCCTCGGCCATGCCCATGGCCTGCCGCAGGTCGGCGAACGTGCCGACGCGGATCCGGGTCGGCATGCCGTAGGCGTCCTCCAGGGTGGCGGTCAAGCCGTCGCGATCGTGGCATCCGCGGATGTCGAGGAAGCGGCCGGCCGGGGTGATGACGCCAACGTGCGTCCACTCCCAGCTATCCTTATGCCGTCGTTCGACCAGGCCGTAGGACCAGCCGGTCGCCTCTTGCAGGGCCGCCGCTAAGAGCCAGCAGTAGCCCCATGCGAAGAACTCGTCGGCGTCGTCGTCGATCACGCCGGGACGCAGCATCGCGCAAATGAGACCACGCCGCGTGGTGGGCTTGGACGGCCAGAACTCCACCGCGATCTGCTCGAACGGCTGGCCCGCGGCGGCCTGCTCCAGGTGCGGGTAGGTGACGGTCATCACGCCACCTCTAGACCGGACAGTCGCTGAGCGGCACGAGAGCGCATCGCCTCGTACAGCTCCGTGATCTCGGCGTGGGCGTCGATCTCAACGGCGGTGCGGCCGGCCCAGATGCCCGAGGTCGGGCGGACCTTCAGGGCGTACTCGTCGCACAGCACACGCGCCGGGCAGGTGGCGCACACGTCGCGCGCCACGGCCTCACGAGCGGCGCGCTCGGCGGTCGTCTCGATCAGCGAGCGGGGGCCGGTGTGCAGCTCTGGGTCATAGGTGCACTCGGGCAGCAGCGGGTCGGCATCCCTGCCCCACAGTGTTTCGATCTCGGCCAGCGACATGCGCGCCGGGTGGATCGGCAGGTCCGAACGAACCATGATGGTGGTACTCCTTCGGGAGTCGAGCGGGGGCGGCTCAGGTCTTGGCGGATGAGGGCCGCCCCCAGCGGGGTGAGATGGTCACTTGCTGACGGCCTTGATGAACTCGGCGAACTGCTGCGCGCCGGTTACGATCGCCTCAAAAGCCCACTTGCACGCCACGGCAGCGCCCTGCGGGTCGGTGAAGAGGTAGATGACGAAGCCGATCAGGAACAGGGTCGGCAGGAACCGGCCGACGCTCTTGGCGGGCTGCATCTGCATGTGAAGCTCCCTGGGGGTAGGTGGCCCGGCGAAGCAACCGGAGTGCCCCGGCAGGGAGTCGAACCCTTGCCTGCGACCATCGGGGCGAAAGCGATAGGTCAGCCGGTCATGGTCAGCCGGGGGCCACTTCGACGTAGACGCGGACGCTGGGCCGGGCAGGGGCCGAAGGGCATAGCCCCTTGATCGCGGTAATGCAGAACGTCTCGCGCAGGGTCAGCACGGCATCGGCTACCTCGGCGGGCGTTCCGGTCAGGCGAATGGACAGCATCAGCACTCCCTTGGGTGTGTGTGGCAGAGGCGGAGAGGCGTGGGTGCCCCGGCAAGGAGTCGAACCCTGCCTACGACCATCGGGGCGAATCGAAAGGGCGTGGCCGGAGGCAACAACCCCCAGGCCACGCGGTGAATGGAAGATCAAAAAAGCAGGGGTCGATGCCCCATGCGGGCCGCCTTTCATGGGAGGCGGTGGCCCTGTCGTCGCTGTTGAGTTCTCAAAAGATCAGGTGCGACAGCCCGTCGGCGCGCGGCTTGCGCCGCCTTCCCAGGTCTTCCGGCTGTGCAGGTTATCCAACATGCCTAGGTAGGTTGTACAAGCATCATGCTGACTGGCTTGCCTAGCCATGTCAAGAGACATGCTTAAGTTGCCTAGCAATGTTGACCAGGTAGCGGCTACGCTGTAGGGCATGCAACTTGACCCGGATGACCCGCGTCCGCCGTATCTGCAGGTAGCCCACCAACTCAGAGCCGCAATCCTCACGAGGAAGTTCGTCCCTGGCGACAAGCTTCCGTCTGGCCCTGAGCTGGCTAAGAGCTTCGGCGTTGCCCGCATGACCGTTCAGCAGGCCATCCGCCAACTCCGTGATGAGGGGCTCGTAGTCACAAGGCAGGGAAGCGGAGTGTTCGTTCGCGAGCGAACCGCGCGCCCTGTCGGCCTACGTCCGCACGTTGAGCAGGCGTTCAAGCGTTCAGAGGTCTCGATAGAGTTCGCGGGCTTCTCTGGCGAGACACTTCACGGCGCGATCCAGGAGCCACTCGACAACATCCGTGCCGGCAAGCTCGTTCCCGAGAGCATCACCGTCCGCATTCTGATTCCAGACACGTCCCGCCCATGGTCACTGCCGTGCCGCGTAGACAACCTGGAAGATGAGCCCCTATTCCGGAAGCGCGCAGAGCGGATCACCTCTCGCCACGCTCAGGCCATCGTGGAGTCTGTACAAGAACTCAAGGATCTCGGCCTCGTGGCGTCAGCCTCTGCCGAGGTGCGCATCTGTGGCGAACCGCCCCGTTTCAAGCTCTATGTGATCAATGGTGAAGAGGCGTTCTTCGGCTTCTACCCAGTCACCAAACACACCGTCGCTCTCGGCGGAGAACCGCAGGCCATCTATGACCTGATGGGCAAGGATGCGGAGCTGTTCCACTTCGCTCTGAGTGACGGAGAGGACTCCACGTCAGGTCAGTTCGTCATACAGTCGCGCGCTTGGTTCGACAGCGTGTGGAACACGGTCGCGCGAGAGTCGGCGTGACAGCGCACACGGGACCGCTCGCCGTACAAGATGCGATGCGGAACGCTCAGTGTGTCCTGCTCGACTTCGACGGCCCCATCTGCGACATCTTCGCGGGACTACCCGCGCCGCGAGTGGCGGCATCACTGCGCAGCTTCCTTGCTGAGCATGATGTGGAGATCCCGCCAGAGGTCGAAGCCTTTGACGATCCGCTGGCGGTCTTCCGGTTCAGTCGGCAACTCGGACCAGACATGAGCCGCATCACGCGGGACATGTTGACGAGGCTCGAAGTCGAGGCGGTCCAGACAGCACGTCCGACCCCGGGGGCCGCCGATCTCATCCGACAATCAAAACGTCTCGGCAAGGCCGTGGCCGTGGTCAGCAACAACTCGACCATGGCAGTAACGGCTTACCTACAGCGAACCCACCTTGGGGAAGAGATCGATTGCGTGTCAGCGCGCGTCGATCCAGATCCGAATCTCATGAAGCCGGATCCGCACCTGGTACACCAGGCACTCCAACAGCTTGCCGCAACGCCATCAACGAGCGTGCTCGTGGGCGACTCTACGACCGATATGGAGGTGTGCCTAGCGACAGGCGTTGTCGCGGTTGGGTATGCCAATCGACCCGATAAGGCGTCGCAGCTCAAGGCGGCAGGAGCCGACCATGTCGTGACCAGCATGGGGGAGTTGCTCGTAACCGACTCCACAGAGACACACTAAGAGCATCGGTCTTCGATCGTGTCAGGCATGGCGCGCGCCGATGCCAGGCCGTCCACAGGCCCGGTCTTCAGTCAAGGCTCTGCAGTCACACCACCCGATTATTGATGGTTTCGTATCGTTTTTCCTGTGTGTCCTCCTGTCCATACTCCCGGCCGGGTGGAGGACGCGCGAGGTAGGGGTGGTGGATCGGGGGCAGGGTCGTGGCCTTCGCCACTGCCGCTCTGATATTCGCGCGTCGAGATCGCGGGAGGGCATGGTCTTTATCGTAAGCAATCAGAAGGATCTGTGACGCTGCGTGATACGAGCTGATCAGGCGTCGAGTGCGACGGGCGGCATCCACAGGTTGCCGGTGAAGGCGCAGTGGATCGCGTCGAAGGCCGACAGGCCGTGCT
>NZ_VCJS01000311.1 GCF_005893125.1 Nonomuraea basaltis | reverse complement strand
CCGCTTCACCGTCAACACCGACCCGGCCGCCGCCGCCCCGGACGAGCGGCTGACCTTCCAGACCCCGCCCTACCAGCAGGATCTCGTCCTCGCCGGAGACATCACGGCGAAGGTACGCGCCTCCTTCACCGCCGCCGACGGCAACATCGCCATCGTCGCCGAGGACGTCGCCCCTGACGGCACGGCCGCCCGCATCACCCAGGGCTGGCTCAAGGCCGGTCACCGCTTCGGCCACGACCGCGCCGTCCCCGTCCGCCCCGGCAAGACGTACGACCTGGAGCTCCGCACCTGGCCCACCCACTACCGGCTGAGCGCCGGCCACAGGCTGCGCGTCACCGTCTCCAGCGACGACCACCCAGAGATCGACTCCGACGCCCCGGCCGGCCAGGTCCACCTGCGCGTGGGCCGCGGCGGCACCGAGCTCCGCCTCACCACCTGGAAGGATCCGAGGTGAGCCCGCTCAGGAGACTCCTCGCCGCGATCGCCGTCCTGCCGATCGGGCTTTCCCCGCAGGCGCCCGCCACCGCCGACAGCACGTGCGAGAGCCTGATCGCCGTGGCCCTGCCGCACACCACGATCACCATCGCCGAATCGGTTCCGGCCGGCGGATACACCGCTCCCGACGGCCGCGTGCTGCCGTCCGTGCCCGCGTTCTGCCGCGTCCACGGCACCGCCAAGCCGGTGCCGGGCTCCGCCATCGGGTTCGAGGTGTGGATTCCGGAGCAGTGGAACCAGCGGATGCTGATGTTCGGCAACGGCGGATACAGCTCGGCCATGGACTTCGTCTCCATGGGCGGGCCGACGCTGGCGGCCGGGTACGCGACCGTCGGCACCGACACCGGCCACACCGGCGACGACCCGGACGTGTTCGTGCAGGGCGCGGCCAACTCAGAGATCATCGTGGACTGGGGCCACCGCGCCGTGCACGAGACGATCGTCAACGCCAAGCTGATCGCCGAGCAGCACACCGGGGCCAAGCCGCGCTACTCCTACTTCATCGGCTGCTCCACCGGCGGCCACCAGGCACTGATGGAGGCCCAGCGCTACCCCGACGACTTCGACGGGATCGTGGCCGGCGCTCCAGGCAACAACCGCGTCGCGCTCAACGCCGGATTCCTCTGGCAGTTCCTCCGCAACCACACCCCCGGCAACGACACCGAGCCGATCATCCCCGCGGCCAAGTTGCCGCTGCTGACGAACGCGGCCGTCAGGCAGTGCCGGGGCAGGGACGGCGGCCTGGCCACCGACGGCTTCCTCACCGACCCGCGCCGCTGCTCCTTCGACCCCGCCACGCTCCAGTGCCCGGTCGGCGACGCCCCCACGTGCCTGACCAAGCGCCAGGTCAGGGCCGTACGCGAGATGTACGGCGGGGCTCGCGACCCGCGTACCGGCAGGCAGGTCTACCCCGGCTGGCCGGTCGGCAGCGAAGCGCCCGTGATCGACGCGGCCGGCCGGGTGCTGACCGGATGGAGCGGCTACTGGGGCACCACCCAGCCGGCCCGCGCGAACTTCTGGCGCCACTGGGTCTTCAACGACCCGAACTGGAACTGGTGGACCTTCGACTTCCACCGCGACCTGCGTCTCGCCGAGAGGAAGCTCGGACCGCTCATCAACGCGACCAACCCCGACCTGAAGCCGTTCCGGCGTAGCGGCGGCAAGCTCCTCATGTACACCGGCTGGGCCGATCCGGTCGTCTCCGCCCACGACACCATCGACTACTA
Source organism: Nonomuraea basaltis (assembly GCF_005893125.1). Classification (GTDB taxonomy): domain Bacteria; phylum Actinomycetota; class Actinomycetes; order Streptosporangiales; family Streptosporangiaceae; genus Nonomuraea; species Nonomuraea basaltis. Next base: position 9,976 of record NZ_VCJS01000311.1, on the reverse strand, counting down.
CCGCAAGGTGGTGCGTGTCACCTCCGGCGGGCGTGAGCGCGAGACCCGGGAGTTCGCGCGGCTTTTCCTGTTCCCCGGCATGACCCACTGCGGCCGCGGCCCCGGCCCGAACATCTTCGACACCTTGACGCCGATCGTGCGCTGGGTCGAGCAGGGCGCTGCACCGGCCGAGATCGTCGCGACGAAGTACGTCAACGACAACCCGGCCGACGGCGTCGCGATGACTCGCGCACTCAATCCCTTCGCCTGCTGATCCCGCCACGGCCGCCCGCGCCCAGGTCGATCTCCGGAAGACACGCCGACCAGGGCGCGGCCAGGTGCCCATCTGGCCTCACCCGGTCCTGGCCGGCGTAACCCCCGAGGAACTTCCAGCGAAGGCCACTTAGCCGATCAGAGACGCTGTGGACAGATGCCGGAGGGTCGACGTTCGGGCCAGCAGGCGAGTGTGATGGACCACGCCTCCTGACACCGCAGGCGTTTCTCCTTCGACGAGTTGGATGAGGAGTTCCGTGGCGATTCTGGTCGCTCCGACGGGATCGAGGGACAGCGTGGTGACCGGCGGTGTTGTCGTCTCGTAGGCACTGGACTCGCTCGCACAGGCCACGAGGAGGTCTTCGGGAATCCGCAGGCCATGGCCACAGGCGGCCGACAGCACGGCGTGCCCGCATCGGTCGTACGGACCGAAGATGGCGTCAGGAGGATCGTCCCGGGACAGGAGGCGGGCGACGGCAGGGGCCGGATTCTTGCGTCTCATGAGTTCGAGCAGGGCGGGCTCTCCCCGCTCGGCACACCACTGACGGTACGTTGCCATGCAGGCCTGGATGTAGTAGTCGGTGGTGTCGCCGCCGAGTAGGGCGATCCGCTGTGCACCGGCCTGCGACAGATGGTCCAGCACGCCGCGCACCGCGCCTTCGACATCGTTGTCCACCCAGATGTCGTACGGCTCCGCGCTGACCGGCCTCCCGATGTGGACGACGGGCACGCCGCGCATCAGCAGATCGGCGCGAACCCGATCGCCCTTCGGGCTGTCGATCAGCAGCATGCCGTCGACGGCCAGAACGGCCCACCGCTCCAGACCGAGAGCGGTGGGCTGCACGACGAGCCCGTAGCCGTGTTCGTGTGCGACAACGGTGGCGGACTGGATGGCCTGGGAGAAATATGGGATTTCCGCGAAGCCCCATGAGGCGGGGTGGTCGGTGGTGACGGCCAGGCCCAGCGTTCTCGTGTGCGTCTTATCAGGAAGGTAGCCGAGCTCTCGTGCCACGCGCCACACGTTGTCACGCGTGCTCTGGGACATGCGGCCGGCCGATTTGAGCGCGTTGGAGACGGTCGCGATCGACACTCCGGCCACGCGCGCCACATCCGCCATGGTCACGTCAGGTGAGGGCTTTCGGGGCACCTTCTCAATCGTACGCTCGAGGCGTTTCGCGGAGGTACCCGCCGGCTGTCATTCGGCCGTCTCCACCGGGACGAATGACCCGCCATGACCAGGGATGATCAGGCTCGGACGCAGGGCGAGCACGCGCTCGCGCGATCGTCTCAACGCGTGGCCGTCCTCGGCCAGCGGGTCGTCGGCCGGCCCGTCGGCACTCCACCACAAATGCGTGGCGACGACCAGCCCTTCATCGGTCTCCGCCACCGTGGTGATGTCCTCCGCCGTGTGCCCCGGGGTTCGCAACAGCCGGACCGAGGGCGACAGCTCGAAACCATCGGCCTCACGCTCCACCCACTCGTCGCCGGAGTAGATCGCCCAGTGGTCGTGGAAGCGAGCCTCAGGGAACAGGGCGGCGTTCAACGTGTGATCCGGGTGGTGGTGAGAGAACACCACGTCGGTGACCTGCTCGGGTTGCAGGCCCAACTCGGCGAGAGGGTCCAGGATGAGCCGGCGGTGGGCGACCATGCCCGGATCGACCACGGCGATCAGGTCGCCTTCCCGGATCAACGTCACGGTGCTGGCGACCCGCTCGTCGGCGTATCCGTCCGTGAGGACGTGAACGAATGCTGGCATGCCAGGCAGCATACGGAAATCGTTGTCAGCGAGGAAGATAGCGACCGATTCGATCGCCGTTCTATGGCCATGCAACGAGATTGTTACCGTATGGGGTTGTGGTTAATTCGTTAATCAACCTCAATGGCCCTCACCCGCAAGCTCGTCTGGGTGGAGGTACGGAATGCACGGTCGCATACTCGCGATGGCCGCCGCGCTGTCATTGGCCGCATGCGGAACGGCGGCGAAAACGGAGGCCGCTCCAGCCGGCGGCAAGGCGATGGTAGCGCCTCCCGCGGTGATCAAGGACGGGGAGATCGTCTACTGTTCCGACATCTCCGCCCCGCCGCTGGAGTTCTACGACAAGGCCAAGAAGCCCATCGGTGCCGACGTGGAGATCGGCGAGGCGCTCGCGGCCAGGCTCGGTGTGGCGGCGGTATGGCGCAACACCAAGTTCGCCTCCATCGTCCCCACCTTGGTGGCCAAGCAGTGCGATGCGATTCTGTCCCAGCTCTACATCAAGCCGGAGCGGGAAAGGGTCGTCGACTTCGTCCCCTATATGTACTCCGGGCAGTCGATCCTCGTGGCCAAGGACAATCCCCGGCGCGTCACCGGGCTGGACGAGAGCCTGTGCGGGCTGACCGCGTCGACGCTCATTTCCACCACGGCCGCCACGCGTCTCGAGGATCAGTCCAAGAAGTGCGAGGCGGCCGGCAAACCGGCCATCAAGCTGACCCGGTTCGATCAGGACATTGCCGCGCTGCAGGAGCTGGCGCTCGGCCGGTCTCAGGCATACGCGACCACGAGCGAGACCGCCGCGTACTACATGGGGCAGAAGCCCGGCCTCTTCGCCTTCGCGGGAGAGTCCTTCGACAAGATCAAGGCCGGCATCGCCGTACGCAAGGGCAACTCCGCGCTGCAGAGCGCGCTGGCCAAGGCGCTGCAAGAGATCCGGGCAGACGGGACGTACGACAAGGTCCTGGCCAAGTGGAACCTCCAGGTGGACAGGCTGGAGCCTTGACTTTCGACCCGGCGTTCTTCTGGGACGCGCTCCTTCGCCCGTCGGGGCCGTTTCTCGAGGGGCTCTGGCGCACCGTCTACATCTCTGTCCTCGCCCAGTTCCTGGCAGTGATCATCGGGCTCGGCGTGGCGCTGATGCGCCGATCCAAGCGCCGCTGGGTCACCGCGGTGGCCGGGTTCTACATCTGGATCCTGCGCGGCACCCCGCTGCTGGTGCAACTGGTTCTCGTCTACAACGGCCTGGCCGCGGCCGAGCTCTATTCCTTCTCCGACGTGAGCCTGCTCGGCGTGACCGTCACCGGCGTGTTCCAGGCCGCCCTGGTCACGCTGGCGATCAACGAGAGCGCCTATATGGCGGAGATCATCCGTGCGGGGATCGACTCAGTCGGGAAGGGGCAGTCGGAGGCGGCGCTCGCCATCGGCATGACACCGCGCTCCGCGATGAGATGGATCATCCTGCCGCAGGCGCTGCGCTTCATCGTCCCGCCGCTCGGAAACAACTTCAACGCCATGATGAAGACCACCTCGATCTTGAGTGTGATCGGCGTGGACGAGCTGTTCCTCAACACCCAGGCGATCAGTTCCACGACATTCCGCACGTTCGAGGTGTTCATCGTCGCGGCTCTGTACTACCTGATGCTCACCACCTTGTGGTCGTTCGTCCAGGCTTGGATCGAGGGCCGGCTGAATGCATCGGCCGGGATATCGCGACCTCCGACGATAGGGCAGCGGCTCTTCGGCGGCGGGCGTGCCGTGGTCCGGGCAGGGGCGCCATGAGCGTGATCGTCCGAGCCGAGGACCGCGTCGGCCTGGTAAGCCGGCCCGCCCGCTCAGGTCTTCACCGATCCCCTCCACGAACGTACGCGATCGTTCCTGTCCAAGATCATCTGAAAGTGCCATGACCTATCACTGCGCCATCGCCAGCCCGCACGTTCTCGCCACCGCCGCGGCAAAGAAGGCGATCGCACGCGGCGGCAACGCCATAGACGCCGCGCTCGCGGCCGCCGTGACCCTCACCGTCGTCTATCCGCACAACACCGGACTCGGCGGCGATCTGATCGCTCTGATCAGATCGCCGGACGGCAGGATCTCCTGCGTCAACGCCAGCGGCCCCGCTCCGGCCGGCATCGACGTGGCGGCGCTGAGATCGCGTTCCGGCGGCCAGATGCCCGTGTCCGGGCCTGACACGATCACCGTCCCCGGCGCGGTCGCAGGCTATGCCGCGCTGCACGCCTCCGGTGCCGCGCTGACGTGGCCCGACCACTTCGCCGCCGCCATACGCCATGCGGAAGGCACTCCCGTCGTTCCGGGCCTGGCAGCGGCCATAGCCGAGGCCGGAGATCTGATCGTCGCCGACCCCGGGATGCGGGCCGTCTTCGGGTCACTACGCGTCGGCGAAACCCTGCGCCAGGAGGCCTTGGCCGCGACGCTCGCGGAGATCGCGGCTCAGGGCCCCGAGGTGTTGTACGGCGGGCGGCTGGGCGAGCGACTGGTCGCCGGCCTGCAGGCGTTGGCGGTCCCCATCGCCCTGGGCGACCTGGCCGCCTACGAGGTCGAGCGGTCCGATCCGCTCCACCGTGCCTTCCGGGGTTTCGACGTGTACACCAGCCCGCCCAACACACAGGGCTTCCTGCTGTTGCAGGCGCTGGGCGCACTGGAGAGAACGGACCCGCAGGGGGAAGACTCCGGACAACTGGCCGCGATCTTCCACAGAGGCATCGCCGACCGGACCCGCCATCTGGCCGATCCCCGGTTCGCGCAGGTCGACGTGGACGCCCTGCTGCTGGGCCCCTCCCACCAAGCGGCCGGGCCGGCCATCACCGGCAGGGCGAGTGGCGACACGGTCGCGGTCGTGACCGCGGACAGCGAAGGGCACGCGGTCTCGCTGATCCAGAGCCTCTTCCACAGTTTCGGCGCAGGGCTGCTCGAACCCTCGACCGGCATGGTGATGCACAACCGTGGAGCGTTCTTCTCCCTCGACGCCGCCTCGCCCAACGTCATCGCGCCGGGCAAGCGTCCGGCACACACGCTGATGCCGGTCATGGTCACACAGGAAGAACGGCTGGCCTGGTCGATGGGCACGATGGGAGGCAAGGCCCAACCGCAGATCCTCACCCAAGTGCTGCTACGGCTGCTCGACGGGGAACAACCCGCCGACGCGGTGGCCGCGCCCCGCTGGGTCGTCGGCGGTATGGAAGCGGGCCAGCCGGAGGACACGATCAGCCCGGAGATGGATCTCTCCCCCCGGACCATCGCAGCTCTGACCGCGTCCGGCTCGCCGATCATCCCGCTGCCGCCGGCGTCAGAATGGGTCGGCCACGCGCAAGTCGTCGGGGGTGCCACCTCAGCAGGGAGCGATCCTCGCTGCGATGGCGCCTCGGCCGTGGTTTCGCTGATACCGGAAGATCCCCAGGCCGACATGTCCTGAGGTGACGCGGGACAGGGTCAGTTAACAGGGCATGATCGGTGGCAGGTGATCGCCCGTCATCGCTGGATCTCGGCGTTCAGTCGAAGCTCTCCGCGGCGGCATCGTCCGCGCTGGTGCCGACACCGCGGCCGGCGGGGACCTGCCCGCTGGTCCCGCTGCGGGCAGTCAATCGTGGCGGTGAGGTCGAGGAGCGCTATCGTGATAGCGCATGATCGATGCGTTCGAGCGCCTCAGTCAGCACCTTCCGGGGGCAGCCGACGTTGAGTCGGACGTACCCCTCTCCTCCGGGGCCGTAGACCCGGCCGTCGTAGAGATTGACAGCCGCATGGTCGACAAGGAACTGGTGCAGCCCGCCCACACGAGCGTCAAGCTCACGGGCCTCCAGCCAGACCAGGAACGATGCGTCCGGCGGCATCGGCGTGATCTCGGGCAGCCGCTCTCGGACGAACTCGTGCACGAAGGCCACGTTGCCCTTGAGATATTCGGTCAGCCGGTCGAGCCACGGACCACCCGTGGTGTAGGCAGTCTCTAAGGCGAGACGACCGAAGTAGTGCGCGTTGATCATGAACGATGCCCGCATGGCGTTCAGCAGTTCCGAGCGCAGGGATGGATCGGCAACCGAGAGTGTGGCCGATGGCAGGCCGGCAAGGTTGAAGGTCTTCGTGGGGGCAGTGCAGATGAATGCTCGGCGGGCGGCGTCGCTGCTGATCGAGGCGTAGACCACGTGGGGCCGACCGTTCAGTCGGATGTCGCAGTGGATCTCATCGGAAATCACCAGAAGGTCGTAGCGCGCACAGATGCCGTTCACGGCGAGCAACTCGTCGGCCGTCCAGCTCCGGCCCGAGGGATTGTGGGGGTTGCAGAGCAATAGCACCTTCGCGCCGGATGCGGCCAGCTCGGCCAGGTTGTCGAGGTCGAACTCGTAGCGGTTGTCGATGAGCCGGAGCCGGTTCACGAGCAGCCGCCGGTGGTTACCGGTAATGGCCTCGAAGTTCGGCGAGTAGACCGGTGACTGGACGATCACCCCATCTCCAGGGGCGGTGAAGGTACGCAAGATTGCTGCGACCGAGGACATGATCGCAGGGGCCGGGAGGAGCGTTTCCACCGGTGGTGTCCAGCCGTGCCTGACAGTGAACCAGTTCTGCACGATCTGGAAGTGTTCCGGGTCTCGCAGAGTGTAGCCGTAGATACCGTGGTCCGCAGCGGCGCGCAGACGGTCGATGACGGTCGTCGGCGCCCGGAAGTCCATGTCGGCCGTCCATAGCGACAGAAGATCCTCGCCCCGGACACGCGGTGAAAATTCGTCCCATTGGTTGGCCCATTTGGCTGACCCGAAAGTGACGCGGTCGTACACCGTGTCAAAGTCGGGGTCGGCACCGTACTCTGCGGTGGCGGCAGGCCTGGCTTTTGGCGGTCTGGTGGTCATGCGAAAAACTTCTCCACTCCACGGGCGACACGGCAGTCCGCGTGGTCGTGGCTGCGGGGCGGATCCGGAGCCACGACCACCGGCTGGGTACGGGCTCAGCCGTTCTGGCCGATGCCGGCTTTGATGAGTTCCGGGACGATCTTCTTGCTCTCGTCGAACGAGATCAGCACGATGGCGTCCGGGTCCTGGGCCTTCACCTTCTCCACCTCGGCCGTGTAGTTGGCTGCGTTCGCGTCGTAAAGGACATAGGAGACGACTTTGCCGCCGGATTCCTCGTAGAAGGAGCGGACGTTCTTCGCCAATGCCTCTCCGTAGGCGTCCTGTCGGGCGAGGATTGCGATGTTGCGGTGACCGTCCTCGCTGATGGTCTGGGCCATCACCTGCCCCTGCAGGACGTCGGAGGGGGCCGTGCGGAAGTACATGCCATGGTCGGGGTAGGTGTCGAATGCGGTCGAGGTGTTTCCGGCCGATATCTGGACGACGCCGGCCCCGGTGATCTTGTCGATGACCGACAGCGACACCGACGAGGAAGCGGCGCCGATGATGACGTCGGCACCACCGCGGAGCAGTTTGTCGGTCTCGGATGGCGCAATGTTCGGCGACCCGTCACCGGAGTCGCCCTTCAACTGCTTCACATCCTTGCCCAGCACACCCCCGGCCTTGTTGATTTCGTCAATGGCCAGGTCCACGCCGGCGAACTGCGGAGCGCCGAGGAAGGAGCTGTCCCCTGTGGCAGGGAGCAGGGTGCCGAACGTAAGGGTGCCGTCCCCCTTGGGGATTGGGCCGCTGACCTTCTGGTCGGCTCGGATGTTGGCTTGGTCCGGAGTGGTGCCGTTGACGTAGCCGACATTCTTGTAGTTGTTGTCCTGCCCGAATTGGTAGATGCCGACGGTCGCCGCGGACGGGCTTCCTGTCGAGTTCATCTCGATCGGGCCAGAGGCGCCGTCGTAGTCGATGTCCGTTCCGTCGGCGAGTAGGCCGGCGCACTGCTTGAAGCTGGTGCACTTCGTCCCATCCCTGGTGATGCCGATCTCCTTCTCGGCGATCGCCTTGCCGGAGTCGTTCTTGGCGGCGACCGCAGCCAGGGCTGAGAGGATCGTGGCGTCGTAGGCCTCCGGAGCGTAGGTGAAGTCCTTCACCTTGCTGTTGATCTTGAGGATCCTCTGCCGGAACTCGTCGCCGATCTTGCCGCCGGGCAGGGTGGCGCGCACACCGTCGAGAGTTCCCGGCTCGAAATCACCGGAGTAGTCGGCGGTGTTGCCGTCGACGAAGTAGAGCTGGGTACCCGCCGTGCCCGCCGTGGCTGGCGTGGCTGGCGCCTCGCTGCCGGCTGCGGTGGGGCTGCTGCTGGAACCGCAAGCGGCCGTTGCCAGCGCGGCGGAGACCAAAACGGCGATACAGGTGATGCGCCTGGGGAGCGGCATGGGACCTCCAAGTGTGGGTGAGGACCGTTGCAACTATTGGTGTGGTGCACGGCTGTGTCGTGGCGGATGTCAGGAGCGGACGCGATGGGAGGAATCGACCGGCAACATGTGTGGTCGTAGCCCTAGTTCCGCCTGCCGGCAGGTGTGCTGTCTGCCTGGGCGGCATTGGTCAAGGTGCCGAGATACAGCTCGATCACCCTCGGGTCACGGGCCAGCGACTGGCCGGACCCGGTGTAGGCGTTGCGTCCTTGGTCGAGGACGTACCCGCGGTCGCAGATCTGCAGGCAGCGGCGTGCGTTCTGCTCGACCATGACGACCGATACACCGGTGCGGTTGATGGCTCGGGTCTGGACGAACACCTCGTCCTGCATCGCCGGGGACAGGCCCGCTGAGGGTTCGTCGAGCAACAACACGGAGGGTTCCATCATCAGAGCCCGGCCCATAGCCACCATCTGCCGCTCACCGCCTGACAATTGTCCGGCCCGCTGCTTGCGGCGCTGGCCCAGCGCAGGGAACAGATCGGTCACGAACGCAAACCGGGGAGCGAACTTCTTGGGGGACTGATAGCACCCCATCTGCAGGTTTTCCTCGATGGTGAGCGAGGGGAAAATGTTGTTGGTTTGCGGTACGAAGCCGATCCCTTGGGATACCAGTGCGTCGGCGCGCTGGTTCGTGATCTCTTCGCCCCGCAGGCGAACCGTCCCGGTGGTGATCTTGACCAGCCCGAAGAGTGCTTTGAGCAGTGTCGACTTGCCGGCGCCGTTGGGTCCGATGATGCCGACCAACTCGCCGGGTTGGCAGTACAGATCGGCGCCATTCAAGATGTTGACTCCGGGGAGGTACCCGGCGATCAGATTGTCGGCGCGAAGGGCTGCGCCCTCGGCCGCCTGCAGATGCCTTGCCTGCGCTGCCTGGTCGATCTTTGGGACGTTGGGATCGGTTTCAGCCACGATCTCGCCCTGATCGGTGACCTGGGAGTCCGATGGGCCGTGATGGGCAGAAGTCATCTCGGGACCTCCCGGTCGACCATCTGCCCGGCGTGGTCGTGCGCGTGCTCGACCTGGATCACGTGTTCGAGCTCGCTGATGTCGGTGTCGTGGCGAGCTCCGAGGTAGGCATCGATGACACGTTCGTCGGACATGATGGATGTGGGGGGTCCCTCGGCGATTACCTTGCCCTGGGACATGACGACCACCCAGTCCGAGATCTCTCGCACCATGTCCATGTCGTGTTCGACGAACAGGACGCTCATTCCCTGATCCCGCAGCGACTTCACATGCCCGAGCAGGGACTGCTTCAGCGCTTGGGTTGACGCCGGCCATGGGTTCGTCGAGCATGACCAGCTTCGGTTCGACCATGAGCGCCCGCGCCATCTCGAGCAGCTTTCTCTGGCCGCCCGACAGGGACCCGGCGAAATCTTCCTCCTTGGCGTCGAGCTTGAACCGCTTGAGCAGGTCTCGGGCCCGGTCGGTGATGTCTCGTTCCTGCGCCCGCCACAGGGCGGGGAGCGCGGCGGCCCACAAGCGTTCGCCACGCTGACCTGTGGCGCCCATCCGCATGTTCTGGGCCTGTCCAGTAAACGGTGTAACTCGATCTTGAATTAGTTCTATCGGGTGGTCGGGTTCAGGCGGCCTTCGAAGGTGATGGCGAAGGCGTTGAGAGCGGCTTTCCAGCGGGTGATCCAGCGTTTG
>NZ_VCJS01000310.1 GCF_005893125.1 Nonomuraea basaltis | reverse complement strand
TCCCGGTCCCCACCTGACGCCATCACGGACGCCTTTTCCTCATCGCTCACCACGACGGTCTTCAGCCAACGCAGCATGAGGCGGTTTGAAGCCTCCCTCCGCAGGGCGACTTCGAAGGGCCACGACCATCATCATCCGAGCAGCATCGCTCCAGATCGCTCTCCTACATCGAACTCTCCTTCGCGTTCAGGACACACAGCCGCACCCATCAGCCTTGCTGAAATCACCGCGATGCCTGCGGGCTTTGACCTGCCTGGCATGGGTGCTGAAGTGGTGGGCGAGGTCATCTGGCATGCCGAGCACAATCACCAGGTGAAGATCAGGCTCACGCCATAGGTGCTGCTGGGCTGAGACTGCTCAGCGTGTTCAGGACGCTGATGGCCTAGGCGGTCGATGTGGCGGGGCTGGTCGGCAGGGAGGCGTGTCAGGCTGGCGCGTCTTGTAGGGCACGAGCAACGCGGCAGCGGGGATGCCGTGGGCCGGCTCCTCGGCTGGCTCCACGGGCCTCAACGACCTGGGCGGAGATCGCCCCTTCCACTGGTCATAGCGACGAGGTGGGCGATCATCCCCATACCGCGCAACTCCGCCCACTCCTCTGGCGGCCTCGATCGGGGAGGAGGCCGATGTCCGGGCCACGATGGACCTTCGCCTCTAGCCGGGCTCCGGTACCGGCCGATCTGATCGTACGGACAGGGTTCTTCCGGCGTGGAGGAGGTAGCGGTGCCCACGATGAAAGAGGCGGCATCGGAGTTCCTGGCCAAGAAGCGCATCGCGGTGACGGGAGTGTCCAGGAAGCCGCAGGGACATGGCGGCAACGTGGTGTACCAGCGATTGCGCCAGCGTGGCTACGAGGTGTTCGCGATCAATCCCTTCGCCGAGGAGGTCGAAGGCGATCGGTGCTATCCGGACCTCAAGTCGGTCCCCGGCGGCGTCGAGGCCGTGGTGATCTGCACCAGACCGGAGACCGCCGACGAAACCATGCGGGAGTGCGCCGATCTCGGCATCAAGCAGGTGTGGATGCACCGCCTGAACGGGACCGGCAGCGTCTCCCAGACGGCCACCCGGTACGGGCGCGAGCACGGGATCACCGTGCTCGACGGAGGCTGCCCGCTGATGTTCGGTCCGACCGCCGATTCCGGGCACAAGATGATGTGCTTCCTGTTCACCCTGGCCGGCAAGGTCCCCAAGAAGGTGTGAAACGCGTACGCCCTCTCGTGAATTGCGGTGTGCTCATGGACCGTATTGATCAATACCGGGCTGAGTTGCGTGCACTGGCCGCCACCCGGTGGCCGGCCTATCTGCGCGAGCACTCCGGGCTGCCCGGGCCACGCGGCAACATCGAACTCGCCCAAGCCGTCGCCGATACGGGCGACCAGAGCCGCTTCGACGAATTCATCGCGACGGACGACGAATACCTGGTGTTCTGCGGAGTCGTCGGTCTTGGCCGGTTGCTGGCCGAGGGCGCGGGGGCCGAGGTGGAGCGGCGGCTGCGGGGCCACGCCGCCGATCAGCGCTGGCGGGTTCGCGAGGCCGTGGCGATGGCGCTGCAACGCCTCGGCGATGCCGACCTGCCGCGCCTGCTTGAAGTCGTCACCCGCTGGGCCGGCGACGAGAACCCGCTGGTCCAGCGGGCGGCCGCGGCCGGCGTGTGCGAACCCCGCCTGCTGGCGAGTCCGGACGCGGCGGCGTGTGCCATCGAGGTGTGCGCAAGGGCGACGAAGGCGCTGGCCGCCCGGCCGCTGGATCAGCGCGGGAACGCCGACGTGCGGACCCTGCGGCAGGGCCTGGGGTACTGCTGGAGCGTCGCGGTGGCCGCCGATCCGGCGGCCGGCCTGCCCGCCTTCCGCTCCCTGGCCACCGGCGACGACCCGGACGTGGCCTGGATCGTCCGCGAGAACACCAAGAAGGCGCGCCTGGCGAAACTCCTGTGACGGGGCAGGCACCGGCGGCCCGAGCCGGTGGGGACGGTCACGGGTGGACCGCGTCCAGGGTGATCCGGCGCGCGCGGATCCGGACGGTCACGCGGGTTTCGCACTCGCGCTGCTCCTGTGGGTACATGCCGCCGTAGAAACAGGAATGGCGGGTGTACCGCCGGGTGAGGGCGTCCAGGTGGTCGATCGCGCCGGCCACAGGTTCCGCCGAGGACGCGGGCACCGCGACGGCGGAGCCGGCGGTGGTGCCGCGTTGAACCGGAAGACGAGCCGATCTTTGCCCCGGCCTATGGGATGACCAACTTCTATCGACACGGCCCTTGGTGACGCTGCCCGCGGCCATCCGGGGCGCAAACATGATCGCTGTGAACGATCCCGAATGCGTTTGTGATCCCCTAAACAATTTCCCCGGCACCCTGTCCTGCCCACCGGCGCCCCGAGTACCAGGCATGGATCACCAAGTACACGCCCCGCTACGCGGCTGCTGAGAGCGCCGGCGACCCCTTCCTCGCACGTCTCATGCAGGACATGCCCTCCGCCGACGACACCCCCGGTCACGTCGGTGATCGCGGCCCTGCTGCGCACCTCGATCACTCCCGCGCGACCGCAACGGCCTCCAGCGACTCCCGCGACCACGTGAGGCGCCCGGCTCTCAGATCGTCGATCAGCGCGCGGACCCACCGCGTCTCCGCCGCCGTCATCTCGTGCAGGTATTCGGTCTCCAGCATCGTGATGCGCGGCAGCTCGCTGTCGGCCGCCAGGCTCGCTTCGAGCCGCGCCAGCGTCTCGGTGAGAGCGCGCTCGCGGCGGCCGAGCGCGTCGCTCAACTCGTCAGGAAGCAACAGCAGGGCGCTCGACAGCGCCGCGGGGAACTGGGGGAACTCCTGCTTCGGCGTGCTGAGCATCTCGTCCAGCCACTTGCGCAGCGTCGCCTGCCCGTCGTCGGTGATCTCGTAGGTGGTCCGCTCGGGGTACTGCTGGTCACGCCCGGTCTCGCGGATCCTGATCAGCCCGGCCTCGCCCAGCCGGTCGATGGTGCGGTAGAGACCTGCCCGCTGCCCCACGTTGACCACCTGGTCCTTGCCCCACTGCTTGATCAGTCGCTGGATGCCGTACGGATGCAGCGGCTGGTACTGGAGCAGGGCCAGGACGGTCAGGGCGAGCGGCGAGCCACGATCGAGTGCCATACATCGATACTAGCCCCAAAAGAACTAGTTGACAAACAACTAGTATCAATGTAACTATTAAGACATGAACACAGTAGAGCGAATCGACACCGACCACGCCGTCACCAAGCGTCTGGGCAACTGGACCACCGCCGACCGCTTCGAGGTCCGCAACCGCCACGGTCAGACCACCATCGACCTGCGCTCCCCCGATCTGCCCGCGGAGCTCGAGGTCCAGCTCGACCTCGAGCACGGCGTGATCAAGCTGCTCATCCCCGAAGACGCCACGCTGGACCAGTCGGACCTGCGCTGGACCGGAAGGGCCAAGGTCAAGGACCACCAGGCGCCCGAGCAGGGCTCCGCCCGGCGCATCCGCCTGACCGGCACCGCCACCAAGAGCGAGGTCCGCGTCCACCGCGGCGGCGTCGCGATCATCGCCGCGATGATGTCCCACGAGTACGTCGACGACGTCCGCCAGTCCCACAAGAACGGCACCGTGCCCACCGTCGATGACCCGGCGCGCAGGGCGGCGGGTGCCCCATGAACTAAACGAGGTCCCCATACTGATCGTCGGCGGACGATACGCCGGTCTCGCGTCCGCGCTGTTCCTGGCGCACCAGGAAGTCCCGTGCGTACTGGTGGACCGCCACCCCGGCGTGTTCATCCTGGGCAGGGCCCGCGGGATCAACCCGCGCACCATGGAGATCTACCGTCCGCTCGGCCTGGGCCCGCCCGTCAAGGACGCGGTCCGGCCCTTCGAGGAGGAGGGCGGCGTGGCCCGCTGCGCCACGCTCGCGGACGAGTGGCAGTGGCTCCTGGACGAGGACTTCCCCAGGGCGCTGCCCGAGCTGAGCGCGGGCGAGTTCTGCCTGGCCGACCAGAGCACGGTGGAGCCGATCCTGGCCGAGGCCGCCCGCGCCCGGGGAAGCCTTTAGGAGGAAGCGCCCGTGAGGAAGTGGGCGATCGCCCGGAGAACCAGCACGGTGCCGGCGAAGGCGCCGGCGCCGGTGAGAATGGCCTCGGTCGGGCTCGCGCCTCCTTGCAGGATCAGGAGGTAGGCGGCGCGATCGCGACGACGGCGGCCGCGATCGTGATGATCGCCGTCCAGACGGCGCGATTGATGTTCATTGGCCCCCCGCTTGAGCGGTTGTTTGTGATGTGCGGGATGGCGTGCCCATCGCGTGTGATCTTGTACCAAATCTCTCCCGGTTGAGCGTTCGGTTCCTTCATCCTCGCGAAGAGCCAGTCCGCACTGTTCTTGCTCAGCCGGACCGGCTCGACACGCAGGCCGTCGGGCCCCCCTCCAGGTACCGGCCCATCAATCCGCCGCTGCCCTGGCCTCGATCATCTGCGTCAGCCGGTCGACGGACTCCTCCACCGTCAGTGCAACCTCGGCCAACGCCTCGATAGCCTCTTCCGGCGTGTGTCGAACCCGTCCTTCAGCGCCAATGACGCCCCGAGAACCGGCAGGTATTGGCCAGCGATCCTGGCACGCCGCTCGTCCATGCCCTGACATTACGTCGTGCCCCAAACGGCGCAAAGGGGCCAGCCTCTCGCCGCAATGTGGGCCCAGAGCCGACGGAGAGCCCTGGGCCCGCAGCCAGGCCCTCGGCCAAGCCGAGTGAGCCTCATCGCCGCAGGGCTTGTACGGCCTCCGGGGATGCCTCGACCACGATGGTGTGGTAGCTCTCGATGCGCGAGACGATGGCCTCGCGCGGCCCCTGCTGCCACTCCCGGCTGGAGTAGAAGGCTTCCTCCTGCTCTCGGTGCGCCTCGAGCGAGCTGAAGGTGCGGATCAGGTATGCCTCCTCGTGACCGTCCTCATCCACCAGCGACGCACCGCAATCGATCACATCAATGCCGTATTTCTTCACCAGTGGTACGGATTCCTCGCGCATCACCCGGACGAACTCGGCGCGAGTGCCGGGCTTAAGGCGATAGGTGCGAATTTCAAGGATCATGGCGAGAGGCTAGCCCCAAACACTGACATCCTGTGTCAGTTGGACCGGGGGTGGGTGTCGTCGGCGTCCTCGGGGGAATTTCATCCGCGGCTCGCACTACCCCCACCACGAGCAGTTCGCCGCTGAGTGCGACCGCCAGGGCGTGCTGTTCTGGTCGGAGCTGTGCTTCTGGGGTATTGGCGGGGAGAACGCCGAAGGGTTCTGGACCGCCAGTGCCTACCCGCCGCACGAGGCCAACCGCACTGAGTTCGAGGACAGCTGCCTTCGCGCGATGACGGAGATGATCCGCGTCAACCGCAACCACCCCAGCATCGTCGCGTGGAGTACCGGCACGAGGTGTTCCTCAGCGACGACGAGGTGATCCCGCAGGCCAAGGAGCTGACCCGGCGCCTGGTCGAGCTCGTCCACGACCTCGATCCCACCCGGCCGGCCGCGCTGGGCGGCGCGCAGCACGGCGGCTTCGACGAGCTTGGCGATGTGGCCGACTACAACGGCGACGGGGCGTCGCTCTACCACAAGCCGCCGTGGCCCAGCCTGGTCTCCGAGTACGGCAGCGTCATCGAGGACCGCAGTCGTCGTGGCAGCCCAGGCCGCAGGCGACGATCATCCGGGGCGGCACCGGGCAGAACCACAGCATTCTCTACAACGACATCGCGGCGGCGTACCAGAATGCGCTGCGCTGGCACATTCAGGGCAGCTCCGCGCACGGCGACTGCGCCCGCGACATCTGCAACGCCTGGTCGGCCACGCTTACCACCATTGGAGGCAACGCCGACCGGTTCCTGGCCGCCGGCATCTACGGCTGGCAGTTCGCCAACGTCGGTGAGCTGATGCGCGGCCACCCGGGCTTCGATCTAGCGCGCTTCCGGAACATGATGCGCACCGTCTTCTACTCGATGAACGACGACTTCCTGTACGGCGGCGACGACGGTGTCAGCCACAACGGCGGCTGCATCATCAACTACTGGGCGAACTGGGACTTGTGCAACATGGCGTCCGTCATGGCCATCGGGATCCTGTGCGACGACGGCACCATGTTCGACCGCGCCGTGAACTACTTCTACAACGGAGCCTGCAACGGTTCCATCCGCCACGCGGTCCCCTACGTCTACGGCGACCAGGGTCTCGCCCAATGGCAGGAGGCCGGTCGCGACCAGGGCCACACCGTCATGGGCGATGGGCCAGATGGGCGCGATCTGCGAGATGGCCTGGAACCAGGGCACCGACCTCTGCGGCGCCGAGAGCAACCGGTTCATGAAGGCGGCGCAGTACGTCTCCAAGGACAACCTCGGCGAGAATGTGTCGTTCACGAAGTACACCTGGGGTAGCGGCACGAGCTGCGCCTACAACGAGCACACCGCCATCTCCTCCAGCATCGAGGACATGCTTCAGCGCGTCTGGGCCGTTGGCCCCGGCACCCCAGCCCCGGCACTCAGGCGTTCGGATCGGTGATGGTGGCGCAGATCACGCGTTTCTCCTCTGGGCGCCACTGCTCCTTCTCCAGCGGTGCGATGAGGAACTCAATCGGACGCCCGTCCTTTCCTGCCGTGCCTTTGTAGATCTTCAGAAACTCCTTGTCGCAGAAGCTCAACGCGAAGTCATAAACGGGCTTGTGGCCGGGGAAAGCGCCACCGCGCATCTGCCGCGGCAGATCGGTGGCCGCATAGGTCCGGATCTTGTGCGGGCCTTTGCAGTCGACGGTCTGGACCGTACCGTCCCCGCGTGGGATCTGGTCGGTGGCCAGGCATGATCCGTTCGGCAGTGCGGCCAGGGCGAACACCCGGCCAGCGAGCGAGCTCGTTGTGCCCGCCGCAGGACCAGTTCCCTTCACGTCCGGCCCACAGCCGGCGGAGAGCGCGGCCAATGAGATACCGACGGCCAGCAGGGCAAGGGCGCGGGGGCGCCAGGCGCCCCCGCGCCCGCCGCATGAGCCGGCGGGCGCGGAGGACCCCCTCACGGCTTGGACGTGGCGGGGCAGGTGATGTGGCCGTAGGGCGTGTCCTTCTTGTCACCGTTCATCTGCAGCTTGCTGTCGTTGTCGGCGTACCAGTAATAGGTCTTGGTGTTGTTCTCAATGCTGCGGGTGATGTGGTGGATGTAGTGCTCACCGGTGGTGTGCTCGTGACCCCACACCTTCGACGGCGCCTCGCCACCCCCGCCGTCGTTGATGGTGATCTTGCTGCTTGCACCGCATCGCCGGTCGGCATGGGCGGACTGCGCCGTCGTGGCGAGCAGGCCGGTGGCGGCGACAACCGCCAGCCCGGCAGTCGTCCAGCGGGTCATCGAACGCGACAAGTTCTACTCCTCGGGTTAGGTCTGGCCCGCGCGGCGGGCTGGGCATGATCGTCAGTTTGCATGTCAGCTCTAATTAAGGTCAAGACCTAAATACAGTGAATGAGACCGAGATGGTCCAACTCCAGTCGAATCCCGTGGTTCGGCTCGGGGAAGCTCACCTTGACCCGCCGGAAACCGGCGCGTGCTCCGCACACTCGAGGTGCGTGCGATCGCCGAAAGCTTTGGCCTGGCCTCCAACACCCCAGCCAAACTGATCGCGGCCACCACCTGCCTTTGCTCATATTCGGCGAGCGCTCGGTAAACGCTGGCCACGCTGGGGTTTCACCCTTTGCATTGGCCGGTTCCGATGATCAGGCCGGAGCGGATGGCTTCAACGGATTCGCCGACGGCGCGGCGGCGGAGCACGGTGTGCAGCATCTCGTCGGTGATGGCAGGCGGGCGGGCGGCGTGCTTGCCCTTGCGGGCAGCAGCATCAAGGCCCTCCAGGGCGGCTTCGTGGACGTTCTCGCGTTCGGTCTCGGCCATCGCGGCGAAGAAGCCTAGCCAGGATTCGGCCCAGACCGGATTTTCATTTGTCTCCTGACCGGGGAATCTCGGCGGTCTTGCCGAGCGGCCCCGGCAGCATCCGGCCGTGGTTGGCGCAGTCGACCTCGAGGACGTGCGGGCCGCCGCGGTGGTGGAAGGAGGGGCCAACTACTTTGCCCGCCGGTGGCGAGGTTGAAGCCGTGCGGGTGGTGATGTAGAAGGCCTCCTCGGCGCCGAGCATCGCGTCAGTGTCTCGCTCGGCGATCATTGAGGACGCCACCGCCTGCCATACCGGCGATGTTGGGGAGAATGTGGGCTGGACGAGGTCATCGCTCGATCCCCGCTATTGGGACGCGGTGGCGCTCGACGGTGGCAAGGCTTGCGGAGCGCGAGGGTCTCCCACTCGGCGAATACGCCGTCCTTGTTCCCGGGCCGGTGCCGCCACAAGGCGCGAAGTCCTCGCCCCTACGTCTGGCCGGAGTTGACCTACGAGGAAGCGGTCGTCGCCCTGGGCATCCCGGTGGGCACGGTGCGGTCGCGCGTCCGCGACTGCAAGCACCCTGAGGGATCGAAAGCCAGCTGCGCAATCTCGACGTGCAGGCGGTCGTGACCCTCCTGCCGACCGGCAAGCAGTGAACATGGCCGCCCGCTTCCGGGTCGCGACCGGCCTGCTGGCACGCTGCGAGATCGTGCCTAGATGATTGATTCCTGGGGGTGTGGTGACCGTTAGTGATCGTAGGCGACCAGCGATCGCTTGATCGGTTGGCCAGTCTGCTCGTTGTGCCAGATCACGGCGGTGAGGGCCAACAGTCGGGCCGCGACGCGGGCAGTAACGCCCGCCACGGTCCTTCCGGCATGTCGCTCCAGATCAAGCTGCCCCTTGAGGGTCTGATTGATCGACTCGATGCACTGCCGCCACGGCTTGAGGAACCGCCGACCTGCCCGAGGAGCCTCGCCCTTACGGGCAGGGCGGAGCAGAACGAGGTCACGGCCGGTGAGGTCGGCCTCGAACTCCCGGCCGAAGTAGTTCTTGTCTCCCATGATCTTCTGCCCGGGCCGGGCGGCCACCACCGCAGCGTCCACCTCCAGCATCCCTGCCGGCACGTCACGCTCATCGGCCTTGGCGCCGCTCAGCGCGAACATGATCGGTAGCCCGGACAGGGTGCAGACCAGGTGCAGCCGCAGGCCCCAGAAGAACCGCGAGTGTGACGCGCAGTAGCCGTACTCGGCCCACCCGGCCAGGTCGCTGCGCAGCACTGTCTCCCGGGAAGCGCCACACGGCACCGGGGTGGAATCGACCACCCACAGGTCATCCCACCACAACGCCGTCTGCGCCGCCATGAACCGGATCATCGTCATGAGCAGCGGAGCGGCCTTGCGTAACCGCTTGTTATAGCCGGACTGGCCGGGCATGCCGGGGAACAGGCCGCGAAACTCCACCCGCACCCGGCGCACCCAGCGCCGCTCCGACGGCTCGCTCAGCAGGGCAGACATCACTGCCAGCGTGACGACCTCGGCGTCACTCAACGTGAGATCGAACCCACCAGGCGGCCGATCAGGAGCCAGCCGCAGATAGGTCTTCAGTGTCTCGTCGGTGAAGAAGTAGAGTGCCGTCGCGAGGGTGTTGAGATCGTCTGTCACGAGAAGATCTTCGACACCCTCGCCCTCTTTCCACAGGCGATCGCCTGGAATCAATCATCTAGCGGTCCCACGATGCAGGAAGGTTCAGGGGCGGCATCGGCGGCTAGGGTATCCCGCTGACGGTGTTGTGGTTCTTCCTCTGCTTCCTCTGCTTCCTCACGTCCGCACGATCACGAACGATTTGATCATCTGCCATGCCTCCATGGCGCTGCCTTCGATGAGCCTGCCAGCACCAATGGAGTACTCTTGCCCATCCGCGGGATCGGCGACCTTGAAGGTCGTGACTGCTATACCCCCGTCGTCCAGCACCTCGAGGAATTGTCAAGACCTGTGGATCGCGATCTTGGGAGGCTGTCAGTGTGATCCCGTATCTCGGGTCTCTCGTTCGATGTACTTTGCCGCTGGGGTGCAGGCGCGGAGGTCGACGTGTGGGGTGGGTGTCCGTTCGTCGTACGGCAGCAAGCCTGGGCGGTTTGATTAGCTGATCAGTTCGTCGAGGTGAGCCTGAAGGACCTTGACGCAGGTCTGTGGGCTGAGGATGTCCGGGTGCAGCACCGTGTTGAGGCTGAGTCCGTCCAGCAATGAGCTCAAGCGTTCGGTCTCGGTGTCGATGTGCAGGTCAGGCCGAAGTGTTCCCCCGTCCTTCAGGCGGATGAGAATCCGCCTGACAAGGGCCCTGGTGCCGGCAGCGGACTTGTGGGCGAGCTCGTCGTCGATGGCGGGATGGGTTCTGGCCGCCGTGACGAAGTCGAGGAAGACCGCGACCTCGGCGCGACGGGTTTCATCGAGGGGGAGCAGCTCAGCGAGCAGGTCCCCGGGCAGGCGCTGTCGTTGTGCCTGGGTAAGGGTGTTCACATCTCCCAGGTCGTCGATACGGCGGAGCAGCCGATCACTGACCCGGTCCAGCATCGCCTGCATCGCGAACCGCATGAGCTCCTGTTGGTTGGCGAAGTAGTGCCGTAGGGAACCGATGTTGAGGCCGGCTTCGTCTGCGATGGCTCGCAGCGACGCCCGCTGCAGACCGTCGCGGAAGGCGACTCTGAACAGCGCGTTGACAACATCACTGCGCCGGGCGACCGGATCTACCTGCTTGGGCATGGTCCCTTTGTATCACTGCCGTGATATCTTCTTTTTATCACAGCAGTGATACAAAGAATGTGGAGGAGAACCCCGTGGAAACGATGCTTAACCTGCTGCTCATCAGGTTCGGCGTGATCGTGGGCGCCCTCGTGGTGCTCGCCCTGATCGTGTTCGCCGTTGCCGTGGCGCTTAAGCGTCGGGGCAGGATCGACCAAGCCCGCCGATATGCCGAGCCTGTAGCCCGCGCCATCGTCCAGCGCCTGGACCGCGATACCTCACACTCCCGGCCCGGCGCACCCCGCGGGAGCCTGGCCGGTAATGCGGCCAGGGCCGCCGCCCGTTACCTCGCCGAGGATCGGCGCGGGAACGGTGGCCGATGACCGTCGGCCTGCTCCACGTGCTGTCGGCCGGAAATGAAGGGTCCGAGCTCCTTGACCACCTGCTATTCGACTTCCTGATCAAGGGGGTCATCGTGGTCATCGCCCTGCTCATCCTCGCGTTGGGCATGCGGGCCATCTGGAAGAAGATCGGAAAGGGCGACACCCGCAGCTATGACCGATGAGGCACTCTGACCGGGTGCGGAACCCGTCACCCAAGGTCGTTTAGGCGGCTCTCGCCGAGGTGACCTCTTCGGGGCGTTCGACGAGCTTGCCCTTGCGGAACTTCGCCTCGGCGCGGACCAAGGCGACCAGGTGGGGTGCGTTGACCGCGCGCCAGCGCTTCTGCGCCGACTCGATCAGCTTGAAGGCCATCGCCAGGCCGGCCGCGCGCGAGCCCGGCCCCTTGGTGACCTTGGTCCGGTGGCGAACGGTGGCGAAGGTGGACTCGATCGGGTTGGTCGTGCGCAGATGCACCCAGTGCTCGGCCGGATAGTCGTAGAAGGCCAGCAGTTCGTCGAGATCGTCGATGACCTTGGCGACGGCCTTGGGATACTTGGCGCCGTAGGCGGCCTGGAAGTCCTTGACCGCGGCCAGGGCGTGATCCTTGTCCTCGGCGTTCCAGATCTCGGCCAGGTGCTTCTTGGCGCCCGGGTGGGCGGACTTCGGCAGCGCCCCGAGCGTGTTGGCGATCTTGTGAGGCCGTAAGGAAATAAGGCGTTGCTTTGTGATCTTCGGCTCGTTGGGAGGATATGGCCATTCCGAGCGAGGTCCGCGAGCAACTCTCGGTGAAGTTCGATGTGCTGCTGCCCCATCTGAACGAAC
>NZ_VCJS01000030.1 GCF_005893125.1 Nonomuraea basaltis | reverse complement strand
CAGCACATCACCCTCCGTCACCAAAGGCCAGGTGGCCATCGGCTCACGCGGTCACGCCTTCACCGACGTTCACCCACGGTAAGACTCAGGAGAACTCTTCGAATCACGGCACCAAAGGTGCCCTAGCAGGGACGTCGGAGGGCCTGGCGCTCCAGAGCGGCCTGTAACTGCTCGGGACGCCACTACGTGAGGGCCGCTGGCACCCCAGGGGCGAAGCGTTCTCGGCTGGTGAGACGCGTGAGTGGGACCGGAACGCGGAGCCGAGACACCCGCGCGGAGGCAACAACGCGACGCCCGATGATCGCTGATTGTCCAACTGAGGGGTTTCGCCCCCATGGGGGGCCGACTATATGCTGCGATCTTGGTCGCGGATGTTCCCAGGAAACGGCGATGACCGGAGGTTTCATGTCGGAGTTGCTCGACTACGAAGCGCGCTATCTCGCCATGCTCGACGAACTGACCAACTGCTCCGAAGTGAAGATCTTCTACGGGGAGCGCGGGCCGATCGAGGAAATGATCGGGGACGCCTCGGAGACCTTCGAGCTTATCGCCGACGAGGAAGGCGTTCATCTGGATCCGTCCTTGCATCGCACCTTCCTTCGCTTCGAGGGACTGTCCAGCCACTGGGCCATAGAGCGCCCCGGCCTGTACCTGACGGGCGAGTTCTCGATCCGCCATATCGGTGCCGCCATGCTCACGGTCGGAGCCGAACTCGCCACTGACGACACTCCGGAGGAGGAGCGCCGCGTCTACTCGGAACTTCGCGTCTTCGACGAGCACCCGCGCGGCGGTGGCGGCACCCTGGCTGGCCTACGCATCTCTCCCGGGATGTCGTCACCGGAGGTCTGGTATTTCGACGGGCCGCACGGCGCGTTCAAGCTGAATCTGGGTTACGACGAGTACCTCGATGCGCTGCTGGTCACCAAAGGTGTCTACGGCTGGCAACACCTCTACACCGACGTTTCCCTACGGGACATCGACTTCCTGGCGGCCGCGGAAGCCATGGAGGCGATGCTGGATGTGTTTCCGGAGCTCTTCCCCGACCACGACTATGCTCCCTTTCATCAGCGGCTCGCGGAAAGACGTGGCTAGCCCCGGCAGGGCCAAAGAAGCGTTCTCATGTTGTGAAACCGAGTAGCTGAAGGCCGTCGGCGGGGTGGCTGCGGTAGTGGTCGGTGGCAGCGGCGATGTTGGTCCAGCCGATCAGGCGGGCCAGACCGATGGCCAGGTTGCGGAGACTGGCCATGATTCGGGGTGCGGCGCCGGTCCGGATGCGGGAGGCGTCCTCGCGGTAGGTAACGTCGCGGATGTGGTGCAGCGCTTCGATGCTCCAGTGGCCGCGGATCAGTGCGGCGAGCTGGGCGTGGGTGATCCGCCCTGGTGGGAGGCTGGTGACGGCGTAGACGGTGACGATGGTGGTCTGCCGGTGCGGTGGTCGGTGCGGCGGCGTTTGACCTGGATCGCCTGGGCGGCGTGCGGGAAGGGCAGTCCCGGGCGGACGGTGCAGATCTTCATGCGGCGGATCTCGCGGCGGCCGTGTCCCAGCTCGTCGGTGCGGTCGTTGAGGATCGCCTCGCGCCAGGGCAGCGCCTTGAGCCGGCTCAGCAGGGTGGGCTGGTCGGACTCAGGGGCGCTGTGGCTGCCGTCGGAGTAGCCGCCCGTTCTGGTCAGATGCGCGCGAGGAGTTCCTGTTTCTAAGCAGTGAACTCTTCGGCGGTGAGCACGCCTGCGCGGTGCAGTGCATCGAGGTCGCGCAACTGCACGAAGGCGTCCAGGATCCGGTCCGGGAGTCGACCTCGGACAGCTGGTCCGGCAGGTCGATCTTCGGGAACATCTTCGAGGTTGTCTTGCGCAGCCGCTTCAGGGATGCGCTCTCGCCGAGCGCGCCGAGCCGGTCGACGTTCAGCTTCAACCGGCCGTTGGGCTGAACTTCGGAGCTGAGCTTCGCGTCCTGCCCGGCCTCCGCCAGGCGTTCGGCGAGATCTGGGGTCGGCGCAACGTCGCCGACAAGGTCAAGGACGTCAAGATCTTCCGCAATCGGGTGGTCGGCGTGCTGCTCCTGCACGCAGACTGGATGTGGCTTCAGTCCGGAGGCGGCTGCCGCCTCACGGTCTTCAGTCCCGTCGACGACGAGACCACCGAGAAATTGGAGCGTCTGCATGCCCTCGCGGCCTGACCCGTGCCGAACGGCTCGGACGGCCGCGATCACGCCGAGATGAACGGCTCCGTCAGGTGCGGTGTCGCCAGGTGCAGCGTGGTGGCGGGTTCGCGGCCGAGCATGCGCTCTCTTGAGTGCCTGGCTGCCTCAGGGTCGATCTCGTGCGAGTAGGCGAGCTCGGGGTGGAGCAGCTGGAGCGCGTGCACCAGGAGGTCGCCGGTGACGAGCGCCAGCTCGCGCCCTTCGGCGACCAGCACGCTCTGGTGCCCGGGCGTGTGACCGGGCGTGGCGACCGTGCGCCCGGCGCGCAGCGGCGTGTCCCCGTCGAGGAGCCGGAGCCGACCGGCCGCCGCGAGCGGGTCGGTGAGGGTCTCGCGAAGCTGCGGGTTGAGCGCGTCGAGGGCGTCGAACTCGGCCCGCTGGAGCAGGTATTCGGCGTTCGGGAAGTAGGGGCGGCGGTCGCTGGTCGCGCTGCCCACCGCGCTGCTGGTCGAAGCGTTGCCGTCCACCGCGCCGCCCGCTGATGGGACGGCCGCCTCGGTCACGACCGCCCATCCGACGTGGTCGGTGTGCAGATGCGTGAGCACCACGGTGTCGACCTCGGCCGGGTCGATGCCCGCGGCGGCGAGCGACTCGGGGAGCGCACCGGGCACGGGCGCCCAAGAGCCGGCCGGGCCGTCCGCCGGACCGATCCCGGCGTCCACGATGGTGAGGCCCTTGTCGCTGCGGATCGCGTACGCGCGGAACTGGAGCCGCCAGCGGCCCTCGGCGTCGACCGCGCCCGGGTCGTAGCGGTCGGCCTCGGCCCACTGAGCGGCCGTGGCTTCGGGGAAGGCCTCGGCGCGCGGGGAGAAGAATGGGCCCTCGCCATCGGCGAGGGCGATGATCTCGGTCGAGCCGATCCGGAGGCGGGGGACGCTGAGGGACATGGCCGCGATCCTGCCCTGCCTTGCACGCGGGTGGTGACTCGCCCCACCACCGGCTTTTGAACGTGCTGTGCTCGCGGGGCCCGGTCTGTGTGAGCACGACGATGAGTTGGAGCATGCCGGCCCGCACCATGGCCGACACCATCCTCGACGTCCGCATCAATGACAGTTCGCACGGCGAGATCGGGATCAACACCCTGCTGGCGGGCTCGAACGGCTGTCCGTCGTGCTGGCCGGCGGCGACAACACGGCGTGCGAAGAGCTCAGCGCACTGCTGCCCCAGGGTCCTCATCCGGTAGCCGGCTCGCCATCGCGCGCCAGCCGCAGGACCCCGGCGTGTGCGGCGGCGAGCGTGACGCGCACAGCCTGATCTGCGGTCGCCTCGTCGACCGGATCGGCGGTGATGAGCAGGCGCAGGTAGATCGGGTCAAGCGGTGAGGGCATATCCGTCCTGGTAGCCGCTCTGGTGGACACGATCGTGTTGCCGGGCAAGAACGCGCACGATCGCGCCGACCGGGATCTTGCGGCCTCGGCAGGAAGGGGCAAAGCCGGGGGTGGAGTCGTACCACGGCACTCGGTCGCGGGCGTCGGGGTTGTCGGAGCGGATGTGCGGGCTGTCCCACCGCCGCAAGAAAGCCGCTATGGCCGCGACATACTCCCGGCATACCGCGCTTGGTTAGCTTGAGCTCATCTGAGACAGAACTGACTTGGGGAGATGAGTGATATGTTCCGCGGCATAGGACTTTGCGTCGCGACTGTCGGGCTCGCCGCCACAATGGCAGGCGGGGTTATGGCGAGCACGGCCAGCGCGGCAACGGCGACCGAGTGGCGGCTCCACGGCGTGTACTCGTATTACTCGACCTGTGCCTCTGCGGGGAAGACCGCAGTGAGGAAGAAGAACTCCCTGTACTCCGGCTACAAGTGCAGGTACAACAGCACCACCACCTTCAGCAAGAAGTACTGGCTGTATGTCTCCCCGAAGGGCATAGGCGTCAAGGGCTGAACCGCGGCAAGGCTTCGGCGAACCCGTGGAGGGGCATGCCAAGCACCCGGTCGAAGAAGGCGCCCGATGGGGGTAGAGCTGTAGTTTCGGACGGCCTTGCCGTACCGCCGCCGGGTCGCTCCCCACCGGGTGATCAGCGTCGTTGATCCGCAGGCCCGGCACGTGCGCAAAACCGTCCACCGCCGTCAGGACGGGTTCAAAGGACACGTGGCGGTCGAGCCGGACACCGGGCTGTTCACCGCGGGCCCGGTTGACCGAAGCATGCGGCGAGGACAACCACGAAGCCGTGGTCGGGCTGGCCTTGCTGGACGACCACCCTGCCCACGATGATCCCGCCCATGATGGCTCCAACGGCATCGTCACAACCCGCCCATTTCCCCTTCATCCAGGGCACTCCTGGCCGGGGCCGCTGTGACAGCGATGTGACCGTCTCACCCGTACGCTGGCGTTCCGGATCGGAGGCGGACACGGGGGCGGGAGAGAGGCGGATGAGGGTCCTGGTGGTTGAGGATCACGCCCGGCTCGCCGATTCGGTGGCGCGGGTTCTGCGGCGCGAGGGCATGGCGGTCGACGTGGCGTACGACGGGACGGCGGCGCTCGACCGCACCGTCGAGGTCGACTACGACGTGGTCGTCCTCGACCGGGACCTGCCGGGCGTGCCCGGCGACGAGGTGTGCCGCCGGCTGATGCGGGAGCCGCGACGCACCCGGGTGCTCATGCTGACCGCGGCCGGCACCATCGCCGACCGGGTGCAGGGCCTCACCATCGGCGCGGACGACTACCTGCCGAAGCCGTTCGCCTATCCCGAGCTGGTGGCCCGCATCCGCGCGCTCGGCCGGCGCTCTCAGCCCGCCGCGCCGCCCGTCCTGGTGCACGGTGAGCTGGCGCTGGACCCGGCCCAGCGGGTCGCCACCCGGGCCGGGACGCGGCTGGCGCTCAACCCCAAGGAGCTGGCCGTCCTCGAATACCTGCTCGCCGCGCAGGGCCGGGTGGTCTCCGCCGAGGAACTCCTGGAACGGGTGTGGGACGGGGCCACCGACCCGTTCACGACGACGGTGAAGGCCACCATGAACCGCCTCCGGTCGAAACTCGGCGAGCCGCCCGTCATCGAGACCGTTCCCCGGGCCGGCTACCGGATCTGAGCTGGAAAAGGGGAATCCTCATGGGCCTGACATCCCAGATCTCCGGCATGCGGGTCCGGCTGCGGCTCACCCTCCTGTACGGCGTGCTCTTCCTGCTCTCCGGCGCCGTTCTGCTGACCATCACCTATCTTCTGGTCGCACACAGCGGGACGAACGTCGCGATGTCCACGCTCAGCACGACGCCGTTCGGCGGGCAGGAGAGCGTCAGCATCTTCCTGGGGGAGACCTTGCCGGCGGACTCCCGGCTGCCCGAAGCGGCGCGGCGCATCACCGAGGCGGTCCAGGAGCAGGCCCTCCGGCGACAAGCGGAGATCATGCATCAGCTGCTCGTGCAGTCGGGTGTGGCGCTCGCCATCATGTCGGTCATCGCGGTCGCGCTCGGCTGGCTGGTGGCCGGGCGGGTGCTGCGGCCGTTGCGCACCATGACCGACACCATCCAGCTCATCTCGGCGCGAAATGTGCACGAGCGGCTGGCCGTCACCGGGCCGCGCGACGAGCTCAAGAACCTCGCGGACACCATCGACGGGCTGCTCGGCCGGTTGGAGGCGGCGCTCGACTCGCACAAGCGGTTCGTCGCCAATGCCGCGCACGAGTTGCGTACGCCGCTGACGCTGGAACACGCCCTGCTGGAGGAGGCCGTCATCGACCCGGACGCGACGGTGGACTCGTTCCGGGCGCAGTTCGAGGAACTGATGGGCGTCAGTGAGCAGCAGGCCCGGCTCCTCGAATCGCTGCTCGTCCTGGCGACCAGCGAGCGCGGCCTGGACCACCTGGAGAGCGTCGACCTGTCCGGGCTGACCGGCGACGTGCTGCGGGCCGCCGAGCCGAAGGTGAGAAAACAAGACCTGGCCGTCGCGGCGGAGATCCGGCCCGCGCGGGTCACCGGCGACCCCGCCCTCGTCGAGCGTCTGGTGGCCAACCTGGTCGACAACGCGATCAGTTACAACGTCCCGGACGGGCGGGTAGAGGTGGCGACGGGCACGGAGGGCGCGCGCTCCTTCCTGTCGGTGACCAACACCGGGCCGCCCGTCCCACCGGAGATGGTGGACCAGCTGCTCAGCCCGTTCCAGCGGCTCGATCGGACGGCTGACGACGACGGTCATCACGGCCTCGGGCTGTCCATCGTCCAGTCGATTTCCGCTGCCCACTCGGCGGACCTGACCGTGGGTGCCCGGCCGGAGGGCGGCCTCGCGATCAGGGTGCTTTTCCCGGCTGAAGAAAAGCTGAGTAAGAGCGGCTAAGCGTTTTCTGTGCCCGTCGTGTGACCGGTCGAAGCGTAGAACATAACGCATGTCGACGAATACGAATAAGCCGCCGGCGAAGGAGACGACGATGCGCCGAACTCTTGCCGCGGTTGTTTTGCTGCTTGCCGTGGGAACGGCGGGTTGCACCCGTCAAAATGACCCGAAGGTGGCGACCGTCAACTCCGGCGCGCCCACGGCCAGCGCCAGCGCGGCGGCGGGAAGCGACCAGGCCTCGGAGCTGAAATTCTCGCAGTGCATGCGCGATCAGGGCCTCACCTGGTTCCCCGACCCGGGGCCTGACGGGGGGATGAAGGTGAGCGTCCCCCCCGGAACCGACCAGAGCAAGTACGAGAAGGCCGAGGAGGCGTGCAAGGCGTACGCCCCCGGCGCGAACCAGAACGGCACGATCAGCGACGAGGACCTCAACAAGCTGCGGCAGATGGCGCAGTGCATTCGGGACCACGGATTCTCGAAGTATCCCGACCCCGACGCGAACGGCGGCACCCATTTCGACCCCAAAACTGTCGGAGTGGAGCCCGACGACCCGGCTTTCGAGAAGGCGAGGCAGGAGTGCCAGAAATACCTGCCGCCTCGGAAGAGCGGTGGGAACTCCTGATGGGTGCACGACGCACCGCGGGTGTGGTCGCCGGTGTGCTCTCGATCGCCGCCGTGGCCGCCGTGATCACGGTCTTCAACCTGCCGGAGGCGGAGGGCAGCAACAACCCCGCCGATAACACGCCGGTGCCTACCGCCGACATCACCAAGCAGACGCTGATCGACCGGGAGAACCACGACGGCACGCTCGGCCACGGCGACACCACGACGATCTCGTCGCGCGGCAACGGCACCGTGACCGGGCTGCCCGCGGAGGGCGCCACGGTCACCCGTGGCAAGGCGATCTTCCACCTCGACAACAACCCGGTCACCCTGCTCTATGGCGCGCTCCCCGCCTATCGCACGCTCTCGACGGGCGTCAAGGGAGCCGATGTCAAGCAGTTCGAGCAGAACCTCTGGGCGCTCGGCTACCGCGGCTTCACCGTCGACAGCACCTACAGCTGGGCGACCGCTTCCACGGTCAAAGACTGGCAGGACGATCTCGATCTGACCAAGACCGGCACGGTGGATCCCAGCCAGATCGTGTACACCGCCGGCGCGGTGCGCGTGGCCTCACTGAGTACGCAGGTGGGGACCGTGGTCGGGCCCGGCGCCGCCGTGGAGAAGATCACCGGCACCTCGCCGCGGGCCACGGTCGCGCTGGACACGAGCTCGGGGCGGCTCGCCAAGCAGGGCGCCACGGTGCAGGTCACACTTCCCGACGGGAAGGTCGTCCCAGGAAAGATCATCAAGGTTGCCACGGTCGTGAGCCAGGGCGACAACGGCGAAGCGGACACCACCAAGATCAAGGTGACGATCCGCTTCACCTCGGCGGTCAAGAGCATGGGCGCGGCTGCCGTCACCGTCGCTTTCACCGCCGGCAAGCGGCCGAACGTGCTGGCCGTTCCGGTGGCTGCGCTGCTCGCGCTCGCCGAGGGCGGGTACGGGGTGCAGGTCGCCGACGGAAGCACGACGCGGATCGTGGCTGTGGAGACCGGGCTCTTCGCCGACGGCAAGGCGGAGATCACCGGGAACGGGCTGCAGGCCGGCATGAAGGTGGTGGTGCCGTCGTGAATCCCCTCGAAACCGTCGTGACCGCCCCGGACACCGTCGTCGGCCATCCGGTGATCGGGCTCGCCGGTGTCACCAAGACCTACCCCGGCGGGGTCACCGCGCTGCGCTCGGTCGACCTGGTCGTCGACTACGGCGAGCTGCTGGCGATCGTCGGGCCGTCGGGCTCGGGCAAGTCCACGATGCTGAACATGATCGGCACGCTGGACCGGCCGTCGCAGGGCACCGTGCGAATCGACGGGCACAACGTGGCGTCGCTGTCCGACCGGCAGCTCTCCGCGCTGCGCGCCCGGCGCATCGGCTTCGTCTTCCAGCAGTTCCACCTCGCGCCGGGGCGGGACGCGCTGGGCAACGTCGCCGACGGTCTGCTCTACACCGGCGTCGGCAAGCGGGAACGGGAGCGGCGCGCCGAGGCCGCGCTGGTGCGGGTCGGCCTGGGCGACCGGCTCAGCCACCGCCCCTACCAGCTCTCCGGCGGCGAGCGCCAGCGGGTGGCCGTCGCCCGCGCGGTCGCGGGCGACCCGCCGCTGCTGCTTGCGGACGAGCCGACCGGAAACCTCGACTCGGTCTCCGGCGCCGGGGTGATGGAGCTGCTGCGCGAGCTGAACGAGGCGGGTACGACGATCCTGGTCATCACGCACGACCGCGAGATCGCGAACAGCCTGCCGCGGCAGGTGCCGATGCGCGACGGGCAGGTGGTCTGAGATGTCCGCTCCAACCGCCTCGCCCACCACCCACAATCGGACCCAAGGCTCGCTGCGGCCTGCCCGGCTGCGCCCGTCGGACCTGGCCCGGCTCGGCGGATACGGCCTGCGCTCGCGTCCGCTGCGCGCCGTGCTGTCGGCGCTGGGCATCGCGATCGGCATCGCCGCGATGACCGCGGTGGTCGGCATCTCCGCCTCCAGCCGCGCCGACCTCGACCAGGAACTCGCGAAGCTCGGCACCAACATGCTGACCGTGTCGCCCGGCAACACGATGCTCGGCAAGCAGGCCACGCTGCCCGACGAGTCGGTCGCGATGATCAAGCGGATCGGCCCAGTGCAGTCGGCCACCGCGACCGGCGTGCTCAGTGACACCTACACCTATCGCAACGACCGGATCCCGGCGGCGCAGTCCGGCGGCCTGTCCGTGCTCGCGGCCAAGCTCGACCTGCTCAAGACGGTCAGCGGCACGCTCCACCACGGTGCCTGGCTCAACGCGGCGACCGACCGGTATCCGGCGGTGGTGCTCGGCGCGACGGCGGCCGAGCGGCTCGGGAACGTGCCCGCCGTCTACATCGGCGGCCGGTGGTGGGTCGTGGTCGGGGTGTTGCAGAAGGTGCTGCTCGCGCCGGAGCTCGACTCGGCGGTGCTCATGGGGTGGCCGGCGGCCACGGCGTACCTGGGCTTTGACGGGCATCCGACGACGGTCTACACGCGTTCGGTGGAGTCGCAGGTGGAGGCGGTGCGTGCGGTGCTCGCGCCCACGGCCAACCCGTCGGCGCCGGGCGAGGTGCAGGTGTCGAAGCCGTCCGACGCGCTGGCCGCGCGCCGGGCCGCGAACGCGACATTTACCGCTTTGCTGCTCGGGTTGGGCGCGGTCGCGCTGCTCGTGGGCGGGATCGGCGTCGCCAACACGATGGTGATCTCGGTGCTGGAAAGACGCTCGGAGATCGGCCTGCGCAGATCGCAGGGCGCCACAAAGGGTCAGGTCCGTACGCAGTTCGTCGCGGAGTCGATGCTCCTGTCGCTGCTCGGCGGCGCGTTCGGTGCGCTGCTCGGCTATCTGGTGACCGGAATGTACGCCACGACGCAGAAGTGGCCCACGGTCGTGCCGCTGTGGGTCCTCGCGGGCGGCGTCGGCGCGACGGTGGTGATCGGTGCGATCGCGGGCCTGTACCCGGCGATCCGCGCGGCCCGCCTGGCACCCACGGAGGCCTTGGCGGCGACCTGACGGGCGTTGTTTCGGGGAGGCTCACGGGGCCTCCCCGAAATAGGCAACCATGTGAACCGTGCCGGGTGATCAGTGTCCGGATGACGATCGCGGCATCCGGCGTGGAGAACCGCACGTGCTGCGCGTGGCACGAGGGCTGGGAGAGGTGCGCCCGGAGCTCGACCAGCTGACCACCGGTGGTCAGCAGTCGCGTTGGCCTGCGTGAAGGACCTCGATGCCGGCCTACCCGAACGTCGCGACCGTGCCGGGCGGGCGCGAGCCTAATCGTGCCCGCCGCCGGCGGATGTCCGGAATCTGCAAGCGGCCAGGTCTTCCACGGGAAAGACGGCACTGGCCCCTCCAGGATTCACTTCCGGGAAACAAGCGACGAAAGGGGCCATTCACATGCCCGACATGCCTACCGGAGAGTTCTGGAAGGATCTCAAGCCGATCGAGAACTCCTTCCGCCCCGACGCTCTGCCCGAGGTCTACCTGTCCAAGGTGGCCACGGACGACGACCGCTACTACGTGCCGTTCACCGAGACCGTCGGCTCCCGACCGTTGTGGATCAACGTCAAGGACAACAGCTGGGCCGACATCCTGCGGGCCAAGGAGGCGGGCCTGGTCAACCGGCATTACCACCCGCACGAGGTGTTCGCGTACACGATCTCCGGCAAGTGGGGCTACCTGGAGCGGCCCTGGACGGCGACCGCGGGCGACTTCGTCTACGAGGCCCCGGGCGAGGGGCACACACTGATCGCCTACGACAGCGACGAGCCGATGAAGACGTTCTTCATCGTCAAGGGCCCGCTCATCTGGCTGGACGAGCGCGGCGACCCCGACGGCTTCTTCGACGTGCACGACTACATCAAGATGTGCCGCGAGCACTACGAGAAGGTCGGGATCGGCGCCGACTACGTCAACTCCCTGTTCCGCTGAGCCGCGGCGCACCCCCCTTGAAGTGAGACCGTCATGACTGACACCACTGCAGCGCCGGACGCCCGCGCGGCCGACCGGTACGAGATCCGCCTGCTCGTCATCCTCTTCCTGTCCTTCGGGTTCGTCTTCTTCGACCGTCAGGCGCTGTCGTTCCTGGCGCCGTACATGAACAAAGACTTCGGCCTGTCCAACGCCGAACTCGGAACCCTGTCCGGCGTGCTCGCGCTCACCTGGGCACTGGCCGGCATGTTCGCCGGCCGCCTGTCCGACGCGCTCGGCCGGCGCAAGCCGATTCTGATCGTGACCGTGGTGCTGTTCTCGCTGTTCTCCGCCTCGTCCGGGCTCATGGGCGGATTCGCCGGGCTGCTCGTGGCGCGGGCGCTGATGGGCACGGCCGAGGGCGCGGTGCTGCCGATGGCGCAGTCTCTGATGGTCGAGGCGTCCCGGGAGAGCCGCCGGGGCCTCAACATGGGCCTGCTGCAGGGCTCGTCGGCAGGACTGCTCGGCGGCATCCTGGCGCCGCTGGTCGTGGTGTGGATCGCGGAGACCTACGACTGGCGCGTCGCCTTCTACGTCACGATCATCCCTGGGCTGGTCATGGCCGCGCTCATCTGGAAGTTCGTGCGCGAGCGGTCTCCGCGAACGCCGGCCACGGCGCCCCAGGAAAAGGCAGCAGCGGTCAAGGTGCCGCTGGGCGAGGTGCTCAAGCTGCGCAACATCGTCGTGTGCATGCTCATCGCCTGCTGCTACCTCACCTGGTTCGTCACCATCATCACCTTCACCCCGACGTATCTGACCTCGGTCAAGGGCTTCAGTCCCGGCACGATGAGTGGCGTCATGACCTGTCTGGGGGTGGCGTGGGTGCTGTGGGGATTCGCGACCCCGGCCATCTCCGACCGGATCGGTCGCAAACCGGCGCTGATCGGGTTCACGGTACTCGCGGTGTGCTGCCCGCTCGCCGTGGTCTACGTCGAGAGCCCCGTGCTGCTCGGCGCGATCATGGTGGTCACCTACACCGGGCTCGGCTGCTTCACGCTGTTCATGGCCACGATCCCGGCCGAGACGGTGCCGCGCGGCGCGCTGGCCACGGCGCTCGGCGTGATCATGGGTGTGGGCGAGCTGGCCGGAGGCTTTCTCGGGCCGATGGTCGCGGGCTGGGCGTCCGACCAGTGGGGGCTGCAGGCCGCGATGTTCATCGCCGCAGGTGGCGCGCTGGTCGTGGTGGCGCTGTGCTTCGCGCTGAAGGAGACGGCTCCCGCCGTGCTGCGCCGCCGGGCGGCCGCATGAGGGCGGCGCTCTGGTACGGGGCCAAGGACGTCCGCGTCGAGGACGTCCCGGTGACGCCACCCGGCCCCGGCGAGGTGACGATCGAGGTGGCCTACTGCGGAATCTGCGGCAGCGACCTTCATGAATACGCCGACGGGCCGCACGCCGTCCCCGTGGGCGAGGCACACCCGGAGTCCGGCGTGGCCGCTCCGCTCATCCTGGGGCACGAGTTCTGCGGCACCGTCACCGAGATCGGCAGCGGTGTCACCGGCCTCGTCCCAGGGGACCGGGTGGCGGTGGAGCCGCATTACCGGTGCGGTCGCTGCCCACGGTGTCTAGCAGGGGAGTACAACATCTGCCGGCACTTCGGGTTTGCCGGGCTCATGGGGCACGGCGGGCTGGCCGAGCGCGCCACCGTGCCCGCGTACATGCTGCACCGGCTGCCCGAGCCGGTCTCCTTGGAGCAGGCAGCGGTGTTCGAGCCGGCCGCCGTCGCCCTGCACGCGGTGCGCCGGGCCGGGATCCGCCCCGGCGAGAGCGTCGCCGTTCTCGGCCTGGGCCCGATCGGGCTGCTCGTCACCCAGCTCGCCGCACGGTACGGCGCCGGGCGCATCGTCGCCGCCGACCGGTCCCCGGCTCGCCGCGAGATGGCTCTGCGCCTGGGAGCCGCCGAGACCGGCGCGGACCTCGCCGACCTGGCCGGCGGCGAGGGGGCGGACGTCACGTTCGAGGTGGTCGGCTCACAGGACACCCTGCGTGCCTGCCTGGCCGCCACCAGGCGAGGCGGGCGGGTGATGTTGCTCGGTCTGACCGGCACGGTCAGTGTGGACGCCTTCGCCCTGGTGAACAACGAGCAGACGATCATGACCAGCGTGGGATACCGCGACGTCTATCCGGAGCTGATCCGCATGGTGGCCGAGGAGGGCGTGGACCTGGCCGGGATCATCACCTCCACCATCCCTCTGGAGCACGTCGTACGTGACGGATTCGAGGCGCTGTTGCGCGGACAGGAGCAGGTTAAAGTGCTGGTACGACCTGGGGAGCAGCGGTGGTGAGCGGGGAGTTCGCGGGGCGGCGGGCGTTCGTGACCGGGGGCACCTCGGGGATCGGTGCGGCCACGGCCGTGCTCCTCGCCGAGTTGGGCGCCGACGTGACCGCCTTGGGCCTGCCGCCCGCCGACCCCGCCGATCTGCCCGGCCACCCGCGCGTCCGCGTGGTGGAGCACGACGTGCTGGATCGTGCCGGGCTGACCGGCCTGCTGTCTGCGGGCGAGCCGCTGGACGCGTTGGTGAACTGCGCGGGCGTCAGCCACGACCGCGAGGAGTACGACCTCGCCCGCTGGCAGCGGGTCATCGAGATCAACCTCACCGCTGTCATGGTCGCCTGCCAGGCCGCCCGCCCGTCCCTGGCCGAGAATGGCGGCGCCATCGTGAACGTCTCGTCCATGTTCGCCTTCTCGGGTAGCCGGGACCGGCCCGCCTACAGCGCGAGCAAGGGCGGCGTCTCCCAGCTCACCAAGTCGCTGGCGGCCGAGTACGCCGCCGACGGCATCAGGGTCAACGCCGTCGCGCCCGGCTTCGTGATCACCCCGCTGGCCCGGGGCGTGCTCGACGATCCCCAGGCCACGGCCCAGGTCCTGGCCCGCATCCCGGCCGGGCGTCTCGGGCAGCCGGGCGAGGTCGCCTCGGTGGTGGCGTTCTTGTGCTCGGCGGCGGCCTCGTACGTCACCGGCGCGGTCGTCCCCGTGGACGGAGGCTATCTCGCCGTGTGACCCGTCACCTAAGCTGAGTTCTCCTGACATGCACGCACACCAGGAGGTCGCATGTCCGCCCTCTCCGTGATCTCCCGAGCTACCACCGAGCACGTCGAACCTGCCGAGCGCATCCATTACTGGGAGGACTACAACCGCAAGGCGCTGGTGGGCCTGTCCTGCACCTCCTACTCCGAGCAGGGCCTGCTGGCCAGGCAGACCAACATCGAGCTGGGCGGGCTGCGCCTGGCCGAGATCGCCGGCAACGCCCACGCCATCGAGCGCAGCCCGCAGACGGTCAGATCGACGCCCAAGGACTCGGTGTTCGCGAACCTGCTGGTCAAGGGAGAGGCGGTGTTCCTGCACGAGAACGGCTGCCTCGCCGCCACAGCGGGCGAACTGGTCGTCTACGACACGCGCCGGCCGTACCTGTTCGGGTTCTCCTCCTCCATGCGGCAGATCCTGGTGGACGTGCCACGTGACCTGTTCGCGCGGACGTGCGTAGGAGGCGGATTGCCCGGGCCGATGCTGTTCGGGCGAGGCACG
The DNA here is from genome assembly GCF_005893125.1 of Nonomuraea basaltis. GTDB lineage: Bacteria > Actinomycetota > Actinomycetes > Streptosporangiales > Streptosporangiaceae > Nonomuraea > Nonomuraea basaltis. The sequence continues at coordinate 73,922 of NZ_VCJS01000030.1, read as the reverse complement.
GCGCGGGAGGGCGCGCTCGTGGCCGCGCTGAGCTCCCTGCTCGGCGGGCTGGCTGCCCTGCGTGACAGGCACGATCCCGGCGACGCCGAACGTGCCGTGCTCGACTTGCTCAGGCAGCTCGCCGAGGAGCGTACGGGCGGGCGGACGGGGCCCGACGCCTACCAGTCGCAGCTCATCGTGGCCGAGGACTACATCGAGCGCCACCTGCACGACCCCTGTCTCGGAGCCTCTCAGGTGGCCGGGGTCATGGGCATCTCGGTACGGCATCTGGCGCGGATCTTCGAGTCGACCGGTAGGTCGCCGGCGCGGTACATCATGGAGCGGCGCCTGGTCCGGGCGCATCAGGAGCTCACCGGGCCCGGGGCGTGGCAGACCACGATCGCCGACGTCGCGCATCGGTGGGGGTTCTCCAGCCAGGCCCACTTCGCCCGCCTCTTCCGCGCCAGGTTCAGCCTCACCCCGAGCGAGGCCCGCGGGGAGACAACGAAGCCGATCGCGTAAACGGAGGAGACACGCCTCCCGTAGCGCGAGTGGTGCGGGCAAGGTTCGCCCACATGAGCCGGGGGCGTGTCCCGGCATCCGGTCGCGAGCATCTCAACTCTCGGAGGCGTGGTCCACCACGTTTCCCGCCAAGACGGTCGGGTCCTCGTTCGTGCGCCACTGGGAGGTCGCCGGGTCGTCCCACGCCTCACTGCCGAGCTTCACCGCACCGACGAGTGCCAACCATGCCGGGAACATCGGCGCCGGGCTCTGCTTCCTGGTCGGAGCACACGTGCCTTCTCCGCTGACCAGCTTCACGACATGTATGGCACCCATAGGCGGTACCTGAAGCAGGTCGACGCGGCTCTCAAGGTGGCAAAGCAGGATGGTTACGTGCTCCCTGGCGACGCATGGGCAATCCGATCTGAAGCCGCCCGATCCTCGGTAGGGAGCTGAGGGCCGGTTCCGGCCTCGCCAGTCTGCGTGGCGAGGCCGCACCATTGCCGGGTCAACGGCCGCCTGAGCCCAGCTTTCACCCCTTGAACTCACGGGGCGGGTGCCAGGCAGGGTATCGGCGGGCCATGACGCTGAGCGGGAGCACCGGTTCGCCAACATCGAGGCCCGCCGGCTCGACCATGATTCGTGCGCGAGACGCAGAGCCGGGCCGGATGAGCCTGGCCGAGAGGATCGCCATGCTGCCGTCACCCTCCGTCCCACCAGCTGGCGTCGTCAACCTCCGTAGTGCAGCCAGACGGACTTGAGTTCGGTGTACGCGTCGATCGCCCACGGACCCATCTCTCGGCCCCATCCCGAGGCCTTGTAACCGCCCCACGGTGCAGCCATGTCCGGGATTGGCGGCATGTTAACGAAGACGGCGCCGGCCTTGATGCCGTTGGCGAGCCGCTGCGACGTCGCGAGATCCTTCGTCCAGATCGTCGCGGCAAGGCCATATTCAGTGTCGTTCGCGCGGGCGAGCAGGTGGTCGAGTTCGGCGTCACCGTCGTACGTCGTGATCGCGAGCACCGGGCCGAAGATCTCCTCGCGCATGATCGTCATCTCGTCGTTCACTCCGGAAAACAGCGTCGGCTCGAAGAAGTAACCGTCACCGTCGACCGGGCTCCCCCCGGTGACCAGCTCAGCACCCTCCTCCACGCCTGTGCGCACGAGACGATCGACGTGGTCGCGGTGCCGACTGGAGACGAGTGGCCCAAGAGCCGTGGACTCGTCGGCCCCAGGTCCGAGGCGCAGGGAACCCATGCCCGCGGCGAGCTTGTCGACGAACTCCGCCTCACGTGCCTTGTCCACGTAGAACCGGGTGTACGCCGCACACACCTGTCCCGTGTTCAGCGTCCCGCCGAGCAAGTTCCCCCCGACAGCCGCGTCGATGTTCGCGTCGCGCGCGATGATGCTCGGCGCTTTTCCGCCGAGCTCGAGCGTGAGCCGCTTGAGATTGGATTCCGCGCTGGCGATCGTGATCCGCCGGCCGACCGCTGTCGAGCCGGTGTAGGACAGGTGGTCGACGTCGGGGTGCCGGCTCAGCAGTTCGCCCACCGACCCGTCGCCGGTGACGATGTTGACCACGCCCGGGGGGAAGCCCGCCTCGGCGCAGAGCTGGACAAGTCGCAGGCTGGTCAGCGGCGTCACTTCGCTGGGTTTGATCACCACGGTGTTCCCGGTGGCGAGGGCCGGAGCCAGTTTCCAGGCCAGGATCATCAGCGGGAAGTTCCAGGGCGTGACGAGCGCGTTGACTCCGATGGGCTCGCGCTTGGTGTAGTGCAGGGTCTCCGGGAAGGAAACCGGGTTCACGGTCCCCTGCACCTTGGTCACCCACCCGGCGTAGTAGCGGAAGTGTTCCGCGGCGCCGGCGACGGAGACCGCTCGGGAGATGCCGATCGGCTGGCCCTGGTCCCGCGTCTCCAGCTGGGCCAGTTCCTCGGCGTTCTCCTCGATCAGGGCGGCGAGACGAAAGAGTAGCGCTGCACGCTGCACCGGAAGGAGCCCGGTCCAATCGGCTCCCCCCAGCGCGGCGCGCGCGGCCGCCACGGCCGCGTCGACGTCGCCTCGCGAGGCGACTCCTACTTCCGTAATCGTCTCGCCGGTGGCGGGATCCAAAGTCTCGAAGGACCCGCCCGACGCAAACACCCACTCACCTTCGATGAACAGCTTCGCGGTCATCATGCTCTCCTGTCGCCCACAACTTGATGTCCGGCCCAGTATCGGTAGGCGGCGAACGTGGGGGCTTGGATCTGCGTGCCGACCTGTTGGCAATGGCCGCAACGCGTCGGGCTACCCGGTGTCAGCCGGCGGTGATCCGGCCGCGTACCTCGCCCAGGCCGACGACGGTGCCGCCGGGGCCGGGCGCCGTAGCCGTGATGACCACCTCGTCCTCGTTCTCGAGGAAGGTCCGGACGCTGCCGTCGGGAAGCGTGAGTGGCTCGCTTCCCGCCCACGTGAGCTCGATCAGCGAGCCGCGCTGTTCCGGTAGCGGCCCGCTCACGGTGCCCGAGGCGAACAGGTCACCCGTCCGCAGGGACGCTCCGTTGATCGTCATGTGCGCCAGCATCTGCGCCCCTGTCCAGTACATCGACGCGAACGGTGGGCGCGAGATCACGTGCCCGTTCAAGGCCACGTCGAGGCGGACGTCGAGTCCCCACGGAGAGCCGCTGCTGTCGTCCAGGTACTCCGCCGGCCGCGGGTCTCGCGCAGGCGGGGCGACCCTCGCCGTGTCCAAGGCCGCCAGCGGCACGATCCACGGCGAGATCGATGTGTGGAACGACTTTCCCAGGAACGGACCGAGGGGCACGTACTCCCACGCTTGGATGTCGCGCGCGGACCAGTCGTTGACGAGGCAGATCCCGAATACGTGTTCCGTGAACGCCTCGAGCGGCACCGCCTGCCCGCGGGCCGTCGGCGTACCCACCACGAAGCCGATCTCTGCCTCGATGTCGAGGCGTGCCGAGAGCTCGACGACGATCTGACCATCGGCCCTGCGCAACTGTCCGCGAGGGCGGAGCACCGGTTCGCCGGAGACGACCACGGTGCCGGCTCTGCCGTGGTAGCCGATCGGCAGGTGCTTCCAGTTCGGCGTCAAGGGTTCCTGGTCGGGCCGGAACATGCGGCCGAGATTGGTGGCGTGGTGCTCCGACGCATAGAAGTCGACGTAGTCGGCGACCGTGAACGGAAGCTGCATGACGACCGACTCCAACGGAAGCAACAACGGCTCGAGCACGTTGCGGTGGTCCGTGCGGCTCAGCCAGGCCTGGAGGTCGGCGCGGACACGGGTCCAGGCCGCCACGCCGGCTCCGAGCAGGAGGTCGAGCGAGCCGTCGGCGAAGAGGCGCTCGTCGGGGCTGCCGAGCACCCGGTACGCGGCACCGAGGTCGAGGACCCGGTCGCCCACACGTACGCCGACTCGGCTCCCGTCACCGGCGTCGAAGACTCCGTAGGGAAGTGTCTGCAGCCCGAAGGGATCCCCCTCGGAGAGAGCGATCCATTCCGCCGGAAGCGGCGCCGCTTCGGCGGTCATTCGGCGATCGCCCCCACAAGCCGCAGGTCGACAAGGTCAGCCATGGGTTCCTCGATGCTGCAGGTGCCGAAGGAGCAGAAGTGCCCGCGCACGGCCGCGGCGAGTTCTGTTGAGAGGTCCGAAACCGCAGTGCCGACGCGCGTGGCGTCACGCTCGGCAAGCAAGCCGCGCACGCGTGCACGGTCGGCCCCGCCAAGGCTGGCCGCCGTGGCCAGCAGTACGTTGAGGAAACCGTGGTGTTCGAACCCGGTGGCGGGATCGGTGTGTCGCACCGCACGGTGCAGCCCGGCGGTGAGCTTGAACGGGACCCCGTGAGTCACGGCGTGATCGATGAATCGGGCAAGTTGCTCCTCGCTGGGGAAGTCGGCCGCGGCCAGGCCACCCGTGCGGACCTTGAGCCGAAGACCCGCCGCGGCTAGTCCTGCGATGAGGTCCTCATCGACCGTGTGCGTCCCAAGCTCGACGTAGGCGGTGACCCCCTCCGGTAGGAGCGAGCGCACGTCGAAGAGCTCTCGGGGCGACGGCGTCATGAGGGGCAGCTCAACCGAGACGACGGTCGCCCGCCCTTCGAGGGCGACCGCGGCCAGGCTGGGAGCGAGCTCGGGCAGCCCTGCGGGCACGGTGAGCGCGACGTCCAGCGGGAGTTCGCCGACCGCACGGTCGGACAACACCCTCATCAGCTCCGACCACCGCGGGCCGGCGCACACGAAGGGTCCGACATAGCGGCCGATCGGGGAAAGTCTTCGTGCTAGGTGGTCGACCACGGCCTCAGGCAGCGGTGCCCTGCCCGGCGGGAAGATCGCGGCATCGTCGAGGAGCCCGTCGAAGAGTACACCGGTCGCCTGGATCTGTTGCGGGACCCGGTTCACTTCGGCCCCCGACCCGACCAGCTCCACGCGTAGAGCCCGTCGTCCGAAGCGCGGCCTGCTTCGCCCAGCTCGAGCGGACGGAAGGTGTCCACCATGACGGCGAGCTCGTCGAAGAACTCCGCCCCGAGTGATGCCTCGACCGCGCCCGGCTGGGGGCCGTGGGCATGTCCTCCGGGATGGAGGGAGATCGATCCGACGTCGATGCCGGAGCCGGCACGTGCCTCGTAGTCACCCCCGACGTAGAACATCACCTCGTCGCTGTCGACGTTCGAGTGGTAGTACGGCACGGGGACCGCGAGTGGGTGGTAGTCGACCTTGCGCGGCACGAAGTTGCAGACCACGAAGTTGGGCCCCTCGAACACCTGGTGGACAGGAGGCGGCTGGTGCACGCGGCCGGTGATCGGCTCGAAGTCGGCAATGTTGAAGGCGTAGGGGTAGAGGCAGCCATCCCAGCCGACGACGTCGAAGGGATGCTGCGGGACGACATGGACCGAGCCCGCCAGCCCACCGGGCCCCGCTCCGCGGTGCTTCACGTAGATCTCGACATCGTGGCCTTCGACCACCTGCGCAGCGCTCGGAAGTCGCAGGTCGCGCTCGCAGTACGGCGCGTGTTCGAGGAACTGCCCGTAGCGCGAGAGGTACCTCTTGGGAGGTGTGATGTGACCGTTCGCCTCGATGAAGTAGAGCCGGAGCGGCTGGTCGCCCGTCGGAAGCCAACGATGGGTCGTGCTGCGTGGGAGCACGACGTAGTCGCCGGTGCCGACCTCGAGATCTCCGAAGACGGTCTCGACGACTCCGGCCCCGGACTCGACGTACACGCACTCGTCACCCGTCGCGTTCCGGTAGAGGGGTGAGGTCTCCCCGGCCGCCGCGTACGCGATCCGGACGTCGGCATTGCCGAGGACCAGGCGCCGCCCGGTCACAGCGTCCGTGGACTTCCACTCTTCACCCGGAAAGAGGTCGTGCAGCTTCAGGTGGCGGGGCTTCAGGGGATGGTTGGCGACGGTACCGGGGTCGGGAAGCTCCCATGTTCGGGCATCGACGATCGCGGAGGGAATCGCAACGTGGTAGAGGAGCGACGAGTCCGAGGAGAACCCCTCCTCTCCCATCAGCTCCTCGTAGTAGAGCCGCCCCCTTCCGTCTCGGTGCTGCGTGTGGCGCTTGGCCGGAACGTTGCCGACACGCTGGTAGTGGGCCATGGCGTAGTGCCTCCGGGTCGTTCGAAAGGTGGGAATGGTCAGACGGTGGCGGGAAGACCGCGTGCGAGTACGCGGTCGAGCGCTCGAGTGAGCTCGGCTGGCGATGGGTCACGGAGGACCGCGGCCACGTGGGCATCGGGTCGTACGACCCATACCTCGGCGGCTTCTGCGCCCATGACGCCCGCCAAGGCGGGCGACAGGTCGGCGAACGCATAGGCCTGAACCGGACCCACGGAGCCTTCGCGAGCCTGGCTGAGTACCGACGGCGAACACGCCGCGCCAACGAGCACCGTGATTCCGTCGCGCAGGAGTCGGCGCAGGTGCGTCTCGCCACCGTCGGCGCCGCGCACGGGAAAGTCCGGCATCAGCACACCGGGCGCCGGTGTGGGCATCGTGCCCCTGGCCGGCCGACCGGCGAACGGGCCGCGGGAATCCGGCGTGGTGAGCGGCGAGTCGACGTACCAGAACGGCTCGGCCAGCCGGCCCGAATCGACCCGGGCACGGGCGTCCGTGTCGTGACGCGCAGCTTCGAGAGTCCGCCTGCGGTCCTCCCACTGCTCCTCGGTCTGTGGAACCAGGAAGCGCATGGTCGCTCCGGTGACCTCCAGATTCTCCAGGGCAGCCGCGTGTCGCTCGTGGTGGTAGGTGTCCAGGAGCGACTCAGGCGCCCACCCGTTGAGCACGTAGGCGAGTTTCCATGCGGCGTTCTCGGCGTCCTGCACGCCCGAGTTGAGGCCCCGGGCGCCGAAGGGCGCCACCAGGTGTGCTCCGTCGCCGGCCAGGAGAGCACGACCGACCCGCATGCGGTTCACCACGCGCGAGTGGAAGCGGTACGCCGACTTCCACACGATTTCGTAGTCGCAGTCGCCGATGATCTGGCGAATGCGGGCATCGAGCGCTCCGGTGCGCTCCTCCTCCGCGAGCTCGAAGTTCTCCGGCACCTGCCAGTCGATTCTGAAGGTCGAGTCCGGACATGGATGGATCAACACCTGCCGGCCCGGGTTCCATTGGGGGTCGAAGTAGAACCGCCGCTCGCGCTCCCACCCCGGAAGATCGGTGCGCAGGTCACAGATGAGGAACTGGTCACCAAAGGTGTGCCCCTCGAACGAGAGCCCGAGCATCTCCCGGATGGCATCACCACGGGCTCCAGGGCAGGCCAGCACGTAACTGCCGCGAACCTCGATCTCCCCCGCTCCCGTCTCGCAGGCCACGGTCACGCCCTCGGCGTCCTGCGCGATCGCGATGACGCGGTGGCCCCAGCGCACCTCGATCAGCGGCTGGGCATCGATCTGATCGTCGAGGACCTCCTCGGTGCGACACTGGGAGATGTTCACGAACGGGGGGAACGGCGAGGCGCCGGGGTCCTCGAAATCGATCGTGAACAGCTCATCATCGCGGTAGAACGTGCGCGCCCGGGTCCATGTCACGCCTTCGGCCGCAAGAGTCGCTCCCACGCCGACGCTCTCCCAGATGTCGAGGACGTCACGTTGCTGGCATATCGCCTTGGATCCGACGAGATCGCGAGCGGGGCGGCCGTCGAGTACAACGACGGGGATCCCCCAGCGAGCGAGAAGAAGGGCCGCCGTCTGACCGACGGGCCCGTTTCCGAGGACGAGCACGGGTTGGTGCTGATTCATGGTGTGCGTCCCGTCAGGATTGAAGGAGGTCCCACACCTGGCGGTCGCGCTCGGCGGTCCAAATGAGGGGCCAGTCGGTGCCGGAGAGCTCGTCCCACAACCGCGCGACGTCGAAGGGCAGGCAGTGCTCGAAGATCGGCCAGTGCCCGAACTTCGGCGCCAACGCTGTGTGGGTCGCCTCGAACGCCTCCTTCAGGGTGCCACCACGCTTCTGGACGGTTTCGACGTGCTCGATCATGGTGGTGAGAAAGCCGCGCGTCTGCTCAATCGCCGCGCTGACGGCCTCCGCACCGCGCGCGACAGCCCCACGGCCACCCACCAGTTGTTCGGCTCCGAAGGAAGCAACATTGTCGAGTGTCGCCGCCGCCCAGTCGCGGTGGAACGCGTCTCCGGTGTACAGCGCCGCCTGGGCCTCCACGAGGTCACCGGCGAACAGGATCTTCTGCGAGGGCAACCACGCGACGATGTCGCCGGCGGTGTGGCCGCGCCCGCAGTACTGCAACACGAGGTCACCGCGTTCACCACCGAGATCGATGGTGAACCGGTCGGTGAATGTCACCGTCGGCCAGGTGAGCCCCGGGATCGACTCGGGATCCTTGAACAGGCGAGGCATCCGCCCGAACTCCGACGCCCAGTCCTGTTGGCCACGCTCGGCGATCAGCCGGCGGGTGTTCTCGTGCGCCACGATCACCTCGGCGTCGAACGCGCTTGCACCGAGGACGCGCACTGCATGGTAATGCGACAGGATGAGGTATTTCACGGGCTTGTCCGTGTGCTTCCTGAGCTCCGCTAGCCAGTCTCGTGCTGCGGTCGGCGTCGCCAGCGCCTCGAAACAGACCAGGAAGTCCTCGCCCTCGATGGCGCCGACGTTGGGGTCGCCCTCCGCAGTCAGGGCGTATACCCCTTCTGCGAGCACCTCGAGCGTCTGCTGCTTCGCACTGATGTCCGCCGAGGACGCGAAGGGTTTGCCGGCCATGCCGATCCCATCTGTTCGGGTGACGGCGGGCACCTTGGCACCCGCCGTCCAACTCGTAAAACCTTTTATGGGTTTGACCATAACCACGAGTCTGGGAGGCACAGCCGGCATGCAGATGGGTCGTGCCCGCTAGGTCAAGTTCCCTACCCGCTGAGCCAAGCCCGGAAGCGCACCGTGTTCCTAACGTTGCGGCGACGCTGACCGTGATGGACATCCGGCGTCCTGTCGAAAGGCTCCGCATGAAGAAACAGGTCTTGGCCCTTGCCGCTGCCGCAACGTCAGCTATGCTCCTCGCCGCATGCGGCAGTGGCGGTGGCTCCGCGGACGAACCCATCGTCGTCGGCTCCATCAACGCACTCAGCGGTCCGGCAACATTTCCCGAGGCATCTGCGGCGGCGAAGGCGGTGTTCGACCGGGTCAACGCCACGGGCGGGATCCGCGGACGCAAGATCGAGTACGTCGTCGCTGACGACAAGGCGGACCCGGCGACCGCAACCCAGACGGCGCGAGACATCGTGACCAGCAAGAACGCCGTTGCCATGGTGGGCGGCGCGAGCCTGGTCGACTGTGATGTGAACGGAAAGTTCTACGAGCAGCAGAAGATCATGAGCGTCGTCGGTACCGGGGTCGGGCCGGGATGCTTCAACAGCCCGGTGATGGCCCCGGTCAACGCCGGGCCCTACCTCGACTCGCAGATGACGCTGACGTTCGGCTCGGAAAAGCTGCACGTCAAGAAGATCTGTGCCTTCGTCGCGATCACCGGAGCCTCCAAGCCCGCCTATCAGTCGGCGATCGACGCCTGGACGAAGGCGACCGGCGCGAAGCTGGCCTACATCGACGACACCGTGCCCTACGGCAACGCCGACTACACGCCCCAGGCGGTGAAGGTCAAGGAGGAGGGCTGCGACGCTGTCTTCGCCAACTTCGTCGAACCGGATGCCCTGGGCATGCTCAAGGCCGCGGTAGCCCAGAAGGTCACCGGGATCACGTGGTTGTTCCTGACCTCGGTGTACTCCGAGCAGTTCGCGAAGGCCGCGCCGGCGGGGCAGAAGATTTACGTGCCGGCTGAGTTCCTCCCCTTCACAGACACCAACGCGACAGCGAACAAGGACTGGCGCGAGCTCATGACCAAGCAAGGTCTCGCGCTGACGTCGTTCTCGCAGGGCGGATACCTCGCAGCCACGTACTTCGTCGACGTCCTCAAGGCGATCAAGGGCGACATCGATCGCACGTCGGTGACCGAGGCACTGAAGAAGATGGCGCCGATCGAGAACGCCATGGTCGGCACGCCATACCAGTTCGGGTCGGGCAACAGCCACCAGCCGAACCACGCCGGCTGGCCGATCGTCCTCGACAAGGGCTCGTGGCAGAACGCCGCGGACAACTGGCTCATTGTCGACCAAGGCTGAGTTGAGCAGTCGATGATCTCAGGAGCTCTGAGCGGACTGGCGTTGGGCGGCCTCTACGCCACCATCGCCGTCTGCCTGACCTTGATGGCGCAGCTCATCCGGGTCGTGAACTTCGCCCAGCTCGCGTTGCCCATGTTCGGGACCTACACAGCAGTCACGCTGGCGGACCATGGAATGCCGGCCCTTCCGGCCGTGCTTCTCGGAGTGGCCGTCGCAACGGCGGCCTCCGGCATCCTCGGTGCAGTGCTTGCACACTGGATGCCGGAGGCGGACATCACGCACCGATCCGCAGTCTCTATCGCAGCACTGCTCCTCACGCTGTCAGCGTCGTTCATCGCCTTCGGGACGAAGCCCAAGAACTTCGCGCCGCTCGTTCACGGTGCGGCGGTCGACCTCGGCGGGACGGTGGTCACGTGGATCGCCGTGGTGATGTGCCTGCTGGCCGTCGCGGTCGCGAGTGCTGCGCACCTGGTGCTGCGCAGGACCGATGCCGGAGTACTGCTCCGGGCGCTGTCGGAGCGACCGTCGACAGCAGAGCTGCTGGGGGTCCCCGCCAGGTCTCTGACCGTCGCAGTGTGGTTGTCCACCGGCGTGGTAGCGGGGGTGGCGGTCGCCCTCGTCGCGCCGACCCAGACGAACGACCAGTACTCACTGACGATGCTCGTGGTGCCATCTGCCGCCGCCGCGCTGGTCGGCGCCTTCCGGTCCATCTGGCTCTCAGTCGCGGGCGGTATCGGGCTCGGCATGCTACAGGGCGCCCTCGCCCAGTCGAACCAGCTGTCGGTCCTCAAGTTCTGGATTCCGTTCGCGGTCATCCTCGTGCTCCTGCTGTGGAGCCAGAGAAATCAGGTGTGGGATGTCGCCCGTTGACACCGGTCGCGCCGCGGCCGTTCAGGTGAGACGAGAGTCTCGCGACGCGCAGCCGGGCCGCAATCCGTGGGCGCGGCTCGTCGGTACCTTCGACTTCGGCCAACACCCGCTCATGCCGGCCTCAGGCGCAGTGGTCGCACTGCTCCTCGCGATCGTGGCCAGTCGTGCACTCTCGCCGTACCTCGTCTTTCTGGGCATCACCGTGGTCGCAGCCGCAATCGCCCTGGTCGGCATCGGAGTCGTCTCGGGACGGGCCGGAATGATCTCCTTGTGTCAGCTCTCGTTCGCCGCGGTCGGCGCGGTCGTCGTGGCCCAGCTGAGTATCTGGCAGGCACCCGGCGGGCTCGTCGTGTGGATCGCCGTCGGCGGCATGGCCTCGGGGCTCGTCGGCGTGGTCATCGGCCTCCCAGCTCTCCGGTTGCGCGGTGTCAACCTCGCCGTGGTCACTCTCGGTTTCGCGGCGGCAGCTCGACAGACCCTGGGACTCACCCAGTTCCCGGGGACCAACGACGGGCTCTTCATCAGTCGGCCGAGCGCGGCGGCATCCGACCCGGACTACTTCGTCCTGGCAGCCGCTATCCTCATTGCCTCAGGGGTCCTGGTCGCCTATCTCGGGCGAACGCGCCTCGGTTCGAGCTGGCGCGCCGTGGCCTACTCCGAGCGAGGCACTGCGGCGGCCGGGGTCAACGTGCCCTTCGCCAAGACGTCAGCGTTCGGTCTCAGCGCGCTCCTGGCCGGGATCAGCGGCGGCGTGACCGCGGGACAGGTCGGGGTCCTCTACCCGAGCAGCTTCGAACCGACCGCATCGCTCACGCTGTACGTCCTGGCGGTAGTGGTAGGCGCACAGGCCGTCGTCGCAGCGGTGGTCGGTGGCGTGCTCTGGGTCGGCATTCCTGAACTGCTGCGCATCTGGGGCGTTCCGCAGGACTGGGCCCTGGTGGTGTTCGGGCTCGCCGGCATCCAGGCGGTCGCATCGGGCAACAGCCTCGGGGACAACCTGAGCCGGCTCCGTAGACGCCGGGCTCCAGAGGCAACGCATCTGACCGAACAAGGACCCGTGACCGCAGCACGCGCGTCGACCGCCCACTCCGAGGCGACTCGTCCGCCTCCCCGGACACCGACCGGGCGGTCAGCGACGCATGGGCCAGCCTTGTCGGCTCGCGGCATCACCTTGCGATTCGGTGCGGTGACCGCCCTCGACGATGTCGACCTCGACATACCCACTGGCGCAATCGTCGGGCTGATCGGCCCCAACGGAGCCGGGAAGTCGTCACTGGTCGATGTCCTCACCGGGTTCACCCGTTCCGAGCGCGGAGTGGTCGAGCTCGGTGACCGTGACGTGACCGGCCTGCGGCCGACGCCGCGGGCACGGGCAGGTCTGCGTCGCACATTCCAGCAGGATCGGGTTCCGCCGGGCCTCCGAGTGGGCGCCTACGTGCGCATGGTCGCCCACGGGCGTCCTGATCGTGCGGCGATCGATGAGACGCTCGAGCACTTCGAGTGCCCGCAGGCGCATTCCCTCCTTTCCGACGTCGACCTGGCCACACGCCGCCTTGTGGAGGTGGCCGCGCACGTGTTGAGTGGTCCTCGGGTGCTCCTGCTCGACGAGCCCGCCGCGGGCCTGTCGCACGAGGAACACATCCGCTTCGGGCGCCACCTCCAGGCGGTCCCCGAACGATTCGGCACGGCGGTCCTCCTGATCGAGCACGACCTGGACATGGTCCGATCGGTCTGCACGTCACTCGTCGTCCTCGACTTCGGACGCGTGATCTCTGCCGGGACGCCAGACGTCGTCCTCAATGACCCGAAGGTGATGCGGGCCTACCTCGGGGAGGAGTCAACATGAGCGAGCTCACGCTGAAGCAGGTCTGCGTCGACCGGGCAGGTGGCCGCGTCGTCACCGACGTGTCCCTCACCGTCCGACGGGGTGAGGTGACGACACTCATCGGCCCGAACGGAGCCGGGAAGACATCCCTGCTCGAGGCCGTCTCCGGACTGGTCGACGTCGCGCGGGGTTCCATCACCTGCGACGGCCAGGAGATCACCCGGCATAGCAAGGTCGGTCGACGGGGACTGGGGATCGTGCACGTCGAGCAGGGCCGCACAGTGTTCGGCTCCCTGACGGTGACCGAGAACCTTCGCGTCGCCACGCGCTCATCCGCGGACATCAAGCGCGCCTTCGAGCTGTTCCCCGAGCTCCGCAAGCGTCATGACAGCGCGGCGACCCTCCTGTCCGGCGGAGAGCAGCAGATGCTCGTGCTCGCACGCGCGCTCGTCACCCGACCCCGCTTCCTCCTGGTCGACGAGATGTCGCTGGGACTGGCCCCTGCGGTCTTCAGGCGGCTCCTGCCACTCGTGAAGGACTTCGCCGCGGACGGTATGGGCGTGTTGCTGGTCGAACAGTTCGCACAGCTCGCTCTCGGAATCTCGACCGAGGCGGCCGTCATCACCGGAGGCCGGCTGACCTACCGGGGTCCGGCATCAGTTCTGGTGGAAGACCCCGAACGGCTCCAACGCACGTATCTGGGGACGGATCATTGATCGGATGCTGTTGGTGATCTTCGGGGTGGTCTGGGGATCTCGGGTTTGCGGGTGCCTGGCTGGCAGGAGTCGACCGCGCTCGCGCAACGGACGACGCTCCAGCACAGCCACATTCGCCAGAGTACACGAACGATCACTTATCGTAGCATACGGTGCATCATCGACACCGCCCACGATCATTTACTCCCTAGCAAGATCACTTACAATACTTCAGGGGTGATCGTGGGAACTTGTCTCACCGTGCAGGATTTTTAGCACGCAGGAGCAAGTTGCGCCAGACTGTGTCGCCGGTCACATCGAGGGTGCAAAGTGGACTCGAGCAATCAGACCGGGAGGATTCATGACGGTGGATTCAACACCGCGCTCACGACATGAAGTCGAGAGCTACCTCACCTCGGACTTCCACGAGTGGCGAACGCACGTTTCCAAGAGCTTCGTTCCGCTGGAGGTGCAGACCGACCGGCCCGACTCTTTCCATGGGCAACTGCGCGCCAAGCGCATCGACCGGCTCGCCATGTTCGACATCCGCGTCAGTCAGCACTCGGTGTTCCGAACCCCGGAACTGGTAACGAATTCGAGTCGCGACTACTACAAGCTCTCGATGCAGCTACGCGGCAGCAGCTTGTTGCTCCAGGACGGCAAGGAAGCGCTGCTCACCCCCGGCGACATCTCCCTCTACGACACGACGAGGCCGTACACACTCATATCGGACGACAACATGCGGCACATCGTCTTGATGTTCCCCCGCTCCTCGATCGACCTGCCCACCGCGGACCTGGGCGAGCTGACGGCAACCAGACTGCCGGCGAACCGCGCGATGTGCCAGGTGATCAGTCCGTTCCTGCTCCGGATGGCGAAGAACTTCGAGTCGCTGAACGGCGGCGCTGCATTGCGGCTCGCACATACCACGATCGACCTGGTCACCACTCTGTTCGCGAACGAGCTCGACGTCGGGCTGGAAGGGACGAACGAGCCTCGGCGAAGGCTGCTGAACCAGATCAAGAACTTCATCGAGGCGAACCTCGACGACGAATCGCTCACGCCGCCTCAGATCGCCGCCGCGCACTACATCTCGGTGCGGCAGCTGCACCAGCTGTTCAGCACGGAGGGCATGAGCGTGTCGTCCTGGATCCGCACGCGTCGCCTGGAGCATTGTCGTCGGATGCTTGTCGACCCGGTGCACGCAGGCCGGTCCGTGTCCGAGATCGGAGCGCGCTGGGGTCTGCCTGATGCTCCGCACTTCTCCCGCGTGTTCAAGATCGCCTACGGCGTCTCACCGCGTCAGTTCCGTTCGGCGGGAATGCCAGCCACCTGACCGAAGCTCCAGGTGGCTGACTCTGGCGGGCCCGGCCTGTCTCAGCCGGCTTCCTCGGCGAGGATGAAGTCGGCGGCGCGCTCACCCACCAGGCAGGCAGGCGCATTGGTGTTGCCGCTGGTGATCCGGGGGAACACCGACGCGTCCGCGACGCGAAGCCCGCGCAACCCGTGGACCCGCAGGGTAGCGGGGTCAACCACCGCATCAGGTCCCGTGCCCATGGCGCACGTGCCGCACTGGTGGTGGTAGGTGATCACCGTTCTGCGCGCATAGTCGGCGAGCGCCTCGTCGGTCTCGACGCCAGGGCCGGGGTAGATCTCACGTGCACCCCATTCGGTGGCCAGAGCGGGCTGCTGACCGATCTCGCGGCACTTGCGCAGCGAGGCAACGAGCGTCTGGAGGTCATTGTCCACGTCGAACACGTTGAGGTCGATGGCGATCGGGTCATCGGCGCCCGGTCCGGTCAGCGTGACCGAGCCGCGGCTCTCCGGCCGGACGAGGCCGGCCATGAGCGAGAAGCCCGAATCAGGGCCGCTCATCCATTCTTCGGAGTACATCGGCACACTGAAGTTGAGCGGCTGGGTGTCGGGAGAGTCCAACCCCTCGCGGCTGCGCCAGAAATGATGGGTCTGGGCTGCCGCCAGACCGGGGGTCGGAGGACCGACTTCGCGCGCTGTCGTCTCGAAGATCACGGGCGACAGCAGATGGTCCTGCAAGTTGCGTCCGACGCCCGGCAGGTCGAGGATCGTGTCGACACCCAGGTCCCGAAGCTCCGCGGCCGGCCCGATTCCGCTGCGCAACAGGACGCGCGGAGAGTCGAGGGCCCCGGCGCACAGGACCGTCTCGGCGGCGTATGCCTCCATGGCGATGCCCTCCACGTCGACCTCGACGCCGACAACGGCCCCGTCCTCGACGATCAGCCGATTCACGCGGGCACCGGTGACGATCTTGAGGTTGTTCCGGTCCCGTACGGGCTTCAGGTAGGCCTTGTAGGTGTTCCAGCGCTCGGCCCCCCGAATGTTGAACTGCATCTTCGCGACGCCGTCCAGCGTGCCGGAGTTGTAATCCGGATTGACCGCAAGGCCCGCCTGCACCGAGGCGTCGAGGATCGACTGCTGGACGGGATCCAGCTGGTAGTCGACGGTCACGTCGAGGAGCCCGGAAGTGCCGCGAGCACCGGCCGGCTGGCCGTCGTAGGCCTCAATTCGGCCGAAGACCGGCGCTACATCGGCCCAGCCCCACCCGCTCGCTCCCAACTTCTCCCAGTGCGCGAAGTCCTCGTCGCAGCCCCGCACCCAGATCGCGGCGTTCAGCGCATGGGACCCGCCCAGCACCTTGCCGCGGGGAAGGTGAAGCAACCGGTTCGCCGCATTCTTCTGGGGCACGGTGTAGTAGCCCCAGTCCTGGGGGCTCAACCAGAGCTCGGCGAGGCGGAGGACATCGTGGAGCGCAGGGTTGGAATCCTCGCCACCGGCCTCGAACAGAAGCACGTCACGTCCCGCGTCCACGAGTCGGCGAGCAAGGATGGCGCCCGCGGAGCCGGCTCCGACAACGATCACATCGGCCTGCAGCGTCATGGCGAGTTCTCCCGGTCAGGTCGTTTGCCTGCGCCCGGTCGTTCGACCGAGCCTGCGCTCATTCTGAGAGTGCTCAGACAGTGCCGGAAAGAGCCACATTTGGACTGTTCGCACTACGCCAAGAGTCGTTCACATCGGGCCAAGTCAACGACCACCATGCGCTTCGAGAATCGAGATGGACATCGATCCTCGAACGGATCCCTTTCAGGCCGCGCACGTGCGGACGCCCCGGAGGCAAACCATGATCACGGCCTGCTTGGTCGGCCTGAACCCGACCGCCATCTCGGGGATCTCCACCATCGAGACCGACGCGTGAGCGTGACCTGGCCGACCACCGTGCCGGGGCGGGTGGTCCAGCTCCTGCTCGGCCTGATCGTGACGTCGGCGGGGATCTGGCTGACCATCCGCGCCAATCTTGGTGTCGCCAGCTGGGAGGTCCTGCACATCGCATTGGCGCAGCGCCTCGGCATCGGCATCGGCACGGCCTCCATCGCGATCGGCAGCCTCCTTGTCGCGATCGTCGCCGCTCTCGGCCTCTTTCCCGGCATCGGCACGATCCTCAACGTGCTGGTAATCGGGACCTGTCTCAACCTCTTGCTCGCGACCCCGGTGCTCGCGTCGATGGGGACCGCCAGTGTGGCCGAGCGGCTGGGAGTGCTGGTTGTCGGCATCGCGGTCTTCGCGATCGGGTGCGCGATCTACGTCGGAGCACATCTCGGTTCGGGACCACGTGACGGCCTCATGCTCGCCATCCATCTCCGGCTCCCGCTGGGTGTCGGTGGTGCTCGCGTTCTGTCGGAGGGAATCGGACTCGTGATCGGCTGGTCGCTCGGGGGCCCGGCTGGTGTGGGGACGTTGCTGTTCGTGGTAGCGGCCGGCCCCATGGTGGCGCTGGCATTCAGATTCCTGGGCCTCCAACCACTGGCAGAGACCAGACCCGTTCCGCGGGCGCCATGATCGCGCAACCGAGCAAGGTGACGGGTGACGCCTGCGAAGGTTTGCAGTGCTGGCAAGCTGATCCCATGACCACGGACAAGAGCGAGTCGCCGCCGCCGATCGACGACCTCGACTTCCAGTCGTTCGTGAGGTTCGCCCTCGACCGCGCCGGCCAACTGGAGCCTCCGGTTGACACCGAAGCTGCTGCACTCGTCCTGACCCTGCACCGTGCGGCGAGCACCGTCGTTTACGACCTCGAATCGTCCGTGCACAGACCGCATGGCTGGAGCTGGGCCGGTTTCCGGTTGATGTTTGCTCTGTGGATCGTGGGCACGATGGACGCCAAGGATGCCGCTCGGATCGCGGGCATGAGTCGCCAGGCCGCGTCGAGCCAGGCCAACACCCTTGAGCGCGAAGGCCTGCTCCGCCGTACCAAGTCGCCGCACGACGGTCGCGCGGTCGCCTTCGCCCTCACCAAAGCAGGGCAGAAAGCCATCGCGGACACCTACCACGAGCACAACATCCGCGAACGCATGTGGGCGGAGCTCCTGACACCCGAAGAGCGCGCTGCCCTCACCTCGGCTCTGGGCAAGCTGCTCGACTCGGCGCCGCACCTCGAGGTACGGCGCCGGGACTGAGCCGTAACCACGTCGACCAGATCCAGGCGTGTTCAGGAGCTACGCCACGGCCACATCAGTGGTTCGCCCCGACCAGCGGTTCGTCGGCGACTGCGGGGTGTGCCCACGTGACGATGCGGCTGGAGCGGCCGAACAGCCAGATCGCGAGCCAGCCGATTCCCACGGCCAGGGTGACGAGTCCGAGGTCCAGCGCCGCCTCGGGCACGAAGGCTCGCAGCGACACGGGTACAGCGCCGACGGCGTACAGGACCAGCGGTGTGGTGGGGACCTCGCGGGACCGGAGCATGGCCGCGACGAAGGCAAGGGTTCCCAAGAGGAACAGGATGGATGCCGCGGTCAGTGCGATGCCGAGCGTGCCGTCGAGGAGCGCATCAATCGTGTGGTCCGGGAGGTCGTTGAAGACGAGATTGATGACGAACTCCACGCCGACCAGCGCGGACAGGGCGAATGCGTTCAGCAGGAAGGCGACCAGGCCGAAGGTGCCGGCGCGGCGACCGAAGGCGAGGTAGAGGGCGGTGACAAGGGCCAGCGCCAGAATCTGGGCGAGCGGGGCGACCAGTTGGGTGAGGGCAGAGGTCGGGATGACCTCTGCGCGCTTGGCGGCATTGATGAGCAGGACGACGGCGCTTCCGCAGCCAGCGGCTGCGGCGATGCGATAGAGCGTCGTAGGGACGGGATGGGACATGGCTTTCTCCAACGGATTTCGATGGTTGACGGCTCCCGGCCGGCGGCCGGGGGGCTTGTGGAACGAGGACTCAGTCAGGTGCGTCGACGACCTCCACCGAGATCAACGTGGCGCCGAGGTCGCGCACCTTGGCGAGCAGGCCGTGGAGTGCTGCTTGGTCGGGTACGAGACCGCGCAGGGTGGTCGTCCCGTCGTTCTCGTGGGTGAGGGTCAGATCGTCGAACCATGCGGTCCAGTGGTCGTCGAGGTGTCCGTCGATCCGGAGCTCGTAGCGGGCGGGCGCCTGTCCTCTGCTGCCCTGGTCGCTCATCGGGACTTCACGACCGGATTTGCGGACCGGCGGGCCGGCTGCCGACGGATGAACCACTCGGCGACGGCAAGGTTGATCGTCCAGCCCGCGCCCTGCAGAAGTGCCTCGCTGAGGTCGCTCGCCCCGAGGATCGTCTCCCCGATGCCGAGGGTGAACACCTGGGTGCCGGCGCCCAGGGCGAGGGCGTAGGCGCGGGTCATCCACGCGCGGTGCCGGGCGACGTCGCGCCGCCTGATGGCGAGGACGCCGAGGACGAGGCTCGTGGCCATGCCCGATCCGGCCAGCAGCCGGAACGCGAAGAGCAGGTCACCGCCTTCAGCGCGGGGATAGAACAGCGTCAACCACAGCGCGGACAGCGCAACGACCATGCCGGCGAGGACGAGGAGGCGTCCGGAGGCCAGGTGCCAGCCGGCTCTGCGGCGGCGGAGCCCGGCGGAGAACTGGAGGGCGCCGAGGACGGCGTACACGATGACGCTGACGATGTGCGCGACCAGCGGCACGGGTGAGGGGTCGTTGACACGGGGAGGCAGCAGATGCGGGCCGCCCGACAGTTCGACGAGTCGTGCCGAGCCGGCCAGGATCGGGACCAGGCTGAGCGCGACCAGCGCGGCAGGTGCCCGCCAGGTCGACACGCGGCGCCGGCCCGGCCGCAAAGACTGGGCCGGAGCCATCTTCTTGCCAGAGGTTGGACCGTGCTCGGGTCGGTGTCCCGCGAAGGACGCGGTTCGGGACGTCACTCGGCACCGGCCGCGTCGACCCGCGCTCTGGGGACGCTTTGCACGGACTCATGGGAGGTGCCGCGCTGCTCGCGCCAGAGCGAGTACCCGAGGCCGGCCAGGGCCAGTCCGACGGGGAATGCGAGCAGCCGGTCGAGTGCGTGCGGGAGAAGAGGCACCAGGAGTGTGGCCACGGCTCCGACCGCGAGCAGCAGGGCAGCCCACCGCGCGAGGATGCGGGCCCGGAAGAGCGCGACACCGAACAGCAGACCGCCGAGCAGGTAGCCGACCGCCGCCACCAGATTGGCCACCTGCAGGGGCCCGACGCCGCCGGTGACGGCAGCGCCGGTGAAGGTCGCGAGGAAGTCATCGACGTACTGGGGCGCCTGATCCGCGAGCGGCGGCAGGACGAACACCTCGACGAAGGTGACCGCAAACGTGAGCACGAAACAGGCTCCGAACAGCACGAACCCGACCAGGCCCAGCACACCGGTCTCCGTCACCTGGCGGAGGTACAGCCCGGTGAGCCCGACCAGCAGCAGGACGGACATCGCCATGGTCAGGAGCGCGGTAACGGTCCAGGCGGTCGTAGTGACCGTTGCGACGTCCTCGTGGGGATGGATGAGCTGGATGAGGATGTACAGCAGACCTGCCACCACGACCGCCAGGCCGGCCGCACGGGTGAGTCTGGTGGTGGTAACGGACATGACGCTTCCCTCGCTTCGAGTCGCCGTGGCCAGGTGCCGCGGATGACTTGGAATCTAGGAAGCAAGGTGGTGACCGGGCATCCCCACACGATGTGATTGACGTGGTGAGAGCGGCGGGAGGACGGAGCCGCCCGGAGGCGGGCGGGCTAGAGCAGGCCACGCTCCCGGGCGCGGCTCACAGCCGCCGGGCGGCTGTTGACGTCGAGCTTGGTGAAGATGTGCTTGGTGTGGCTGCGAAAGGTGTTGAGCGAGACGAATAGCTCGCGGGCGATCTCCGGCCCGCTGAGGGTGCTGTTGAGCAGTCTGAGCACCTGCAGCTCGCGCTCGCTCAACCCCACTGCCGACGGTGGTGTCACCTGGTCCGAGGCGTCTTCGCTCGGCGTGCGGGCGCGGAGCATGCGACGAGCATGATCGCCGAGCCGGCCGCGTTCGTCGGCGGCGTGCAGCAGCGAGACCATGGGCTCACCCTCATCGAGGAGAAGCCGGCCGTAGCCCCCCGGTTCGGGTGTCTGGCCCAGGGCTCGCTCCAGCGCGTCGAGCGCGCGGGCCAGGTCGCCCTGGGCCTGGTGTGCGAGCGCTTGCAGCATGGCGATCTCGAGGAGACTCCCCGATCGTGCGGACTGTGTGGCGGCCTCGTGCAGCCGGCCCAACAAGCCGACCGCCTCGCGGATGGTGCCGGCGTCCGGGTGGCTGCGGTGCTGCGCGATCAGCAGCCGCACCAGAGTGAGGTGGTCGAACTCGCGGAGGTAGCTGAGGTCGTCCATGGCGGGCAGGCCGCGTTCGCGGGCCCAGTCGGCAGCCTCCGAGAGCTTGCCCTGGGTGATCCGGATGCGCGCCCTCATCGCCGCGATCGGCCGTACGTCGGGGAAGAAGCCGCGCACGTAGAGCCGCTCAGCCTGGTCCAGTAGGGAGATGGCTCCGTCCGGGTCGCCGTCCGCTTCCCGGATCCGCGCCATCGCCAGGAACCACCGGTGCCGGTTCTCCGTCATCTCGGCCCGCTCCCCGAGCGCCTTGGCGGTCTCGAGGTGTTGGGTCGCGCCTGCGAGGTTGCCCAGCTCACGGTCGAGCTCGCTCAGACCGACATGGAGGTCCGCTGTCGGGAGCGGCAGGGCTGTGCCGTCGGCGTCGCCGTGGGCAGTGGCCTCTCGCAACGCAGCCTCGTAAAGCCCGCGTGCCCGGTCAGGTCGTCCAGCCGCGAGCCACATGTCCGCCAGGACGATCGTGCCGCTCAGCGCGTCGGCAAGATTCCCGGCAGCGCGCAGGCTCCGCACAGCCTCGGAGAACGTCCGCAGCCCTGGCTCGATCTCGCCGTTCGCCCAAGCTGCGAGCCCGAGGAACCCCGCGGCGGCACCACGGGAGAGGTGGGCGCCCGGCCCGGCCATCTCGAGCGCTCGCTGCGCGTGCTGCGCCGTACCTGCTGCGTCGCCGCGGGCTTGCGCGAGCGAGGCGCGGTAGATGGCCAGGGTCATCGGAAGGGTGCGGAGCTCCTCGTTGTCGGCGTCCGGGGTACTGCCGGCGGCGAGTGCCCGTTCGGCGTCGTCCAGGCGGTCTTCGACCGCGTCGAGGTCACCCGAGACCATCAGCCGCCAGCCGTAGAAGACGCTGAGTACGGCGCTGCGCCGGACCACGTCGTCGGGGAGTGCGGCGAGCCAGCCGAGGAGCATCGTGTCCTGCCGGTTGCGGCGCATCGCGGGCAGGGCCAGCTCCATCAGGTGGGCCGCGTGATCGAAGTCCTGGGCAGCCAGGGCGTGCCGCACGGCGTCCTCGGCGAGATCATGGCGCTCGTACCAGTCGCTCGCGCGCCTGTGCAGCACCGGGATCAGTTCGGGTTCCTCGCTGCGCAGGCGCGCGCGGAGCATGTCGGCGAACAGGTGGTGGTAGCGGGACCACTCCCGTTGGTCGTCGAGGGCGATGACGAAGAGGTTGCCGCGATCGAGGTTCTCCAGCATCGCGGCACTGTCGGTCCGTACGGTGACGGCGTCGCACAGCGGCGCGGCGAGGCGGTCGAGGACGGCGGTGTGCAGCAAGAACGCGCGGACGTGCGAGGGCTGGTGCTGCAGCACCTCGTCGACGAGGTAGTCCAGGACGAAGCGGTTGCTGCCGGTGAACGCTCCGATGAATCCGGAGACGTCGACATGGCCGCGCAGCGAGAGGGCGACCAGCTGGAGTCCGGCGATCCAGCCTTCGGTGCGGGTCTCGAGTGCGTCGACGTCCGGGGTGGAGAGGCCGAGGCCCATGACCTGGTTGAGGAAGCTCATCGCCTCGTCCGGTGTGAAGCGCAGGTCGGCGGCGCGCAGCTCGACCAACTCGTCACGGGTCCGCAGGCGGGACAGTGGTAGCGGCGGATCCGAGCGGCTCGCGACCACCAGGTGCAGTTGCGGGGGCAGATGGTCGAGCAGGAACGTCATCGCCTCGTGCACCGGCTGGGCGTCGATCACGTGGTAGTCGTCGAGCACGAGCACGATCTGCCCGGCGGTCTGCGCCACGTCGTTGATCAGTGCGGTCAGGGACGCCTCGACCGGGAGCGCGAGCGTGCCGTGGAGGAGGCCGAGCGCCTCGCAGCCGAGGTCCTCCTCCAGCCCCTGCAACGCGGCCACGAGGTGGGTCAGCAGACGCGGAAGGTCGTTGTCGCCGTCGTCCAGCGACAGCCAGGCGACCCGCGTCGCGAGCTGACGTCGCGTGGTGTGCTCGATCCAGTCGGTGACCAACGTCGTCTTGCCGAAGCCGGCGGGCGCCGAGATGAGTGTCAGCCTCCGGCCGGGATCCAGCGCAGCGTCCAGCCGGTCGATAAGCCGCGGCCGAGCAACCAGTTGAGGGCGTCTTGCCGGCGCAAACACCTTGGTGGCCAGCACCGTCGTAGGCATCTCCCGACTATCCCTCAGTTCGGTGTTTCCTGCTGGCTACGAAAGCTCATTGGGGACCTGGCACCCAGCGGGCTGCCCGTGTGGATCGCCGATGTCGAACCGGGCTCGGTGACCTGACCGCCGCCCGCGCACACGTGCTGGGCGCGCTGTACGCCGCCGCCCGCGGCCTGCCCACCCTGGCCGATGGCGGCTACGACGGCGCAGGCATCGGCGTCCATGTCCCCGCGTGCAGCTGGGCGGCACGCGGGACGTGACGTTCGGGGGGCGGCTTACGGCTTGGGCGTCACCGCGATGATGCGGGCGGCCTCCTGCGGAGTGATCAGTCCCGACGCCACCAATTCGGCGCTCTTCTTGGCGACGTGGGCGATGAGCCGGGCACCGGAGTACTTCTCGTCCTCGATGAGGTCCTCGATCGTGCACCCGTCGGATCGGTAGCGGTTGGCGACGCCGCTGTCGCGGTCCTTCACCCGCACCGTGCGCGACAGGTCGGAGCGGGGGCAGCCGTCCGGTGGCGGGGTGTACCGCAGCAGGCGAGCACCACCCTGGACGGCGCCGGCGGCGTCCTTGGTTCCGCTGCGGAACCAGATGTTGCCCGAGCCGTCCTGCGAGCTCCGGTAGACGCCGGAGTCGCGCGCGACCGTGAACTTCATCGACAGCGGGTCGATGCGGAACAGGCGTCCGTCGAGCGAGGCGTAGACGTGCTCGTCGGGGTTGACGTGCAGCTCGTCCTGGACGCCGCTGTATCCGGCGGGGAGCTTCACCCGGCGTACCACCTGGGCGGTGGCGGGGTCGACAATGAACAGCGCGCCGTCGGCGAGCCCCCACAGCAGCCCGTCTGGCCCCTTGACCAGCGAGGTGATCGAGCTCGCTCCGGGTACGGGGGTGTGTTCGTCCCGCTTGATGCCGGTCGCGAGGTCGTAGGTGAACAGCTTTGCCTCGGTCGCCTTGGGTGAGGTGCCGCCGCCGCCGTTGACGGAGGTGCCGCCCCAGAGCGTGTCGCCCAGCACGGTCAGGGAGTTCACGGCCTGGTCGGCGACCGGAGCGCGTAGCACGGTGTGTTCTCCTGTGCTCTCGTCGTAGACGGTGAGCGCGCCGCCCCACAACCCGTAGTCGGGGGTGCTGCCGATGTAGATCTTGCTCCCGGCGGAGGCGAAGGCCACTGGGCGGTTCTGCCCGTCGCCGATCAAGCGGAACAGTTCGCGCGGGTTCGTGCCGCTCACGAACGGCTTGGCCGGGTCGTAGTACATGATCGCGCCGTTGGGGTATGTGCCGAGGTAGAGCTTGCCGTCCTTCCAGAACCATCCGTCGGTCTGCGCTGCGCGGCCGAGCTGGGTGACCTGGCCGGTGGCCGGGTCCAGGACGGCGACGTTGCCGTTGATGTAGAGGTTGGTGTAAATCCTGCCGTCCGGCCCGGCGGTGACGTTGTTGATGTCGATGGGCTGGTACGGGAAGGGCAGCTTGAAGCGCTGTACGGCGCCGGTGCGCGGGTCGTAGGAGAAGGCGGCGGCGTTGTAGTTGCCGATCGCGGCGTAAAGCGTTCCGTCGACGAAGCCCCAGCCGACAGCGGCGCCGCCCGCGATCACCGGGCCCGGCACCTGCTCGGGCCGGTTGGCGGCCAGATCGTAGCGCCACAGCTCGGTGCCCGAGGTGAAGTAGACATAGCCGTCCTTGGCCACCTTGGTGGTGCCGCGCGAGCTCATCGTGAACCCGTCGGCCAGCACGGCTCCCGAATCCGGGTCGAGCACAAGCGCCTGGCCCTTGCTGCGCTTGACGAACAGCTTGCCGGCCACGAGGTTGATGCCATAGGGGTAGTTGGGGTCGCCGCGCAGGGCCTCGGGCCAGATGTCGCGCTTGTCGCCGCTGTTCAGGTCCATCCTGATCAGGTGCCCGGCGGAGCCGACGGCCGCCCAGAGCAGCTGCCTGTCGGGGTCGATCGCGATGTCGACGACGTACTGCTGGCCCTCGAACATCGCGCCCAGATCACGGAAGCCCTCGGCCGGGGAGTAGGAGAAGGCGCGCGCGCCGGGGTAGGTGCCGCCATAGACGGTGCCGTTCTTGTTGGCCTGCAGGCCGTAGGCGTAGAGCTCACCAGGCACCACCTGACCGAGGTCGGTCGCCTCGTCGCTGCCCGGCTTGAAGGAGTACAGGTGACCGTTCGGGTAGGTGCCGGCGTAGACGGTGCCGTCATCGGTCTGGGTGATGCCCCAGCCGCCCGACGAGCCGGGCAGCTGCACGGTGTCGCGCAGCTCGCGGGTCACCGGGTCCACTTCGGCCACGACGCCGGGTGTGCCCATCTGGATGCTGAAGACGGCCGGCCGCCCGCCCTGGCCGGTGCCGAAGTAGCCCTCGAACACGGTGAGCGCGGTCGACTGCACGCCGAAGTCGGTCACGGTTCCCTGGGCTGGGGAGGCGGCTAAGAGGGCGGACAACAGGACGGAGAGGATGCGCATCAATGCTCCGGGAAGGATTACGGTCGTGGACGGAAAGCCAAATTCGCCAGATTTTTGGTTCAATGCGAGATAACGGCCCGGACCGTAAAAAGTCAATGACCTGGCGGCGTTCTTCCGCTTCGCATCCGTACGCCAATCGAGAGCGCTGGTAGCGCAAACCGCGTTGATCTTGGCCGGTCGCACCTCTGCGTGCCGACGCGGTTCTCACTGGACGCGATCGATTGCGAGCAGGATCATCCCCGCCAGCAGCGGGAAATCCCCTTGAGGCCAGTGCTGTGATCCGAGAGGATCAGCAGCCGGATGAACCTCTTTCGCAACCGTGATTTCAACATCTTCCTGTCCGTTCAGGCCCTGTCGGTGGCCGGTGACTCGTTCTCGACGCTCGCCATCCCGCTGCTGATCCTGCATGCGACCGGCTCCGTCGTGCAGATGGGCGTCCTCACCGGTCTGTCCGGTGCCGCATCACTCGTGGCCGGGGTGTTCGCCGGATACCTCGCCGATCGCCTGGACCGTCGCCGCCTGCTCATCGGCTGCGACCTCGCCCGCGCCGCGCTCTACGGCGCCATCCCGATCGTCTGGATCTCCGGCCCGCAGATCTGGCTGCTGTACGTGATCGTCCCCCTGGGCGCCGCCCTGGGCATGTTGTTCCAGGTCACGTACGTCACGGTGGTGCCCAGCCTGGTCGAACCAGGTCAGATCACCCAGGCCAACGGCCGCCTGTACGCCATCTACGCCGCGGGCAGCATCGGTGGTCCCGCACTGGTCGGGGTGATCTCCAAGGCATACGGCCCGGTGGTCGCGATCGGCATCGACGCCGCGACCTTCGTGGTGTCCGCGCTCGGCATCCTGCTGATCCGGCTACGCCCGGCCACAGCGCCGGAAGACCGGGGCGGCCTGCTCGAAGGCGCCAGGTTCCTGTGGCGGCAGCCGGTGCTGCGCTCGCTGACGATCCTGCTGACCTTCTTCATCTTCCTGACCGCAGGGGTGGACGACATCGTCATCTACCACCTCAAGCACGACCTCGCCCAGAACGACGACGCCATCGGCCTGGTCCTCGCCTGCGCGGCCGTCGGCACCATCCTGGGCGCCCCGCTGATCGCCCGCATCCGCAAGGCGATCGGATTCGGTCACACCTGGGTGACCGCCACCACGCTGTCCGGCCTGGCGATGGGCTGCATCGGGCTGGCCACCGGCGTGCCTTCGATCGCCGTCCTCATGGCGCTGTTCGTGTTCGGTACGGCTGTCGCCGGAATCTGCTCCCAGTCCTTCCGCCAAGAGGTCACCCCCAGCCACCTCCTGGGCAGGGTCACCGCCGCCTTCTGGACCATCCACTACGCACTGGGCCCTGCCGGCGCCGCCCTCCTCACTCTCGGCGCCTCCGAACTCGGCGTCGCCACCGTGGCGGTCATCGCCGGAGCCGGCTGCGTCCTGGTATCACTGTCCGGCCTCCTCACCCCGATCCGCCGCCCCCTCCCGTCCGGCTGAGGCGAGCCGGGCGCTGCGGGCCTCGCGGAAGGGGTAGCGGTGCGCGATGCGTAGCCGGAGTACGCCTCAGCTGACGCTTGGCGGCGGTCTGTGCGGGCCGCGTCCATGCCTCGACGCCCGGCGGGGCGGCCGCCGCCGAGGAACGGTTCACTGCTCGATCCTCGTGGCAGACGCGGTAGCCGCGTAGCCCGCCAACATGTCCGCCACCTCTCTGGGGCGGCTGAGTGCGACGCAGTGGCCGCCCGCGATCTCGTCGGGGACGATACCCAGGCGCTCGGGCACCAGCCGGCGAAAGAAGTCGGGCGGGAAGAAGCGGTCCTCGCTGCAGAGCACGAACCTCGTCGGCACGTTCGGCCACGCATCCAACGGCCACGGAGCGGCCGATGCGGCCCTGGACGGATGGTCGCGCTCCTTGCCCATCGCCTCCTCGGCCAGCTCCCGGGGTACATCGTGGTAGAAGCTCACGAATGGATCCGCGCTGCCGGTCAAACCGCCATCGCGCTTGGCCTGCTCCTCCACCGCGCTCTGGCAGCCGGTGTTGGCCCACCACTCATCCGGCGTCTCACCCGGCGACGGGATCATGCCGGCCAGGAGGACCAGCACATCGACGGGCAGCCGATCGGCGACCAACGGGGCGGTGAACGCGCCGAACGAGTGGCCCACGACGACCAGGTCCTGCTTGTCACCGACGGCCTCGACCACGGCGTCGGCGTAGTCCGCCAGGGTCTTCGACTCGTCATCACCCGGAAGGTCGGGAGCCAGCACGTCGTGCCCACGCGCTCGTAGCTCGGCCTCCACCAGGTGCCAGGACCATCCGACGTCTCCTCCGCCGTGGATCAACACGAATGTGCTCATTGGACTCTCCCTTGATTCGCGAGGTAGGTCGAGCCCCAGACGACGTAGACGATCGCCAGGGCGGCCCCGACAAGCAGGAGAGGGCTTCGAGCTTTTGTCGGTGCAACAGTGGTTACTGTCATGCCAGCCACGCTAGGAGCCAGGCGCCATCGTGAAAAGCGATTGTTTTCGATCAATTCGATCGCTAGAAGCGATGACTGGGGTGCGCTGGGACCCGTGACCGATCTCGAACTGAGGCACCTGGCCGCGATGGCCGCTGTCGCCGAGGAGGGCTCGTTCGGCCGGGCGGCGGCCCGCCTCGGCTACACCCAGTCGACCGTGAGCCGGCAGATCGCCGCGCTCTGGTCGTCGGGGTGGTCGGTCAGCAGGGCCACGATGCCGTCGTCGTCTTGGTCGAAGACGGCCGGCTCGGTCAGGACGCACTGGCCGGAGCCGACGCAGAGGCCGGTGTCCGCTTTGATGCGCATCATGTCCTGCTCACCAGGTGACCGGGAGTTCGTGAACGCCGTAGATGACGGCGTCGGTCTTGAACGGCAGGTCCTCGGCCGGTGCGGCGAGCCGCAGGGTGGGGATGCGGCGGAACAGCGTGTCGAAGAGGATCTGCAGCTCCATCCGGGCCAGGTTCTGGCCGAGGCACTGGTGCGGGCCGAATCCGAAGGCGAGGTGGTGGCGGGCCCCGCGCTCGACATCCAGTTCGGCCGGATCCTTGAACGCCGCCGGGTCCCAGTTGGCCGACAGGGCCGAGACGATGACGCCCTCGCCGGCCGTGATGCTCACCCCGCCGATCTCCACGTCTTCGGTGGCCAGCCGGGAGGTGACCCCGTCGGCGATGGTGAAGTAGCGCAGCAGTTCCTCCACGGCCATGGGCGTCCTGCCCGGGTCGGCCTTGACCAGGGCCAGTTGCTCCGGATGGGAGAGCAGCCCGACCACGCCGAGCGAGATCATGTTCGCGGTGGTCTCGTGTCCGGCGGTCAGCAGCAGGAAGGCCAGGCTCACCAGGCCCGCGTGGTCGAGGGTGCCCTGCCGGCGTTGCCGGGCGATCTGCCGGCCGAACAGGTCGTCGCCGGGTTCGGACTCCTTGCGGGTGACCAGGTCGTCGATGTAGGCGCGCAGTTCGGCGAAGGCTCGCCGGCGGTCTTCCAGCGAGGTCCGGCGCACCATCATGGTGGTGCGGCTTTGGAAGAAGTCGTGGTCGGTGTAGGGGACGCCGAGCAGTTCGCAGATCACCAGGGAGGGCACCGGCAGGGACAGCGCCTGCACCAGGTCGACCGGCCGCCGGTCGGCGGCGAGCATGTCGTCGATGAAGTGGTCGACGATGTCCTGGATCCGCGGGCGCAGCGCGGCCAGCCGCTTCACGGTGAACTCGCCGATCATCGGACGGCGGGCCGCGGAGTGTTCCGCGCCGTCCATGCCGAGCATCAACGGCGGCTGGCTGCGGAGCTGCTGCAGTGTCGCCGCATCGAGGGTGAAGAGCGGGAAGCCGTCCTTGCGCTTGTCGGAGGAGAAGCGGCCGTCGGCGAGGACGGCACGGGCCTCCTCATGCCCGGACACCCACCACGCCTCGCCGCCGCTGGTCAGGCGGACCTTGCTGATCGGCGCCTGCTCGCGCAGTCGCTCGTAGGCGGCGGGCGGGGCGAACGGGCAGCCACGCTCGACCGGCAGTTCCAGGCCGGCGAGTTCGCCGGCAACGCTCTTCGTCATGAATAACCTCCTGGTAATGGATCTGGCCGAGATTTGTTCTGCTTGCCGGCGACCTCGGCAGCGTGATCGCACCGCCATCATCGGGCTCCCGACCTGCCGGACCGTCCTGCGCAGGACGAGAGCCTCTTGTGCCACCGTCAGGTCCAAGTCGCTCCGAGGCTGCGGGCCGGCTCGTCACCGTGTTGATCGCAGGGTGGTGGCGGTGTGTCGGCTGCCAGGGGAGCCTGAGCGGCCATGTCTCGAAGAGGACGTTTGCGTGCTTTACGTGGTGACGGGACCGGACCAGTACGCGCTTCTGACGATGAGCAGATGTCTTCGCTCTGGGTGCTCCGTACGGTCGCGATATCGTGATCACGGCGCGGCGGCTGAAGGATTACGTCAGCGTGAGTGGGGTCTCGGATTCAACGCGGGTCAGCTTCTGCGGGTTGCGGACGTAGTAGAGGCCGGTGATGCGGGCGTGCTCGACACGGACTGCTATGACGCCGTCGATCTCGCCGTTCACGCGTAGGACGATTGCCGGGTTGCCGTTGACCACCGTGTGGACACTGGTGAGCGCGACTCGGGCCTTGCCGAGGCCGCCGACGATGAAGCGGGCCACCTTGCCGGCGCCGGTGATCGGCCGCGGCGAGGCCCGCTTGATGCCGCCGCCGTCGCTGATCAGGACGACCTCAGGGGCGAGCACGTCGAGGAGGCCCTGCAGGTCCCGGGTTTCAAACGCGCGCTGGAACGACTCCAACACCGCCCGGGCCTGGTTCGGGGCGACCTCCTCACGCGGGCGGCGGGCATCGACGTGCTCTCGGGCGCGGTGCGCGATCTGGCGGACGGCGGCGGGGCTCTTGCCGACGGCGGCCGCGATCTCGTCGTGACTGATACCGAAGGCCTCGCGCAGCACGAAGACGGCGCGTTCGGTCGGCGACAGCGTCTCCAGGACGATCATGAGCGCCATCGACACGCTCTCGGCCAGCTCGACGTCCTCGGCCACGTCCGGCGCGGTGAGCAGCGGCTCCGGCAGCCAGGAGCCGACGTAGTCCTCCTTACGGCGATTCATGGTGCGCAGCCGGTCGAGCGAGCGCCGGGTCGTGATCCGGACCAGGTACGCCCGTTGGTCGCGCACCTGCCCCATGTCGACCTTCATCCACCGCAGCCAGGTTTCCTGCAGGACGTCTTCGGCGTCGGCAGCCGATCCGAGCATCTCGTAGGCGACGGTGAAGAGCAGGTTGCGGTGGGCGACGAACGCCTCGGTGGCGGAGTCCATCCGGCCGTCGAGCGGTTCGGCTGCGCCTGTCGTTGGCTCGCTGTGCTCGCTCATGGCCGGCTCCTGCCTGTTCGCCTCAACTGTGCTCTATACACAAGACGCCGGCCGGCACCGCTGTGTGACACCCGTGATCGGTTGCGCACGTCACATGACCGCACTGTCACAAAGTCCGGGTCGCCGGCGCCTCATGGTCGTCAGGACGCAGCGCGAACGATCCGTGCGGCACACAACTCCACGAGTGATCGCCTTGGCCCCGTCGCGTGGTGACCATCGCGCGACCGCCACCGCAGAAAGAATGGAAAGACATCATGAGCAAGGTCTGGTTCGTCACTGGTTCGTCCCGCGGCCTCGGCCGCAACTTCGTCGAGGCCGCCCTATCGCGCGGCGACAAGGTGGCCGCGACCGCCCGGAACACCGAAAGCCTTGACGAGCTGGTCGCCGCCCATGGCGACGCGGTGCTTCCGCTTGAGCTGGACGTGACCGGCAAGGCCGCCGTCTTCGAGAGCGTGAAGCGGGCCAAGGAGCACTTCGGCCGTCTCGACGTCATCGTGAACAACGCCGGTTATGCCCAGATGGGCGCGATCGAGGAGCTGACCGAGCAGCACCTGCGCGACCAGCTGGAGACCAATGTGTTCGGTGCGTTTTGGGTGATTCAGGCCGCGCTGCCCTACCTGCGTGAGCAGGGTGCGGGGCACATCATCCAGCTGTCCTCGGCCGCCGGGCTCATCGCGATGCCGCTCGGCGGCGCCTACCACGTCTCCAAGTGGGCCCTGGAAGCCCTGAATGAATCCCTCGCCCAGGAGGTCGCCGGCTTCGGCATCAAGGTGACCGTGGTCGAGCCCGGCGGCTTCGCCACCTGGTCCGGCAAGAACCCCGATCCACTCGACAACGGCCACATGGCCGAGGCCGACCCGATCTACGACGGCCTCCGCCAGCGCCTCGCCGGGTTCGCGGGAAAGCAGCCCGCCGGCGACCCCGCCGCCGCGGCCCAGGCACTCCTCAAGATCGTAGACTCCGACAACCCACCCCTGCGGGTGCTCTTCGGCCAGGGCTTCTACCCGATGCTCCAGCAGGTCTACGCCGACCGGCTCAAGACCTGGGCCGACTGGCAGGACCTGTCGGCGGAGGCTCACGGCAAGCTCGATCAAGAAGATCGGTGACCGCAGATCGATCTCACCAACCTGAGCACCACCGGCACAGCGTCGGCTGGCCGCCGAGGCACGAGCCGCCCATCGGCGCGTGTGGGCGAGCCGGACGGCCCTGGTGGTGACAACGGCGGCACTCGTCGTGGCCTGGCTGGGCGTGGCCTTCGCCGTCCCGGCGAACCCCATAGGTCCCAAGAGCCTGCTCCTGCGCTCCTCGCGCCGGCGTGGTCGCGGCTCATGACTCCTCCATGTCCGGCACCGGTGAGATCGTTGCACCGGCCGACAGCAGTCTCTCCGCCAGCGCGCGACAGCGCCTCCCGAGCTCCGGAGGGTCGAGTACCTCGAAATCGTGCCCCAGCAGGAGCACGTGCATGAGCACGAAGTCGAGGCTGCCGGCGCCACTGAGCACCTCGCAGAGCTCGCTCCCTCGCCGTCGTACGACGGCCGCCGACGCCGGAATCTGCGCGCGCACCGTGTCGGCCGACGCGTGCACGAGGAAGCGCGCCTGGTGCGGGTAGACCCGACTCGCCACGCCCTCCTGCACGTACGTCGCCGCGTCGGGCGCCGCGCGTGGACGGAAGCGCCAGGTCCGTGCAGACACGTCGGTCATCCGGTCGACGCGGAAGCTGCGCCAGTCGTCGCGATCGAGGTCGTAGGCGAGGAGGTACCAACGCCGGTCGGAGGCGACCAGGCGGTAGGGCTCGACCCTCCGCCGTCGCACCTCGCTCCCGGACGGGTAGTCGAAGCCGGCCTCGACCTCGTCGCGGCAGGCTCTGGCCAGCGTCATGAGCACCTCGGGGTCGACCGGCGTGCGGCCTCCGCCGAAGGACTCCACCGAGCCGGAGAGCGCGCGCACCTCGTGCCGCAACCGGGTGGGCAGCACCCGGTCGAGCTTGGTCAGCGCCCGGAGCGCGGCGTCGCCGGCGCCGGCGACCGCGCCACCCGCGCCGACGAGCAGCGAGACCACGGTGGCGATCGCCTCCTCGTCGTCGAGAAGCAGCGGCGGCAGGTCCTGCCCCGGGCCGAGCTGGTAGCCGCCGCCGACACCCTGGCTGGCATGCACCGGATAGCCGAGCGTGCGCAGCCGCTCGACATCACGGCGTACCGTGCGCGGCGTGACTCCGAGCCGGTCGGCGAGCTCGGGGCCGGTCCAGACCTGGCGCTGCTGCAGCAGCCCGAGCAGGGTGAGCACCCGCTCCGTCGTACCCCGCTCGTCACCCCTTGCCGCGTCCATGTCGCCCACCCTGCCAGATAGCGGACCGATTCTGTCCGCTAGGGGCGTCAGGGTGGCTCCATGGACGCAGACGAACTCGACTGGAACCGGACGCTGCGCGAGCAGTGGGAGTTCCACTGGAATCATCAGCTCCGAGCCCGGCTCGACGGCCTCACCGACGACGAATACTTCTGGTCGCCGGTGCCGGACGCCTGGAGCGTGCGGCCGCGCGGCAGCTCGACGGCGCCCGTGCAGGCCGGTGCAGGGGACTTCACGATGGACTACGCCTTCCCCGAGCCGGTTCCCGCGGCCTTCACCACGATCGCCTGGCGACTCGGTCACGTCATCGTCGGCGTGCTCGCCGCGCGCAACGCGGCGCACTTCGGCGCGCCGGCGGCGTCGTACGAGACCTGGGAGTACGCCGGCAGCGCGGCCACCGCGCTCGACCAGCTCGAAGCCCAGCTCGACGTCTGGCTGGCCGGGGTGCGCGGCCTCGGCGAGGCTGGGCTCCTGGTCCCGATCGGCGCGAAGGAGCCCTTCCCCGAGGCGCCCATGGCCGATCTGGTGCTGCACATCCACCGCGAGCTGATCCACCACCTGTCCGAGGTCTGCCTGCTGCGCGACCTCTGCCTGCACACGAAACCCGACACGAACGGAGCAACCCGATGAGCCGCCACATCCAGGTCACCTTCGACGCCCACGACCCGCGGGCGCTGTCGTCCTTCTGGCGCGACGTACTGGGCTACGTCCACCCCGGCCCGCCCGGAGTCGACCTCCCCGAGGACGCCGACCCCATGGCCGCGTGGGACGACTTCCTCGCGCGGGTCGGCGTACCGGAGGAGGAGCGCAACACGAGATCGGCCATCGAGGACCCGGACGGGGACGGCCCACGGCTGTTCTTCCAGCAGGTGCCGGAGGACAAGGTCGCCAAGAACCGCGTCCATCTCGACGTCCGTGCGGCTCCCGGACTGCAGGGAGAGGAGAGGATGGCGGCGCTGGAGGTCGAGTGCGACCGGCTCGTCGCGCTGGGAGCGACGCGGGTACGTCGCTACGAGCCCGCTCCCCCGATGAGCGCCGGCCTCATCGTGATGACCGACCCCGAGGGCAACGAGTTCTGCCTGGACTGACGCAGCTCAGCTGTAGTCGCGGAGAGCGCCCGGCGGAATGGTGTCCGGTGGAATGGCCGGCCTGGCGATGCGCCGCCGGGCACCTGCCCGGGCGGCCTGAAACTCCGGATCGGGTCGTCAACCTCAAGCGCGGGCGCGTACGTGCAGGTGCCCGTCGAGGGGATACGTGGGCGGTGCCGCGGGCAGGACTACGTCGAGTTCGTAGCGGCTTTTCTGCGCCACGCGGCACGACGCCGTGTTGTCCACTTCGTGCAGCAGTTCAAGGCGTTCCAGCCCGTCAGCACCGAAGGTGTCGAAGGCCCATTGGGTGACAGCCTCCAATGCCCCGGCGGCGACACCCCGTCCTCGGGCGTGCGCCGCCGTCCAGTAGCCGACCTCGGCGGACGATTTCCCCGGTGCGACGTCCCTGAGGACCATATTGCCGAGCACCTGGCGGAAGGCCGGTCTGGGGTGCGCCTCGAGGACGGCGAAGCTGAACCGCGTCCCCGTCGCCCAGCCTCGCTGCTGGGCCCGTACCCACCGCAGCCCTTCGACCTCGTTTTCCACCCGTGAACTCGTCCAGCGACGTAGAACAGGATCCCGATACGCCGCAACGACCGCGGCCACGTCCTCCGCATCCCACGGGCGAAGCACAAGTGCGGGGCTGGCCGGCGTCGCGGCGGCATTGAGCATCACGGAAGCTTTCATCGGGTGATGATATGCAGGACCACCGGGTGTTTTGCTCGTCGTCAACTGGCCCGGCCCGACAGCGTGGCAGCGGCGGGCAAATCGGGGAAGACACGGGGTCGGCAGGGGATGCCGCTGCCGACCCCGTGGAGTCACCGCTGGGTCGGAGCCGGTGGTGTGGCGCGGTAGCGGGCGGTGTTCTCCTCGGCCTCGGTGCTCCAGCACTGCAAGCCGGCCTTTTCCAGCACCCGGATCGAGGACGGGTTCGCCAATTCCACGGTGGCGTGGACCGTGTGAACGCCCGGTGCGGTGAAGGCGAACTCGGTCAGCGCGCGGGTGGCCTCGGTGGCGTAGCCGCGTCCTCGCCGGGAGGCGACGATGCCGTATCCGATCTCGAGGGCGCCGTTGTCTGGCGGCCAGAACAGGCCGATCGAGCCGACGACCAGGCCGCCGGCCCGCTCGATGACCTGCCGGTGCCCGTACTGCCCCAGCCATGCGGGGTGCTCGGCGAACAGCCCGGCGATGACGTGATCGCCCTCCGCGGGGAAGTCCTCGGCCCAGTGCGCCGGCCGGGCGCCGTCCAGGACGGCGGTGACCTCGCTGGGTGTCCACCGCCGCAGGACCAGGCGGTCGGTGGCCAGATCGGTATCGGTCATGGAGAAGAAGGAAGACATGTGAAACTCCTGGTCGGTCGAACGACCCGGACCGTGCCTCAGACTCGGCCGGACCGGATGAAGGCATACTGAAGACGGCTGCTGGCAGCCATATTCATCAACCTCCCTCGCCCCTCGGTGACCAGGCGTCTCTCACGCCGTCACGATGCTAACGACCCCTTCGCGCTTCGGGCAAACCGTTTTCAGGCGGTCTTTCGGAGATATCGCCGCCAGCGCCACCG
Organism: Nonomuraea basaltis; assembly: GCF_005893125.1. GTDB lineage: Bacteria > Actinomycetota > Actinomycetes > Streptosporangiales > Streptosporangiaceae > Nonomuraea > Nonomuraea basaltis. The sequence continues at coordinate 37,875 of NZ_VCJS01000030.1, read as the reverse complement.
TTGCCCTCTCCCAGCCCTGGGACGCGGGTGCGGCGGCGGGTCAGGTACGCCCCCGGTCGGGGAGGATGAACGCGGGCCGGGCCCGTAGCCGTTCGCGGTGAAATCCTTGGCCCACGCCAGCGGGCGGCGGTCAGGGCGGGGCCAGGGAGCCGGGAGCGGGGACCGGGAGGGGACGAGCGGCCATCGGACGCAGGCCGTCGAAGATCAGACCGAGATAGCGCCGCCACAGACCTGGGACCGCGTCGCCGAGCGGCGCCGTCGCCTGCGCCACAGCGTTGATCAGCAGCACGATGTCGTGCCCGGTGATGTCGTCGCGCGCGGCGCCGTCCGCCCGCGCGCGGGCTGTGAGCGACTCCGCCGCCGCCACCAGCCGGTCGCTGGCGGCCCTGAGCTGCGGATCCCTTCGCAGGTCCACGGTGACTGCCTGGCAGAAGGATCGGTCGGCGACCTGCAGCTCGACCGCACCCGCCATGAACTCCAGCAACGCCTGCCCGGAGTCGGCATGACCTAGGAGGTTCTCGCCTCTGGCCGCCAGCCGGTCGAGCTGGTCACCGAAGATCGCGGTTACCAGTTGCTCCTTGGTGGCGAAGTGCCGGAACACTGTGCCCTTGCCGACCCCTGCCCGCGCCGCGATGCGCGCGATCGAGACCTCCGTGCCGTGCTCGGCGAGCTCGGCCGCGGCGGCCTCCAGCAGCAGCCGCCTGTTACGCACGGCGTCGGCCCGCATCCTTTCCACGAAAGGGACTCTACCCCAACCGGACCACTAGGTCATGTTATGCTGCCGCACAACCTGACCGAATGGTCCGTTTATGGAGGTAGCTCGATGAGCTCAATGAAGGCGCTGGCCGCCCGTGGATATGGCGGCGTGGAGGTCCTGGAACTGCTGAATGTTCCGATCCCGGCGCCCGGTCCCGGCCAGATCCAGGTGCGGATCGCGGCGGCGGCGCTCAACCCGGCCGACCTCAGGCTTGTCAGCGGGACGTTCAAGGAGCTGGCCCCGCTGACGTTCCCGCACCTCCTCGGCGGCGACTTCGCCGGCACCGTCACGGCCGCAGGCGAGGGCGCCGGCCGATTCGTCCCGGGGGACGAGGTCTTCGGTCTCGGCCTGCCGAGGACGGCCAGGGGCATGGCGGAGTTGCTCTCCTCGCCGCCCTCGCTCACCACGGGAACGATGGCCGAGTACGCGGTCTTCGACGCCGACACGCCCGCACTCGCCCTTCGGCCCGCCGAGCTGCCCGCCGAGCGCGCGGCGAGCCTGCCCACCGCCACCCTGACCACCCTTCCCCTGCTGCGCGCCGGGGACTTCGCGGCGGGTATGAAGGTGTTGGTCATCGGGGCGGCCGGCGGCGTCGGGGGCGCGGTGGTGCCGCTGCTGGCGGCGCGCGGCGTCCACGTGATCGCCACCGCCGTACCTGAGGACGAGGAGTACGTGCGCGGGCTGGGCGCAGCCGAGGTGATCGATTACCGATCGGCCGACACAGCCGCGGCAACCCGCCACCGCCATCCCGGGGGCGTGGATGCCCTGGTTAATCTGGCCCTGGCCGGGACGTCCCTACCCGCCATGGCCTCGCTCGTCCGCCCCGGAGGCCGCCTCCTGAACGTCGCCTTCCCCAGCCCCGGCGCCGACACCGGCATCGAGACCGTCTACACCACGGCACGTCCCGGGGACTTGGAGGAGGTGGCGGCGCTGGCAGTGAAGGGCGTCCTGCGGTCCACCGTGAGCCGTCGATACCCGCTTGAGCAGGCCGCGCAGGCCTACGCGGACCTGGTGAACGAGCACGTCACCGGCAAACTGATCGTGGCGATCGGCTCGGCTTAGGCCGCGGCATGGCCGCATCGGCCCTGGTTCGGCGTCATCCGGTCGTCTCACCACGGCGCGCGAGAGCGAACACGAACCAGGCGATGGCGCAGATCGCGGCCGACACCAGCAATGCCCATCCAGTGCCTGCGGCGACGGCGGCACCCATGACGGCGACGCCGAGGGTGGCACCGATCTGCCGCACGGCGTTGAGCAGGCCGCCCACCGCACCGGCCGTCCCCGCCGGGGCGACGCTGACCAGGGCCGCGACCAGGGCAGGCAAGGCGTAGGAGACGCCGAAGCCGGTCATCAGGAGGCCCACCGCGAGCCACGGGTAGCCGCCGTCGGCAAAGACCGTGCCGGCCAGCACAGCGCCGCCGGCGGACAGCAGTGCCAAACCGGCCAAAATCGGGCGGCGTGGACCCACCCGTGCCACGATCTTGCCCGTGAACGGCGGATTGGCGGCGAAGGGAACGGTCAGCGGCAGGAACGCCAGCCCGGTCTGCAGCGGGCCCAGGTGCCACTCCTGCTGCAACAGCAGCGGCAGGACGAACAGACTCCCGGTCAACGCGAAGTTCACCGCCGCGGCGGCCAGCAGTCCGGCCCGTACCCGGCCTGACCGCAGCAGAGCCCGGTTCAAGACCGGTGCCCGGCTGCGGCGCTCCAGGCCGCGGAACGCCAGCGCCGACACCCCAAGCCCCGCCGACGACCACGCCGCGTGGGCCCATGCCTGCGAACCGGCAGCGATCAGTGCGTCTGTGAACAGGGCCAGCACCGCGGCGGCTGCCACCTGTGCGAGCCAGTCGATCCGGCGCGTATCGCGCGGGCAGGCCACCGCCCGGCCCAGCGTCAGCGCCAGTACCGCCAGGCCGATGGGCACGTTGATCAGGAAGATGGAGCGCCATCCGGCCGCGCCGACCAGTGCGCCGCCCGCGATCGGACCCGCTGCGACGGCCGCACCACTGATCGCGGCCCATGCCGAGACCGCGCGCGCCCGCGCCGCCGGTTCCGGGTAGAGCTGGGCGATCATCGCCATCGAGGCGGGCACGCACGCTGCCGCGGCAATCCCCAAAATGGCGCGCAGCAGGACCAGGGCCAGCAACCCCGGGGCGAAGGCACTGAGCAGGGACGCCAGCGTGAAGACCGCGATCCCGGCGCGGAAGAGCCGCTCGGCACCGAAGCGGTCGGCCGCCGCCCCCGCCGACAGCAGCAGCGCGGCGAACGCCACGGTGTAGCCAGTGGTCGCCCACTGCAGCCCGGCCATCGAGGTCCGCAGAGACGACGCCAGATCGGGCTCGGCGACCGACAGCACCGTCATGTCCAGCAGCACCATGAAGTAGCCCAGCGAGATGCCCGCCAGCGCGCGGGCACGCCCCCGCCCCGGACGGGGGGTCGCCGGCACCGGCATGGGTGAGTTCACAAGGGTCATGCCTGAGACAGCTCCCGAAGACAAGGATGAAGATGACGTAAGCCACTGTTGTTTCGGCAGGCCAGCGGCTCCACCGCCACAGCTGCACGTCCCGTTCGGAATTTCCGAACGGGACGTGGTCGTTCCGCTCGCGTGGAGTTGCGTCAGCTCAGAACCTTCGAGGCCGTCGTCCGGCATAGGACCGTGACCGACGCCGCTGTCGCGCTCGGCCTCGCCCCCTCGTCCGTCTCCCAGCAGATCCGTACCCTCGAAGGAATGCTGGGCGTGGCCCTGTTCGTGCGCGGCCCCAAGGGAATGGAACTCACTCCCGCCGGACGACGGCTGCAGGGCTGGGCGCGCTCTCTGCTCGACCAGGCCGAGCAGGCCATCCGCGACGTCAGGGGCGAACGGCAGTTGCTGCGACTGGGCGCACTGGAAACGCTCGCCGGCTCCTACGTGCCTCAGGTCCTCGCTCGATTCGCCGGACGCAGGCCCGATATCGAGGTCGAGGTCCACTCCGAACGCGCCCGCGACGGCCTCCTTGCCGACGTGATCGCCGGACGCCTGGACGCCGCCCTCCTGCTGGACTCCGGCGACGATGTCGGCGGACTCGGCTTCCCCGCCCCCGCCGAATCGCTTGCCTTCATCGATCTCGACCCGGTGCCCCTCGCGCTGGTATCGGCACCCGCCCATCCGCTCGCCGCCCGAGCCGCGCTGACGCCCGGTGACCTCAAGCACGAGCGGCTCCTGGTCAACGTGCCAGAGTGCTCGTTCTGGATGGCCGGGAACAAGATCCTGGGTTCCGGCCCCAAACGGATCAAAGTAGGAGGCGTCCCGGTGATGCGTGCATGGGCGGAGCACGGACTCGGAATCTCGCTGCTACCCGGGTTCGCGGTCGCCGACAGCCTCCGCTCCGGCGCCCTGGTCCGACTCGACCTTCCGCTGCCGGATCTCAGCCTGCGGCTCGTCTGGCGAGAAGACCGGGAGTCGCTGCCTGGCATGCGCGACATCCTGTACGCCGCAGCCCGCCCCTGAAGACGCGGCTGAGCAACATCGAAAGGACCAGTGACGATAGCAGGCTGAAGACCGCTGGGTTGCCGCCACTGGCCGTTCGGATGTGGCAAGTAGCCGCTATTTCAGCAGATGAAGTCTCCGAAAATGGTCCAGTTCCCAAGGGTCGTGGGCACTGACGAGCGAGACTTGGTCGCCGTGGCGGTGGAGGAGTTCGCGTAGCCGGGCCTGGGTGCCGAGCCTGAGGTCGTGGTGGACCTCTGAGCTGGTTTGCACGAGGTCCAGGAGCGGGTGCGGGTGGGGATCGTCGCCGAGTTCCCGGTGGTAGTAGTAGGCGTCGCCGCAGTGCAGCAGCCAGTGCTCACCGTCGTGTACCGCGACTCCGGTGTGGCCGGCGGTGTGGCCGCCGAGCGGGACCAGGCGGATCTGTGGTGGAAGGCCCTTGGGCTGCAGGGAGGTGAAGCCGAACCAGTCCTCGCCGGAGTCGGCGGGGTAGGTCACCCAGTTCGGGCCGTGCGCCCAGTGAGCCGGGCGGTAGCGGAAGCTGGGCGCCTGGCTGGTCGCCGCTTCGAGTTCGGCGGCCAGAACGTGAACCTGGGCCGCGGGGAAGTCGGGCAGGCCGCCGCAGTGGTCCACGTCGAGGTGAGTGACGATGATGTGGCGTACGTCGTCAGGGGCGTACCCCAGCCGGGTGACCTGGCGTATGGCGGTCTCCTGCTCATCCAGCACGGGCTGGGCCATCTCGACCCAGTCGGCGCCGAGAGTGTCGTTGGGGGTGCGTACGTCATCGAGGCCGAGACCGGTTTCGATGAGGACCAGCCCGTCGGAGTCGGTCTCGACCAGCAGGCAGTGGTTGACGGCGTGCGCGGGGGCCAGGCCTTGGTAGGTGGCTTCGATCTGCCGTACGGACCCGCAGTTGAGGTGATGGATCTGCATGGCGGCCAGTCTGTGACTTGAAGCGTGGTTCAAGTCAAGGAGGCGTAGTGGGCGAGATGATGCCGGACATCGCCGAGGTGGCCATCCCCTGGGCTCAACACATGCTCAACACCGAAAGAGCAGCTTGTCCCCTTAGCTTCGTAAGGGATCCCGGGGTGGAGACTCTCAGGGAACGGGGCGTCTCAGGAGTGTCCGATGATCTGGTGTGGCCGGTAGGGGGCCTCCAGGCGGGCCGCTTCCTCTCCGCTCAGAGACACATCCACCGCCGCGATCGCGTCGTCCAGATGACCCACCTTGCTCGCCCCGACGATCGGCGCGCTTACCCCAGACCTCCCGAGCAGCCACGCGAGCGCAAGCTGCGCCGGCGGCAGGCCTCGTTCATCAGCGACCGCACGCACCACGTCGACGACGTCGAAGTCCGCGTCCTCGTACATGCTGTCGGCCAGCGGGTCGCTGCCGGATCGGACCGTGCGCCGCCGGCCGTCGCGCCGCCGGCTCCCGGTGAGCAGTCCGCGCGCCAGCGGGCTCCACGGGATGACGCCCACCCCCTGGTCCAGGCAGAGCGGGATCATCTCTCGCTCCTCCTCCCGGTACACAAGGTTGTAGTGGTTCTGCATCGACACGAATTTGGTCCAGCCGGCCGCCTGAGCAGTGTGCTGCGCTTTGGCGAACTGCCAGGCGTACATGCTGGAGGCCCCGATGTAACGCGCCTTGCCGGCCCGCACCACGTCGTGCAGGGCCTCCATGGTCTCCTCGATCGGCGTCTCGTGGTCCCAGCGGTGGATCTGGTACAGATCGACGTGGTCGGTAGCAAGCCTGGTCAGCGAGGCGTCGATGGCGGCCAGCACGTGTTTGCGGGACAGCCCTCGGTCGTTCGGGCCCGGCCCCGTCGGGAAGTAGACCTTCGTGGCGAGAACGTAGTCGTCGCGGCGTGCGAAGAGCTTGGCGAGCAGCCGCCCGGTGATCTCCTCGCTCGCGCCGTCCGAGTACATGTCGGCGGTGTCGAAGAACGTCACACCGGCCTCGACCGCACGCCGCACGATCGGCTCGGCCGCGTCCTCGCGCAGCATCCACTCCCGGGAACGGGGATCGCCGTAGCTCATCATGCCCAGGCAGATCCGGGAGACCTGCAGCCCCGACGAGCCCAGCTTCACGTATCGCATTTCGTCTTTCCTTCCTGTGGCTCTGTGGCTTTCTCCTTGGCTGGAGGAGTCCCGAAGCTCGCGGTGGAGGGCGACCGAGAGCACCACGAGCCCCGACTCCGGCGGCGCTCCCGATGAAGTAGGTCCATGGAGACGCCGCGGAGAGGACGGCGCGAGGACCAGCGGGCGGCATGACGCCATCGTCGGCCAGCCCGTAATTTAGGAGAATGGCGAATCGAAAGATCAGACCCGAGCGGGCATACGAATCAAAGGGAATGGACGCCCTCGACTTTCGCATTCTCGCCGAGCTGCAGGTCGACGCCAGAGTGAGCTTTGCCGAACTGGGCCGCCGGGTCGCCCTGTCGGCCCCTGCGGTGGCCGACCGGGTGCAGCGGCTGGAGGAGACGGGAGTGATCACCGGCTATCGCGCCGAGGTCGACCCGCGGGCCCTGGGCTTTCCGGTCACCGTGATGGTCCGGATCCGTCCGGCGATCCGGGAACTGCACCGCATCTCCAAGATCGCCCAGGAAGTTCCCCAGATCGTCGAGTGCTACAGAATGACCGGCGACGACTGCTTCTACTTCACGATGCACCTGCGGGCGGTCGACGAGCTCGAACCGATCCTCGACCTGTTCACCCCGTACGGTCACACGACCACGTCTCTCATCCACACTGCGCCCGTGCCACGCCGCCCCCTGCCGCTGGAGTGAGGCTCGGGCCCGCCTTCCGATTCGCCTTACGGACTTCGGCGCGATCTCCCGGTGGCCCAAGCGATCCTGCGCGCCGGTGGCACCGGCGTCGTCGAGCCGGGCTATGACCTGGACGGCGGCAGCGGGCCCGCCACCGCAGACCCGTCGTCTTCGCCCGGCTGGACCAGGCCGCTCTCATACGCGAGATGCACGAGCTGGGCACGGTCGCGCGCCCCGAGCTTGGTCAGCAGCCGGCTGACATATGTGCGGGTGGTGGCCGGGCTGAGGAACAGGCGCCGGGAGATCTCGTCGTTGGAGCGCCCGGCGGCGATCTCGGCGAGCAGCTCCCGCTCGCGCCCGGTGAGCGCCGCCGGCAGCCGCCCCCGAGGCGGACGGTGCCGGCCGGCGACGGCCGCCAGCACGCGCCGGGTGACCGAAGGCGAGAGCAGCGCCTCGCCGCCCGCCACCGTACGCACCGCCCCGCGCAGCTCGTCCGGGGCGACGTTCTTCAGCAGGAACCCCGACGAGCCCGCGCGGATGGCGTCGAAAAGGTGCTCGTCGGTGTCGAAGGTGGTGAGCACGACGACCCGCACGTCACGCAGCCGCTCGTCGGCCACGATCCGCCGGGTCGCTTCGATCCCGTCGACCCCCGGCATGCGAATGTCCATGAGCACGACGTCAGGCCGCGCCGCGACCGCGAGCGCGTATCCCGCCAGGCCATCCGCGGCCTCACCGACGACGGTGATGTCCGCAGCCCGCTCCAGCAGCGCACGCAGCCCCGCGCGCATCAGCTCCTGATCGTCGACCAGCGCGACCCGGATCATCGCGGCGCCTCCAGCGGCAGCGACGCCTCGACGCGGAACCCGGCGCCGGGCCGCGAGCTCACCGCCAGGTGACCGCCCAGCAGCGTGGCCCGCTCCCGCATTCCGGCCAGCCCGCGCCCGACCGGCTCGCGAGGCAGGTCGGCGCCGCGCCCGTCGTCGGCGACGGTGATGCCGAGCCGGTCGCGTTCGTAGCGCAGGCTAACCTCGGCCTTGGTCGCCCGGGCGTGCCGCAGGCAGTTGGTCAGCGACTCCTGCACGATCCGGCAGGCCGTGGCGTCCACGACCACGGGCAGGCACACCGGATCTCCCTCGGTGCTGAGCTGGACCGCCAGCCCGCTGCCGGCGGTCGCCGCCACGAGCGCGTCCAGATGGCGCAGGCTGGCGGTGGGCGCCCGGCCGACGCCGTGTTCGGCGTCCCTGAGCAGCCCGAGCGTGCCGCGCAGCTCGCGGTTGGCGTCGTCGCCGGCCCGCCGGATGATCGTCAGCGCCGTGCGGGCCGCGGCCTGGTCGTCGTCGAGGGCCTCCCTGGCCACGTCGGCCTGGACCGAGATCACCGCGATCGTGTGGCCGAGCACGTCGTGCAGGTCCCGCGCGATCCGCAGCCGCTCCTCCTCCACTCGCCGCCGGGCCTCGTGCTCGCGCTCTGCCGCGGCCCGCGCGATCGTACGGCGCTGCTCGGCACGCAGCAGCCGGGTCGCCCGCACGGCCGCGCCGAGCGCGAGCGCGGCCACCATCAGCCCGATCGTGGACGACAGCTCGAACCCCAGCAGATATTCCGGGTCATCGCCCTCGCGCAGCCGGAACGTGGTGCTCACCAGTACGAGGGCCCCCGCCACCGCTCCGGCGACCACGAGGCTGCCCGCCTCGGCCGCGGAGTAGAGGGCGGCCGCCACCGGCAGGGCCAGCCCGATCGGCGGGTAGCCGGCGGCGTGGTAAGCGATCAGGCCGACGGCGGTCGCCGCCAACGCCAGCACGGGAAAGCGCCGCCGTACGAGCATGAGCGCGCCCAGCCCGGCCGCGAACATGTATGCCACCAGGTCGGGACCGCGCGTGCCGCCGAGATCCATCGCGACGGCCACGGCGACCACGGCCGACACGGCCACGCCCAGCACCGCGTCGCCGAAGAGCTGACGTTTCCCTGCCTGCACGAACCCGAGGATAGCCAGATCGGCCGACGGCCCACAGTCGCCCGATGTTGACACCGGCTGTCGCCTCCAGCCGATTACCAGGGCCGCCACGGCGATCTAGCGTTCGGCGGCATGAGAACACTCGGGGTAGCGATTCTTGGCCTCTTCGCCGGGCTGGCAGTGGGATTCGTCCTGTTCAGCGAAGTGCTGGGCAGACTGGTCGTGTCCAACGGCACGATGCGGGCGCCGTGGACGTTCATCATCGGGTTCGGCCCGCAGGTCCTGGCCGTCGTGGGCGCGGTCACCGCGGTCCTGATCGACAACGCGCGGAAGGGCAAGTCGTGAACCTGTCCCGGCGGCGCCTCCTGCGGACAGCCGCGAGCGGCCTGATCCTGGCTCCCCTGGCGGGCTGCGGCGGGTCCACGCGCGGCGGCGGGAACGTGGAGACCGAGTCCAGCGCCGGCAGCCTGCTCCGCAGCACGGCCCGGCTGCCGGAGCCGTTCACCGTGCCGTTACCGATCCCGCCGGTGCTACGCCCCGCCGGCACCGATGTGTACGAGATCACCCAGCGTGTCAGCCAGGCGGAGATCCTGCCCGGCCTGCGTACACAGGTGTGGGGGTACAACGGGATCTTCCCCGGCCCCACGATCGTGTCGCGGCGCGACCGCAAGACCGTCGTGCGCCACCGCAACGAGCTGCCCGAGCCCGTCGTGGTGCACCTCCACGGCGGCAGGACGCCCGCCGAGCACGACGGCTATCCCACCGACCTCATCCCTCCCGGGTCCGCCCACGAGTACGTGTATCCGCTCGACCAGCCCGCGACCACCCTGTGGTACCACGACCATCGAATGGACTACACCGGACCGCACGTCTACAAGGGACTCGCCGGCTTCCACCTCGTGCACGACGACGAGGAGGACGCGCTCCCACTGCCGAAGGGCGACCGGGACGTCCCCCTCATGATCGCCGACCGCTCCTTCGCAGAGGACGGTTCGATGATCTACCCGGACGTGCACAGCGACTTCATCAGCGGCGTGCTGGGTGACTGCGTGCTGGTGAACGGGGCGCCGTGGCCGGTCATGGAGGTCACCGCCACCCGGTACCGCTTCCGCATCCTCAACGCCTCCAACGCCCGCCGCTACCGGCTCGCGCTCGATCCGCTGCCGCCCAGCGGGCCGTCGTTCGTCCAGATCGGCAGCGACCTGGGCCTGCTCGGCGCGCCGGCCGCGCACGCCGAGCTGCAGATCGCGCAGGCGGAGCGGTTCGACGTCGTGGTCGACTTCTCGGCTTATCCGATCGGGCAGGCGGTGACGCTGACGAACCGGCTCGGCCAGGGCGGCACCGCCAACGTCATGCGCTTCGTGGTGGCTCGCAAGGCACCCGATGACAGCCGCATCCCGGCCAAGCTGACCGACTTCCGGCCGCTGTCGCCGTCAGAGGCCGTCGTGGAGCGGACCTTCACCTTCCAGCGCGGCGGCGCGGAACGGCACGCAACGAGCCTGTGGACCGTCAACGGCCGGGCGTTCAGCCCCGACCACATCGCGGCCACCCCCAGGCTCGGCACGGTGGAGCGGTGGAAGCTGCGCGCGCAGAACGTGGCGCACCCCATCCACATCCACCTCGCGCCCTTCCAGGTGCTGGACCCCGGCCCCTACGCCACCGGCTGGAAGGACACCGTGGACTTGGCCAGCGGCGACCAGGCCGAGGTCCTGCTCAGGTTCGACTCCTACCGCGGCAAGTACGTCTTCCACTGCCACAACCTCGAACACGAGGACATGATGATGATGGCCAACTTCCGGATCATCTGAACAGCACTATTCGTACGTGAGCAGATTGCCCGGCTGGCAGCCCGAGCGCCTCCGCCGCAGGCTTCCGGGCAGCTCGTCCAGCAGGATTCGCGCGACGGATTCACCCCCACGCGGTGTCTCTCACTCGCGACCCGGACCGCGAGGTCTGCGCCCAAGCACCCGCCGGCGCAGCAGTGGTGACGCCGAGATGAGCGCTGGAGCCGGGCCGCCAGTGGTATCCGTGCCCTTCGATGATCAGATGGTCGGCTCGCCTGAGGGCGCCGGCGTCAGCCTCATCCCGGCGATGCCAGCGTGAAGCGGATCGCGGCGGGAAGCGGCGCGCCGAGCCCCGGCGAGGTGACCCGAACGCCGTCCGGGACAGCCGCGGCGCTGACCGGGCCGCCGTCCAGGCGGGCGGCGGTGGCCGGGTCGAGCAGCCCCGGCCGGGCCTTGAGCACCGCCTCGCCGCCCGGCGCGCCCGCGACGAACGCGTAGGCGTGCCGGTCGTCGCGGGTCCAGCGGACCCAGGGCGGGCCCTCTCCCGCGGCGGTCTCGCCGCCGGGGACGGCGTCGCCGGGCTCCAGGGGCCTGGTCGCGTGGACGGCGGCGGCGTGGTGCGCCATCCAGGACGCGATGCCCTCCAGGACGGCGCGCTGCTCTTCCGGCAGGGTGCCGTCGGCCTTGGGGCCGACGTTGAGCAGCAGGTTGCCGCCGCGCGAGACCACGTCCACCAGCAGCCGCACCGCGCCCGCCGGGTCGAGCAGGTGCTCGGGGCCCTCGTTGCGGTTGTAGCCGAAGGACAGGCCGACACCCCGGCAGTTCTCCCAGGCGGCGGCCGCCTCCTTCTCGCGGCCCGCCTGGTACTCGCTGGTCAGGTAGTCGGCGTGGGCGCCGTCCCAGCGGTCGTTGACCACACCCTCCGGGACGGCGGCGTAGTAGTGGGCGAACAGGCCCGGCAGGTCGGCCATGCCCAGGTCGGGCCAGCCGATGTCGTTCCACAACACGTCCGGCCGGTAGCGGTCGATCAGGTCGCGCACCTGGCGCAGCGCGTAGGCGGCGTAGGCGGCCTCGTGGGGGCGGCCGTAGTCGTCGATCAGGTCCTCGTGGCGGATCACGGCGCGGCGGCCGGCGTACCAGTCGAGACCGCCGGAGTAGTACACGCCGAAGCGCAGCCCTCGGGCGCGCACGGCGCCCGCCAGGTCGGCGACCAGGTCGCGGCGCGGGCCGCGGTGGACGGTGTTGCGGGTGCCGGTGCCGGGCGCGTCCCACAGCGCGATGCCGTCGTGGTGCTTGGTGGTCGGCACGACGTAGTGGGCGCCGGCGCGGGCGAACAGGTCCGCCCAGTCGCCCGGATCGAACGACTCGGCCCGCCACAGGTCGAGGAAGTCGTCGTACGGGCGGCCCCCATGCACCGCGTGATGGTGCGCCCAGGCCGGGCTGCCCTCGATCTGGCTGGTGTTCCAGTACCACTCGGCGTACGGGTTGTGCGCGAACCACACCTCCGGATCGGTGGCGCCCAGCTCGCCGGTCGGCTCTGCCCAGGCAGGCACCGAGTACGCGCCCCAGTGGATGAAGACGCCGAACTTGGCGTCGGTGAACCACGCCGGGACCGGTCGGCCGGTCAGGGAGTGCGAGTCGTCGGTCATGGCACACCTCGAAGAGACATCGGACTACTTGCTGGGCACAACCCTAGGATCCACCCACACCAAGGCGCCATAGGGGGCATACATCCGATCTCAGGGCTCGGCTCGGTGGGCAGGCCCTGTCCACTTATTCCCCAAGCCCGGCCGCGTGCCGCACGGGTCAGGGAGAGGTGCCCTGAAGCGCGTGTTCCACGGCGGCCGGCAGGCTGGTGGAGCCTCCCAGCTCGATCAGTTGATGGAACTTCGCCCTGTTCACGCGTCCGCGCAGCCTCAACTCCGACGTGCGGAGCATGGTGGACAGGACGGGTGAGCGGCGGCACGGCGGCACCTCGACCTGCTTCGAGGCGGCATCGGATGCGCCGAGCAGGATCGTGGCGAGCTCGTCTTCCTCTTCGGTTTCGGCGATCACGACGGACATCTCCAGTCCTTCGATCAAGGAGATGCTGTCGTCCAGCAGGCGGGCGATGTGCAGGGAGTCACGGGTGGACGCTGTGGCGGCACTGTCGCCGGCGAGGTGCTGGGCCTGGGCGAGGAGGAGATCTAGCCGGGTGAGGGTCCAGTAGTCGCCGCAGGTGTGGCACAGGTTGCGGCCTTCGTTGAGGACGGAGGCGGCCTCGTCGTGATGGCCGCCGAGCATCAGGGCCGTGGCCATGACGATATAGGTGGTCAGCAGGCCGGGAACGACGTTGCCGGCCTCGCGGTGCCGTACCCGGGCGTCCTTGATGAGCCGCAAGGAGTCGCCCACATCACCCCTGAGGACGGCCAGGTGCGCCTGGAGTTGGCTGAGGTAGGCGGCGGCGCCGGAACCCGCGGCATCGCACTCGGCGAGGATGCGCTCCGCGTCGTCGAGGTCGCCACGCTCGATCAGTACCCAGGCGTGCAGCAACAGCGCGTTGACCCGGATGGGGCTGGGAGCGCGATCGAGGTCCAGGCCGCGCCGGAGCAGATCGTCGCCGAGGGCCTGCATGCCGCAGCACGTCCAGAGGAACCACAGATTGACCACCATTTCGAGGCCTTTGCCGTGTTCCCCCGGGGTTGAATAGCAATAGTCGATGGCCGTGCGCAGGTCGGCACGGTCAACCGCCAGCCTCTGGTGCCACTCGAGTTGCCGGCTGCGCCAGCCCGTGTCGGCGCGGGCGGACAGGTCGAGGAAGTAGTCACGGTGGCGCCGGCGCATCTCGCCGGCCTCGCCGAGGTGTTCCAGCCGGGCGGCGCCGTACTCGCGGGCGGTGTACGACAGGCGGTAGCGGATGCCGCACTCTCGCTCCTGGCGGATCACGACGGATTTGCCGAGCAGGCCGAGCAGGGCGCCGCGGACGTCGTCGGAAGTGAGGCCGTCGCCGGCGCAGACGTGCTGCGCGGCTTCGAGATCGAACAGGCCGGAGAAGGCCGAGGCCCGGGCCCACAGCAGGCGCTCCCCGGGTGTGCACAGCTCGTGGCCCCAGCCGTAGGCGGCCTGCATGGAACTGTGCCGACGGTCAGAGGAGGCCGTTACGGGCACGTCATCAGCGATCGGGTGGGGGCCGGTTGCGGCGAGTGTGATCGCCAGGGGCAGGTGGTCGAGCCGTTCGCACAACTCCGCCGGGTCCACGCCGTCGAGCCGCCCGTCGGCAAGGGTGGTCAGCAACTGGACGGCGTCCTCTGCACGCAGGCCGTCGACCAGGTAGCGGCGTTCGTCCGGCAGGCCCAGTGGTTGCCTGCTCGTGGCCAGGATCCGTAGCGCGCCGACCGAGCGCAGCAGCAGATCGACCAGGAGGCCCGCCGCCCCCACGACACGGTCGCAGGTGTCCAGGACGATCAGGCTTGGGTGCGGGGCGAGCTGGTCGGCCAGGGATTGCAGGGTGGACACGTTCGGCTGTCCGCGCACGCCGATCACGTCGGCGAGCATCTCGATCAGCGAGGAGAGGTCGTCCGGAGCGTCGTACAGGTCGAGGACGTGCACGCCTCCAGGCAGCTCATGTTCGAGAGCCCTGGCCACGTGCAGTGCGAGGGAGGTCTTCCCCACTCCGGCAGCACCTGTCAGCGTGACGTGGCGCTCCCCTTCGAGTAGGGCGACTATGTCGGCCAGCTCTGCTTGCCTGCCGATGAAGACGTCCACTCCCACCCTGACCCCTGCGTCGTCTTTGACTGTGTGCGTATCTACGGTCGCATGAAGCATCGGCCCGCTGAAAGCCCTCTGGGGGCCATATTGCCTCGGGTCTCGGGCTGTAATCAGGAAAACTTGTCAGGGCACGCGCCTGGCACGCATGCTCCTGTCGGCGCGGGAAGACGCGTTGCCCGTGCCAGATCGACCGGTGGCGGGATCAGATCGGGGTGTAGATCACGCCAAGTTTGTCGATCTCATCGCCGGAGCGACCGTGAAAGCCGCTGATCTTCCAGCCTGACGGGGCGGTGAAGGTTGTCCGGGTGCTGGTCTGGGTGCCCGCGCTGAGGGTGCGGTCCAGGTTGGTGCGGGCGGTGAGGGCGAAGATCCGCGTGTGGCCGTTCCGCTGGCCCGACCACAGGGTGAGCTGGGTGAGGTGCTCCCCGGCGCCTAGGACGAGCGAGTGCGCCGTGCCGCTCGTGCCGCCGTGCGTCAGCGTCTGGCCTGTGCCGTACTCGAGGCCGACCTGGTCGATGCGCGAGCCGGCCCGGACGAGCAGGCGACGCATCTGGGCTGCGGGCGGCAGGTCCGCCACGTCGGTGAACGGCGTGCCGTGCGGGCCCCCGAACTGGTCGCTCATCCGGATGCCGGAGTCCAGGGTCCAGGAGAACCTGGCCAGGTGGGGGTAGTGGTCGGAGAGCGGCGTGCCCGCGCCGTCGAGGAACTTCGCGTTCTCGTTGTGGTAGCCGAGCAGGTCGAGCCGGATGAACCGGTTGCCGCGATAGAAGATCTTGTCGACGACCTCGCAGTCGTCGGTGACGTTCGCCGCGTCGCATACCAGGGCGGGGTCGCCGGCCGCCGGGGGCACGCCCCCGCGTACGGCCTGCACCCAGGCGTCTTTCAACCCGTTGTCGTCGAGCAGCGTACGGATGTTGTCGCCGGTGCGGGTGTAGCGGGTGTTGGTGTCGCCCATGACCACGACGGCCTGGTCTGCGGAGTAGGTCTGGATGAACTGCGACAGCTGGGTGATGTTCGCCCGGCGCGCCGCGAGGTCCGCGGACTCGCTGCCGGCGTTGGCGTGCACGTTGTAGAAGTCGACGTATACGCCCGCGGCGATCCGGATGCGGGAGAACGTGAAGCCCTTGGGCGTCAGGCAGTCGGTGCCGTTGCACTGGTTCCACTTGACCCGCTGGAAGTCGCTGTAGGGGAAGCCGGACAGCGTGTTCAGCCCGTCGCCGAACGGAACGCCGCCGCTCGTGGGCGTGCGATGCGGGTGGGCGTCGGCCGCGTAGAGCGCCGCGTGGTAGTTGAAGTCCTCCTGGACGTGCACGATGTCGTAGGGGCCCAGGCGGGCGCCGATCAGCGGGGTGTTGGTCGCGGGGCTGCCGCTGGACAGCGGCTCGGGGAGCCCGGCGACGTTGTAGGTGAGCACGGAGAAGGTGCCGTCCGCCGCGCCGGCCGTACCCAGTCCCACCGCCGCGGCCGCACCGGCCGGGACGACCGCCAGGAGCAGCGGCATGAGCAGGGCGAGAACGAGCGGGACGACCGGCCGCCGGACAGCCGCGGTGACAGACATCAGTGACTCCAAGGGGGCGTGCCCGAGGGCAAGAAAGTGAGTCGCACTCATAATCTTGCCCTGGGGATGGCCTGTCCAGAGGTCGCACAACCTCGCTGGAGGAGCCGCAGCGTCAGCCGCCCGTGGGGCCTGTCCAGCCGGCGGGTACGTGGCCGAGGCGGACACGCTGGGGGTGATCCCCGACCGGAACGGACGCCACCTTCTGACCCGTGGCGAAGTCGATCGCGGTGACCCGGTCGGCGCCGCTCTCGGAGACGATGCACGCCCTGCCGTCGCCGCTCACGGTCGCCCAGTAGGGCTTGGACACGGTAACGAGCGGCCCTTCCTGGAGAGTCGCACGGTCGACGATGGTCGCGTAGTCGTCCATGGTCCCCGCGACGCACAGCTTGTCGCCGGCGGGGTTCATCGACACGCCGTGGTGGCGGGAGTCGTTGATCCAGTCGTTGCGGTTCTTGCTGGTCGAAGGGTTCTCCGGCAGGGTCTTCACCCGGGTGATCCGGTCGGCGGCCACGTCGTACTCATACAAGCCGTTGAAGAACGACACCTGGAAGTACAGCATGGACGCGTCGGGGGTGAACACAGCGGGCCGGACGGCGTCCGAGACGTTCTTGTGGCCGAAGGCGTCCAGCCGCTTCCGCATGTCGATGACCTTGACCTGCTTGAACGTCGAGGTGTCGACGACGGTGATGCGCCGGTCGCCCTTTGTCCAGTCCAGCCACGGGTCGTCGAGGTCGGTGTTCACGTCGCCGATCGACATGTTCCATAAGTACCTGCCGTCGCGGGTGAACACGTTCTCGTGCGGCTTGTCACCGCTCTTGAACGACCCGGCCTCCTTACCGGTCTGGATGTCGAGGACGTGGACGGTGTTGGACGTCGACGCCGACACCGCGACGCGTCTGCCGTCCGGCGAGACCGCCATATGGTCCGCACGGTAACCCGATACCGGGAACCGCCATTTGATCCTGCCAGTGGCCAGGTCGATCGAGACGACGTCGGCGAAACTCGGCCGCGACACGACCACGGCCGTGCCGTCGGGCGTGGTGTACATGTCGTCCACGAGCTGGTCGTGCCCCTCACCCACGGTCTCTCGGATGGCGAGAAAGTAGGCGAGCTTGACGGGGTTGAGGTAGATCTCGCTCAGCCGCTGGTCCTTGTCGGGGATGACGTTGACGCGGCCGATCTTGGCGAAGCCGCCTGTGGAATCGATGACGTCGGCCGTGCCCTCCCAGTTGTTGCCGACGAACAGCACCTCCCGTAGGGCAGAGGCGCCCGCCTGCTGCGTGGCCGCTGCCGCCGTCCCCGAAACCGCGACGGCCATCGCCAGCGTGGCCGCCACCCCTCCGAGGACCCGCCGCCTGGAGGGGCCCATCGTCCGCCGCGGGTCACTGTTCTTGCCAGAGGACATCGTCGCCCTGCCTTTCGCATGGGTGGGTCATGCAAAAACGCGTGGAGCAGCGCGCCACGCCACGCTAGAACGTGTTCTATCCGCACTGGTTACTCGAGAGTAAGGAATGCTCCTCGCCCCCACAAGACCTGACTTCGGGGGCTGTGAACCGACACCGGAGAGGGACGACGACGAGGTATCGGCGGTCGCGGGACAGATCGTTGACTGCCGGGCTACTGGAGCGTAACTTGCGGGCAGCGAGACCTGAGCAGGGCTCGTGTTTTGTCGGGGACTCGACCTTCGACCCGGAGAGGATGCCATGCGCGTCTTAGCTGCGGTCGCGACGGCCACCGCCCTCGCCGCCCTCACAGCGGTCCTCACCGCACCCCCCAGCGCCGCCTCCAGCGTGACCTCCACCTCCACCTCCACCTCCTCCGCGGCGCTCGACGAGATCCGGGACGACTACTGTCTCGGGCAGTGCTCGGACGTCCTCCCGCCCGGGCAGAACGGCAACGCCACCCTCGTCGAGGTCCTCGGCAACCAGGCGTTCGGCACGCTGCCCGCGCACAGCGCCGACCAGCTCGGCAAGTACGCCGGTCTGATCAACGCCTACACCGGGCTCACCGACGACCAGATCGAGAACTTCTTCAATGACGCCTCCTTCGGCGTGCCCGCGGGCCAGGTGGAGAGCACGATCTCTCCCCGCTCGGACGTCACGATCACCCGGGACAAGGCGACCGGCGTGCCGCACATCAAGGGCACGACCCGGGAGGGCGCGATGGTCGGGGCCGGGTTCGCCGGTGCCCAGGACCGGCTGTTCCTGATGGACCTCATGCGCCACGTCGGCCGCGGCGACCTGACCACCTTCGCCGGCGGGGCCCAGGGCAACCGCGAGCTCGAGCAGAGCGTCTGGCGCAACTCGCCCTACACCGAGGCCGACTTCCGGGCCCAGCTCGACCGCTTGCGCGCGAGCGGCCCGCGTGGCGCCCAGCTCTACGCCGACGTGCAGAACTACGTCACAGGTGTGAACGCCTACATCGACCGGTGCATGTCCCGGCGTGACTGCCCCGGCGAGTACGTGCTCGCAGGGCACCTGGACTCCGTCACCAACGCCGGCGGCCCCAAGTACTTCACGATCACCGACCTCATCGCCATCTCCGGCGTCATCGGCGGCCTGTTCGGCGGCGGTGGCGGCATGGAGATGCAGTCGGCGCTGGTGCGGGTGGCCGCACGGGCCAAGTACGGCACCGCGGCCGGCGACCAGGTGTGGGAGGCGTTCCGCGGCCGCAACGACCCCGAGGCCGTGCTGACGCTGCACGACGGGCAGAGCTTCCCCTGGGGGAACCCGCCCACCGGGGCCACCGGCGTCGTGCTGCCCGACCTCGCGACGACCCGGCCGGTGAGCGTGGTCGACGGGGCGACCGGCTCGGCGATCACCCCGGAGACCGAGGCCGAGGGCATGCTGCCCGGGCTGCGCGTGGAGCCGGGGCAGGCGTCCATGTCCAACGCCGTGGTCGTCTCGGGGGCCAAGTCGGCCACCGGGCACCCGATCGGTGTCTTCGGTCCGCAGACCGGCTATTTCGCGCCCCAGCTGCTGATGCTCCAGGAGATCGAGGCGCCCGGCATCAAGGCCCGCGGCGCCGCGTTCGCCGGCCTCAACATGTATGTCCTGCTCGGCCGGGGCCCCGACTACGCGTGGAGCGCCACGTCCAGCAACCAGGACATCAGCGACACCTACGCGCTCACGCTCTGCGAGCCCGGCGGCGGCTCCCCGACCCAGAACTCCGCGCACTACATGCTCCGCGGGCAGTGCGTCGCGATGGAGAAGCTGGAGCGCACCAACTCCTGGAAGCCCACCACCGCCGACAACACCCCCGCCGGCTCGTACAAGCTGGTCATCTATCGCACCATGCACGGCGTGGTCACCTGGCGGGGCACCGTGAACGGCGCCCCCACCGCGTTCGCCACCCTGCGATCCACCTACATGCGGGAAGTGGACTCCGCGATGGGTTTCATGATGTTCAACGAACCCGCGCAGATGGGCACCGCGGCCGACTTCATGAACTCCGCGTCCAACATCTCGTTCAACTTCAACTGGTTCTACGTCAACTCGGCCGACGCTGCCTACTTCATGTCCGGGGACGTGCCGATGCGCTCCGCGGTCTCCGACCCGAACCTGCCGATGACGGCCGATCAGGCGCATGAGTGGCAGGGCTGGGACCCGGTGACGAACGTCGCCACGTACCTGCCGGTCGCCCAGCGTCCCAAGTCCGTGAACCAGGACTACTACGTGAGCTGGAACAACAAGCAGGCCAAGGACTTCGGTGCGGCGGACGGCAACTTCAGCTTCTCCGCGGTGCACCGGGGCGACCTGCTGGACAAACCGATCAAGGCGGCGCTGGGCGGCGGCGGCAAGCTGGACCGCGCGGGCACGGCGAAGATCGTCGCCGAGGCGGCGGTGACCGACCTGCGCGGCAAAGAGGTCCTGCCCGAACTGCTCCGCGTACTCGGCCCAGTGGACGATACGGCGCTGTCGTCCACCATCGCCAAGCTGTCGGCCTGGCGGCAGGCGGGCGCGCTGCGCAAGGAGACCGCGGCGGGCAGCAAGGCCTACGCCCACGCCGACGCCATCCGCGTCATGGACGCCTGGTGGCCCAAGCTGGTCCGCGCCCAGTTCCGCCCCAGCCTGGGCGCCGAGCTCTACCAGGCTCTGGTGAACGCCCTGCAGATCAACGAGTCGCCCTCCGGACACCAGATGGGCGACGTGTCCTCCTACCCGTCCTCCGCCAACAGCGCTCAGCCGCACAAGGGGTCCGCCCTGCAGTACGGCTGGTGGGGCTGGGCGGACAAGGACCTGCGCGCGGTCCTCGGCGACCCCGTGGCCGGGGCGCTCCCGCGTCGTCACTGCGGTGACGGGACCGTCGCCGGGTGCCGTCAGGTGCTGCTCGCCAGCCTCACCGAGGCGCTCGCCGAGCCGGCGGCGACCACGTACCCGGGCGACGACGTGTGCTCGGCGGGCGGCCAATGGTGCGCCGACACGATCCGGCAGGCCCCGCTCGGCGGGATCAAGCACGCGTTGATCTCCTGGCAGAACCGGCCGACGTACCACCAGATCGTGTCGTTCCCCGCGCGGCGCGGTGACGACGTGGCGAACCTGGCGCGCGGCCGTACGGTGACCGTGTCGAGCGCCGAGGGGTCTCTGCCGGGCGCCCGGGCCGTCGACGGCGACCTGAGCACCCGCTGGGGAAGCGCGCACAGCGACAACCAGTGGATCCGTGTGGACCTGGGCTCCGTGCGGCGCGTCAGCAGGGTGATCCTGCGCTGGGAGGCGGCGTACGGCAAGAGCTACCGGATCGAGGTGTCGAACGACGGCAGTTCCTGGTCGACCGTGCACACCACCACGGCGGGAGACGGAGGCGTCGACAACGTCACGTTCCCGGCGGTCAACGCCCGCCACGTCAGAATGAGCGGCGTCCAGCGTGGCACCCAATGGGGTTACTCGCTCTGGGAGTTCGGGGCGTACAGCCACTGACGCCGGACGACGCGGGCGCCCGCCCTCAAGAGAGGACGGGCGCCTGCCTCCCCCTGGGTGCCTGGGCGGGGCGTTCTCGCCCTATCGCGATTGCTGCTGCGGGCTGCTCTTGCTGGGCGGACCGGTCGCTCCTGTCGGCTGGAGCTGGGGCAGCAGGGCGTTGAGCGCCTGCTCGGTCTCCCGGCAGGCCTCCGCGCAGATGCGGCAGTGCTCGTGCCGGCTGCCGTGCTCGGCGCAGGAGTCGCCGCAGCTCTTTGTCGCCTGGATCGCGGCCTGCACCTGTGCGCGCGAGAGGTTGGCGTCGTAGCCGGTGTGCCGCGACAGGACCGCTGCGGTGGTCGAGCAGATGGCGGCGCAGTCGAGGTTGTCACGAATGCATCGGCTGAGCATCGGCAACCGGTCGGCGGGTTCCGACAGGCACGCGTCGGCGCAGGCCGTGCAGGCCTGGGCGCAGGCTTCGAGTGCATCGATGACGGCAGCCAGCTGCCTGTGGTCGAGGTTGATCTGGGCCGGGTAGGCGTCCAGCATCTTCTCGGTGTAGGTCATGTCGACCTCCTTATCGTCGGGTGCCTGGTAACGCCTACCCGCCGACGTCTCACCCAGGCCTTCCCAGCTCACAGCCTTGGATACGGCCGGTCATCCGAATATCACGACCTCGCGGCTCCGGGTGGCACTCACCGGCCGGCTGACGGCACTTCAAGAGCGCGGGCGAATCCATCATCGGCAGAACGGTGCCATGCCGAGCACGGATTTGACGCCGCCGAGCAGGTGCTGGATGAAGTACTGGTCGCCCTCCATGGGTTCGTCGGTCCATGCCTTGACGTCGTGGCCGAGGGTGGTGAGCCAGGCCTTGCCGCCGTCGTAGTACTGGCACCAGCTGACCGGGTGGTCGTCGCCGTGACCGGGGTGGCCCAGGCTGCCGCGCACGCCTCGGGCCAGGGTGCTCTCGTCCACCTCGGCCAGCACGCGGACGCGGGTGGGGTACGGGATGAGGTTGTACCACTCGTCGGTGAAGGCCCAGCGCTGCGGCAGGCCCTGGGTGGAGGCGTCGCGCCGGTTGACGGTGACGACGGTGCCGGGCTGGTTGGCGCTGTGGTCGTAGAAGTTGGCGTTGCCGAGCAGGCCCTCGTACCAGGGCCAGTTGTATTCGGTGCCGAAGGCGTTGTGCACGCCGATGAAGCCGCCGCCGGCGCGGACGTACTGCCGCAGGGCGGTCTGCGCCGCGTCGTCGAGGGTGTCGCGCGTGGTGCTGAGGAACATCACGGCGTTGTACGGCAGCAGCCGGCCCGCAGACGACAGCTGGGTGACGTCCTCGGTGTAGTCGACGGCGAACCCGTTGTCCTGCCCCAGCTTGAGCACGGCCTTGACGGCGACGTTGTCGTCGTTGAGCGGTGGGTTCAGGCCGGGGCCGAGCGGGGTGCCGAGGTGGGCGTGGCGCGGCCCCCCGGTGCGGCTGTAGACGAGCAGGCGGTAGCCCTTGGCGGGGTCGAAGTTGCCCCAGTCGTGGTAGCAGCGGGGGTCGACGCCCCGGCAGACTCCGTAGTCGGGGTCGCCTAAGCTCCGAGCCCCCTCGGGCGAGGCCGCGGAGCTGGGAGAAGTGGCGGTGAGCAGAAGGGCCGCCGCACCGGTCATGGCGGCGATCGACAGTTTGCTGCGCATGGGCACCTCGCGCGCTTCGATCCACTACATGGATCAGATGGTCCACTGAGAGGTTTGAGCGTAACCAGTGACACGAGCCCCGACAAGCTCTTGTCTTCACTACGAGATCAGGCGTAAGGCCTTTCGCTACAGCCAGGTCGGCAGGACGGACGGCGGGATCGGGCCCTTGTTCCGCCGCCCCTGACCGGCCTCCTCCCACGCATGCGCCAGAATCCCGACGCTGCGGCTCAGCACGAACAGCCCGCGCGCCAGCGGAGCAGGAAAGCCGAGCTCGGCGTAGACGACCGCGGTTGCGCCGTCGATGTTCATCGGCACCGGCGCGATCTGCTCCTCCACCTCCAGCGCGGCCCGCAGATGCTCCCCCGCGACCACGCCGTCCACCGCCGCTTCGGCGACCAGGCCGAGCAGCGGGTCACGGCGCGGGTCACGGGAGTGAAAGCGATGCCCGAAGCCGGGAAGGTATTTGTCGCGGGCCCGGCGACGCGTCACCACGGCGGCCACGTCGCCGTCGCGCACAACCTCTTCAAGCAGTTCGACGCACTGCTCTCCGGCGCCACCGTGCACGTCGCCTAGCAGGTTCACACCAGTGGCGACGGCGTTGTTGAGCCCTACCCCGCAGGTGATGGCCATCCGCGCGGCGGCGATGGACGGCGCGTGCGGGCCGTGATCGACCGACGAGACCAGCGCTGCCTCCAGCAACGCCGCCCGCCGCTGATCCGGCCGCTCGCCGCGGAGCATGAGCCAGATCATCTCGGCGAAGCCGATCCGCCCGATGAGGTCCTGGACCGGCTGTCCTCGCAACTCGATGACGTCGGGCTCGATCCTCGACACCGCGGTCGCCCACCAATCGGCCACCTCACTCACGACGTCACCTCGATCTCCTCGTTGTGCTGGCCGAGCAGCGGGGCGGCCCCGCGCGGGCACAGGGCGACGCCGTCGACGACGACGCCGTTTCCGGTGACGGTGACATGCCGTTCGCCGGCCCCGGCGAACGGCACCTCTGCCAGGAAGCCGCGCTGCCGCACCTGGTCGAGCGCGAGCGCTTGCGGGACGGTGAGAATGCGGGCGGCGGGTACGCCTTCGCGGGCGAGTATCTCCTCCCACTCCAGCGCGGTCTTGGCCCGTAGTGCTTGATTGAGCTCGTGGTTGAGCGCCTGTCTGTGCGTCTTGCGCGCCTCGCGCTCGGCGAAGCGGGGATCGGCGGGCAAGTCAGGCCGCCCGATGAGCCGGCACAGCGTCTCGAACTGGCCCTGCTGGTTGGCGGCGATGTTGAGCGGCCCGTCGGCCGTCTCGAACGTGCCTGAGGGGGCGGCGGTGGCGTTCTGGTCGCCCATCGGCTCCGGCTCGACGCCGCTGATCAGGTAGTTGGAAACGGTCCAGCCCATGGCGGAGATGGACGCCTCCAGCATGGACAGGTCCAGGCAGCAGCCCCGCCCGCTACGGTGCCGTCCGGCCAGCGCGGCGGAGATCGCCAAGGCGGCCATCAGGCCGCCGATCGTGTCGCAGATGGGGAATCCGACTCGCAACGGAACGGTGTCCGGAGTTCCGGTGACGCTCATCATGCCGGACAACCCTTGGATGATCTGGTCGTAAGCGGGCGCCCCGCTCATGGGACCGCTTTGGCCGAATCCCGAGATCGCGCAGTACACCAGGCGCGGATTGAGCGTGCGCAGGCGGTCCCAGTCGTAGCCGAGCCTGGCCATCACCCCGGCTCTGAAGTTCTCCAGCAAGACGTCGGCGCCGGAGACCATCGACTCGAAGGCGGCCCGGCCCGCCGGGCTCTTGAGGTCGAGCTCGACCGACTTCTTGCCGGCGTTCTGGGCCAGGAAGGAGGCGCCCATCTGCTCCTGGTTGAGCTCAGGGTCGGGGCCGAGGCGCCGGGCGAGATCCCCGGCGCCGGGCATCTCGACCTTGACCACGTCGGCGCCGAACAGCATGAGCTGGTAACTGCAGTACGGCCCGGCCAGAACGTTGGTCAGGTCCACGACCTTGACGCCGTCCAGTGGCAACTGCTGCATTCACGCTCCATAAAGTCAAGTCAGAGGATGGTCGAACCCGCGTTCCGACATGCGTTTGGCTGCCTCGCGCAGGTCCGCGGCGAATTCCTGGACGCGGTCCTCGGTGAAGCGGATCGTCGGGCCGCTCAGCGTCAGCGCCGCCACAGTCGCCCGCGAGCCGCCTGTGACCGGGACGGCGACCGCGGAAAGACCGGGCTCGCGCTCGCCGTGGCTGACCGCGTAGCCGTCGCGGGCCGCCTGGTCAATCCACTCCCGCAGCGTCGCCACGTGCGCCTCGCCGTGCGGAGAGGAGCGAGCCACCCGCGCGAGCAGCCGCGGCGGGGCGTCCTTGAGCAGGACCTTTGAGGAGGCGCCGGCCCAAAGGGGCAGCTCGTCGCCCACCCGCACAACGTGGCGGAGTGGCTGCGGGCTCTCCTGCTGGGCAATGCAGATGCGGTGCACGTCCCTGGAGACGTAGAGGTTGACGGTCTCCCGATGCCGCGCGCCCAGCTCGCGCATGAGCTGGACGGTCTCCGGCGGCAGCTCCCACGCCGAGCGGGCCAGATGTGCCCACCGCCACAGGGCCGGGCCCGCCGTGTAGCCCTTCGGCGTGGCCCACAGCAGCCCCATGTGCTCCAAGGTCTGCAGCAGGCGCAGCGCCGTCGTCTTGGCCAACCCGGTCTCGTCGACGACCTCGCGGATAGTCAGCGTCCGCCGATCCTCGGTGAGCAGCGACAGGATGTCGAACGCCCGCTGGACGCTGCGCACGCCACCGCTCTCCCCAGACGCTGCAGGAATGTTCGAAGGCACGGGTCCTCACTAGTGGTCGAAGGTGAACCTGCTGCTCACCCTCTCATGCGGTCGTACGCTAACACCGAGTCCGCTTGGCGGTCCATATGCTCCATCAAGCGGATTACATCGCCCTCTTGCCAGGACGTTCACGGTCCTCATACCGTGAGGAAATCCACAGTGCGGTTTATCAGAACCACTAAGCGGATCTATGGGAGCCACCATGAACGCAATCCATGAAGCGGCGTGCTTAGTCGCCGGCGAGTGGGTGCCCGAGGGCCCGTCTACCGACCGCATCGGCCCCTACCTACGGCAGCCCGTCAGCCGGGCGCGAACCGCACAGCTTCACGACATCACAGCAGCCCTGGCCTACGCCGGGCAGGCGGCCAAGGCCGTCGCGCGGCTGGCCCCCGCCACGCGGGCGGACATCCTGGAACGTGCCGCCGCCGCGGTCACCGAGCGCGGCGCCGAGTTCGCCCGCCTGCTGGCCTTGGAGCTGGGCAAGCCGCTCAAGGACGGGCGCGGCGAGATGCTCCGGGTGGCCGACACTCTCTCCGTCGCCGCGGCCGAGGCCAGGATGATCGGCGGCGAGGTACTGCCGGTGGCGGGCTGGGGCCGCGGGATCGGCAACACCGCGCTCACCCAGCGCACCCCCGCGGGGCCCGTGCTGGCCATCACGCCGTTCAACGCGCCCGCGAACCTGCTGGCCCACAAGCTCGCAGCGTCCTTCGCCGCGGGCAACACCACGATCGTCAAGCCGCCGCCGCAGGCGCCGGCCACCTCCACGGCGCTGGTCGAGCTGCTTCTCGACGCCGGGATGCCGGTGGAGGGGGTGCAGATCCTGCACGGGGGCGGCGATGTGGGCGCGCGGCTGTGCGCCGCTCCGGAGATCGCCGTGGTGAGCTTCACCGGCGGCATCACGGCCGGACATGCCGTCGCCCACGCCGCCGGGCCGAAACGGGTGATGCTCGAGCTCGGCGGCAACGCCGCGACCATCGTCTGCGAGGACGCCGACATCGCCGAGGCGGCGCGCGTATGCGCCCGCACGGGTTACAGCAACTCCGGCCAGAGCTGCATCTCGGTTCAACGCGTCTACGTCCACCGGAGCCGTTTCGACGAGTTCGCCGACGCGCTGACGGCCGAGGTGAAAGCGCTGATCGTGGGCGACCCCATGGACCCGGCGACCGACGTCGGCTCCATGGTGGACGATGATGCCGCCGAGCGGGTGGTTCGCTGGACCGCCGAGGCGGCCAGGGCGGGCGCCGCCGTCACCACGGGCGGGAGCCGTAGCGGATCGGTGATGGCGCCCACCGTCGTGGTCGCGCCGCCCCGCGACGCGAAGGTCGTCCGCGAGGAGGTGTTCGGCGCGCTGGTCGCCGTGCTCCCCTACGACGGCTTCGACGAGGTCATCGAGGAGTGCAACCGCAGCACGTACGGCCTGCAGGCCGGGCTGTTCACGCACGACGTGCGCCGCATCGTCACCGCATGGCGCGAGCTGGAAGTCGGCGGCCTGGTCGTGAACGGCTCATCGAACTTCCGGCTCGACCACGTCCCCTTCGGCGGCGTGAAGGACTCCGGCATCGGCCGCGAGTCGCCCCGCTGGATGATCGAGGACTTCACCGTGACCAAGACCCTCATGCTCAAAGGGCTGACCATCTGGGGAGATCAGTGAACACCGCCGCCCACGCGCTTGTCACGCAGCTCGAGGAGCTCGGCGTCGAGTACGTCTTCGGCACCTGCGGGCACACCAACATCGCGGTGCTCGACGCGCTGGCCGACAGCCGCATTCGCTTCGTCATCGCCCGCCACGAGCAGGCCGCCGCGCACGCCGCCGACGGCTACGCCCGTGTCTCCGGCAAGCCCGGCGTGCTGCTGATCCACGTCGGCCCGGGCCTGACCAACGCCACCACCGGCGTCATGACCGCCGCGCTCGACTCGGTGCCCCTGGTGGTGATCTCCGGCGACATCCCCTCCTATTACCAAGGCCGCCATCCGCACCAGGAGGTGAACCTGCATGCGGACGCCGACCAGGCGTCGATCTTCCGGCCCTTCGTCAAGCGGGCCTGGAACGTGCACCGGGCTCAGGACCTGGGCCGGGCCGTGGAGCGGGCGTTCTGGACGGCGACCTCTGGCCGCCCTGGTGCGGTGCTGGTCAATGTGCCGATGGACGTCTTCTCCCGGCCTGCCGCGCCCTGTCCACCGATCAGCCACGCGGCGCCGCCCGGACTGCCGGAGGCCACCACAGAGCTGATCGCAGCGAGACTGGCGGCCGCCGAGCGGCCGCTGATCTACGTCGGCGGCGGTCTGCGGGAGAACGCCGAGGCCCTGATCTCCCTGGCCGAGCACCTGGACATCCCGATCGCGCACTCGCTGATGGCCAAGGGCACCGTCCCCGACGCCCACCCGCTGGTGCTGGGCATGACCGGCTTCTGGGGGCTGAAGCTGACCAACTCCTACGCGCGCGAGTCGGACGTGGTGCTGGCCCTCGCCACCCGCTTCGCCGAGACCGACGCCAGCTCCTGGGATCCCCGCTTCACCTGGGATTTCTCCGCGGGCGCGCTCATCCAGATCGACATCGACCCGGCCGAGATCGGCCGCAACTACCCGGCGGAGATCGGCGCGGTCGCCGACGTCGGGCTCGCGGTCAAAGCGCTGGCCGACGCCGCCAAGTCCCACGCGCCACGCAGCCGGCCGGACCTGCGGAAGCAGATCTTCGAGGCGAGGTCCGAGTTGTTCGAAGCGAGCAGAGAACGCGGCCGCAGCGACGACTTCCCCTTGCGGCCCGAGCGCATCCTGGCGGACCTGCGCTCCTCGATCCCCGCCGACGCGGTCCTGGTCACCGACGTCGGCTGGAACAAGAACGGCGTCGCCCAGTGCTACGAGCTGCCCCCGGAGGGCCGCTTCATCACCCCCGGCGGCGCCTCCACCATGGGATTCGGCCCCGCCGCCGCCGTGGGCGTCCAGCTCGCCCAGCCGGACAGGGCGGTGATCGCGCTCATCGGCGACGGCGGAATGAGCGCGCAACTACCCGCCGTGCCCCTCGCAGTCGAGCAGGGCGCGCCCGTCGTTTTCGTCGTGATGAACAACAGATCGCACGGGACGATCTCCGACCTGCAGTCGGCCCACTTCGGCCGCAGCCACGGCTGCGACTTCACCGACCCCGCAGGGCAGCCGTACAGCCCCGACTTCGCCGCGTTCGCCCGGGCGTGCGGCGCCGACGGCCACACCGTCACCACCCCCGCCGAACTCGGCGCGGCTCTGCGCGCGGCCGTCGCGAACCGCCGCCCCGCCGTGATCGATGTGCCGATGGTGAACGAACCGGTGCCGACACCGGGCCACTGGAACATCAAGGACATCTACCAGGGCATCTTCGTCGATTGATCCGGCGGAAACCGTTGCACGTTCGATATTCCCTCAACCTGTCCTGTCGTTTATAACGAACGTACTAGTCCGTGAATTAAGCATCACCTATCCCCCCACGAGGTGAACCGTGCATTTCGCGAGATTCTCCATCGCCGCGGCGGCGTTGATAGCCCTCGCCGCCTGCGCCCCTCCCGGTCAGTCGTCCGGCTCCGAGACCGGCACCACCGGGCCCCTCAAGATCGCCAACATCAACGCTCAGAGCGGCCAGCTCAGCTCGCTCGGCCAATGGGAGCACAAGGGCGTCAAGCTCGCCATCGACGAGGTCAACAAAGCCGGCGGCGTCAACGGGCGGCAGATCCAGCTCGACCTCTTCGACGACCAGGGCGATCCCACCGTCGGCACCAACCTGGCCAGGAAGATCTCCAGCGGGGGCTACATCGCGATGCTGGGCACTGCGGAGAGCGCCGTGACCCTGGCCATGGCGCCGATACTCAAGGACGCGAAGATCCCGAACATCACCTCGGGCCAGTCGCCGAAGCTGGCCGAGCTCAAAAGCCCGTTCCTGTTCCTGAACGCGCCGACCAGCGTCACCTTCGACGAGACGCTCGCGAAATACCTGGTCGACGGCAAGGGGCACAAGAAGATCGCGCTGATCAGCAACAACGGCGCCTACGGGGCCGGCGAGCACGACGCGTTCCTGGCCGCGCTCAAGACCAGGAGCCTCACCCCGGTCGCCGACGAGGTCGTCACCCCCGACCAGAAGGACTTCAACTCCAACCTCGCCAAGATCCGCGAGCAGGACCCGGAGGTGCTGTTCATCGGCGCCGAGGAGGTCCAGTCCGGGCTGATCGCCAAGCAGGCGCGGGAGCTCGGCCTGAAGGCGGTCTTCGCCGGCGGAGCCCCCATGGGCACCGACGTGTACGCCACCACGGCCGGTCTGAAGAACGCCGAGGGGTCGGTGGTCAGCTCGCCGTACCTGAGCAACGAGGCCAGCGAGGAGATCAAGGCGTTCGCCGCCAAGTACAAGGCCGCCTACAACGAGGACGCCCGCATGCACGTCGCCAAGGCCTACGACGGCGCGTCGATCCTCATCGAGGCGCTCAAGCAGACCAACGGCGAAGGCGGGCAGAAGCTGGCCGACGCCATCCGCGGCGTCAAGCGCGCCGGGCTGCTGGGGAACTACAACTACGACGCCAACGGCGTCGGCATCCACGAAACCAAGATCGGCCTGGTCAAGGACGGCAAGGTCGTACCCGAGACCGCGAGCTGACGTGCAGGTATTCCTCCAGACCCTGATCGGCGGGGTCACGTTCGGAGCGGTGTACGCGCTCGTCGCCATGGGCTTCTCGATCGTCTACCGCACCATGGGCCTGGTCAACTTCGCCCACGGCAGCGTGGTGATGATCGGCGCGTACGCCGCGTCCACGTTCTACCTCGCCACCCAACTCCCGTTCGCCGTCGCGATCATCGTGGCCATCACGGTCACCGGCCTCATCGGGGTGATCATCGAGCGCTTCCTGCGGCCGCTGGAGAACAAGGACTTCACGCTGATGCTGATCGGCACCATCGGTTTCGGCGCCGTGCTCGAAGCGGGGGCAGTGCTCATCTGGGGCGCGACCGGCCACGCGGTGCCCTCCCCCGTCGCCACCGGGCCGATCGACCTCGCCGGCATCCGCATCCCCACCTACAACGTGGTGGTGATCGCCGTCGCGGCGGCCGCGACCGGCCTGCTGGCGCTGTTCCTGCAGCGCACCAAGCGGGGGGCGGCCATGCAGGCGGTCGCCATGGACCACCAGGCGGCCACCGCGGTCGGCATCCACGTCGGCCGCAGCAACGCGATGGCCTTCGCCATCGGCGCGGGCCTGGCGGCGCTGGCAGGCAGCCTCATCGGGCCCATGCTGTACGTCAACCCGACCATGGGCGGCACGCTCGGCATCAAGGGCTTCGCCGCGGCCATGCTGGGCGGGTTCGGCAGCATGCCGGGCGCGATCGTCGGCGGCGTGGCCTTCGGGCTGCTGGACGCCTTCGCGGCCGGCAACTTCCAGGAGTACTCCGAGTTGGTCACGTTCCTGGTGTTCGCGGTCATCGTCATGATCCGCCCCACCGGCATCTTCGGAGAGGCCACGGTGAACCGCGCATGAAACGTCTTGCATGGCTCGCGCCCCTGGCCGTGGCGGCCTGGCTGCTCCCCTACGGCCTGGGCGGGTATGCGATACACGTCGCCGACGTCGCGATCATCTTCGCCATCCTCGCCATCGGCCTCGGCCTGACCA
The DNA here is from genome assembly GCF_005893125.1 of Nonomuraea basaltis. Taxonomy (GTDB): domain Bacteria; phylum Actinomycetota; class Actinomycetes; order Streptosporangiales; family Streptosporangiaceae; genus Nonomuraea; species Nonomuraea basaltis. The sequence goes on along the minus strand of NZ_VCJS01000030.1, from coordinate 6,854 downwards.
TGGGCGTGGCCGGGCAGATCAACCTGGCCCAGGTCGCCTTCTTCGGCGTCGGCGCCTACACCGTGGCCATTCTCACCACCCAGGCCGGACTCGGCTTCTGGACGGCAGCGGTTCTGGCGCTCCTGGTCGCCGTGGTGTTCGGCATCCTGGTCGGCATCCCCGCGCTGCGCATGCAGTCGCACTACCTCGGCATCGTCACCCTCGGCCTGGCGCTGGCCTTCACCAACTGGGTCACCAACGCCCACATCGCCGGCCGCGCCGAGGGCATCAGCGACATCCCGGTGCCGCCGATGTTCGGCATCGACCTGTCCAGCGGCTACCTGTTCTACTACGTCGAACTGGTCGTCTTCGCCCTCGCGCTGGCCTTCGCTCTGCTGGTCACCCGCTCACCGCTGGGCCGCCGGCTGCGCGCGATGCGCGACGACGACCTCGCCGCGGGCGCGCTCGGCGCGGAGATCCCGCTGCTGCGCATGACCGCGTTCGTTCTCTCCGGCCTGTACGGCGGCCTCGCCGGCGTGCTGTACGCCGGTCTCATCCGCTTCGTCGCGCCAGAAACCTTCAACATCGCCAACATGTTCCTCCTGCTGGCCATGGTGATCATCGGTGGGCGGAGCAGCATCCTGGGCTGCGTCGTCGGCGCCGTCGCGCTCTCCCTCGTCAGAGAGGCGCTGCTGGACGCCTCCGGCTACGCCCAGCTGGGATACGGCCTCGTGGTCGTGCTCGTGGTGGTGTTCGCACCCAAGGGATTGGCGGGCCTGCCCCGGCAGATTCGATCTTTGCTGCACCGGCGCGGAGGCGGCTCTCGCGCCCAGCTCGGCCCCTTCCGTCCCTACGACTCCGCGCCCCCGGATGCGAAGGGAGACGCGCTGGAGGTCCGGGACGTGACGAAGCAGTTCAAGGGCCTGATCGCGCTCGACGGGGTGTCCCTCACCGTGCCTCAGGGACAGATACGCGGCATCGTCGGCCCCAACGGCTCGGGCAAGACCACGTTGTTCAACGTGATCAGCGGCTTCTACACGCCCACGCAAGGATCGGTGCTGCTGCGCGGGCGCGACGTGACCGGGGCGGCGCCGTACCGGCTGTCCCAGCGCGGCATCGCCCGTACCTTCCAGAACCTGCGCCTGTTCGAGGACCTCAGCGTGCGCGAGAACATCCTCCTCGGCCTGGACCGCACTCCGACCACCTGGATCTGGCGCTACCCCGGCCTGCCCTGGAAGGTGCTGGGCTACGAGCGTGCGCTGCGCGCGCGAGCCGAGGAGCTCATCGAGCGGTTCGGGCTCGCCGAGGTCGCCGACGCCGAGCCGCGCTCGCTCCCCTACGGGATCCAGCGCCGCATCGAGCTGGCCCGCGCCATGGCCATGTCACCCACCCTGCTGCTGCTCGATGAGCCCGCGGCCGGGATGAACGGTGAGGAGGTGCGCAGGCTCGGCGAGATCGTCCGATCCATCAGGGACTCCGGCGTCACCGTGGTCATCATCGAGCACAACATGGGTCTCGTCATGTCGCTGTGCGACCAGGTCACCGTGCTGTCCAGCGGCAAGGTGATCGCCGACGGCCGGCCGGCCGAGGTCGCCGTGCACCCGGACGTGGTCGCCGCCTACCTCGGCGACTCGATGACCGCACCCACCGAGGCGACCGCCGAGGCCGCCGTCGAGGAGGCAACTCGATGACGGCCCTTGGGGATGGGACGCTGACCGTGGAAGGACTGTCGGTTCACTACGGCGGCGTCCGCGCCGCCCACGATGTGTCCTTCACCGTGGAGCCCGGCCAGTCGCTCGGCATCATCGGCGCCAACGGCGCCGGCAAGACCTCCACGCTCAAGGCCGTCATGGGCCTCGCGCCGCGCCAGGCCACCGCCATCCGCTTCGGCCGGCACGACCTCCTCCGCGCGCCCGCGCACACCCTGGTGCGGCACGGCATCGGCTACGTCCCCGAGGGCAGGCACGTCTTCCCGGGCCTCAGCGTCGAGAAGAACCTGCTGCTCGGCGCATACACCAGCAGCTGGAAGCACACCCCCATCGACGAGGTGTACGACCTGTTCCCCGTCCTGGGCGAGATGCGTCACCGGCTGGCCGGCGCGCTGTCGGGTGGCCAGCAGCAGATGCTGGCCGTCGGCCGGGCGCTGATGTGCCGTCCCAAGGTGATGCTGCTGGACGAGCCGTCCATGGGCCTGTCGCCGATCCTCGTCGCCGAGATCGCCGGCGTGCTCAAACGGCTCAACGCCGACGGCCTGGCCATCCTGCTCGTCGAGCAGAACGCCAAGCTCACCTTCGACGTCACCAGCACCTGCCTGGTCATGGAGAACGGCGCGATCGCCGCCACCGGCGCCTCGGCCGACCTACGCGACGATCCCCAGGTCCGGCGCATCTACCTAGGCCTGTGACAGCCCGCTCCGGCGGCTGCTGGTGCTCTGCGGGGCGTTCTTCGGGCTGTCGTTCGTCTTTAAGCGAATCTATCGGTCCACTTAGTGGACCTGTGAGGGGATGGTCATGGTCCATCGACGAGAGTTACTCATAGGTGCCGTCGCCGCCGTCGCGCTCGCGGGAACCGGAGAGGCCGCCGCGGCCACCGGCCGGACCTCCCCTGACTTTCCCAAGGTCGGCGGGAACCTGGCGAACCACAACTACAGCGGGCTGCGCGGCCTGCGCCAGGGCAACATCAGGCGGCTGCGGGCCGCCTGGGTCAACCACATCGAGGGCGGGCTCATGGCCGGCAACAGCCAGAGCACGGCCGTGGCGGTGGACGGTGTCCTCTATGTCGAATCGGCGCTGGGCAACGTCGTCGCGGTGGACGGACGTACCGGCGCCACCAAGTGGAAATACGAGCAGACCCGGGGCGCGGTCACCCGGCGCGGCGTGGCGGTCGGCGCGGGCAAGGTCTTCGTCTGCGGCAACGACAACTGGGTGATCGCGCTCGACCAGAAGACCGGCCAGGTGGTGTGGGAGCGGCAGCACAACGGGTACGGCAACCTGGAGAAGGTCGCGGTCACCTACCACGACGGCATGCTCTACTGCGGCACCAACGACGGCCCGCGCGGCGCCGCGCTCGCCTTCGACGCCGCGAACGGCGACCTGCTCTGGCACTTCTGGGGCACGCCGGGCCCCGGCGAGTTCGGCAACGACACCTGGGAGGGCGACTCCTGGCAGACCGGCGGGGCGACGCCGTGGATGCACTGCGCCATCGACGCCGAGCTGGGCCTGGTCTACTGGACGTTCGGCAACGCCAGGGGCAGCCGCTCCTCGCAGGACGGGTCCCAGCGCGGCGGCCAGAACCTGTTCGCCAACTCGATCGTGGCGATGGACCTGAAGACCGGCGCCTACCGCTGGCACTTCCAGTCCATCCACCACGACATCTGGGACATGGACAACGTCATGGCGCCGGTCCTGGTCGACGCACAGGTCCGGGGGCGGATGCGCAAGCTCGTCGTGTACGGCAGCAAGACCGGCATGTACTACATCCTCGACCGGACCGACGGCTCGGCGCCGCTGGGCATCGACGAGCTGCCCGTGCCGCAGGAGCCCCGGCAGAAGACCTGGCCCACCCAGCCCTTCCCGCGCCAGGGCGGCTGGACCGAGCTGACGCCGGTGTGGCAGCCGCTCGGCACCGAGATCCCCGGTGCCCCGCACCGCGCCGTGCCCAACTACAAGATCGGGTCGCTGTTCACGCCGCACTGGGACGAACCGATCCTCACCATCCCCGGGCACGGCGGCGGCGCCGACTGGAACCACCAGTCCTACAGCCACAGCACCCGCCTGGTGTACACGGGCTTCGGGTACGTGGCGGCGGCGCACTCGCTGACCGAGGCGTCCAACGGGCTGCGCCCGCCCGGCGAGTACATGACGGGCGGCGTCGTGGCGGTGGATCCGAGCACGAACCGGGTCCGGTGGAAGAAGAACCTGCCGTACTCGCTGGCGCACGGCAACGGCATCCTCACCACCGCCTCCGACCTGCTCTTCATCGGCCAGCCGGACGGCAACCTGCTCTGCCTGGACGCCCGGGACGGCCGCGAGCTGTGGCGCTGGCAGACCGGCGCCGCCGTCAGCAGCAGCCCGATCGCCTACGAGATCGACGGCGAGCAGTACATCGCCGTGTACGCGGGCGGCACCGGCATCCCGTACGGCAACTCCGCCCCGCGCGGCGACCATCTGTGGGCCTTCAAGCTGGGCGGCACCGTCCCCCCGGCCGCGACCCCGCCCGCGCCGATCATCCGGCGGCCGGTCTCCGGCAGCCCGATGGACGGCAGCGCAGTGAACAACACCGTCGTGCTCGCGCGCACCTACGAGAACGGGCAGGTCGGCGTCGTGGAGTCCACGGCGGTGAACGCCATGGCCCCGACCCACCTGCGGGTGCCCGCCGGGACCACGGTCACCTTCCTCAATCCCGCGGACAACATCAACGTCCACGGCGCCACCCAGTTCTTCGAGGGCCTCTTCGACGTCAGGCTCAAGCCGGGCGAATCGTTCCAGTACACCTTCACCAAGCCGGGCGAGTACTTCTTCAACGACTCCTACAGCCCGCGGCCCACCGGCAAGATCGAGGTCCTGCCCTAGGCGATCATCGCGACGTCGGGCTCCAGCAGCGGAAACCGCTCCAGAACCAGCGGATCATGGCCGGCGACCACGAGCTCCGGGTCGCCGGCGAGCTCCTTGATCCGGTCGAAGGCGCCGTACATGCCGGGCATGCTGTGCAGGATCGGGAACGGGCGGTCGTCCTCAAGGTTCTCGTAGAAGTGGCTCGCGTCCGAGGCCAGCACCACGTGGCCGCGGGCCGTCCGGACGCGGACCACCTGCATGCCGGCGGTGTGGCCGCCGACCAGGTGGACGCTCAGGCCGGGCACGACGAAGGCGTCGCCGTCGGTCACCAGCACCCGCCCCTCCTTGCGGGCCTCCCGCAAGGAGGCGAGGTCGTCGTCGTTCAGCAGCCAGCGTTCCCTGGCGATGCGCCGCGCCCACGGCCCGATCCAGTAGTCGAGCTCCGCCTGCTGCACGACGTAGCGGGCGGAGCCGAATTCCCGGGCCGTGCCGGTGTGGTCGTAGTGCAGATGGGTCAGCACCACGTGATCGACCGCGTCGGCGGGCACCCCGAGCGCGGCGACGGCGTCCACCGGCGAGCGGCGGTAGTCCAGCCCTTCGACGCGCGCGGCGCGTGCGGGGCTGATACCGGTGTCGATCACGACGGCATGCTCGTCGTTGACCGCGAGCCACACGTAGTAGGACGTCGGGTGGGGGTCCTCACCGCGCGGGTCATAGCCGTGGAAGTGCTCACCGCGTTTGGCGTCACGCTGGGCGTAGCGGATGGCGTAGATCCGGAAGTCGCTCACACCGTCACCTGCCGCGTGCGGCCGAGCTCCTCGGTGGGAACCCGGTAGGTCTCCTTGGCGGTCGCCACAGCCGCCACATTCACCAGGCAGAACGCGGCCGTGAGGAGCGAGACGCCGAGCCAGCTGCCCGGACCGGTGCCGGCCAGGGCCGTGGCGAGCGTCGGCGCGAACCCGGCGATGGCGAAGCCGATCTGGGTGCCGATCGCCATGCCCGACAGGCGGACCCTGGTGGTGAACATCTCGCCGTAGAAGGACGGCCAGACGCCGCTGGTGGCACTGTGCACGATGCCGAACATCACGATGCCCACGATGAAGATCAGCGCGTAGTTGCCGATGGAGATCGACCACAGGTAGGCGAACATCAACACCGCGCAGCCGAGCGACCCGCCGATGAAGACCGGCTTGCGGCCGACCCGGTCCGACAGCGTCCCCCAGAGCGGGATCGTGATCACTGCGGCGACGTTGGCGAGCACGCCCACCCACAGCATCGGCCCGCGCTCCAGCCCCATGGTGTTGACCGCGTACGACAGGGCGTGGACGGTGAAGATCGTGCTGACCGAGGCGATGACCGCGGCCACGACGACCCGCAGCACGTCCCTCCACTGCTCGCGGAAGAGCACGGCCAGCGGCATCTTCGCCACGGTGTTGGTCGCGACCTCCTGCTCGAACGCCGGCGTCTCCTCCAGCGTGCGCCGGATGACCAGCCCCACCACGGCCACCACGATGCTCAGCCAGAACGGCACCCGCCAGCCCCAGCTCAGCAGGTCCTCCTCGGGCAGCGCGGCGATCGGCAGGAAGATCGCGGTGGCGATGATCTGCCCGGCCTGCGTGCCGTTGAGCGTGAAGCTGGTGTAGTACGCCCGGCGGTTCTCGGGCGCGTGCTCCAGCGTCATGGAGTTCGCGCCCGCCTGCTCGCCGGAGACCGAGAAGCCCTGCATGAGCCGCAGCACGACCAGCAGGACCGGCGCGAGCAGCCCGACGTCGTCATATGTGGGCAGGCAGCCCACGAGGAACGTCGAGGCGCCCATCATCACCAGCGTGGCGACCAGCACCTTCTTGCGGCCGAAGCGGTCGCCGATGTGCCCGAGCACGAAGGCGCCGACCGGCCTGGCCAGGTAGCCGACGCCGAAGGTGGCCAGGGCCAGGAGCGTCCCGGTGGCGGGCGAACTGGATGGGAAGAAGATCTTGCTGAAGACCAGCGCGGCCGCGGTGCCGTAGATGAAGAAGTCGTAGTACTCCAGCGCGCTGCCGATCCAGGCTGCCACAGCCGCTTTGCGAGGTTTGCCCTGCACCGTCACGATATGCTCCTCAAGGGGGAAAAGCGGAGTGGCAGGAAACTAACTCACTGGTTCGTACATTACAAGAGTGTTTCCGATCGTTACCTTGCCGCCGCATGATCAGCTACTTGCGCCGGCGCCGCGCAGGTAGGCCACGACCGCGTCCCCCACCATCCGGCGCAGCCGCTCGCGGTGTTCCGGCGCGGTCATGTCGCGTCCGAACAGCGCGCCGAACGTGTGCTGGTTGGCCACCCTGA
>NZ_VCJS01000309.1 GCF_005893125.1 Nonomuraea basaltis | reverse complement strand
CTGGCCGGCATGACCGAGACCGAGCAGTCAGACGCGTTCCGGATCCTGCGGAGCATGATCCATTCCCTGCGCGATGGCAACGACGGTGCCTAGCTCGTTCCCCGGCGCACGTCTCGTCGCGCTCGGACAGGAGTGCAGCCGAGCGTGAAAATCCGAGCGGGCGACCTCGAAAACCGACGGACCCCGACTACACCCTCTTCTGCGATGAGCCATGAAAGAGACGAGAGATCGACGGCGAAGCTGCGGTGGCCGAGCAACGCGAGTTCGCGCTGGATCGGGGCCCACATGAACGAACTGGAGCCGGAACCGTGGACCAGCACGAATGTAGGAGCAGCATCGGACGTACGCCGGGCGCTTGAGGTCGATGACATATAGATCAGTCCGATCGGATTGAGGCACGGCTAACACGCCTGATGCCGAAAGTCGGCGTGTTGAGCCGCTGATAATGAGAATGGCGAGGCAGGCCGCCAGTCGAGTACGCACAGGTTCGGCGAGGACACAGGCGATCGGCGACCCGAAGGCGGCGCTGTTCCAACCTCTGGCGGCCACTACGAAGAGAGCGTGGCTGGGCAGCCAACGAGGCTGTGAGGAGTGAACGGGTCGGGTCGAGCCAAACCCTGTGTGGTGCGCGGCTTCTAGTCCGCAGCACCTACTGGAGGGATTTCCTCAACTGCCGCTGATCGCTGAGCGACCAGCAGAGCACACCGTCTCATACAGTCCGAAGCCGGACGAACATGTGGGTCTTGATCGAGGCCTTATCAGGTGCCGGCGTCGTGAGCGCAACCGGGTAGCTGGCGCGAGCATCGCCAGGACCAGGCCGTATGCGGTGGGGCGATCACCTCGCACACCGAGATTCTGGCGATCAAGATCGCGAAGGTACGGTCAAAGCGGTCCGGGGTGGCCGTCTGCGACAGTCCACACGGGCTAACGTTTGGTTCGTCTTGACTGGTCGTCTGCGGAAGGAATCCGGATGAGCGAGGGCAGTGGTCCGCGGAGCCGTGCTCGGCGGGGGACCAGCGCGCCGTTGTCGCGTGAGGACGTGGTGGACGCTGCTTTGCGCTATGTGGACGAGCACGGGCTGGAAGCGCTGACCATGCGCGCGCTGGCCAAGGAGATGGGGGTCTACCCCACGGCGTTGTACTGGCACACCGGCACGAAGGCGCAATTGGTGGCAGCGGTCTCGGCACGGGTGCTGGAGGAGATCGTCCTGCCGTCCGAGCAGGGCATGGGTTGGGACGGTTGGCTGGTGGCGATGGCCCGGCTGTGCCGGGAGGCGATGCACCGGCATCCGAATCTCGCGCCGATCATCGGCTCCCAGCTGGTGGTGACCACGACGGCGGTTCCTTTCGTGGAGCGCGTGGTAGGCGTGCTGCAACGGGCCGGATTCGCCGGGGAGGAGCTCGTCCACGTCTACAACGCGGTGATCGGGTTCGTGCTCGGATGGATCACCCTGGAGCTGTCCGCGGGCCCCGCGGACGCCGAGGACGGCTGGCAGAAGGGCTTCGCGGCGGAGCTGCGAGCGGTCAACCCCAACGCGTTCCCGGTGTTGACGCGCAACCTGCCGCTGCTGGAGAACAACGCCTTCTTGACCAGATGGGACTCCGGGCGGGACAAGCCCATGGACGGCAGCTTCACCGTGGCTTTGGAGTTGCTGGTCAGCGGACTGCGCTCCAGGATCTCCTGACCCGGCTGAAGGGCGGCTGCCCTCGCTGAGTTTCGAGGCGGGAAACACAAGGTTTACGCACGCCCCTTGTTCTTGTCCCGCGTACAAGACATCCTGTACCTCGTACAAAAGATGAGTGCCCTCTCAGCGATCGCTCATGTGCTCGGACTCCAGGAGCCACCACCGATGAACCACCAACTGCTCCCGCAGCGCCCGGAGATGCTGCGCGAACCGGCTCCCGACGCGCGTCGGGCAACGGCGATCGGCGGCTACCTCACCTGGCTGGAGCGCACCCGGGATCTCGCTTTCACCGGCTACCACGACCTGCACCGCTGGTCGGTCGCGGACCTCGAAGGCTTCTGGTCGTCGATCTGGGACTACTTCGACGTCCGCGCGCGCACCCCCTATGACCGGGTGCTCGGCCGGCGGGACATGCCCGGTGCCGAGTGGTTCCCCGGCGCGACCCTCAACTACGCCGAGCATGTCCTGCGTCCGGCGGGAGCCGCGCCCAGCGGGATGGCCGTGCTGGCGCGTTCGCAGACCCGCGGACCGCTGGAGCTGTCCTGGGGGGACCTGGCCGACCAGGTCGCCCGCGCGCGGGCCGGTTTGCGCGCCCTCGGTGTCGGCCGGGGCGACCGGGTCGTGGCCTACCTGCCGAACATCCCGGAAACCCTCGTGGCGTTCCTGGCGACCGCGAGCCTGGGGGCGATCTGGTCAAGCTGCGCCCCGGAGTTCGGCGCCCGTGGCGTCATCGATCGGTTCTCCCAGATCGAGCCCACCGTCCTTCTCGCCATAGCCGGGTACCGCTATGGCGAGAAGGACATCGACCGGCGCGACGAAGTCGCGGCGATCCGCACCGGCCTGCCGACCCTTCGTCACACCGTCCACGTACCGTACGGCCCGGGGGACCTCGCCGACACGGTCGCCTGGGCGGACCTGCTCACCGGACCCGCCGAGCCCGGCTTCGACGCCGTCCCGTTCGCCCACCCGCTGTGCGTGCTGTTCTCCTCCGGCACCACGGGCAAACCCAAAGCGATCATCCACGGCCACGGCGGAATCCTGCTGGAACACCTGAAGAACCACTCCCTGAGCTGGGACCTGGGCCCCGGCGACCGCATGTTGTGGTTCACCACCACCGCGTGGATGATGTGGAACTCACTGGTCTCCGGGCTGCTCGTGGGCGCCTCGATCGTGATGATCGACGGCAACCCGCTGCACCCCGGCCTGGACTGGCAGTGGCGACTGGCCGAGGAGACCGGCGCCACCCTCATGGGCGCCAGCCCCGGATTCCTGATGGCCTGCCGCAAAGAAGGCCTCATCCCGGCCAAGGACCACGATCTGTCCCGGTTGCGGCAAATCGGTGCCGCGGGAAGCCCGCTGCCGGCCGAGGGATTCCGCTGGGTGCACGAGCAGTTCGGCCCCGGTGTGCTGCTCAACGTGGGCAGCGGTGGCACCGACGTGTGCACCGGGATCCTGCAGGGCAACCCACTGCGGCCGGTCTGGGCCGGCGAGATCTCCGGCCCCTGCCTGGGCGTCGCCGCCACCGCCTACGACGAGCGGGGCAACGAGGTGACCGACGTGCTCGGCGAGCTGGTCATCACCCAGCCCATGCCCTCGATGCCGATCGGCTTCTGGGGAGATACCGACGGCTCCCGCTACCGGGACGCCTACTTCGACACCTACCCGGGCGTGTGGCGGCACGGCGACTGGGTGCGCTTCACCGCGGCGACGGGCAGCTGCACGGTGGCCGGACGCTCGGACGCGACCCTCAACCGTGGCGGGGTGCGCCTGGGCACCGCGGAGTTCTACCGCATCGTCGAAGAACTGCCCGAAATCGACGACAGCCTGGTCGTGCACCTGGACGACACCACCGGCGGCCCCGGCCGGTTGCTCCTGTTCGTCGCCCTGCACGACGGCGTCGAGCTGGACGATGCCCTGCGCCGGCGGATCACCACCGCGCTGCGAGACGCCCTCTCCCCGCGCCACGTGCCCGACGGCATCACCGCCATGCCCGTCATCCCGAGAAACCGCACCGGCAAGAAACTCGAACTGCCGGTGAAGAAGATCCTTCTGGGCGCCGCGCCATCCGAGGTCGTGAGCCCCGACACCCTGGCCGAACCGACATCGTTGGCCGCATTCGCCGCCCTGGCGAGCCGGCGCTCCGCCCACTGACGGGAAGTTAACCCGGCACCCTTTGCTCTTGTCCGTTGTACAAGAGGATTTCTTGTACAACGGACAAGAGGTGCCCCTTGGAGGCATACATGACAACGACCGACAACCCCGATTCCAACCGCAGCGACGACCCTCAGGCCGAAAGGGCGGTCAAACGACGCGTCCTCATCTCCAGCTACGTGGGCAGCGTGGTGGAGTGGTACGACTTCCTGCTCTACGGCACCGCGTCGGCCCTGGTCTTCAACAAGATCTTCTTTCCCGCGGTCGATCCGAGCGTCGGCCTCATCGCCTCGTTCGGCACGCTCGCCGTGGGGTACGCCGCGCGACCGCTCGGCGGCATCCTGTTCGGCCACTTCGGGGACCGCCTCGGGCGCAAGCGGATGCTGGTGTCGAGCATCCTGCTGATGGGCGCGGCCACCCTGCTCATCGCGGTACTGCCGACCTACGATCAGATCGGGGTGTGGGCCCCCGTCCTCCTCATTGTGCTGCGACTGCTGCAAGGAGTCGCGGTCGGCGGCGAGTGGGGCGGTGCGGTGCTCATGACACTGGAACACGCGAAGGGGAACCGCCGCGGCTTGTGGAGCAGCGTCGCGCAGATGGGCGCACCCTCGGGCCTGCTGCTGTCCACCTGGGCGTTCTCCCTCGTCTCAGCACTGCCGGAGGACCAGTTCCTGTCGTGGGGCTGGCGGCTCCCCTTCGCCGCCACGGTGATCCTCATCGCGGTGGGGCTGTGGATCAGACTCGGCGTGACGGAGAGCCCCGTCTTCGAGCAGGCGCGCCGCGCCGGTGCCGACCGGCCCGCCCGGCCGCCCATCGTCGAGGTGCTACGGACCCGCCCGCGCGCGGTCGTGCTGGCGGCCCTCATCGGGTTCGGTCCGTTCGCCGCCAACTCGGTGCTCATCGCCTTCGTCATTGCGTACGCGACCCAGGTCGGCTACGAGCGCTCCACGGCGCTGAACGGGCTGATGGCCGCCTCCGTGGTCTCGATGGTGTGCCTCCCTCTGTTCGCCGCGCTGTCCGACCGGTACGGCCGGCGCCCCGTCTACATCACCGGCGCCATCCTGCTGGCGATCAACTCGTTCCTGCTGTTTCAGCTGATCAACACCGGTTCCGTGCCCCTGTTCCTGCTCGGGTACGTCCTTTCGCTGGCCGTGCACGCGCTGATGTACGGACCGATGGGCGCCTTCGTGGCCGAACTGTTCGGCACGAACACCCGCTACACCGGCGCCTCGCTCGGTTACCAGATCGCCTCGGTGTTCGGCGGCGGGCTCGCCCCCCTGATCGCCACCAGCCTCCTCGCGGCGGGTGGCGGTGCGCCACACACCATCTACGTCTCGGTCTTCATGGCCGTGTCCTGTCTGATCACCGCCGTGGCCGCCTACCTCGCGCATGAGACCAACAAGGTCAGCCTCGCCGGTCACCCCGCGGACGCCTAGTGGGCGAGAGCGGCGTCGTTTCGACCGTGCTCGGACCGGTTCCCACGGATCGGCTCGGGCACGTTCAGACCCACGAACACCTCCTGTGCGACCTCACCCGCTATCTCGGCGAAGGCGAGGCGCGCGACGATGAGATCACGCTGGACAATCTCTACGAGATACGGGTGGATCGCCGTAACAGGCTCGACATGCGCCTCGACGACGTGCCGACCGCGGCCGCCGAGCTCGCCGAGTTCCGCGCGGCCGGTGGCGGGACGATCGTGGAGGCCACCTCCGGAGGGCTCGGCCGCGATCCCTCGGCGCTGCGCGAGATCGCTGAGCGGACCGGTGTCCACATCGTCATGGGCAGCGGCTACTACACCGCGGCCTTCCATCCGCCGGCGGTCGCGACCATGACCGAGCAGGACATCACCGAGGAGATCGTCGGCGACATCCTCGACGGCGCGGGCGAGACCGGGGTGCGCGCGGGCGTCATCGGCGAGATCGGGCTTTCCTGGCCGCCCCACCCCGACGAGGTCAAGGTGCTGAGGGCCGCCGCCGTCGCGCAGTCCGAGACCGGAGCCGCCCTGCTGATCCACCCCGGCCGCCACGCGGATGCCCCCAGGGAGCACCTGAAGGTCGTCCTCGAGGCGGGCGGCGATCCGGCCCGGACCGTCATGTCGCACATCGACCGGACGCTGACCGAGCAGGACGACATGCGCGAACTCGCGGAGACCGGCTGCGTGCTGGAATTCGACCTGTTCGGCACCGAATCCGCCTACTACCCACAGGATCCCGGCTTCGACATGCCCAACGACGGCACCCGCGTCCGCCACATCAGGGAGTTGATCGCCTCGGGGTACGGCGACCGCGTCGTCATCGCCCAGGACATCTGCCGCAAGACCCAGCTGAGACGCCACGGCGGCGAGGGATACACCCACATCCTGCGGCGGGTCCTGCCGTTGATGCTGGCACGTGGCCTCGACCCGGACGACATCCGGCGGCTCACCCGGACCACCCCGGCCCGCCTGCTCACGCTGACCCGGCAAGACCGTTAGGAGCCGCATGTCATCAGTGACGACCGTTCTCGGCCGGATCGACCAGAACGACCTGGGGTTCGTCCTGCCGCACGAGCATCTGTTCATCAACCTGATGCGGGAGCGCCGCGCCGACGGTCTGCTGATCGACGAAGACCTCGTCGCCGAGGAGGTCCGGGCCTTCCGCGACCTCGGCGGCGCCACGGTGTTCGACCTCACCAGCGCCGAGCTCACTCATGGGGCGGCGATGGACGCCGGGGCGCGGCCGTACCCGCCGGGAGCCACCCGCGATCCGGCGAACGTCGAGGCGGTCCGCCGGGTCGCCAAGGCCACCGGCGTCCAGGTCGTCCTGGGCACCGGCCACTATCGTGACCCGTACCTCGACCTGGAGTGGATCGACCGGCACAGGGTCGAGGAGATAGCGGAGGAGATCGTCCGCGATCTCACCGAGGGGTTCCCGGGCACCGACGTCCGCGCCGGTCTGATCGGCGAGGTCGGGGCGGACAAGTGGTACATCTCCGCGGCGGAGGAACGTTCCCTCCGCGCCGCCGCCCGAGCCCAGCGACAGACCGGCGCCGCGATCTACACGCACGCCGCGCGATGGCCGGTCGGCCTGCCCCAGCTCGACCTGCTGATCTCCGCGGGCGCGGACCCGGAGCGGATCGCCATCGGGCACTGTGACCTGGTGCTCACGCCCGGCTACGCCGGGCAGATCGCCGCGAGGGGCGCCTACGTCGGTGTCGACACCATCAACACCGACAGCGCGGTGGAGGTCGAGCGCCGGGTCCGCATGGTGCTGAGCCTGGTGCGGGCCGGCCACATCGACCGGGTGCTGCTGTCTCACGACGTCTGCCTGGTCTCCCAGCTCCGCGCCTACGGCGGCGGCGGTTACGTGTTCGTTCCCGGTGTCTTCCGGGAACGGCTGCTCCGGGCCGGCCTGGACCCGGAGGAGTACAACCACATCACCCGGGCAAACCCCGCGCGGCTCGTGTGCCGCTGACGCATTGTCGCGACTTCGAAGAAGGATCATGACATCGCTTTCGCATCCCGGGATCGATTCCACCCGGATGCAGCCTCCGGGCAGCCATTTGATCAAGTTTTCGTTCGACCAGGTGCTGCCCGTCGTCAGCCATGGCGCCGGCGTCTTCGTCTACGACACCGACGGCCGCCGGTACCTGGACGGCTGCTCGGGCGCGGTCAACGCCAACCTCGGGCACGCCGACCCGGACGTGCTGCGGGCGATGGCGGACCAGGCGGCCAGGATCACCTTCGCCCACCGTGGCACCTTCCACAGTGAGCACGCGGAGCGACTGGCCGATCGGCTGAGCGAGCTCACTGGTTATCCGTACGTCTTCCTCTGCAACAGTGGTTCGGAGGCCGTTGAGGCGGCACTGAAACTGGTGACCCAGTACTGGCGGGAACGGGGGGAGCCGGACCGCGGCCGGTTCCTGTCCCACCGGATCGGCTACCACGGCAGCACCGTCGGCGCGCTGTCGCTGTCGGGCCATCCGCTACGGCGCTGGGCGGCGGATCCGCTGCTGCACGATTTCAACACGCTCACGCCGCCCTACTCCTACCGATACGCCGACGGGCGCGACGACACCGCCTTCACCGAGTTCCTGCTGGACGACGCGGCGGCGAGGCTGGACGATCGGAGCGGCACGCTGGCCGGGGTCGTCGTCGAGCCCGTGGGCGGTGCGGCCGGCGGGGCGATCACCCCGCCGGACGGCTACCTCGCGGGCCTGGCCCGGCTCTGCCGGGAGAGGGGCGTCCCGCTGGTCACCGACGAGGTCATGACCGGGCTGGGGCGTACCGGAAGGGTCCTCGCGGCCGAACACTGGGATATCAGGCCCGACCTCGTGGTGCTGGGCAAAGGGCTCGGCGCGGGATATGTGCCCACCTCGGCGGTTCTGGCGAGCCGGGAGATCGTCGAGGCGATCGGGGCGGGGACCCGGGCCGTCACCAACGGCCACACCCACGGCGGCTATCCGCTGTCCTGCGTCACCTCGCTCGCCGTACTCGACGTCATCGAATCCCGGGGCCTGGTGGCCGCGGCGGCGCGTCTCGGCGTTCGGCTGCGGGCCGGGCTGGAGGAGCTCGCCGGACGTCACGAGATCATCGGCGAGGTCCGTGGCAAGGGCCTGCTGCAGGGGTTGGAGCTCGTCCGCGACCGCGACTCCCGTGCACCGGGCGACCCTCTCGGCTCGCTCACCCGTGCCCTGGTCACGAGCGCGCAGGAGCACGGCCTGCTGATCTATCCGGCCACCGGCGGAGTCAACGACGCGGTGCTGGTCGCGCCTCCGCTCATCAGCTCGCCCGGGGAGATCGACCTCCTGCTGGAGCTGCTCGACGCCTCACTGACCTCGATGAAGGCATGTTCCTCGACCTGAGGACCGTGCTCGATCTACATGGACACAAGGAGGATCATGACGGCCGTTGGAGCCGACCGCATGGCCGATCTCGTCGCCGAGTACCGCGCCCGGACGCCCCGATCGGCCGCGGCGCACGAACGCGCCGCCCGGGTGCTGCCCGGCGGGGAGACCCGATCGGTCACCACCTATCCGCCCCACCCGGTGGCCTTGGCCGAGGGGCACGGCGCCCACCTGCGCGACGTCGACGGTCACACCTACCTCGACCTGGTCAACAACTACACCTCGCTGGTTCACGGCAACGCGTTCCCGCCGGTCACCGAGGCCGTCGCCGCGATGCTCGCCGACGGCCTGGCGTTCGCCAGCGCGCACCAGCGGCAGGTCGAGCTGGCCGAACTCCTGGTGGACCGGGTGCCGTCGGTCGAACGCGTGCGGTTCACCAACTCCGGCACCGAGGCGTCCATCCTCGCCTCCCGCCTTGCCCGCCGGGCCACCGGGCGCAAGGCGCTGCTGATATTCGACGGGGGCTACCACGGCAGCATGCCGCCACTGCTGCCGGGCGAGCCCGACGTGGTCACCGTGCCCTACAACGATCTCGACGCCATCCGCGAGGCGTTGACCGACGATGTCGCCGCCGTCTTCGCCGAGCCGTTCCTGGGCGCGGGCGGAGTCGTCCCCGCGGCACCCGGATTCCTCGCCGGGGTCCAGGACCTGGCTCGATCGCGCGGGGCGCTGTTCGTCCTGGACGAGATCCAGGCGCTCCGCAACGGCGTCGCCGGCGAACAGGGCAGGCAGGGGCTGTCGCCCGACCTCACGCTCCTGGGAAAGATCATCGGTGGCGGGATGCCGATCGGCGCCGTCGGTGGTCGTGCGGACGTCATGCTGCTCGCCGCCTCCACCACCCCCGGATCCATCGCCCACTCGGGAACGTTCAACGGCCACCTCGCCGCGGCGGTCGCCGGCGCGGTGACACTCCGCCATCTCGACGCACCGGCCATCACCACGCTCGAAGGCCGTGCCGTACAACTTGCCGAGGCTGTCGCCGCCGCCGGACGGGACGCGGGGCTGCCGCTGAGCGTGACCCGTGCGGGCTCCATCCTCAACATCCACTTCGCCACCGAGCCGCCGTCCGACGCCGCTCGCGTACGCGCCGCCGCGTCCCCGCTGCTCGGCGCACTGCACCTGGCGCTGCTGCTGGAAGGCATCTACACCGCGCCGCGCGGCCTGATCAACATGTCGACCGCCCTCACCGACGACGACATCGACCGCGCGGCGGACGCCTACTCCACAGCACTTCGGCGTATCGCCTGATGAGCGTTGTGTCCTCGATACGCTGAGCACGCGCCCAACGACCAAGGATCGTCGGTGGATTGTGCCCGGGGCCGATGGCAGCGGCCCCGGTCCCGGGCGCCTCGTCAGCTCGTGGTGCAGGTCACTTTGATGGGCTCGGTGGTGGTGGTGGTGCTGCCGCCGAGGAGGCCGAATGTGGTGCTGTCACTCGCGTTGAGCCTGCCGTTCCAGAACATGTTCTTCGCGGTGACGGCCGATCCGGAGACGGACAGGTCGCTGCTCCAGGACTGGGTGCTGGTCTGGCAGTGCGGGAGCGTCCAGGTCACCTGCCAGCCGCTGAGGGCGGTCGTGCCGGTGTTCTTCACTGTGACCGCACTCTGGAAGCCGCCGGGCCACTTGTTCACCACCTCTTCATGGCGGGGTTGTTCGCTCGCATCTGGCCGACCAGCTTCGTGAATGCGGCCAAGACGGTGCCGGTGGGGATGAAGCCGCCCCACATGTCGTTGGTGCCCAGGTGCATGAGGACGATGTCGGGCTTGGCCGCGTTCAGTCAGGGCGGCAGCTGGTTCTGGTCGGCGATGCCGGTGGCGGAGTAGCCGCCGTGGCCCTCGTTATCGCCGTCGTAGGAGAACCCGTAGGTGTAGCCGCCGTCGGGGTCGCTGCCGACGAAGTCGATATTCGTGTATCCGGCTGTCTGCAAGCGGTTCCAGAGCAGGGCGCGCCAGCAGCCGGGCCCGGCGGTGATGGAGTCGCCGAGCGGCATGACGCGCACGGGCGCCGCCGCCGACGTGGCCGGCAGGGCTGCTCCAAGGGTGACCGCCAGCAGGAACGCGGCGAGCAAGGCGTACAGGCGGGATCCGCGAAGCATGGGGAACTCCTGGCTACGTGAACGGGTTCTGGGTGAGCAGGTGCGCCTTGAAGCCCTCGCCGTACGTGCTGGTGGGGGTGCCGTCGTCGTCGGCCTTGGTGGCATTGACCGTGACGGTGGGCAGGCCGGAGGAGGCGACGCTGATCGGCCGGTTCCGTTGAACCGGTCGGTGTCCTGCGCGGCGCGTCACGGTCTGCGGGGTGCTCCAGTCGGTGCGGGTGAAGGTCCGGTGGGTTCCGGTGGATGGTCATGGGGGTTCCCCGCGACGAAATCGAGGGGGGAAGCAACCAGGCGGCATCCGAAACCCTCCGGGATATGCGGCGGCCGGCTCGTCGTCACCAAAGGCGACCTGCCAGCCCAGCCACGCCGCGGCGGCCTGCTCGGCCACGGGTATGGCGGCGCGGTTGAAAGCGAAGATCGCATGGTGGGCGAGGACGGCGCGCAGACCTCGCCGGAGTTGCCCGCTGGCCGCGAACCGGGCCAGGCAGCGGCCGGCTTCCTCGAAAGCGGCGACGCGGCCGAGCCAGCCGGGTTCGGTGGTGTCCCGCTTGGCGGCGTCGGCGTTCATGAGGCGCCGCATGGCCGCGATAGCCTCCGCCCGGTGGGCCATCTCGGGCGCTTTGATCGCCGGGCGGAGGTTACCGACCTTCGCCCACACGTCGCCGATCTCGAACGGGTCGAGCCCGGCCGCGCGGTTCATGGTGGAGATCCAGCGGAATGCACCGCTCGCGGGCGTGCGGGCTGCCGGTCTCGACCAAGGCCGCGGGGCTGTCGGCGCACCACACCTCATGCGCGATGTCCATGCCCAGCGGGCCGCCGAAGGCGTCGGTCTCCGGCTCGTAGATGCCGTCAACCCAACCGGCCACCAGCTCGTCGGCGACGAGCTGCTCAAGCAGGTCGGCGGCGGGCCGCTCGGTGCGCAGCCGGAGCTTGCCTTCCTTGCGCAGGAAGTGGAAACGCCAGCCGGACAGCGCGGCCACAAGCGCGGCCGCAGCTTTCGGGGTCACGCCGCCATCGCCGGGAAAGCGGACGGTGGCGTGCCACCATTCCCGCTCGTCGGGAAGCGGCAGATTCTCGTCATCCCAGTTCATGTCCTCGTGTTCGCTCCTACTCGGTCGAAGGTCGTGACGGCGGCTCAGTCGATTAACAAGGCCCGGGTCCAGCCGGTCATGTTGGAGCCCTCCAACGCCAGAACCGCCCCCGCCCGCCCTTCCAGAAACCCGGGCTTGCGCAGCGAGGCGATCCCGGTGACCAGCCGCTGGCGGGTCTGCCAGATGGGCTCGGCGAACCGGCCGGGGGTGGA
>NZ_VCJS01000308.1 GCF_005893125.1 Nonomuraea basaltis | reverse complement strand
GGCGGGTGAGGCTGGGCACACGACCGAAGGAGGCGTGCTCATGAGCTATCCGTTCGGTGATCGATTCGCCCGGATATAGCGGGGGACGGCTGGTTGGCCGGAAAATCATCGTGTGACGGAAAAGGGCAGGCTCGTCGGGACAGAGAAGATCGGCGTCGTGGGCGGGGGCATCGTCGGGCTGGCGGTGGCGCGCGAGCTCGCCGCCACCAGAGGCGCCGAAGTGACCGTGCTGGAGAAGGAGGGCCGCGTCGCCGCCCACCAGACCGGGCACAACAGCGGCGTCGTGCACGCGGGCATCTACTACCCGCCGGGCTCGCTCAAGGCCAGGCTGTGCCGGGAGGGCGTGGCGCTGCTCAAGGACTACTGCGTGGCCCACGCGCTGCCGTACGACGAGGTCGGCAAGCTGGTCGTGGCGAGCAGCGCCGCCGAGCGGCCGCGGTTGAGCGCGCTGGCCGAGCGGGCGCGCGCCAATGGGGTGCCGGGCATCGCCGAGCTGGACGCGCTGGCCCTGCGCGAGATCGAGCCGCACGCGGTCGGCGTCGGCGCGATCCACTCGCCGCACACCGCGATCTGCGACTTCGGCGCCGTCGCGCGCCGGCTCGCGCTGGATCTGGCGGAGCTGGGCGGGTCGGTACGCCTCTCGCAGCCGGTACGCGCGATCAGGGAGCGCCCGGGAGGCGTGCAAGTGCTGGCGGGCCGGCGGCGGTTCACCTTCGATCGCCTGGTGGTGTGCGGCGGGCTGGGGACGGACGCGGTGGCGAGGATGGCGGGGCATCCGGGGGAGGTGAGGATCGTCCCGTTCCGGGGAGAGTTCTACGCGTTGAGGGGCGGGGCGAAGGAGCTCGTTCGCGGGCTGATTTATCCGGTGCCCGATCCGCGGTACCCGTTCCTAGGGGTCCATCTCACCCGGCAGACCGACGGTGGGGTGCTCGTGGGGCCGAACGCGGTGCTCGCCCTGGCCTACGAAGGCTACAGATGGCGAAATATCAGGAATTTCTGGCAAATTCTGGGTTGGCCGGGCACTTTGCGGATGGCCCGGCATCACTGGCGTACCGGGCTCAAAGAGGTTCATGGCTCTCTCGTCAAAGGCGCTTTCCTCCGGGCGGCGCAGCGTTACGTGCCCGAGCTCACCGCCCCTGACCTCGTACGCACCCCCGGCGGCGTCCGCGCCCAGGCCGTGGCCAGGGACGGCCGCCTGGTCGACGACTTCGTGGTGGACGTGCACGGCAACGTGGTCCTGGTACGCAACGCGCCCTCTCCCGCCGCCACGTCCAGCCTCGCCATTGCCCGGCACATTGCCGGAATTGTCCCAGCACCTGTCCGATGAGTGCATCCTTGGATGTGATGGAATCACGCCTGCTGATAGTCGAGGACGATCCGAACATCCTCGAACTCCTCGCCGCGAGCCTGAGGTTCGCGGGATTCGAGGTGACCACGGCGAAGAGCGGCCTCGACGCCGTCGCCGCCGTGCAACGACACCGCCCTGACCTCGTCGTGCTCGACGTCATGCTGCCCGACCTGGACGGTTTCGAGATCGTCAGGCGGCTGCGCGGCGGCGGACTGCACACGCCGGTGGTGTTCCTGACCGCCCGTGACGAGACCGAGGACAAGATCCGCGGGCTCACGATCGGCGGCGACGACTACGTGACCAAGCCGTTCAGCCTGGAGGAGGTGGTCGCCAGGATCCACGCGGTGCTCCGCCGTACCAGCGGGGAGGCGCAGGCGGCGCCGCCGCGGCTGACGTTCGCCGACATCGAGCTGGACGAGGAGAGCCACGAGGTGTGGCGCGGGGGCAACGCGGTGGCGCTGTCCCCGACCGAGTTCAAGCTGCTGCGCTACTTCATGACGAACGCCGGGCGGGTCCTCTCCAAGCCGCAGATCCTCGACCACGTGTGGGACTACGACTTCAGGGGCGAGGTGGGCATCGTCGAGTCGTACGTGTCCGTGCTGCGCCGGAAGATCGACAACCGCAGCCCGCGGCTCATTCACACCCTGCGCGGTGTGGGATACGTACTCCGCCTGCCGCCGAGCCCCTGATGAGCGGCCTGCCGCTGAGGATCAAGCTGATCGCGTCGATGCTGGCGCTGCTGGGATTCGGCATGACCTTCATCGGCCTGGTGAGCGTCTCGGTGCTGCACGGCTACCTCCTCGACCGGGTGGACGGCCAGCTCCACCTGCTCAGCGTGCGCATGCACAACAAGGTCGTGAACGACTGGAAGAGGGACAGGCAGACCTCCGACCGGCCCATCCTCATCGAGTCCGACGCGATCGTCCTGGTCAAGGAGCCCGGTGACGAGTTCGTGCCCATGCTGTCCGACCGCGACGTGGACCTGAAGTCCAAGCCGGTCCTGTCGCCTTCGCCGGAAGCCGAGCCCTACACCGCGCCCGCGCTCAAAGGGGGCGGCGAGTGGCGGGTTCTGGAGACCATGGTTCAGCGGCGCGCGGTCGTGGTCGCGGTGGACCTGGAGGAGGTCGACGCGATCACCCGGCGGCTGGTGCTCATCGAGCTGCTGGGCGGCGGCGGCATCCTGCTCATCCTGGCCGTCGTGGGCGTCACGATCGTGCGGCGCAGCATGCGGCCGCTCGGCCAGATCGAGCGCACGGCCGAGGCCATCGCGGGCGGCGAGCTCGGCCGGCGGGTGCCGGACGGCGACCCCCGTACCGAGGTGGGCCGCCTGGCCAGGTCGCTGAACGGCATGCTGGCCCAGATCGAGGCCGCGTTCACCGCCAGGTCGGCGTCCGAGGCGGCGGCCCGCCGCTCCGAGGACCGGATGCGCCAGTTCGTCGGCGACGCCTCGCACGAGCTGCGCACCCCGCTGACCTCGATCCGCGGCTTCGCCGAGTACGCCAGGCAGAACCCCGGCGCCGACCCCGCCGAGCTGATGCAGCGCGTGGAGAAGGCCGCGGGCCGGATGAGCCTGCTGGTGGACGACCTGCTGCTGCTGGCCAGGGTGGACCAGCAGCGGCCGCTGCAGATGCGGCCGGTCGACATGCTGGCGCTGGCCGCGGACGCCGTACAGGATGCCCGGATCCTCGCCCCCGACCGGGTGGTCAAGCTGGACGTGGTCGGCGGCGCGGCCCTGATCGTCTCCGGCGACGAGGTACGCCTGCGCCAGGTCATCAGCAACCTCGTCACCAACGCGATCGTGCACACCGAGGCCGGCTCGCCGATCATCGTGCGGGCCGGGGCGGGCGTGGACAACGTCTTCCTCGAGGTGGTCGACAACGGCCCCGGTCTCACCCCCGAGCAGGTCGAGCACGTCTTCGAACGCTTCTACCGCGCCGACTCCGCCAGGTCCCGCCGCCGCACGGACGAGGACCGGGGCAGCGGTCTCGGCCTGGCCATCGTGCAGGCGCTCGTGCGCGCCCACGGCGGCTCGGTGACCGTGGACAGCTCATGGGAGGGCGGCTCCACGTTCCGCGTCGAACTCCCACTTGCCTTGGAGTGACCCTTCAGCAAACCCTCAGGTGGTTGAGTCACGCTTAGTAAATGACGAAGCCCGAAGCGCTGATCATGGTGGTGGACGACGAGCCCAGCATCAGAGACCTGCTCTCCGCCAGCCTGCGCTTTTCCGGTTTCGAGGTGCTGACCGCCGCCGACGGGCAGGAGGCCGTGGAGGTGGCCGAGCGGGCCTCGCCCGACCTGGTGGTGCTCGACCTGATGCTGCCCGACCTCGACGGGTTGGAGGTGGCCAAGAGGATCGACGCGCCCGTGCTGTTCCTCACCGCCCGCGACGCCACCGAGGACAAGATCGCGGGGCTGCGCGTGGGCGACGACTACGTGACCAAGCCGTTCAGCCTGGAGGAGGTGCAGGCCAGAATCCGGGCGGTGCTGCGGCGCACCCGAGCGGAGGGCGGGCCCGCGAGCAAGCTGAAGGTGGCCGACCTGGAGCTGGACGAGGACGCCCGCGAGGTGTGGCGGAGCGGTCGTCAGGTACGCCTGTCGCCGACCGAGTTCAAGCTGCTGCACTACTTCATGGTCAACGCCGGGCGCGTGCTGTCGAAGGCGCAGATCCTCGACCACGTGTGGAACTACGACTTCGGCGGTGACGCGGGCGTCGTGGAGTCGTACGTCTCCTATCTCAGGCGCAAGGTGGACGATGTGGAGCCGCGGCTCATTCACACGTTGCGGAGCGTCGGTTATGTGCTGAGGGAACCGCCCGCGGGCTGAGGACTGCAGGCGCATCCGGCCAGCACTGGCCGCTACCCGCTCGTCCTCCACTACCTCCGCGACGGCCGTACAGAGGGCTCAGGTCGAGACGGCGATTAGGGACGTCGGCGAGGGCCGCGGCCGGGCTGCCGGGGCCGTGGGCCGCGCCGGTCCATGACCCGCCCTGCACGGGCCGGCCCATGCCCGCCCCGACGGAGAACGCCGCCGCGGCCAGCCCGGCCAGCGCCAGCGAGCCGCTCGCGCACCGCACCACCAGCACGATCCCGACGGGCGCGGCCTGCTGGGTGAGCTGCGCCAGGAACCCGAGCTCGGCCTGCGCCGGCACGCCGAGCAGGCCGAACAGGCTGCGGCCCCATGTGGCGGTCCTTCCAGTGGGCGAACACACCTGAGGAGATGTCCGGATAAGGCGGGGTGTTTCACCCCGTGCCCAGAGAGGCGGCGATCGTACGGAGGGCCGCCAGGAGCGGGTGCAGGAGGGGATGGGAGTCGGCGCCCCGGCGTACGGCGGCGAAGACGCGGCGTTCGGGCCCGGGCGTGTGACGTACGACGACCCCGGGCAGCACCATGTCCCGCAGGGCCAGCCGCGGCACGAGCGCCACCCCCGTCCCCGCGCCGACCAGGGCGACCACGGCGCGGAAGTCGTCGGAGCAGTGCGTGACGTTCGGCGTGAAGCCGGCCTGCTGGCACGCGAACGTGATCACGTCGTGCACCGGGTTGCCCGGGTAGGGGCCGATCCAGGACTCGGACGCGAGCGACACCAGCGTCGCCGACCCGGCCAGGGGATGGTCACGGGGAAGCACCAGGTCGAACGGCTCGGCGTACAGCGGCAGGCGCGACAGGCGGCGGTCGGAGGCGTCGGGAGCGCCGCGGTATTCCACCGCGATGGCCAGGTCGGCCTCGGAGTCCAGCAGCATGGCCAGGCTGTGGTCGCCCTCGGCGTCGAGCACGCGTACCTGGACGCCGGGGGCGGTGTCGCGGAGCGCGATGATCGCGGGGGAGAGCACGGCGCTGATCGCGGTGGCGAAGCAGGCTACGGTGACCTCGCCGGCCTCGCCCGTCGTGTAGGCGGCCACCTCGGCCTCGGCGCGTTCGAGCTGGGCGAGGACCTCGTTGGCGTGGCCCAGCATGATCTTGCCGACGGCGGTGAGGTGCACGCCGCGCCCGTCACGCGTGAACAGGCGATGGCCCACCTCGTGCTCCAGCGCGACGAGCTGCTGGGACACGGCGGAAGGGGTGAGGTGCAGCGCGGCCGCCGCGGCGGTGACCGTGCCGTGGTCGGCCACCGCGCGCAGCGTGCGCAGCCGCCGCGTATCTATCACGCGATAAAAATACTCAGCTTCTGGCCTGGATGAACGCCTGCACGGCGCGGTCGACGTCCTCCTCCGAGTGGGCGGCCGAGAGCTGGACGCGGATCCTGGCCTGACCGTGCGGCACGACCGGGTAGGAAAAGCCGATCACGTAGATGCCCAGGCCGAGCAGGCGCTCGGCCATGGCCGCCGCTTCCGAGGCGTCGCCGATCATCACGGGCACGATCGGGTGGTCGCCGGGCAGGATGTCGAATCCCGCCTTGGTCATCTCACTGCGGAAGCGGGCGGTGTTCGAGCGCAGCCGCTCGCGGGCCTCGTTCGAGGTCTCCAGCAGGTCGAGGATGCGCAGCGACGCGGAGGCGATGACGGGGGCGAGCGAGTTGGAGAACAGGTACGGCCGCGACCGCTGGCGCAGCAGCTCGCAGATCTCCTTGCGGGCAGAGACGTAGCCGCCGCTGGCCCCGCCGAGCGCCTTGCCCAGCGTGCCGGTGATGATGTCGATCCGGTCGGTGACGCCGTGCAGCTCGGGCGTGCCGCGGCCGGTCGGGCCGACGAAGCCGACGGCGTGCGAGTCGTCGACCATGACCATGGCGTCGTACCGCTCGGCCAGGTCGCAGATCTCCCGCAACGGCGCGACATATCCGTCCATGGAGAACACGCCGTCGGTCACGATCAGCCGCCGCCGCGCCTCCGACGCCTCCTTCAGCCTGGCTTCGAGCTCGGCCATGTCGCGGTTGGCGTACCGGAACCGCTGGGCCTTGGAGAGCCTGATGCCGTCGATGATGCTCGCATGGTTGAGCGCATCCGAGATCACCGCGTCCTGGGCGTCGAGCAGCGTCTCGAAGATCCCGCCGTTCGCGTCGAAGCACGAGCTGTAGAGGACGGTGTCCTCCATGCCGAGGAAGTCCGACAGGCGCGCTTCGAGCTCCTTGTGCACCTCCTGGGTGCCGCAGATGAACCGTACGGAGGCCATGCCGAACCCCCACCGGTCCAGCGCCTCCTTGGCCGCCTCGATCACCGTGGGGTTGTCGGCCAGGCCCAGGTAGTTGTTGGCGCAGAAGTTCAGCACCTCGCGGCCGGCCACGCTCACCTGGGAGCTCTGCGGAGTGATGATCACGCGTTCGGGCTTGTGCAGCCCGGCCTCGGTGATCTCGTTGAGCGTCGTACGCAGCTGCTCGCGCACATTCGTGAACATCAAGCGCTCCTGTCCATGGTCGCGGCCGCTTCGGCCTCCGTTGGCTCGTTCCTCGCTCTCTCCGGCCGAGCTCCTCCGCTCCAATCCAGGATGACCTTGCCAGTACGGCCGCTGGCGGCCGTGTCGAAGGCGGCGTCGAAGTCGCGGTACGAGAACCGGTCGGTGATCACCGGGGTGAGGTCGAGACCCTTCTCCAGCAGGACGGACATGTTGTACCAGGTCTCGAACATCTCGCGGCCGTAGACCCCCTTGATCGTGATCATCGACGTCACGATGGTGGCCCAGTCGACGGCGAACTCCTCGGCGGGCAGCCCGAGCATGGCGATCTTCCCGCCGTGCGTCATGTGGGCGATCATGTCGCGCATGGCCGACGGGTTGCCGGACATCTCCAGCCCCACGTCGAAGCCCTCGCGCATGTGCAGGTGCCGCATGCCCTCCTCGAGGGAGGACCTGGAGACGTTCAGCGCGAGCGAGACGCCGAGCTTGCCGGCCAGATCCAGCCGCTCGTCGCTGACGTCGGTGATCATCACGTTGCGCGCGCCCACGTGGGTGGCCACGGCCGCCGCCATCAGCCCGATCGGCCCTGCCCCGGTGATCAGCACGTCCTCGCCGACCAGGGGGAACGACAGTGCGGTGTGCACGGCGTTGCCGAACGGGTCGAAGATGGCCGCCACGTCGGGGTGGACGGGAACGCGGTGCACCCAGACGTTCGAGGCGGGCAGGGTGACGTACTCGGCGAACGCGCCGTCCCTGTTGACCCCGAGCCCGATGGTGTTGCGGCACAGGTGCCTGCGCCCCGCCATGCAGTTGCGGCACTTGCCGCAGACGATGTGGCCCTCTCCGCTGACGAGGTCACCGACGGAGACGTCCTCGACGCCGGGCGCCACCTCGACCACGTGGCCGGAGAACTCGTGCCCGACGATGAGGGGAAGCTTCAGAGTGTGCCGCGCCCAGTCATCAAATTTCCGGATATGCAGGTCGGTGCCGCAGATGCCGGTCCGCAGCACCCGGATCTTCACCTCACCCGGCCCCACTGCGGGCTCCGGCACGTCGACCAGCGACAGACCGGGCTCGGCCCTCTCTTTGACCAGCGCTTTCATGGCTCACTCCCCCTAGGACGAACCTAACGCACTGTGCCCGCACGCCCCGGCTCATGTCCATCGAGGAGTTCTTAAGTGCCCCCACAGCTACGCTTCACGCCGTGGACAACCGGCGCGTCGGAGTCATCGGGCCGCGCACCATCCGCGCCGATCACGACGCCCGCCTGCCGCATCGGTGCCGGAAGGCGAGGTCGGCGTACGCCTGTGCGGCGCGGGCGTACAGGCCCCTGGCGGTCTCCTCGTATCCGCCATCGCCGGTCGGGCGCAGGACGAGGTACTGACCGCCCTCGGAGGCCAGCTCGAACTCGCCGCAACAGGACGTCTTGCACACGCGCGGGCGCAGGCATCGGGGAATATACGGCCCCCAGCGGTACATGATGATCACTTTCGTGACGCGGCGACATCGGGGATGTGGGACACCGCTACGCCTGCTCACGAGGTGCCGGCCTCGGCGCGCCGTCGGATCGGGCAGGTATGGTCAACATGGGATCTCCTCTCTCACTCGGGGCCCTTGGGCTGTGAGGCCGGCTTCCCATGCGCGGCGTTGCGCCTGGGGCTTGGGTCCGGGCCCGCTCCGGGTCTGAGACACCGCGCGGCGGGTCCGGAGTGCTCACAGCGGCCCGGTGCGGGACCGCGCGTTGTGCAACAGAGCGGTCTGCCAGGCCAGCGTGGCCGCCAGTGCGATGGCGTCCGGCTGCCGGACGGTCTGCAGGACCCCGGCCGCCGCCATATCGACGGTGAACGTCGGAAGAAGCCTGGCCGTCCACCAAACCTCACCGGACGCATCCTTCTCGTGCTCGATCTGCCAAGCCGGGTAAGTGTTGCGCAGCGTCGAGAGCTGGCGGCCCGCCCAGTCCTGCAGGACGGCCGCCTGTGCGACGACCTGGCGCACGTTCTGGCCCGCCGCCTGCACAGGGCCGTGTACTTCGATGCTGGTCATCGCTCCTCCGTTCCATAGCCCGTACGCGAGGGCATCCGGCAGAAAGCCCGCCATACCCGCGTGCAGGTGGACGTCCGTCTGGATCGTCCGGGCACCACGCATACGTTTGGCCACGCGTCCATCCCTATGGCATAGCCCCAACGACTCACTCCGCAACCTTAATGCTATTCCCGAAAGGCAGCAAGGCTTCGAATGGAACGACCTGAGTACCCTTTGATCGAGGCGCCACCTACGAACCGGTACGGTGGCGTGCCAATGGCCCCTTTCATCTCGATGGAGGACCTCATGCCAGACACAGGCTGGGCCAGCGTTTCCACCCCTTACGTAAGGCCGCGCCGTCTCGGCGAACCCGACGCCTGGACGGAGGAGGCCGCTGCCCACGGTCATGTCGGCACGAATCAACTACGCGGCGTGGAAGAGGCACGTCCGCCGCGCGAGGTGGCTGACATGCTCGGCCTTGGCCCCGAAGAAACCGCGGTCGTCCGACGCAGGCTGGTGCTCCTCGACGGGCGGCCGACGGAGCTGGCCGACTCCTACTATCCAAGGGAGATCGCTCGCAACACGCGATTGGCCGAAGCTCGCAAGATTCCCGGCGGGGCACTCACCATGCTGGCCGAACTCGGTTATCGACCCCACAGTGCAGAGGAACGGGTAACGGCCCGCCCCTCGACCAAGCCTGAACAAGATGCGCTCGATATCCAACCGGAGGACTGGGTCATGGTCCTCACCAGAGTGTTGCGCACGGACACTGGAACGCCGATCGAGGCCACCGTTATGACGATGGTCGCCGACGGACGCGAACTGCGCTACAAGATGATCATTAACGAGGAGACCTGACACCTTGGCAAGGCGCCCGGACCCACGTCCTCGTCATCAGCAGATCGCCGCGGAGCTGCGAGCCGAAATCATGTCCGGCGCGCTGAGGCCGGGCGAGCAGCTTCCTTCGACACCCCATTTGGTCGCGCGGTTCGAGGCGGCCAACGCGACGATCCAACGAGCCCTTCAATCCCTGAAGGATGAAGGCTTCATTCGCGGCCATGCCGGAAAGGGGGTGTTCGTACGAGAAAGGCGACAATTCGTCGTCGAGGCCACCACTTACAAGACGCCGGGCCCACGCGGATACAGTTATGAACTGCTCAATGTGGGTGAAGTGAAGCCACCGAACGATGTTGCTGCGGCACTCGCAATATCTGATGACGACGATGTCATCATGCGCCAGCGTCTATTGCTGCATAATGGCGAGCCCGTAGAGCTATCGTGGTCGTACTATCCGCTCGACATCGCCGCCAGGAGTCCCCTGACCAGCCGCAAGAAGATCCACGGTGGTGCACCACGGGTACTCGCGGACCTTGGCTTTCCGGAGCGGCATTTCGAGGATCGCATTTCTGTGCGACAACCCACCGCTACCGAAGTGGAGGGCCTGGACCTGCCGGCCGATGTACCGGTCTTCAGGCAATTTCGGGTGGTCTATAGCGACTCTCAACGACCAGTCGAAGTTTCGATCCTCATCAAAGGCGGACATCTCTACGAGCTTTCGTATCACCAGGCGGCCGACCACTACACAGGCTGAATTCGTAGGGTCGGTCATGCGATCAAGGGGTCTTCGATCGTCAGGCCGGTCTGGGCGAGACAGCCGTCGAGCAGGTGTGGCCGGTATTGGATCTTCTTGAGTTTGCGTTTGATGATCCGGACGAGTCCGTGCAGGTCGGCGACGAAGTTGGCCATGGCCCGCCGGAGCAGAGTCCAGATGCCTTCGGCCGGGTTCAGCTCCGGGGCGTAGGTTGGGAACTGGTAGAGGCGCAGCCAGTCGGCGTTGGCCTCGGCGAACTCGGTCAGCTCCGCGGCCAGGTGATGTTCAGATTGTCCCAGCACCACACGAGCGGAGCGCCGAGCCGCAGGTGGGTGGAGACGATCAGGTCGCGGTAGTCGCTCCAGGTGAAGCTCTTCGGCTCGTCTTTGCGTCCGTGGTAGACGAGCAGCTTGTAGAACAGATGCGGGCGCTGGCCGGGCCGGAAGCAGAGCACGCCGGCCATGTTGACCCGGCCGACGCGTTTACCTCGGACGGTCACCCGCGGACGGGTGCCGCGCGGTGCCCAGGTTCGTCCTTTAGGCGGCCTCAGCCCCTGACCTGCCTCGTCCTCGAAGCAGATGTAGGCGCCCAGGTCCGCCGCGGTGGTTTTACCTCCGGCCACACCTGCTCTTTCCATGCGATGATCGCCTCTTCATCGCGCTCCAGCGCGCGTTGCACCGGTACCTGTACCGACCAGCCGTGGCGGTGCAGCAACTTGCCGACCCCTTCGATGGTGTACCCGAGGTAGAAGAGCCTGCCGATCAGCGTCTTGATCCGGGCGAGCGTCCAGCGCTGGTCGTCGGCGAACCCGTGCGCCACCGGTCCACGGGCCAGTTCGGCTTCCAGCCGCGTCCACTGGGCGGCGCTCAGCTTCTCCCGCGAGACAGGCCCCTTCGACCGCAGCGCCTCCAGGCCGCCCTGCTGCCAGGCCGCGCGCCAGCGGCCGACCGACCGCTCACTGACCCGTAAGTCCCGCGCGATGTCCCGGGTCGACTCCCCGTCCTCGAACCGCTCAGCCGTCTTGAGCCGTAACCGCTCACGTCGCTCCCGCTCGGCGGCAGTGTACCCGCCCCTCTGCGCGTGCCTCATATCCCCGGCATACACCAGAGACCGCACACAGTCACGACTCTCTGACTCTACGAATTCATCTTGTGTACCTTGGATTTCAATTCGATTCTGCTCGCTAGTCGCTGCATGCGCCGCGCCATCGCACGGTTATTCATGATTGCGCTGGTCATGGCCTGCGGGCGATGCCATTGAATCGCTCCGAGCAGTTCAACTTGGGCGAATGCATCGCAGGCGCGCGCATCAAGAAGCTGATATTTGACATATTGTCAAGATCTTGAAGGAAGTCTTCATGCGCGGTAGCTTCCCGAAGATGTAAGGCCGCAGACAAGTCCACCGGTCAAGTCGCCTTGCCTGCGGCACATCTCGCGATGCACTGAAAGGGTACAATGCGTAACAGGCTGTTGGGAGTTCTCGTAGCGATCCTGTTATCGATCCAGTGGCTGGCGGCGCCCGCAGCAGCGCAGCCCAAGGCGCGAGAGGGTCGAACGCCGATCGACGTAACTTGGACTAGCGATTCAATCGACACTACGCGCGACCAGGTACGCGCCGCCCAGAGCCAACGGAAGTCGCTTCCCGTTGCGCTGAAGGAAGCACAAGACACCTTCATCAAGGACACCGCTGCGGAAGGTCGGCGTTACGATGTAGCCGACTTGGATGTGTTCGAGCTGACAGTGCCGGCGCAGAGGACCAAGGACGGCATTCAGCGCAGCGTCATCGCCACCGTGCCCAAGAGCTACGACCTCAAGCGAGTCCGGCTGGTGGAAGATGGCCCAGCGGTACTTGCAGTGGCAGAAGGTGCACCGGCGGATGCAGCGCCTAGTACGGCAGTCACCATTCGCAGTGTGACCAGCACGGATGCGCGATAGGCCGTTGCGATCTTGTGATGGGAAGCGGGCACAAAGAGAGCAGCCGCTCGTGATCATGCCTGTGTGACGAGTACAAG
>NZ_VCJS01000307.1 GCF_005893125.1 Nonomuraea basaltis | reverse complement strand
GTCGAATCCATCGGCGTTGAAGTTGTGGATCACATCACGGACCCGGTCTTCGCTGGTGAATGCCACCTGTGCGATCTTCGCCACCGGCATGCCCTGGGCCGGCAGCAGCACCATCTGCGCCCGCCGCTGCGGGCTGGTTTGTCAGTGGTCATCGGGGTGCTGCCCCTCCTCGGGTCTGTTGGTCACAGCCGGCTTGACGGCGCTTCCGCCACGAGTATACCGTTGTGCATCAATTGCACATAAGTGCAATAAATGCACATGGTGGCAGCCATGGAGCCGCCGCGGCGATCCAGTTCGCGGCTCGGCTCAAGGGGTGCACGCAGGTGCGGGTGGCCCTTGAGCGGCACCGCCCTTGAGGGCAAGAACATGTGAACCAGGAGCTGACCATGAGAGTGCTAGTAGCAGGAGCGACCGGAGTGATGGGCCAGCAGTTGGTGCCGCTTCTGGTCGGCGCGGGGCACAAGGTCTTCGCCATGACGCGGAACGAGTCGAACGAGGCCAGGCTGTCCGAGCTGGGCGCGGTGCCGATCGTCGCCGATGCGCTCGATCGCGGCCAGGTCGAGGCGGCCGTGCGCGAGGCGAAGCCGGATGTGATCGTTCATCAGCTGACCGCCATCGGACACGTAGACACACGCCATTTCGATCGCAGTTTCGCCGCGACCGACCGGCTGCGGATCGAGGGCACTGACAATCTCCTCGCGGCAGGGCGCGCGGCAGGTGTGCGGCGGTTCGTGGCGGCTAGCAATGGGGCGTTCACCTATGCCCGAACGGGTGGGCCGGTGAAGACCGAAGAGGACCAACTGGACCCGTCGCCGGTCAGGCAGATGGCCCCGATGATCGCCGCGATCGGGCATCTGGAGAGGGCTGTGCTGGGTGCCGACTGGACCGAGGGGATCGTGCTTCGCTACGGCGCGTTCTACGGACCGGGCACCTCGATGGAGCCGGGTTCCGAGCAGCTCGAGATGATCCGTAAGCGGAAGTTCCCGGTCGTCGGCGAGGGCGGCGGGGTGTGGTCGTTCATCCACATCGCCGACGCGGCTGAGGCGACGGTCGCGGCGGTCGAGAACGGCGCCCGCGGGGTCTACAACATCGTCGACGATGACCCCGCCCCGGTCGCCGAGTGGCTGCCGGAGCTGGCCCGGATGCTGGGCGCCATGAAGCCGATGCGCGTGCCCCGGTTCGTCGGGCGGCTGGCCGCCGGGGAGGCCGGCGTCGTGCTGATGACCGAGCTTCGCGGCGCCTCGAACGCGAAGGCCAAGCGCGAGCTGGGCTGGCGCCCGGCGCACCCGTCCTGGCGTCAGGGCCTCCAGGTGTCATGACTCCACGCCGATCTCGACGCCGCCCTCAATCGGGTCCCGATAACGCAATGCCGGGACGCCATCGTAATCTGGGCTCTCAAGGGAAGTAGCTGGTCAGCCGCTTGAAGGTCGTTAAGCCATGTAAGGCAAGTAGCCTGCCCGCGGCTGCTCGACGAATGCACCTACGCGGGCACAACAGGGACCTCATCGATCATCAGAAGCCCGTCGTGCTCGACGAACGCGACGGGATCCTCTCTGCTGCGGCCAGCACCGCGGGATCGTCGAGGTAGAGCTTGCAGGCATCGCCCGGAGACCTCTTCTGTTGTCGATCTACGACACCCGGCACCTCAGAACAGCCGACCCCTCGATTCACTTCTGAAATACGCCCTAGAGATGAGGAATCGCATGTACAAACGGCAACCTCGGACAGCCGCATCGATCGCCGCTCTGGCTCTCGGCGCGGTGTTGACCCTCGCGGCCTCGCCGTCGCTCCCGGTGACGGCCAAGACCGGCACCGACCCGGCGGCCACGGCGGCACCCGCCTTCCCGACGTTCGTGCATCTGCCGGCCGACCAGGCGGCGCATCCGGACGCGCGCCAGGAATGGTGGTACGTGGTCGGCCACGTCAACGCCTCTGGCCACCGGTTCGGCTACCAGGTCACGATCGGCGGCGGCAACAACCCGCAGGCCATGATCGCGATCACTGACAAGACGACCGGCGCCTTCTACACCGAGAGCAAGAGCTACCCGCTCGACCAGACCAGCTTCTCCGCAACCGAGCTGGACATCCGCACGCCGACGGCGACGCTGTCCGGCCCCATGGAGGCGATGCGCCTGCACGCCACGCTACCGGAAGGCGAAATCGACCTGACGCTCAAGGCGCAGGGGCCTGTGCTGTACAACAACGGGACCGGGCTGATCCCCTTCCTCGGCGGCACGAGCTACTACTACTCCCTGCCCAGCCTGGCGACGCAGGGAACGCTCAAGGTGAAGGACCACACCTACCCGGTGACCGGCGAGTCGTGGTTGGACCGCCAGTGGGGCTCCTGGAACTGGAGCACCATGGAGAAATGGACCTGGATGGCCGTGCAGCTGTCCAACGGTGACCGGATCAACCTCTGGGACCTCTTCGGTGAGGGAAAGGAGTTTCCCTACGCGACCGTGCTGCGCCCCGACGGAACCCATGAGGTCGTTGCGGTGAATCCGCTCGCCGACACCACCTCCGGCTTCTGGACCAGCCCCACCAGCGGCCAGCGGTACGGCACCCGGTGGACCGTGAACATCCCCATGCTGGATACCAGCCTGACCGTCACCTCCAAGCCGGGACACGAACTCCAGAGCGCTTTCGGCGGCCTTTACGAGGGCGCGGCCACCGTCACCGGACGGTACCGGGGCAAGCCGATCACCGGGCAGGCGTTCGTCGAACAGAACGGCAACTGGCGATAGCTCTGCAGAACAGATACCCGGTCCCGAACGGCCCCGAAAGCCAGTTCCGCCCCATCGCCACACCACACCTGAAACCCTCCTAGGCGCTCCGCGTCGGCGCCTTGACCGGCCTAGGCCGATCCGCCGTGCTCCGGCTCGCCCGGGACGATCGAAAGGATCCTCAATGTCCGTCCGTCTCCTGCTCGCCGCGCCTGAGGCCATGCAGCTCTCCGTCGCCGCCGCCGCTGGTTACGACATCGGCTCTGGGCGCACCCTGCCCACAGTGGCCGTCGTGGTGGGATTGATCAGCGTGGTCATCGGCGGGCTGGCCCGAGCCCGCTCCACGGGTCGTATCGGCGTCGGCAACCGGCGCGCCGGCGCGGCCACGGCCCTGGCGCTCGGGCTGATCAGCATGATCATCGGTGGACTGCATGCGGCCAACTCCGCCGGCGGTTTCGGCACCGGCAACGGACTGGCCGGGGCCATCTTCGCCCTGCTGCTCGGGCTGATCGGCATGGTCCTGGGTGGGCTGGCCCTGCCCCGCTCCCACCGCACTGCCTGACCCGGCCAAGACTCGGCTTCACCGTCGCCTTCGACGCCGGATCGAGGGCGAAGTGCTCTTTGTCGAGGCGCTCCCAGTCGTGCTGGGTCAGGTGGGCCTGGACGAGCGCCATCGCGTCGTGCTCCTCGTGGGCCAGGTGCGCCTGGAGCAGGTCGCGCAGCTCGGCGATGTGCCCGGCGAGATCGCGGCGCACCTGTGCGTCGCCGGTGCGGGCGAGCGCGGTGAACTCGGAGCCGCACGCATGGAGCAGCGGGTCGATGTGCTGGTGTTCGGCGGACATGGCGGCCAGCACGGTGGCGGGCTCGCCGCCGCGGGCACGCTCTAACAACAGGGGCCACAGCCCGGAGTCCTCACCCCGGTGGTGCTTGTGCAGCGTGCTGGAGAACAGCCTCCACCGGCGATTGAGGCGGGTCCAGCACTCCCGGTCCTCGATCGGGGTGGCGGCGGTGGCGGCGGTGAACAGGTCGAGGTCCCGCCGGAACGCGTGGTGCATGAGGTACATGCCCGCGACATCGACGGGACCCGGCGGCGCGGCCGCCTGACCGCGCAGGAGTAACTGCTCGGCATGGGAGGCGGTGCTGGGAGGGGAGGGGGCTGTCATGATCACTCCTTTTGGCTTTAGTCACAATAATATGAATTGATTGCGATAAAGTCAATACATGACAGAGCGAAGGCGGGCGTACCGCTCGGCGCTGCGCGCTGAGCAGGCGGAGCGGACGAGGGCGGCCGTGGTTGCCGCCGCAGCGGAATGCTTCCTCGGGCAGGGCTACGCAGAGACCACCATGAAGGACATCGCCGAGCGGGCGGGCGTCTCCGCGCCGACCGTGTACGCGCAGGGCAGCAAGGCGGCGCTGCTCCTGGCCGTGGTCGACGAGAGCATCGCGGGCGACGCCGCACTTGAGCCGCTGATGCAGCGTGACCGGTTCCAGCAGTTGCTCACTGAGCGCGACAAGGAGAGAAAACTGCGCCTGATGAGCGGAATCGCGCAGGACTGGCTGCCCCGGGCCGGGCCGATCACGCGGGTGTTCCGGGAGGCGGCGGCAGCCGATCCGGAGATCGGCGAGGCGTGGGAGGAGTACGAACGGCGCCGTTACACCGACGCGCGGGTCATCGTCGAATCCTTCTCCGGCTTGCTGCGCCCGGGGCTGACCGTCGAGCGTGCCACCGACATCTATTGGGCGACTTTCACGGCTCAGACGGCGGAGGCGTTCATGGCCGGCCGGAAGTGGGGACTGAGCGACTACGCCGACTGGCTGGTCGACGCGATGGACCGCCTCCTGCTCCGCTGACGCGCTTCCTGACCTCGGCGGAGCGGCCGGCGCGGCCGCCACTGGGTATTGAGACGCGTTCGCCGGCGACGGACCTGTGACATTGCTCGGCTGATCTACCGATTCAGGGCTAACGAGACAGCTCCAGAAGGCGGACAATAGGGACAAATGACTCGGACAGGGAGGGAAGCGTCAATGGTTGACATCGATGTTCCGATCTGGGCCGCCCGCCTGCGGGTCCTGCGCCGCGGGCGACTGTGGAGCCGCCGGGAGCTCGGGAGACGGCTGGCCGACGCGGCGGACGAGACGTCGCGTGATCAGCTGCCCACACCGGAGACGCTCAGCTCGATGATTCATCTCTGGGAGACCGGAGAGCGGCGGCCCGACGAGTCGCACGCGGAGTTGCTCTGCCGGGCGTTCGGCGTGGAGGAGGCGGACCTGTTCGTCGGGGACGCGACCGGCACCACTCTGTGGCAGACCGGCACCACTCTGTGGCACTACCTCACGGGCATTCCGCTGCAGTCGGGGATGTTCACAGCCGAGGAGGAGGAGCGCACCGGTCGAGCGATCGAGGCGCCCCAGCGGGCCGATGACGGAACGGTCCGTTACTTCAGGGCCACCCTCGACGCCTACACCCGAACCGATCTCCGGCCCGCCGACCTGATCAACGTGCTGCAGCCCGTCTTCGCTGGAATCGAGGGGTTCCACCGCGATGCCGGTTCGTCTGTCAGGCAGGCCTTCCTGAGGCTGGCCGCGGAGAACGCGGAGCTCAACAGCCGCATGCACCACGAGGCCGGCGACCCTGACGGGGCGCTGGCGTGGTCGGACGAGGCCATCCGCGACGCCCGTGAAGCGGCGGACGCGCTGCTGGAGGCGTACACGCTCGCCCAGCGGGGCGGCCTTTCCGACACCACCGGTGATCCCGGCCGGCTCGTCGACCTCGCCGTTGCCGCTCGCGAACGCGCCGTCCTTCCTCCGCGGGTGGACGCGCTGTCACGGCATCACGAAGCGCAAGGTCACGCCCTCGCCGGGGACGTGGACATGTGCCATCGCCGCCTGGAGGAGTCGGCGCAGTCGCTGGAGGAACCGGGCGACGACACGACCTATCGGTTCGACAGTTCCGCCGAAGCGCACAACGTGCTGTGCGCCGGGTGTCTCGTCGATCTCGGTCAGGCCGGCGGCGCGATCGAGATCCTGGAACAGGAACCGCCGAAGGCGCAGCCGACTTATGCCATCGCCTACGCCATGGCCCGCATGGCCCATGCGTACGCCGACGCCCACGACAGGGAGCGGTCGGCCGAGACGGCCCGTCAGGCTCGTGCCCTGGCCAGGCAGAGCGGCGCGTCGCGAGCGCTGCGAGAACTCGCCAGAGTCCGGCTTCCTCGCCAGGAGGCAAGGCGCAGACGCATCCTGCTGTAGTCGCTCAGCGGCCCTTGGACTGGTCAGGCGACCAACCTCCAAGGGCCGTGTTTCCCCGCTGCAGGCCGGCGCTGTTGCGGTGGGTGGCAGATGCGAGTAATGAGTTCTTTTCTC
Source organism: Nonomuraea basaltis (assembly GCF_005893125.1). Lineage (GTDB taxonomy): Bacteria > Actinomycetota > Actinomycetes > Streptosporangiales > Streptosporangiaceae > Nonomuraea > Nonomuraea basaltis. The sequence continues at coordinate 6,301 of NZ_VCJS01000307.1, read as the reverse complement.
TTTGTTAGTTTCCAACCAGTAACTTCCCGGGCTTTGCTGGAAGAGACCACCTGTTTTGAGTCCTTGTTGAATAAAGAGTTCTCCGGGGGGCGGACCTCACCGCCGTTGGCGCTTGTCCATCATCAGGCTCAAGAGACGCGACCGAGCGTGACTGCCGTCTGAGACACTTTTCAGGAGGCCGTCATGGCTCGTTCTCGTATCGTCTTCTCGCTCTCACTGGTCGCGGCCATCGCGCTGGTGGCGCTGGTGCTCGGAGTGGTGGGAGGCCGGGCGACGAGTACAGCCGGACAGGCAGCGGGCGGCGGCTCGGGCGGTGCGGCGAGCGGCAAGAAGATCGACGTGATCATCAAGGCGAGTGACTCCTCGTTCTGGCAGACGATGATCGCTGGGGCGAAGCAGTCGGGTGAGGATTTCGGTCTCAACGTGAGCACCTTCGGCCCGACGTCCGAGACGAACATCGACCAGCAGGTGCAACTGGTGGAGAACTCCATCTCCCGGGGCGTTGACGGGCTGGTCATCGCGCCCAACTCCTCCAGCGCCCTGAACTCGGCGATCGACCGGGCGCGCCAGGCGGGTCTCAAGGTCATCACCGTGGACAGCCGCGTGACCACCGCCTCGGAGGGGTTCATCGGCACCGACAACGTCAAGGCCGGGATGCAGGCGGGCAAGCGCATGTGCGAGCTGCTCAAGGCGCAGAACAAGACGAGCGGCAGTGTCATGATCGAGTCTTCCGTGGCCGGCATCCAGTCACTCGTCGATCGGGACGCCGGCTTCAAGCAGGGCATCGCGAACAACTGCCCGCAGGTTGAGGTGGCGCTGCAGCGCTACAACAACAACGACATCAACACCGCGGCGTCGCAGGTCAACGATGCGCTGACCGCCAACCCGAACCTGGCGGGGGTGTTCGCTGACAACAACACCTCAGGTGTCGGCGCGGCTCGGGCGATCCAGGACAACCGCGCCTCCGAGACCGTCCCCGTCGTGGCGTTCGACTCCGACCCGCAGGAGATCGCCGCGCTGACCGCCGGCACGATCGACGCGCTGGTGGTGCAGAACCCCTACTTCTTCGGTTACCAGGGTGTTCTGGCGGCCGGGATGGCCACGGTCGAACGTATCCCGCCGCGTGACATCGATCCCGGGGCGGTCGTGGCTGACAAGAAGAACATGACAGAGCCCGATGTGAAGCAGCTACTGAACCCGCCGACGATGAAGGCGGAATGATGGTCCATCCGGTCGTCGAACTGCACGGCGTCTCCAAGGCCTTCGGCCCCGTCCAGGCGCTCAGCGACGTCTCGCTCCGCCTGCTCCCCGGCCAGGTGAACTGCCTTGCCGGGGAGAACGGCGCGGGGAAGTCGACCCTGATCCGGGTGCTGACGGGTGCGCTGCGCCGGGACAGCGGCAGCTACGAGATCGACGGCCGGCCGGTCACCGCGCCGACCCCGGCATCGGTGCGCGCGGCCGGCGTCCAGGCCGTCTACCAGGAGCTCAGCCTGCTGCCCCACCTGTCGGTCGCGGAGAACCTGTTCATGGGCCGCCTTCCAGCGCGCACCGGGATCATCGCCAAGAGCCGGTTGCAGACCCGCGCCAGGAAGGCCCTCGACGAGGTCGGCCTGACGGATCTCAGCCCACAGGCGATCGTGGAACGGCTCCCGGCGGCCACGCGCCAGCTCGTGGAGATCGCCAAGGTGCTGACCGCGGACTCCGTCAAGGTGATCGTCTTCGACGAGCCGACCACGGCGCTCACCGAGGCGGAGTCGGAGCGGCTTCTCCAGCACATTCTGCGGCTGCGCGAGCGCGGTATAGCGATGCTCTACGTGACCCACCGGCTTGAGGAGATGTTCGAGATCGGCGACTGGGTGACCGTCCTGCGGGACGGGGGTCTGTCCGAGGCAGGGCCGATCAGCGACTACGACGAGAACCGACTGATCACCGCGATGGTCGGCCGGGAGATCAGCTCTCTGTATCCGGAGACCCACCGGCACGCAGGAACGCCCGCGCTGCGTGTCCGAGGGCTGCGCCGGTTCGACCGCTCGCCGAGCATCGACCTCCACGTCGGGGCCGGGGAGATCCTCGGCATCGGAGGGCTGCTGGGGGCGGGAAGGAGCGGGCTGCTGCTGTCCATCTTCGGCGCCGCTCCCATCGTGGCCGGTCGGCTGGAGGTCGGGGGCAAGCCGGTGAAACCGTCCGGACCGCGCACGATGATGAACGCCGGGGTAGGGCTCCTCACCGAGGACCGCAAGGTGCTGGGACTGCTGCCAGAGCTGTCGATCCGGGAGAACGTCACCATCGCGAGCCTGCGCAGAGGCTCCCGCCGTGGTCTCCTGCCCGGCCGCGAACAGGCTGAGGCGGCGGACCGGCTGCTCGACAGCCTGCGGCTGCGTGCCGGTTCCTACGACCAGCCGGTGTCGACGCTGTCCGGCGGCAACCAGCAGAAGGTGCTGCTCGCCCGCTGGCTGCTCACCAAGCCGAAGGTACTGATGTTCGACGAGCCCACGAAGGGCATCGACGTCGGGGCCAAGGGCGAGCTCTACACCGTCATCGGTGACCTGGCGGCGAGCGGGCTGGGGATCATCGTGGTCTCGTCGTACCTCCCGGAGCTGCTGGGGCTCGCCGATCGCATCCTCGTGCTGCGCGACGGGGCGATCGCGGGCGAGCTTCCCGGATCCGCCACCGAGGAGGACGTGCTCCACCTGGCGAGCGGCAGCGGAGGCGCCGAGCTCCCGGCCGCCGAAGACGAGAGTCCGGACGGCGCCCCATCGCTCTCCGGCGAGGTTCCGGCCCCTCAGCGCGCGATTCCACCGACGCCGGACGACCCAGGAGGGGGGCAGCGAGATGCCTAAGCTGATCTGGCGCGAGCCGATCGAGACCACGACGATCACCAACAGGCCGCCCGGCGCCGAAACAGACGATGCGGCGGCGCTGGAGACGGTGCCGAAGCTCAGGCAGGCGCCCGAGCCGAGGCGACGGGTCATCACGCTGGGAGACATCGCCGGACGGGAGAGCGGCGGGCTCGTCGTGCTGCTCGTGGCGATCGGCGCCCTCACGCTCGCCAGCGACGAGTTCCTCACCGGCAACAACCTGTCCAACCTCGCCCGTCAGGTCGCCATCTTCGGGATCATCGCGGTCGGCCAGCTCCTGGTCATCCTGACAGCCGGGATCGACCTGTCGGTCGGGTCGATCCTCGGCCTGTCAGGCGCCTCCACGGCGCAGCTCCTGGTCGCAGGCATGCCGATCCTGCCGTCGATTCTGCTCGGAGTGGGGATCGGCACCGGGCTCGGGGTCGTCAACGGCCTGCTGGTGACCCGGGCCCTGCTACCGCCGTTCATCGCGACCCTGGGCATGCTCGGCATCGCCCGCGGAATGGTCCTGGTCAGCACCGACGCCCAGACCATTCAGGGCGTACCGGACGCATTCCAGGTCATCGCCAACGGCACGATCCTGGGAATCCCCAACCTCCTCATCATCGCCGCCGTGGTCACCGCCGTGATGTGGTTCGTGCTCACCCGGACCGTCTTCGGCCGCTACATCTACGCCGTCGGCTCGAACCCGGAGTCGGCCCGCCTCGCCGGCGTCCCCGTCCGCATGGTGACGATCTCGGTCTACATGATCTCGGGCCTGCTCGCCGGTCTCGGCGGGGTGCTGCTCGCCTCCCGCCTGGGAGCGGGCATCCCCACCGCCGGCACCGGCTTCGAGCTCAGCGCGATCGCCGCCTGCGTCATCGGCGGCGCCAGCCTCTTCGGCGCGAAGGGCAGCGCGATCGGCGCCGCCACCGGAGCGCTGATCATGGGCGTACTCAACAACGGCGGCAACCTCCTGGCGATCAACGCCTTCTACCTCCAGATCGCCATCGGCGTGCTCATCCTCGTCGCGGTCGGCTTCGACCAGCTGAACACCAGGCGATCGGCAGCGAGCGGCGGTTGACACAGGCGTCCCATCCGCGGCCACGGTGCCGTCACGTGCTGGAGATCCGCCGGGCGCCCGGCTCTGTGACCTGCGCGATGATCGGCCCGTCGATCGGAAGGCGGGCCTTGATCCACTGCTTGCTGGTCATCCCGGTGTCCAGCGCGGCACCGGCCTCGCTCTCGATGTTCATCGCCGTCCCCCCTCACATAGTTGACCATCGTGCCCCACGGCGGCGAACACGGCCTCCCCGACCGCCTCGTCTCCGCCGAACCCGTGCACCTCGGCCGTAACGATGGCTGGCTCCACCCTGACTGAACGGGGTTCGGCCCCGGACGTGCGGGCATTGTGCCGGCGGTGCGGTCCGGGGCAGGTCAATGGCGCGGAACGGCGTCAGGAGAGGCGCTGGATGGTCCACATGTTCTGGGTGATCCTGGACGGGTTTCCGCAGCGGGTCTGATTCCAGAAGTCGTCCGTCTTGACCCAGCCGGTCGGCAGGTTTCCGGCGCACACGGTGTCGTGTCAGCGGCCGCGTCAGCACGGCAACGGCCCGGTATCAGCGCGGTCGGCGACGGTGGATGCCATGAACGGTTCAGCGATTACAGCCTCGGGGCTGCGAAAGGCATACAAAGACAAGATCGTACTCGACGGCATCGACCTGGATGTCCGGGCTGGCACGATCTTCGCCCTGCTCGGGCCCAACGGCGCCGGGAAGACCACGACGGTGAACGTGTTGACCACGCTGCTGACCCCCGACGCCGGGAAGGTGGTCGTCGCTGGGCACGACGTGACCACGGAAACCAAGGCGGTACGCGCGGCGATCGGGGTCACCGGGCAGTTCGCTTCGGTGGACGACCTGCTCACCGGCGAGGAGAACCTGCTGCTGATGGCGGATCTCCTGCACCTGCCCAAGGCAGAGGGCAAACAGATCGCCGACCGGTTGCTCGACCGGTTCGACCTGGTCGAAGCGGCGAGCAAACTGGCAGCGTCCTACTCCGGCGGCATGCGCCGCAAGCTGGACCTCGCCATGACGCTGGTCGGCAAGCCGCGGGTCATCTTCCTGGACGAGCCCACGACGGGACTCGATCCGCGCAGCCGCCGCACCATGTGGGAGATCATCCGGGAATTGGTCGCCGACGGTACGACCATCTTCCTCACCACCCAGTATCTCGAGGAGGCCGACGAACTCGCCGACCGCATCGCCGTACTCGATCAGGGCCGGCTGGTCGCCGAGGGCACCGCCGATGAGCTCAAGCGCCGGGTTCCCGGCAGCCACATCCGGCTGCGGTTCACCAATCGGCACGAACTCGACGTCGCGGCACGGGTCCTGCACGAGTCCGCAAGGGACGACGAAGAGCTGACCTTGCGTGTACCCGGCGATGGCGGGGTGAGGTCGTTGCGCGCGCTGCTCGACCGGCTCGATGCGCAATCCATCGAAGTCGAGGAATTGTCGGTGCACACACCGGACCTGGATGACGTCTTCCTCGCCCTCACCGGTCACAAGAACAAGGAGGTCAGCACACGATGAGTGCCATCTCAGCTTCCCTGGCGGATTCCGCGACCATGTTGCGGCGCAACTTCCGACACACGGTGCGAAATCCGCTGACACTGATCAACGCCATACTCGTACCGATCTTCATGATGTTCCTCATGGTCTACGTGTTCGGCGACGCGTTCAGCGTCGGGGTCAACTATGCCGATTACGCGACCCCAGGGTTGATCATGACGACTATCTGCTACGGGATCAGCCCCACCGCGATCGCGGTGAATTCCGATATGACGACCGGATTCATCAACCGGCTTCGCGTCATGCATGTGTCCCGGGCCGCGGTGTTGAACGCGCACGTGATCGCGACCATGCTACGGACCCTGGTGGCCATCGCGCTCATCATCGGGGTCGCGTTGCTGATGGGCTTCCGACCGTCGGCGAGTTTCACGGAGTGGCTCGGCGTGATCGGCATCGTCGCCTTGACGGTAGTAGCGATCGGCTGGCTGACCGTAGCGTTCGGCCTCGCGGCGAAGTCGCCGGAAAGCGCGGGAATCGCCGCTGTCCCGCTGATGCTCCTGCCCTTTTTGAGCAGCGCATTCGTGCCGGCCGACAAGATGGGGCCGGGTGCGCGGCAATTCGCCGAGTACCAGCCGTTCACCTCGATCATCGAAACCCTGCGCGGGCTGCTGACCGGCGCGCCGTCGGCGGGCTCGGCCATCACGGCGATCGCCTGGTGTGTGGGGCTCGCGTTGATCGGCTACCTGTGGGCGCGCGCGACGTTCACGAAGCGAGCGTGATCTCGGCCAGCTCACGCCAATCCCGCCGCTCACCAGCACGGGTCGCCTCGGTGAACACGGTTTCACCGAGGCGACTGCGCGCGTCCGCGGCGATCCTGGAAGCATCCGGCTGTGA
>NZ_VCJS01000306.1 GCF_005893125.1 Nonomuraea basaltis | reverse complement strand
CGCAACGGCAAGGCCGTCCTCATCGAGCCCGAGCCGACCTGACACAACTCACCGCGAAGCATCATCGCTCATTGCCGCTCGGGGTTCGCTGCCGCCTGCCCACGTGAAGGTCGAATTTTCGGGTCAGCCACAAACGCGACGGCGCCGTCGTCGCCACGGCTCTCCCCGCGTCAACGAGGGCGAATCGAGCCGGCCGCGAGTCGTGCTTGCAGGCCGTCGAGGAGGGCGTGCAGACCGAACTCGAAGGTGGCCTCGGCCGGCTGGGCGGTGGTGGCGTCCGCTGAGGGCATGGCGCGAGCGCGCAGGCGGGGGAACTGCTGAGCGATCTCGCTGATGTGCGCGATGGTGTCGCGCAGCTGCTCCTCCTCGTCCGCGCCCGCGCGGCGCAGCTGAGCCCGCCAGGCCGACTCTGCGGCCTCGCCCTGCGCGGCGCCGATCACGAACATCAGGACCGTTGCGGCAGCCTGGTCGGCGTCCTGATCACTGAAACCCGCGGCTTCGTAGACGGCCAGGCAGTGCTCGTCGTAGCGGGCCTTGCCGGGACCGTAGATGAGATGCGTGCTCATGGCCGGTATCAACCAGAAGTGCCGGGTGATCATCGCATAGGCGCCGCGGGCCAGCGTGGCCGCCGCCTCCTGCCATCCGATCGTGGCGAGGTCCGGCAGTTCGATCTCGCCGAAGACGTGATCGGCGGCGAGCACCACCAGCTTGTCCTTGCTCTCCACGTGGTAGTACATCGCCGTTGCCGCCGAGCCCAGCTGGGCGCCGAGCCGCCGCATGTTCATGCCGTTCACGCCTTCGGCGTCCAGGACCTCGACGGCGGCCCGGACGATCTGTCCCTTGGTCAGCGTGTCACGCGGCATGGCCTCAGGATACAGATTTTGCACAAAGTTCGACTGGCCTGTTGCACTTAGTTCAAATGCCGCCATACTGTTGCACTTAGTTCAATCGGATCGTCGAGGAGCCGACATGACCCATCAACCTCACACCCGGGAAGTACGCCGCCCGCGCAGCATCGTCGTAGCCGCGTCACTGCAGCTGCTGACCGTCATACCTTTCCTGATCGGAACCTTCGTCGTTCTCCTCTATGGTGCAGACGCCCAGGCGGCCGCCGAGGCGGAAATCGTGCGACAGGGGCTCCCCGCAACGATCCTGGCCCAGCACGGCATCAACTTCGGGGGGAGCGAGACGTTGGCAATCGTGCTCGCCCTGATTCTGGTGACTCTGGCGGTGCTCAACCTGGCTGGGAAAGGGGTCGGCCGGATCCTGTCCTGGATCTTCCAGCCCATCCTCTTCGCCATGGGGGTCATCATCATCCCCGGACAGCTGTTCACCGCTCAGTTCATGGAGTCGTCCTTCAAGAACTCAGGGGACTCCATGCTTACGCGCATCGATGTGCCGGCCCTGATCGACGCGGCCACGCACGTCATGCCCGGCTGGCTGCTCCCCGTGAACATCGCCAAGCTCGTCCTGACCACTCTGGGCTCGCTCCTCGTGATCATCCTGCTCGCGGTTCCGTCGGCGAGAGCCTATTTCCGCCGGGCTTAGCAAGCTGCGGGTCAGCACGACCATCGACCCCAGCGCCGGCCCAGCCCGATCACCACGACCGCGTCGCTCTTCTCGTCAGCCAACGATGACACGCTCCTCGGGTAGTTCGTAATGGCGGGCACGCTCCTTCAACGCGAGCGCCGAGCCCAGCGTCAGCGGCCCGATCCGGCCTACGAACATGAGCAGCACCAACAGCAGGTGCCCGGCGGGCGTGGCATCGGCGGTGATCCCGGCCGACAGTCCGACGGTGCCGAATGCGGAGACCACCTCGAACAGCACCTGGTCCAGGCTATGCGCGGTCAGGGCCAGCAGTATGTAGGTGGAGACCATGACGAGGGCCACGCTGATCATCGTGATCGAGACGACCTGCCGCTGCGCGCTTTCGGCCAGGCGGCGGTGGCCGACGTTGACACGCGATTCGCCGCGCATTTCGGCCCAGATGATGAAGGCCATCAGCCCGAACGTGGTGACCTTGATGCCGCCCGCGGTGCCCGCGCTGCCGCCGCCGATGAACATCAGCGCATCGGTGGCCAGCAGGCTGGTGGGATACAGCTGGGCGATGTCCAGGCTGTTGAACCCGGCCGTGCGCGGCATGACGCCGGTGAAGAAGGCGGCCAGCAGCTTGCCGGGATCATCCAACCTCCCCAGGGTGGCGGGGTTGCGCCACTCGGTGGTCATAAAGACCAGCGTGCCGACCACCAGCAGGACCAGCGTTACCCCGACTGTGATCCTGGTGAGAACCGTCCAGCGGCTCGGGTGCCGCCACGAGCGGGCAAGCTCGAACACCACAGGGAAGCCGAGCCCGCCGACGATGACCGCGGCGGCGATGGGCAGGCAGATCCACGGGTCAGTCACGAACCTCATCAGGCTGTCCGGCCAGAGGGCGAATCCGGCGTTGTTGAACGCCGACACCGCGTGGAAGGCGCCGAGATAGACGGCGCGGCCGAACGGCTCGCCGTACCCGGTCAGGAAACGGATGGTGAGCACCACGGCCACCACGGCCTCGCAGAGCAGGCTGAACATGACCACATTGCGCACGACTCGCCGTACATCGGACATGCTCAGCGCCTTGGTCTCGGCCTGGGCGAAGATCCGGGCACGCAGACCGAGCCGCCCCGCCACCAGCACGGTGAACAGCGTGGCCAGCGTCATGATGCCCAGCCCGCCGACCTGAATCAGGGCGGCGATCACCACCTCGCCGAACACCGACCAGTGCGACTCGGTGTCCACCACGACCAGGCCGGTGACGCAGACCGCCGACGTCGCGGTGAACAACGCGGCCAGCCAGCCCGCCGAGGTACCGGAGGTGGTGGCGATCGGCAACGACAGCAGAAGGGTGCCGAGCAGCATGGCCGCGCCGAAGCCGGTGGCGATGACCTGCGCCGGGTGGTGGAACCGGTCCAGGAAGGACCTTGTGCGGAGCCTCATAACGCCGAACCTCTCTGGGATCCTTCGCGCAACCGGCGCGCGGCGCCGAACCAGACCGGGACCTCACGCTCGTCGTCCACCTGCACGGACACCACACCGAGCACGCCGTCGCCCAGCACGAACCCGGCCACCAGGAACAGCGCCGCGGTGGACAGGATCGTGCGATGGGCCAGGCTTGAAATGAGCACGGCCGGCAGCAGGCCGGCGAAGGCCGTCAGCAAGGTGCCCACAGGGGAAGCCTCCGCAGAGTCGTATGGGATAGGACCTTGCCGACCAGACTTCCCGGCGCACCGCGCTTACGGTAACAGCACCACCGTCGCACCCGTCCATACGGGTCCTTGACGTATGTTTCGCGACCACGCGCGTAGGAATCACAAGTCAGTTGCGCGCCGCTTCACCCCGCGAGACGTTGCCGGCCATCTGGTCCTGAGCGCGCTAGCCGCACTCCTGTTCCTGCCCGTCAGCCCAGCCGGCGCGACCGTCAACACCGTTGGACCATCCAGCGGCTCTCCTGACGCCGTTCCGCGCCATTGACCGGCCCCGGACGCGCCACCCGCACGACGCCCGCACGTCCGGGGCCGAACCCACTCCAGTCGGGGTAGAGCCGGCTGGAGCGGCCCGCCAGGGTGTCGGCGATCCGCTGGGGGAACAGCTCCGGCGTCATCCGCGACCAGTCCGGCGTCCGCAGCACCTGGGTCTGACCCAGGCGCTGGCCGAGCTCTGCCGGGGTTGTCAGGGTACGGAAGTCTCCGTCTCGCGTCGAGGGCGGTCGCCGGGCAGCAGCGTGAGGATCTGGGCCTGGATCAGCTCCAGCGGCTCCAGCGACTGGTAGGCGCGGGCCAGGATCATGCCGCCCTCCAGGGTGGCGAGCATCAGCATGGCCAGTCCGCGCGCCTCCTGCGCCGGCACACCGTACCCGACGAGGCTCTCCTCCAGCGCCGTCACCCACGACTCGTAGGCCTCGTGGCAGGCGGCGCTGAGCGCCGCCGAGCCGGGGACCGAGTCGAGCGTCACCGTCGTCATCGGCAACCCCTCGGTGAAGCCGGAGTCCTCCAGGCGGCGGGCGAAATGCCCGGCCATCGTGGTCACCCACTCCCGGGCGGTGCGACTGGTCCGCCGAGTCTCGGCGATGAACGTCACCGAGTCCGCCGTCGCGGCCCTGACGGCGGCCACGGCGATCTCCTCCTTGCCCCCGGGGAACAGGAAGTACGTCGACCCCCTGGGGGCCCCGCTCTCGGCGATGATCTGCGCCATCCCCGTGCCCTGGAGGCCCTGCACGCTCAGCAGCCTGCGCGCGCTCTCGACGATTTTCTCCCGCGAATCGGACTTGGATCTCGGCATGCCTGTAACTATAGTGGACGTCATACATATAACAATCGTCATAGTTAGGGGCAGGCCATGGCAACGGTGTTCGTCACCGGCGGCTCGGGATTCGTGGGCGGGCAGCTCATCTCCCGCCTGGTCAAGGACGGTCACGGCGTGCGCGCCCTGGTCCGGAGCGACGACGCCGCCGCCAAGGTCGAGGCCCTGGGCGCGAAGCCCGTACGCGGCGACGTCCAGGACGTGGACGCGCTGCGGGCCGCCGCGGCGGGCAGCGAGATCGCCTTCCACGCCGCCGCCAGGACCTCGCGCGGCGGCGGCCGGGCCAGGTTCTGGGCCGACAACGTCGACGGCACCGCCAACGTGGTGCGCGCCGCCCGCGCGGCGGGAGTGCGGCGGCTCGTGCACGTCGGCACCGAGGCGGCGCTGATGAACGGGCAGCCCCTGGTCGGCGTGGACGAGACCGCGCCGCTGCGGCCGGACTCGCGCGCCCACTACTCCGCCTCCAAAGCCGCCGCCGAACAGCTCGTGCTGGCCGCCGAGGGCATCGAGACGGTCGTGCTGCGGCCCCGCTTCGTCTGGGGCGCCGGCGACGCGACCGTGCTGCCGGAGCTGGTGACCATGGTCAAGAGCGGCAGGTTCGCCTGGATCGGCGGCGGGCGCCACCTCACCGACACGACGCACGTCGACAACGCCGTCGAAGGACTGGTGCTGGCCGCCGAACGGGGCCGCCCCGGGCAGGCGTACTTCGTGACCGACGGCAGCCCGGTCGTCTTCCGCGACTTCGTCACCGAGCTGCTGGCCACCCAGGGCGTCACACCGCCTCGCAGGTCGCTGCCGCGCGGGCCGGCGTTCGCCGCCGCGTCGGCGGGCGAGACGGTCTGGCGGTGGCTGGGGCTGACCGGCGCGCCGCCGCTGGACTACATGAGCGTGTGGCTGGCCGGCCAGGAATGCACGATCAACATCTCGAAGGCCACCCGCGAGCTCGGCTACCGCCCGGTCACGACCCGGCAGCAGGGCATGGCCGAGCTCACCGGTTAGCCGGCAGCCCCGGTGCCATGGCACGGAGCGCGTGACCCCGCCCGGCCGATGACGTATCGCCGTGGCCATCAAGATGGACCGGAAAGGCACATTACGGAAGCAACAGCCCCCAGTACGCCGCCCACGGCACGAACGCGGCGCCACCTGCGATCAGCAGCCCGAGCCGGGCCTTCTCGCCGCGCCCGGCGGAGCGCCGCCACCTCACCGCGGTGAGCACAGTGGCCACGACGGTGACGACCGCCGCCGCCTGCAGCGCGAGCCAGACGACCGGCCGGCCCACCACCAGGGGCCCCGGCGCCGCCAGCTTCCCACTCGTCATGAGCACGTAGACCAGGTACGAGAACCCGCCCGCCACCGCCACCAGCCCCCCGGCGCTGACCAGCCGTGCCGCCCCCAGCGGCACCACGTCCGCCCGCCGCCTGATCCGCCGGACCAGGGCCACCACGGGATACCCGCCGAACGCCACCAGGAACAACATCAGCGCCGCGGCCTGCACGCCCGACGACTCCCACCACTCGGTGGGCGGCACCCCCACGGAATCGTCCGCCTGCACCGGCGCGGGCCCCGACACCTGGGCCACGGGAGCGCGCCCCGAGGTCACCTCGCCCACCCAGCTCCCGACCATCTCCGCGTAACCGGGCGCCAGCTCGGGCAGCCGGGTGACCCCGCCGTCGGGGGTCTGGTGCGCGGCGTGTTCGGCGTCGGCGAAGAACCGGAACGTGTACTGCCGGTTCCCGCCGTCCTCGAGGGCCCTGGCCATGATCGGCGGCGTCTCCCTGGGAGGCGTCAGCAGGTCGTTGACCCCCCAGATGCCCAGCACTGGCTGCCGCAGCCGCGCGAGGACCGCCTCCGGGTCGTGGTAGGGCTCGGGGAACATCCCGCCGTCCGCGATCGCCCGGTAGAGCTTGGGCTCGGCATGGCCGACCAGCGACCCGCTCACTCCCGCCTTGCGCAGCCCGGCCGCCACCGCCCAGGTCTGCTGCCGCAGCGGCTGCAGCGCGTTGGCGCCGACGAGGATGACGAAGGAGATGTCCCCGGACCGCGAGGCCGCCAGCGGCGCGACCCACCCTCCTTCGCTGAGCCCCCAGATGCCGACCTTGCCCGGATCGACCTCCGGCTGCTTCTTGAGCGTCTCCACGGCCCCCAGCGCGTCGTCGGCCAGTTGCGCGTACGACCTCTCGAACAGCGAATAGCCCTCGGACCGCTTGTCGTAGATCAGCACGGACAGCCCCTGCCGGGCGAAGGCCACGGCCTCGCCCAGCAGCTTCTCCCGGGGCGTCCCCGCCCCGGCCCCGTGCACCAGCACGACTCCGGACCGCCCGCTCCCGGCCCGCGCCGGGCTGATCACGCTGCCGTGCAGCACCAGATTCCCGCCGCCGCGGAAACTCACCTCGGTCACCGTCAGGTCGCCCGGCACGGCCGGTGGCGCAGCCACCGCGGGAGGGGCGAGCAGGAATAACGCGGCGACGATGGCCGCGAAGATTCTCATCATGCCGCCGACAATAGTCTGCAGAGAAAGCTCGGCATACAGATGTCTGCAGATATCGTTCTGAAGGACTAGCCTGCTCCTCATGAAGGATGACGAGCCGTTCCTGCTCGACGACCCAGACCGGCTCAAGGCTCTGGCACACCCCATGCGCCGCCGCATGCTGACCCACCTCAACATCCACGGCCCCGCCACCTCGACCACCCTCGGCGAGCTGCTCGGCGCCAAGACCGGCACCACCAGCTACCACCTGCGCCAGCTCGAGAAATACGGCTTCATCGAAGAGATCCCCGAGCGCTCGACCGGCCGCGAACGCTGGTGGCGCCGCGCCGACACGCCCCGCGACATGCGCCTGCCCACTCCCGACCAGCTCGCCCCGGAGGATCGCGCGGTGCTGATGGAGTTCCACCGGATCGGCCTCGAGGAGGACCGCGCCCTGCTGGAACGCTTCCCCGCCGCCTACCGCGCCGACCCCGACTGGGCCAAGGGCTCGCGCGGGGTGGCGCGCATGACCAAGCAGGAGCTGAACGACTTCCACAACGAGTACGTCGCCCTGCTCCTCAGGTACAGCCGTCCGGCGGACGAGGCCCCGCCGGACGCCCGCCCTCTCTACGTCCGCTTCTTCACCCTCCCCGCCGACGAGGATTGATGCCTCAGGCGGTGTCCGGCAGGGCCGCCTGGATGAGCGTGCCGCACAGTGGCTTCGGCGAGTACGAGCAGCTCGCCCGTCACGCGCTCCACGCCGAGCACGTGGTAGCCGGTCGGCGTCACGTAAGCCGAGGAGCGCGTACGGACAGTAGGAGTCACCTCACGGCCTCATGCCTTCGGGGAACCCGGTCCAGCGCAGGTCGGGCGGGAGATGGCTCATGTCGTTGAACATCACGATCGTGGGCGGCAGGCCGTTGCGGTACTCGATGACCGTCAGTGCGGTGTTGGCGCTGTTCAGTCCGAGCCACCGGGATGGCGGCGCGTCCAGTGCGTGCCGCACCAGCCACGCAATCTGGTAGGCGTGCGTCACCAGGACGTCGTGTGTGTCGGGCCGGGTGCCTTTCGTGGTCGTGTCGGGGGCCTTCGCGAACCGGGCGACCAGGGCCTCGGCGAGCCTCTGGCCCGAGGCTGCCTCGGTGTCGTCGTAGCCGTCGAAGAAGCCGGCCCAGGACGGGGGTGTTTCGGCCGCGCCGGGAATGTAGGGCACGTGATCGACGAGTTCGGCGGCCTCAGTCACAGGCACGTTCGGTAGATGCCGGGCGAGTTCGTGCGCGCTTGCTACGGCGCGTGGCAGCGGAGAGTGCCACACGGCGTCGACCGGCACGCTGGCGAGCCGTTCGCCCAGCAGGCCCGCCTGCTGGCGTCCGATGCCGGTGAGCTCCCCAAACGTGTCAGCCGCCCCGTGGCGTGCCAGGTAGAGGTGTCGCGTAGTCATCAGTGGTTAGGGGCGGTGTCCGTGCGGGCCCGCTTCCCGTCTCCTTTCGATGGGATGGAAGGATCAGTCACGCGTTCGTCGCCGTGACGGTGCCGGTGGTGCCGTCGATGGTGATGACGGTGTCGTCATGGAGCCTGCTCGTCGCGTTCGGGATGCCGAGGACGGCGGGGATGGCGTGCTCGCGAGCGACGATCGCGGCGTGGGAGAGGACGCCTCCGGTTTCGGTGACGACGCCGGCGGCGATGCGCAGCAGCGGCGTCCAAGCGGGGTCGGTGAAGGGGCAGACGAGGATGTCGCCCGGCCGCACGCGCGCGAAGTCGCCGGGACCGCGGACGATCCTCGCGGTGCCGGTCACGGTTCCGTGGCTGCCTGGTGTTCCGGTGAGTGTGGCGGCTGGGGTATCCGAGGCGCTGGAAGGCGATGTCGGTGGTGGGGGTGCGGCGGTGACCGGCCGTGCTTGCAGTACCCAGGTGCGGCCGTCGACGATGGCCCACTCGATGTCCTGCGGTCCACCGAGTACGCCGGCAATCTCCTTGCCCAGCTTGGCCAGCTGCGTGACGGTCGCGTCGTCGATCGTCGGTTGGTCCCGGGCACGGGCGGGCACGTCGCGAATGACGAGCTGCGCGCCGCGCCGGTCGAGGCGGGTCCGCTTGTCTGCGACGGTGCGTGTGACCGACCCGTCCTCGGCGACGCGGTAGGCGTCAGGGGTGACCTTGCCCCCGACGATGCTGGGGCCGAGGCCCCAGGACGCCTCGATCCGGGTCGCGTCGTCCGGGTCCGCGGGTGTGAACATGACCCCGGATACCTCGGCGTCCAGATGGCGTTGGACGATGACGGCCATCACAAGATCGTCGGACGGCCGGTCGTCGCGGCCGGAGGCACCCCGGTAGTCGATGGCACGTGGAGAGTACAGCGAGGCCCAGCAGGCGCGTACGGCATCGGCGACCTCGCTGACTCCGCGCACAGCGAGAAAGCTCTCGTGCTGACCGGCCGCCGATGCCTGACCGGTGTCTTCATCTGCTGCCGATGATCTTACTGCCACGGGCGGATCGCCGAGCTCGTCGAGTGCGCGTCCCAGCGCATCGATCACGGTGGCGTGGACCGGGTGGGCCTCGATCACCTGCCGCGTTGCGTCAAGATCGTCCGATTCGCCGGCGAACCGCCCGAGGTCCAGGTCGCGGACAGCGGCGCGGTAAGCGGCGAACGAGACGACGAAGCCGTCAGGAACCGGCAGACCCGCGCGGAGCAGCGCGCCGAGTGCGCCGGCCTTGCCCCCGCAGGTATCGGCGGCAGCCTCCTTGAGGGGTACGAGCATCCACCCACCTTTTCAACAGATTATTGACAACAATCTGTTGATTGTGCATCATGAGTTGCATGTCACGCAACCAGGACATCGCTGACAGCGTGCACGCTGACCACGTGCAGGCCCAGCGTGAGCAGGACGCGCGTGAGCGTCTGCTGGCACGGGGCGCAGATGGGCTCGACGCCCGTCCGTGGCGACCCTCGCCCGTCCCGCCGTCGGCGGTCGACCTCGCGCAGTTCGCCGTCTGGCGCGGCGCCGACCTGGGCCCGGAGGACATCCTGAGCGCGCTCGCCCTCCTGCCCGCCGCACGCGCCGAGGTCGAAGGACTCGAAGCTGCCCTGCTGTTCATAGCCCGGAGCGCAGGGCTGACCTGGGCACAGATGGCGCACGCGATGGGGTTCAATTCCCCCCAGGCGTGCCAGCAGCGGTACACCCGCCTGGCAGCACGACAGGACGCCGCCTCGTGACGCGGGACTCTCCGCCCGGCCTCCTGGTCCTGCACGCCGTGCGCATCACCGGGTTCGCAGACACCCCGGTGATCGCTCATCGGTACGGGCTCGATGCGGCCGAGACGAAGGAGATGCTGCGCGACGCCGAGGCACGTGGCTGGGTCGAGCACACCGCCTTCGCCGGCACCGGAGGTTGGTCGTTGACCGAACCGGGCCGGGCCGAGAACGAGCGCCAGCTCGCAGCCGAGCTCGCACGCGTCGGCGGTGCCGACGAGGTCCGTGACGTCTACCGCGAGTTCCTCCCGCTGAACGCCCTCCTGCTACGAGCCTGCACCGACTGGCAACTCCGGCCCACCGCCGGCGATCGGCTCGCCGTCAACGACCACTCCGATCCCGCCTGGGACGCCGGAGTCCTCCACGAGCTCGCCGGCATCGACCGCGCACTCACGCCACTCGCAGACCGGCTCGGGAGCGTCCTCACACGGTTCCGCGGATACGACACACGATTCACCACAGCCTTGGCGCGCGCCCGAGCCGGGGAGGGCTCCTGGGTCGAACGCACCGACGTCGACTCCTGCCATCGTGTCTGGTTCGAGCTCCACGAAGACCTCATCGCCACGCTCGGTCTCGACCGGCACGCGGAACCCTGACCCACGCTCCGCCGCCCCGCAGCCACGATGGCCCTCTGGTCATCTGCCAGGTGCGTGCGGCATATTGACCGGGGGCTCGTGCCGGGTGGGTCAGGCGCGCTTGGAGCGCATCGCCTTGAGCACGGTCACGCCGGATTCGGCCGCGACCAGCTGGGCGTACTCTGCCGAATCGCGGGGACACAGCGCGACCCGGCCGTGCTCGTCGAAGAGCAGCCCCCAGCCGTAGGTCTTGGGCAGCGGCGAGGCCCGCATGCACGCCTGAGACCTGGCGAAGAACCGGGCGCGCAGCTCCGCGCGCTTCTCCTCGGACGGCTCCTCCGGCAGGTCCTGCCGGAGGAGCCAGGTCTCGAACAGCACGTCGGCCTGCGTCAGCCCGTGGGGCGCGCCGGCGATCATCTCGAACTGCAGCACCGCGACCGTCTTCTTGCCACCCTTGGCCGAAGGAATCACGCCGCCGGAAGCGGCGCAGTCGTCGGCGACCGCGATGAGCGTGCTGTAGTAGTGCATGTCGGTCTCGGCCATGCGGTCATCTTAGGTGGCGACGGGTTCCCCAGGCCGGGTTGCCCGTCAATCGCCCGGTGCCGGCCCGATGTCAGGAGTCGGGCCGGCGTGCTGTGTCGCGAGTGCCGAGGAGCTTGGCGAGCTCGTCGGGCGGCGTCAGCTGCGGCGCGGTGGTCTGGGCCGGCTCCTCCGACGCTTTCTGCGCGGTGGAGTCCGGGACGGCGCGGTCGAAGAAGCGCAGCAGCTCCACCGGCAGCGGCATGACCAGCGTGGAGGTCTTCTCCGCCGCCACCTCGACCACCGTCTGCAGAAGTCGTAGCTGCAGGGCGCTGGGCGTGTGGGCCATGATGGCGGAGGCGTCAGCGAGCTTCTGGGCGGCCTGGAACTCGCCGTCCGCTGTGATCACGCGGGCGCGGCGCTCCCGCTCGGCCTCGGCCTGGCGGGCCACGGAGCGCTTCATGGACTCGGGCAGCGTGACGTCCTTGATCTCCACGCGGTCGATGTGGATGCCCCAGCCGAGCGCCGGGCTGTCGATCATGAGCGCGAGGCCCTTGTTCAGCTCCTCGCGGTTGGAGAGCAGGTCGTCCAGCTCGCTCTTGCCGATGATGGAGCGGAGCGAGGTCTGCGCCACCTGCTCCACTGCGAACAGGTAGTTCTGCACCTCGACGGCCGCCCGCAGCGGATCCTGCACCCGGAAGTAGGCGACGGCGTCGACCTGGACGGAGACGTTGTCACGGGTGATGCCCTCCTGGGTGGGCACCGGCATCGTGACGATCTGCACGTTCACCTTCCTCATCCGGTCCACGATCGGGATGAGGAAGGTGAGCCCCGGCTGGCGGATCTCCTTCTGGGCCCTGCCGAAACGGAAGACAACGCCGCGCTCGATCTGGTTGACGATCCTGACGCCGCCGAACCCGGACAAGACAGCGATGATCGCGAGGAAACCCAGGATGATGTTGGTGATCATAATGGTCCCCCTCCCATACTTCGAGCGTAGGCCCGTTCGAGCAGGAAAGCGCGTCAACCTTTCTTGACGGGCAGGGCCGGTGGTCTCAGGTCTTGCTGGTGACTCGGATGTCTGTTCGGGCGGCGGGGCGCTGGCGTCTCGACGGGAAGGGTTGGCAACAGTTGTTCTTTGAGTGTGCGTAAGTGTGCACGAAATGACAGGAGCTGATGCCGGAGCATGGGGGTGTGAACCTCATGGGTTGGTAGAGACCGCAGGGTGCGCCGGCAAGCGTGACG
>NZ_VCJS01000305.1 GCF_005893125.1 Nonomuraea basaltis | reverse complement strand
TGCTTGGCGGGGGCGGCAGGGGCGGCGGTGGCGGCCTGGAAGCTGGGGCTGGTGCGGCCGTACCAGCTCGAACGGCTGCTCGTGCTGGCCAACCCGACGTCCGACCCGGGCGGCGTCGGCTACAACGCCGCCCAGGCCCGCATCGCGATCGGCTCCGGCGGTCTGACCGGCAAGGGGCTGTTCAACGGCGAGCAGACGGCCGGGCACTTCGTGCCGGAGCAGCACACCGACTTCATCTTCACCGTCGCCGGCGAGGAGCTCGGCTTCGCCGGGGCCGCGGCCATCGTGCTGGCCATGGGGGTGCTGCTCTGGCGCGGGCTGTCGATCGCGCGGCACAGCTCCTCACCGTACGGGACCGTGCTGGCCGGTGGCGTGGTGTCGTGGCTGGCGTTCCAGACGTTCCTGAACGTGGGCATGGCGGTGGGGTTGATGCCGATCGTGGGCGTGCCGCTGCCGTTCGTGTCGTACGGCGGCTCGGCCACGGTCGCCGGGCTGCTGGCGATCGGGCTGCTGCAGGCCGTGCACCGGACCAAGGCCATGCAGCCGTGACGGGCTTAACCCGTTGCCCCGTCGTACGGATCTTCGGCAGGCTGGCCGGCATGAACGTGTCCTATCGGCAGATCCGCGCCGCCTGCACCGAGGAATCGATCACCCTCTACCAGGCGTACGACGCCGCCATCGCCGGCCCCGCCGTGGCGGCGCAGCGGTTCGTGGCGCCGTTCAAGCGGGAGCGCATGACGTGGATCAAGCCGTCGTTCCTGTGGATGATGTACCGCTGCGGCTACGCCACCAAGCCCGGCCAGGGGCGGGTGCTGGCGATCGAGCTCAGCCGGGAGGGATTCGAGTGGGCGCTGGGGCACTCCTGTCTCAGTCATGACGATGGGCGTCCTGGGTGGGCGGAGCGGGTGCGGCGCAGCCCGGTGCGCATCCAGTGGGACCCCGAGCGCGGGCTCCGGCACGAGGCGCTGCCGCACCGGTCGATCCAGATCGGGCTGTCCGGGGATGCGGTGCGGCGCTACGTGGACGAATGGACGCTGGCGATCACCGACATCACGGACCGGGCACGCGCGGTGCACGCGGCGGTCGGGCGTGGCGCGGACGTGACCGCGCTGCTGCCCGCCGAGCGGCCCTATCCTCTCCCTGACGGCATCATCGAGACGATCGGGGCGAGCCGGGCATGAAAGTGATCCTCTTCGGGGCGACCGGCATGGTCGGGCGGGGCGTGCTGAGAGAGTGCCTGCTCGACGACCGGGTGACGGCCGTGCTCGCGGTCGGCCGCGCCCCGACGGGGATCGAGCACGGCAAGCTGCGCGAAATCACCCATGGCGACCTGCTCGATCTGACCCCGATCGAGGAGGAACTGGCCGGCTACGACGCGTGCTTCTTCTGCCTGGGCGTCTCGTCGGCTGGGATGAGCGAGAAGGACTACCGGCGCATCACGTACGACTACACGATGTCCGTGGCGAACACCCTGGCCCGGCTCAGCCCGGACTCGACATTCGTGTACGTGTCCGGCGTCGGGACCGACGCGCAGGGCCGCGCCATGTGGGCCCGGGTGAAGGGCGCGACCGAGAACGCGCTGCTGGCGCTGCCGCTCCAGGCGTACATGTTCCGGCCCGGCTACATACAGCCCATGCACGGCATCACCTCCCGCACGCGGCTCTACCGGCTGGCCTACGTCGTGGTCCGGCCGCTCTACCCGGTGCTGCGCCGGCTGTTCCCGTCGGCGGTGACCACGACGGAGCGGATCGGCCAGGCCATGATCACGGTCGCCGAGCGCGGTGCGCCCAAGCGGATCCTCGGCCCCTCGGACATCAACGCGCTCTGACCGGATGATGGAATAACCCCAGGGGCCATGGCGCTACCGTAGCCGTCAAAGATTCAACAGTCATGGATGGTGACTAAAGTGCAGTTCGGAATCTTCAGCGTGGGCGACGTGACCACGGATCCCACGACGGGCGGGACGCCGACGGAGCACGAGCGGATCAAGGCGATGGTGACGATCGCGCTCAAGGCCGAGGAGGTCGGACTCGACGTGTTCGCGACGGGCGAGCACCACAACCCGCCGTTCGTGCCGTCCTCCCCCACCACCATGCTCGGCTACATCGCCGCCAGGACCAAGCGCCTGATCCTCTCCACCGCCACCACGCTGATCACCACCAACGACCCGGTGAAGATCGCCGAGGACTTCGCCATGCTGCAGCACCTGGCGGACGGGCGGGTGGACCTCATGATGGGCCGGGGCAACACCGGGCCCGTCTACCCGTGGTTCGGCCAGGACATCAGGCAGGGCGTCCCGCTCGCCATCGAGAACTACGCGCTGCTGCACAAGCTGTGGCGCGAGGACGTGGTCGACTGGGAGGGCCGCTTCCGCACGCCGCTGCAGGGGTTCACCTCGACGCCGCGGCCGCTCGACGGGGTGCCGCCGTTCGTGTGGCACGGCTCGATCCGCACCCCTGAGATCGCCGAGCAGGCCGCGTACTACGGCGACGGCTTCTTCGCCAACAACATCTTCTGGCCGAAGGAGCACTTCATGCGCCTGATCAGCCTTTACCGCGAGCGCTACGCCCACTACGGCCACGGAACTCCGGAGCAGGCCATCGTCGGGCTCGGCGGCCAGGTGTTCATGCGCAAGAACTCCCAGGACGCGGTACGCGAGTTCCGCCCGTACTTCGACGTCGCCCCCGTGTACGGCCACGGGCCGTCGCTGGAGGAGTTCATGGCGGAGACGCCGCTCACCGTGGGCAGCCCGCAGCAGGTGATCGACCGGACGCTGCGGTTCAGGGAGCACTTCGGCGACTACCAGCGGCAGTTGTTCCTCATGGACCACGCGGGCCTGCCGCTGAAGACCGTGCTGGAGCAGCTCGACATCCTCGGCGAGGAGGTCGTGCCGGTGCTCCGGCAGGAGTTCGCCAAGGATCGGCCGGCCGAGGTGCCCGACGCGCCCACGCACGCCTCCCTGCTCGCCGCCAAGACGACCGCCACCGAGCCCGTCGAAGCCTGAAGGAGATCCCATGAAGCTCGTCGTCGTCACGGCGGGACTGACCCAGCCCTCCTCGACCCGCCTGCTCGCCGACCGCCTCGCCGAGGCCGTCAGGCGGCGGCTGGACGAGACGGACACGCGCGTGATCGAGTTGCGCGAGCTCGCCGTGGACATCGCGAACAGCTTCGTGACCGGCTTCCCGAATGCCAGGCTGCGCGAGGCGATCGAGGCGGCGACGGAGGCCGACGGGCTCATCGCGGTCACACCGATCTTCAGCGGCTCCTACAGCGGCCTGTTCAAGTCCTTCTTCGACGTGATCGACAACACCGCGCTGGCGGGCAAGCCCGTGCTGATCGCGGCGACCGGCGGGACCGCCCGCCACTCGCTGGCGCTGGAGCACGCGCTGCGGCCGCTGTTCGCGTACCTGCGGGCCGTCGTCGCACCGACGGCCGTCTACGCGGCCTCGGAGGACTGGGGCGGCGGGCACGACTCCTTCACCGACGGCCTCGGCGAGCGGATCGAGCGCGCCGCCGAGGAGCTGGCCGATCTCCTGCTGCGCCGTACGCCGCGGGCGAGGGCGGAGCCGGAGGAGGTCGTGCCGTTCGAGCAGCAACTCGCGGCACTGCGCCCGCCGGACTAGTTTCAGGAGTATGGTCCGTTAGGAACCTTTCCTAACGAATAGGAGCGTTTGTGCTGACCGCCTCCCTCCTGACCGTCGCCCTCACCGTGACCGGCGCCGCCCCGGCCGGCCTCGCCGACCCGCACAAGAAGGACATCGCCATGCGACTGGTGTCCAGCGCGGAGAACTCCTCGCTCGACTGGAAGGCCCAGTACGGCTACATCGAGGACATCAAGGACGAGCGCGGCTACACGGCCGGGATCATCGGCTTCTGCTCCGGCACCGGCGACATGCTGGAGCTGGTCGAGCTCTACACCAAGCGCAAGCCCGGCAACGTGCTGGCGAAATACCTCCCCGCGCTGCGCAAGGTGAACGGCACCGACTCCCACAAGGGCCTGGACCCCGGCTTCACCAAGGACTGGAAGACCGCCGCCAAGGATCCCGCCTTCCAGCAGGCCCAGAACGACGAGCGCGACCGCGTCTACTTCGACCCCGCCGTCGCCCAGGCCAAGAAGGACGGGCTCCGGGCGCTCGGCCAGTTCGCCTACTACGACGCGATGGTCATGCACGGGCCCGGCGGCGACCGGCTGAGCTTCGGCGGCATCAGGAAGACCGCCCTGGCCAAGGCCAAGCCGCCGGCGCGGGGCGGGAACGAGGTCACGTACCTGAACGCGTTCCTCGACGCGCGGAAGGCGGCGATGAAGGCCGAGGAGGCGCACGAGGACACGACGAGGGTGGACACGATGCAGCGCGTGTTCCTCAAGAACGGCAACCTCGACCTGAACCCGCCGCTGAAGTGGAAGGTCTACGGCGACAGCTACACGATCAAGAGCTGAGCCGCGCTCCCCCGGGCCATGGCGACCTCGCAAGGCCCGGATCGCCATAGCCGGGGGAACGTCAGCGCTTGACGGCGACCACGTTGTACGGCGTGTCCGGCGTCGGCGTGGTCGTGAAGCGGGCGTTCGGCAGGTAGAGACGATTGCCATAGGCGGCGACCGTCGTCGGGACGTCGAAGCGCGAATCGGTCAGGCGCTTGACGATCTTCCCTGCCGAGCCGTCGCCGGCGAGGGCGAGGACGGCGACCGTGTTCAGGCGGTTCTGGACGGCGTACAGGGTGCGGCCGGAGAGCAGCAGCCCGTCGCCGTTGGTCAGCGTCTCGCCGCCCAGGTCCACCTCGGTGGTGACGCCGGTGGACGGGTCGGCCTCGAACAGCTTGCCGGTGTTCGACTGCACGATCAGCAACGACTTGTGGTCGGGGCTGGGAGCGATGCCGTTGGCGTTGTTGCCGGTCGTGTACTGGATGGCGCCGCTGAGCGGGATCTTGACGGCCTCGCCGGGCAGCGCGCCGCCGCGGCCGAGCTCGAGCTTGTACAGGACGGGGTTGGCGGAGTCGGTGAAGTAGGCGGCGTTCCCGGTGAGGATGACGTCGTTGACGAACGCCGTGCCGGTGGCCAGCCGGTAGGACTTGACGACTTTCCCGGTGCGCAGGTCGATCACGCGGGCGTCGCCGCCGGTGCCCCCGGCCACGAACAGCCGGCCGCGCCCGTCGGTCTTGAGCCCGAGCGACGGCGTGCCCGGTCCCTTGCTGATGACCGATCCCTCACCGGTACGCAGGTCGGCCCGGTAGATGTCACCGGTCGCGCGGGAGCCGAAGTAGGCGTAGGGCCCGCCCCCGATCGCTATCCCCTCCGGCTGGAACCCGTTGGGCAGCGCGAACGTGTCGGGCTTCGAGGTGGCCTGCGCGGGCACGGCGCCGAGCAGGAGCACGATTAAGGCACCGAGTGCGGTCTTCAGGATCGCTGGTCTCATGCGGCCCACGATGCCCGGGGTCACGGCCCGCGGCAAAGTCCCGCTGCACGCTTCACAGGGAGTTTGCAGGAACCGCCCCACGACGCCAAGCAGCGGCGCGAGGACGACCTGGCTGGACTCCAAGACCACCCCACGCTGACGGATCTCGCGCGGTAGGTTGGGGCGCAACCACACAAACGGGGTTAGTCATGTCAAATGGTGCCCGTCATGTTCTGGGAGTGGTAGCGGGGCTGCTTCTCCCTCCGCTGATCGTCGCCGGACTGTGGTTCGGCATCGGCGAGCTCCGTCTCCAGGCTGAGGCGGCGTTCCAGATCTCCTGGCTCGCAGTGGGCCTGCTCGCCGCCTCGGGGATCGCCCTGGCCTTCCTGGCCGGGTCGCGCCTGTCACCCATCGCCTCGCTCCTCGGCGGCCTGTCGTTCACCGGCCTGGGCGTCGTGCCCCTGGTGGAGATGATGGGCGTGCGGGTGCTGCCGGAGAACCTGCTGCCCAACTCCCTGGAGAACGGCTACCTCACCCTGGGCTACACCGGAATCCAGCTGTTCCTCGGCGTGGCGCTGCTGGTCGTCTCGGCGTTCCCGTCGCGCTGGCGGGCCCGCGTCGAGCCTGCGGCCTACACCTCCGCGTACGGCCCGGCGCCGTCCCCGTATCTGCCCCAGACCGGCCCCGAGGACGCCACGCGGCCGATGTATCGCGAGTGAGCGCCTGCGTGACCTGGCAGAATGCCGCCATGCGCGACTCTAAGATCGTCGACTTCCTGGCCGAGCTGGCCGACCGGGTGCCCGCGCCCGGCGGCGGCGCCACGGCGGCCCTGCACGCGGCGCAGGCCGCCGCCCTGCTCGGCATGGTGGCCCGCTACAGCACCGGAGAGAGGTACACCGCCCACGCCGAGACCATCGTCGCCGTGATCGCCGAGACCGACAACCTGCGGACGCGGGCGCTGAGGCTGGCCGAGGAGGACGCGGCGGCGTTCACCGCTGTCACCAACGCGTACCGGCTGCCCAAGGGCGAGGAGCGCAGTGCCGCCATCGCCGCGGCCCTGGCCGGCGCGGCCGAGCCGCCCGCCCGGGTGATCGAGGCCGCCGCGCGGGTAGTCGAATTGTGCGAGCTGCTGCTGCCGATCGGCAACCGCAACGTCGTCACCGACATTGCCGCCGCGGCCGAGGCCGCGCGTGCCGCGCTCACCACCGCCAGGGTGAACGTCGAGGTCAACCTGGGCGGCGTCAAGGACGAGCGAGTACGCGAGGAGCTGAACCTCCGCATCTCCGGCGTGGACGCGGCCGCGGCCAGGGCAGACTGGGTGACCGCCGAGGTACGCGAGGAGATCAACCGTTGAAGACGCTGACCGGGAAAGACCTGGCCGCCGCCATCCGCGACCAGACGCAGGCCGAAGCGGCGGCGGGCGCGCAGCCGCGGCTGGCCGTGGTGGTGGCCACGGCAGACGAGGCGAGCCTGTGGTACGTCAGATCGATCGCCAAGGCGGCGGCCGGCGTGGACATCGCCTGCGACGTGGTCGACCTGGGGCCGGATGCCCGCCCAGAGCAGATCGGCGAGACGTTGGCCAGGCTCAGCGGCGACGCCAACGTGCACGGCGTGATGCTGCAGACCCCGCTTCCCGAGGGCGCCTCGGCGCAGCAGCTCGCCGCGGCCATCGATCCGCGCAAGGACGTCGACGGTGCCAACCCGCTCTCGCTCGGCCGGCTGGCGGCCGGGCTCCCGGCGTTCCCGCCCGCCACGGCGGCGGCCGTCATGGCGCTGCTCGACCACTACGAGGTGGAGCTGCACGGGCGGCGGGCCGTGGTCGTCGGCCGCTCGACCGTGGTCGGCAAGCCCCTCGCCCACCTGCTGCTCGACCGGCACGCCACCGTCACTGTCTGCCACTCTCGCACCCGCGACCTGGCCGCCGTCACCTCCACGGCCGAGGTGCTGGTCGCGGCCGCCGGCCGGGCGGGGCTGATCGGCGAAGGGCACGTCGCGCCGGGCACGGTCGTGATCGACGTCGGCACCAATCCGACCGATGACGGCGGGCTGACCGGCGACGTCGACTTCGACGCGGTGGCGGGCGTGGCCGGGGCGCTGACCCCGGTGCCCGGCGGCGTCGGCCCGGTGACCACCGCGCTGCTGCTGCGCCACACCGCCAGGGCGGCCAACCTGCCATGACATGCCCCGTCGTGAAGCGGTGGACCCACCTGCAGTGCGACTTCTGAGACCGCTGTGTCATGGCGTTCTCATGCCGACTTCTGAGACCGTTGTGTCATAGCGATCTCATGCCGACTTCTGAGACCGTTGTGTCATAGCGATCTCATGCCGACTTCTGAGACCGCTGTGTTATGGCGATCTCATGCCGACTTCTGAGACCGCTGATCATCGAGTGGATGCCGGAGGCCTTGATGGGTGACGTGCTGATCGTGCAGAACAGCCGGAGCGGCGGCCCGAGCCGGCTGGGCGACTGGCTCACGGACGCCGGGCTCGAGCTGGACGTCGTGCTCGCCCACGAGGGCGCCGCGCTGCCCGATCGACTCGACCACGACGCCATGATCATGCTGGGCGGCGGCTACCTGCCCAGCGAGGACGGCAAGGCCCCGTGGCTGGCGGACGCCCGGCGGCTGGTGGGGCAGGCGCTGGCGGAGGGCGTGCCGCTGTTCGGCATCTGCCTGGGCGGGCAGATGATCGCCGAGGTCGCGGGAGGGGAAGTGACCGGCGACGTGGGCGCGCCGGAGAACGGCAGCCTCCCGGTCACGATCAGGCCGGAGGCCGCCGACGACCCGCTCTTCCACGGCCTGCCAGCGGTGGTGCCCGCCGTGGAACACCACAAGGACGCGATCACCGGGCTGCCCGCGGGTGCCGTCTGGCTGGCGGAGACCGCGGCGTGCCCCTACCAGGCGTTCCGGGTGGGCGAGCGGGCGTGGGGGGTGCAGTTCCATCCCGAGGTGCTGCCCGCGCGCATCCGGGAGTGGCGCGCCAACGGCTTCGACCCCGATGAGGTGTATGCCAGGGCGGTGGCCGACGAGCCGGTGTCCACGCCGATCTGGCACGAGGTGGCCCGGCGTTTCGCCGCGCTCGTCACCGCGCACGCCGCGACCGGCCGCGGTCCCGTCAGCGCGAGTACAGGTTCCAGCCCGGCTTGAACGTCAGCGCGACTACAGGTTCCAGCCCGGCTTGAACGTCAGCGCGAGTACGAGCCCCAGCCGAGCTTGAGCGCCACCGCCAGTCCGCAGGCCGCCGCCAGGTGGCGCAGGCTGTGCCCCGGCATCCGGCGCGCGATCTTGGGCCCGACCCACCCGCCGAGCAGGAACCCGGCCGCCAGCGGCAGCGCCGCCCCCCAATCGACCGGGCCGAAGAGCGCGAACCCGAGCGCCGCCACCGCGTTCGCCAGTCCCGCCATGACGTTCTTCATCGCGTTCAGCTTGGCCGCGGAATGGTCGATCATGGCCGCGAGCACGGCGAACACGAGGATGCCTCCGGCCGCCCCGAAATACCCCACGTAGATCGTCACGACGAACAGCGCCACCTGCCCCAGCACCCCGTGCTCGCCGTGCACCCGCCCCGACGGCGGCCGGACCAGCAGCAGCGACGCCATCGCGATCAGCCAGGGCGCGATCAGCTCGAACGTGCTGGCCGGGGTCACCAGCAGCAGGAACGCTCCCGTCGCGCCGCCGACCGCGGCCACGGGGCCGAGCCTGAGCACCCGGTCACCCTCGCCGGCCAGCTCGGGCCGCGATCCGGCCGCGGCACCGATGCCGGTGAAGACGAGGGCGACGGTGTTGGTGACGTTCGCGGTCAGCGGGGGCAGGCCGAAGGCCAGCAGGGCCGGGTAGGAGATGATCGAGGCGAGGCTCACGACCGTGCTCACCACACCGGCCACGACGCCGACGCCGAGCAGGCCGAGCACTTCTCCGAAGATCACCCAGACATGTTATGAGTTGTCCCATTTGTCCATGACGTTGGGTGGCGTCAGGCGCTACGGATCCTGGCGGCCGAGTCCAGACGTGCCGGCCCCCCGCCTGCGTGCCACCAGCCCGAGCGCCAACATCGCCGCGCCCGCCCCGGCCGCGGCCCAGCGGCGCTGGCGGGCGACGCGCCGCTCCACCTGTGCGTACGGGGTCGTCGAGAACGACACGAGCTCGTAGCGCGACCTGTAGCCGGGCAGCACGCGTTCGAGCGCGTGCTCCAGGCGCTTGCCCGCCAGGAACATCCGGGAGCCGACCTTGTCACGCATCTCCACGAAGTTCTCCAGGGCCAGCCTGGCGATCACGTCGGTGTCCGTCTTGCGCCGCTCGAACAGCTCCAGCGCCCGCGGGAAGTCGTCCCCCGCCTCGTCCAGGCAGCGGTCCAGCTCGACGCAGTCCTCGAAGCCGCAGTTGGCGCCCTGGCCGTAGAAGGGGACGATGGCGTGCGCGGCGTCGCCGACCAGCCCGATCGTCATGGCGTCCGTGGTGACGTGCCAGGGCGAGCAGTGCATGGTGACCAGGTGCCCGACCGGGTTGCCCTGGTACGCCCCGACCAGATCGGGCATCAGCTCGAACGCGTCCGGATAGTGCTCGGCGAAGTACGCCCTGATCTGCTGCGGGGTGTCCAGGGCGGCGATGCTC
Source organism: Nonomuraea basaltis (assembly GCF_005893125.1). Classification (GTDB taxonomy): domain Bacteria; phylum Actinomycetota; class Actinomycetes; order Streptosporangiales; family Streptosporangiaceae; genus Nonomuraea; species Nonomuraea basaltis. The sequence continues at coordinate 2,524 of NZ_VCJS01000305.1, read as the reverse complement.
TCGTGTGGCCAGAACAGGGTGCAGGTGAACGAGCGATCCGGGTTCGGCAGCGCGATCATCATCGACCGGCCGCGCGGCCAGATGTGCAGCGCGCCCGGATCCATGGCGAAATCGCCGTCGCGCGCCGGGATCGACAGCTCCTTGTAGCCGTAGTCCAGGTAGTCCTGGCTGAAGCTCACTCCCGGGAGCTGCTGCAGCCGCGCCCTGACCGCGCTGTACGCCCCGTCGGCGCCGATCACCACCCGCGCCTTGTCCACCGTCGTCTTCCCGAATTCGAGCCTTCCGGTGCGCTCGTCCAGCTCGGTGAGCCGGTGCCCGAACCGGACCTCCACGCCCGGCATCGCGGTCGCCGCGTCCAGGAGCTCCCTGTTGAGGTCGGCGCGGCCGATGGAGTTGATCGCGTGGGACCGGTCGGCGCTGTAGGGCTGGAAGGTGAGGGCGCCGTCGGGGGCGTGCATCATCCTGCCCGCCATGGGGAGCGCCGCGTCCAGCACCTTCTGGTCGAGCCCGAGGCGGCGCAGGGCGTCGATGCCGCGTTCGGAGATGGCCAGGTTGATCGACCGGCCGCGATCAGGTCCCTGCTCGCGGGGGTCGTCGCGGCGCTCGTACAGGGTGACGTGGTGGTGGCGGCGCGCCAGGAAGCAGGCGAGCAGGCAGCCGACGAGACCGGCACCGACGATCGTGACCTCCATCCTCCCTTGGTACGGCGCGGTGGCGGCGATGTCCAGGAGGGCTCCACACCAGCGCGCCGGTGATGCCTTCGGCGGAGGCCGCTCAGGGGTGGGGACGTTACGCCGGGTGCCTGGCCAGGTGGTCGGCGTGGCGGATGGGCTCAGGAAGGCGGTAGCGGGGGGTGAGGCGGAGGACCTGGGCCGTGGCGGTGTCCAGGGTGATGCGGTGCCCCTGGGAGACGTACACCGGTTTGACGTCGCGCTGCGTGCGCAGCGCCCGGCCCACCGTGGCGCCCTCGTGGACGATCGGCGTCCATGCCCCGCGTTCCGCCCCCGGTGGCTCGTGCGCGCCGACGAACGGCGTCTTGCCCACGCCCAGCGCCGGCAGCCCCGTCAGTACGCCGAGGTGGCACGCCAGGCCGAACCCGCGCGGGTGGGCGAGGCCGTGCCCGTCGCAGACCAGCAGGTCGGGCGTCACCGTGAGCTGTTCGAGCGCCTCCACCAGCGCGGGCAACTCGCGGAAGGCGAACAGCCCCGGCACGTACGGGAACGCCGCCTTCCCGTGCGCCACCACCTGCTCCACCACCGCCAGTGTGTCGCCGTCCAGGACGACCACCGCGGCCGTCAGCTCGTCGCCGTGGTAGTGCACGTCCAGGCCCGCCACCAAGGCGAATGCGCCGGGCCCGGTGAGTTCGACCTGTACGCGGAGCCGGTCCTGGACGGCCTCCGCCTCGGCGACGCTGGAGGGCCACGGGTGAAGCTGCTCTACCTGCACGCGGCCCAAGCTATGCCCTTCACAGCCGGCCCCGTCACGGCAGGCCCTCTCGTCGGGCACGCAAGGGTGTCACCCCGTGCGATGGCCGGCTACTCGGCAGGGTTCAGCGCCGCCAGGCCCAGACGAGGAGCCAGACGCTGAGCCCGAAGAGCGCCATGCCGAGCGGTACGTGCGCGGCCACCGCCCCGGAGCCGCCGAGCATGGACTGGACGAACCCGAGCAGGAGCACCGCCAGGCTGACCAGCGCGGGCCAGCCCGCACCGCGCCCCGGCCGCCACACGAGCACGGCCACCACGAGCTGCGCCAGGCCCAGCACGTGCACGGGGGCCGCGCCCATGCCGTGCAGGCCCGCCTCTCCCCCGCTCATGAGCTGCCCGGCCGTCACGGCCTGTACGAGCACGGCCAGCGTGTTGAGCACGGCGACGGCCTTGAACGCGGTCACGTACCCGCTCCCTCTGGCGACCTGGGTTGCCACTGGACTCTCCTTCGATCTCGGGTGAAGGCATCCAGGATCTTGCGGTCGTCCGCGACGGGCATCCGCCGCCCGTCGTCATCACCGCTACACCACAGGGCGTACGACGTGCCGTGCCGCCGGCCAGAGCGATCGTCCGGACCATCCAGGACCGTTGGGACTCCGTGTACCGAAACACTTTACATAAACCCAGTGTTACGTAATCACTACCCTGGGTAGCAAGACGAGGGTTGTTCATTACCGTTACTCAGGAGGTTCCATGCAATCCACCCCCCGCCGGATCGCCGCCGTCGCAGTCATCGCCGGTGGCCTGACCCTGTTCGCCGCGCCCACGTCCCACGCCGTCGTGGACCCCATGCAGGCCACCGCCTGCCTGACCGAATCCGCGGCCGGCATCACGTCGCTCGTCGACCCGATGGCTCCCGGCGTACCGGCCGAGGTGCCGGCCGTTCACTGCCTCACCGGGCCGTGACCCGCTCGGCCAGGGCACCGGCCTGAGCCGGCCCGCCCATCGGCCACCGGCGGGGGCCGATGGCGGCGGTCGGGAGGCGGTGCAGGTGACCGGGGTCGGGGTGCCGTTCTGGCCGTTCGAGCTGCCGAGGAAGC
>NZ_VCJS01000304.1 GCF_005893125.1 Nonomuraea basaltis | reverse complement strand
GGATAGGTGACGACCCGCCCGCCCCGCCGCTCGCCGTGCTCCGCCGCCGCCAGCGCCGCCCCTTCCGCCAGCGGCCCGGTACGGGCGCCGCCGAGCGCCCACGACACATCCGCGGGCATTCCCGCAGCCTCATGCCCGGGCACGCCCGGCGATCCAGGCCCCAGCACGGCGGACGCCATGGACTCCGGCACGACCAGCGAGCACGCGACATGCGGTGCGCCGGAGCCCGCTCGATCGGCTTGGACGAAATGCGTGCAACCGACGGCGTCGCCCGGCAGGCCGAGCGCCCGCGCCACGGTGTGGAGCAGGTGCTCGGCCTCCGGAAGGGTTCGCGAGCCGGCGTCGATACCGAGGATCATCGGCGCGGCAGCACCCAGATCGGGTTGCTGTAGAACCACAGGTCGTTCCACGGGTCGGCGTCGCCGTACACGTCGATCTGCGGCCCGTGCGGGTCCACGGCCGCGCCCAGCAGCCCGGGGGCGCTGCGCCTGCCGTCGGTGCCGCGCAGCCGCACGTACACCGGCCGGTCGATCGCGCCCAGCTGGTACGTGAACGTCACGGTGCCGGTGTTCTTGTTCACCTCGTACGACTGCACGACCTTCGTGCTCGGCGTGGTGAAGGCGTCCTTGTCGGCGGCCGGACCGGTGACGTCGCCCTGGACGACGTCCACCCGTGCCAGCGTCGGCACGACCTGCGCCCAGTTCGGCCGTTCCGCCAGCGTGATCTCGATGGCCAGCTCGACGCGCGCCCCCTGCCGGACGTGCAGGGTGTCGCCGAGCGTGACCCCGCGCTGTCCCGTCCCGGCCGCCCGCGCCCGGACCACCAGCCCGCTGATCAGCCCGCCGTGGTCGACCCAGACCCGCCCGGCCCGCAGCCCGTCCATGACGGCCTGGTAGGAGAAGCCCTGGCTGCCGACGTGGGTCCGGCTGTAGTACCCGGGCCAGAAGTCACCGGACGTGAACCGCGGCACGCCCGTGTAGACGGGGTCCTCATACCGCCCCTTGGCGTTGAAGTCGCTGTTCGGGCCGCGGTCGCTGGTGTCGCCGTGCACCCAGTGCGCGTCGGAGTTCGCGGTGATCCACCACGGCTTGCCCTCCGCCAGGAGGCTGTCCCACAGCCCACCGACGGTGGCGGTCATCCAGTCGAACCCGCCGAACGTCTTGTAGCTCTCGGCCGGGTACCCCGGGAAGGAGTCGGCGCCCGGGTTGCTGTCGTAGTACCCGCGACCGCCGCCAGGGCCGTGCGGCTTGGCGATGCCCGCCGCCTGGTGGCCGGGCGCGCCCTCCATGCCGACCGCGATCGACGGCTGCGCGTCCCGCCAGCCGCGTACCTCGTGCGGCGAGTCGAGGCCCTTCCTGGACGGGTGGTTGGCCAGGAACAGCGCGTCGGGGATGCGCCGCCGCCTGACGGCGTCGGCCAGGAAGTTCAGCCCGGCGATGGCCAGCGCCTCGTTCTGCGGCGTGTTCGCCCCGGCGCCCTTCACCGACCCGTCGAAGGAGTTCTCGAACTCCTTGAGCGTCGCGACCTCGTTCCGCCCGGGCGCGACGAACACGGTGCCGTGCTCGGCGGCCGGGATGTTCCACTCCAGCCCCTGGAAGACCAGCGTGTCCTTGACCGCCTCGCGGGCGGCCACGATGTCGGGGTTGACCTTGTCCACGCCGATCTTCGCGTGCGTCGCACCGCCGTGGTCGGTGATGACCAGCCAGCCCAGCCCGTACGCGTTGCCGTGCCGTACCTGGTCGATGACCCGGTAGATGCCGTCGCTGCTGTACTGGGTGTGGATGTGGTGGTCACCGGCCAGCCACAGATACCCGTCCTTCGGTTCCCGCCCCCGCCCGGTGATCTCCTGCTCCCCGTCGGCGGCGGCCGCCTCACCGGTCGCGCCCAGCACTCCGGCGGCCGTCAGCCCGGCGCCCAGCAGCCCAGCCCGCCGGAACATCCGGCGCCGCGACAACTGCCCCGGCGACAGCTCCCCGTCGGGGATGGATAGGTCGCTCGCGGTCGCGGCGTCCCCTTCGCTGGGAACCTCCTGGTCGTGACCGTGGTGATGGTGGTGATGGTGGTGATGCCCGTGGCTCATGGCTGCTTGCTCCGTCCCGCCGGTGTGAGGGTGCTCCGGCTACGGCGGGAGCGTGGCGGAACCGGATGAATCGGACATGAACGCCAAGAGATCAAGACATGCCGGGCAGATGCCACCATGCATGATCACCCGAACCTGTGGGATTCCTGTGAACGCGGGCCGGATGCGGGGCACGGCCGAGCCTGAGGCTCCGGGAAAACGCCGGCGAAAGGCCCCGTGCTACATCACGGTGAATCACCGGTCAGTATTCGCCCCGGAGCGCTCGAACCAGGCCCGGCCGATAGCCTGATCGCGGTGGTCAGCCTCGCCGCATGGCGAGGATCTCGCGGCCCCGTTCCGGCGTCGGCCTCCAGGCGGTACGGTCCACGCGGCACTCCTCAGCTACGGTGATCATGTCGTGCTCATCCCAGCAGAGACCGCCGACATTTACCGGGCGGGTCGCGGGTCAGATCGCTGCCGCGCGGCCGGCCGCCGGCGGCCAGGTCACTCCAGTCGTTCTTCTCCGTCGAGTGGGCCGCCTCTCCTCGACGATTCCCCGCAGTTTCGCCGAACTTCACTCCCGTCACACCTTGCGCAAATAACGTGGCATGCATCCCTGACCTCGTAAGGAGATGCGATGTTGCGTCGAGCCCTGGCCATGCTGGTCGCCGCCGGAGCCGTGCTGCTGACGGCTCTTCCCGCCGCGGCCGCCGGCGCCGAGCCCCTTCCCCGTGCGCACGCCCACAACGACTACGAGCACGAGCGGCCGCTGCTGGACGCCCTCGACCACGGCTTCACCAGCGTCGAGGCCGACATCTACCTGGTGGACGGCGAGCTGCGGGTCGGGCACGACCCGGAGGACCTGCGGCCAGGGCGCACGATCCAGTCGCTTTACCTCGATCCGCTGGCCGAGCGCGTCAGCCAGGGTCACGGGCACGTCTTCCCGCGCAGCCGGCAGCAGCTCCAGCTCCTGGTGGACATCAAGAACACGGGCGCGGCCACGTACACCGAGCTCGACAAGGTGCTGGGGGCGTACCGGAAGATGCTCACCACCTACCACAAGGGCAAGGTGAAGCCGGGCGCGGTGACCGTGGTGATCAGCGGGGACCGGCCGCGCGACCTCATGGCCGCGCAGGAGCGGCGCTCTGCCTTCTACGACGGGCGGATGTCGGACCTGGGGCAGGGCAACGCGGCCCTGATCCCGCTGATCAGCGACAACTGGACGAACCACTTCGCCTGGCGCGGCGAGGGCGAGATGCCGGCCGCCGAGCGGGCCAAGCTGCGGCAGATCGTGGCGACCGCGCACCGCGACGGGCAGCGCGTGCGGTTCTGGGCCACTCCCGACACCGCCGGGCCGGCCCGGGACGCCATCTGGCGGGAGCTGATCGCGGCGGACGTGGACCACATCAACACCGATGACCTGGCGGGGCTCCAGCGGTTCCTGCGCGAGCACGACACCGCGCGCGCCGAGGCCGCGTAAATCCCGCTCCGAGCGCCACCAGCAGCCGGGAACTCACAGGAAGAGACAGAAAGGATGCCCATCGGGATCCAGTAGTACCCGGACATCATCCTGTGGCTGGACCTCGGCCAGAACCGCACCGCAGGCCACGGCCCAATCCACTGCCGCAGGCAGGTCGTCGACCTTGATGTCGAGATGCTGCGTGGCGGTCTGCCTCCCGGAGACGCTCGGCCACACCGGGCGGGCATAACAGCGCTCGTACTCGAAGTCGAGGGTGGGCGCGTTCACCTGCTCCGGCGGCCGGATCTGCGCCCAGCCTCCCTTGTCAGGCTCGCCCGGCACCGGGCCTTCATCTGCCGTCACGGGCAGCGACAGCAGTTGGGAGTAGAAGCGCGCGAGCTCACTTGGTTGTGATGTTCCGATCGTCACGGAGGTCAACCGCAGACGTGGCGGCATAGACGAGACTCCCATCCATTGAAGGCATTCCACTTCACCTAGGTAATTGTGGCCCCCTTCTAGGGAAGATATGCGTTTTATGTCTCGTAGCTCGACTACCTGGGGCGACGGCCGGCGCGCGTGGATGGCGCTGGAAGTCGTCCCAGGCGGCGAACACGTTGTGGGCGGTCAGGGAGACGGTGCCGAGGACGCATGGCGCCGTTGAATGCGGTCGGCAAGCTGCGGTTCGGCGTGACAGCAGTCGTTCGAAGTGACGCGACAACGCCTCGACACTTGCCGTATTCACGGGCTCAAGGAGAGCTACCGACGAAGGCGCACTGCCGCAGTCTTCGCGGGAGTCGTTGGCGTGCCGGCAGGGAGCGGCAAATAATCGAGAAGATAGGGGACGCACGAGGCGGAACCGGAGTCAGGCTGTTCAACAGGTCGCGAGCCGCGTAGACGTGAATATCGAAGAGGCGGCGTATCGTCTGGTTGGTGACGAAGCCGTACTCTCTCACATGGTCGACGACCTTCTGATCGGTGTCGTCGATGGAGCGGCGTCGATAGGAGACGGACCGTGACATCGCGGTGAGCACGTCTGATCGTAGCCGGTGTGTTGGGAAGGGCTTCTTGGCCGTTCTCTTGGTCGGCTCGATCAAGTTGTACTCATCGGTCATGGCGAGCAGGACCTCTTGCGCTTCGACCGGAGTTCTTTGGATTATTCCGGCGAGCTTGTACGCTTCGATGCCGCTGTTATGGCGGAGATGCGACATGGCGAGCAGCACATTCAGGTCTCGGCCTGCTTTGGAAGGAGGGTCATTGATGAAGCGTACGAATGCGTCATTTCCTATGCCGCTTGCCAGGGTGGCCCGGACGAGTGTTCCGCTGTCCTCGAACAGGGGCGGCTCCTTGCCGACCCGCAGCATTTCCCGATAGGCCCTGTCCACTCCTTGCCCGGTTCGCTCCGCCAGTTGAAGGACGGAGACGGTTTCGGTGAGCAGCCGGTGCCTGGGCGTCGAAGGATAGGTGAGGATGTTGGCGGGGGTCACCCCTGACACCAGACCGCCAGGGCTTGTGATCAGACGTCGAGCTCGTACGATCGGTGGATCAGCGCGTTCACGACCAGCTCCCTCACCGCGACGCCGGGATAGTCGGTGAGCTGAAGCTGTATTCCGCCGGCGAGGTTCAGAGGAGTGCCCGGTCGGTCAAGTCGGCAAGGTGATCCCGGCCGGCGGCCTCCAGAAGGCGACGCAGTCTCTCGATTTCGACACCACTGAGCCGGCCGACGCCGATGCTGGAAGCATCTGCCGACCAGTCGACTTGACCACGTGCGATCATGACCTCCCGCTGCTGGTGGGGAGGGGAAGGGAGGCACTCCTTTCCAAGGCGGCGCGTGGCAAGTCCGGCGGCGTTGCTGTGCGGCATGACGCCTTGGGGAACGGTGACGAGCACGACACGGACGCCATCGACGGATCTTTCGCTGACGAACGCGGTGATCGGCGGGCTTGGCGCCGTCTCCAGGGTCGTCTGAGTTGGAATGACTGAGTGCCACTGAGGGTGGGGCAACGGGTGGGTGTGCTGGGGAACCTACGAGAGGGCGCGGGCGGCGTGGATCAGAGGGACGTGGCTGAAGGCCTGGGGGAAGTTGCCGACCAGGCGGCCGTACCGGGGGTCGTATTCCTCCGCCAGCAACCCCACATCGTTCCGCAACGACAACAGCCGCTCGAACAGGTCCTTGGCCTCCTCCTTCCGCCCCTGCATCGCCATCACCTCCACCAGCCAGAAGCTGCACGCCAGGAACGCGCCCTCCCCGCCCGGCAGCCCGTCCACGTTGTTGTCCTCAGCGAGCGGGTAGCGCAGCACGAACCCGTCCGACATGAGCTCCTTCTCGATCGCCGCCACCGTCCCCAGCATCCGGGGATCATCGGCGGGCAGGAAACCGACGACGGGCATCATCAGCAAGGCCGCGTCCAGCTCCGACGACCCGTACGACTGCGTGAACGTGTTCCGGTGCGGGTCGTACCCCTTCTCGCAGATCTCCGCGTGCACGACGTCCCGCAACGTCCGCCACTTCTCAACGGGCCCGGTGCGCCCGAACCGCTCCACGTACTTGACCCCCCGGTCGAGCGCCGCCCAGCACATCACCTTGGAGTGGACGAAGTGCCGCCGCGGCCCCCGCACCTCCCACAGCCCCTCGTCCGGCTGGTCCCAGTGGTCCTCCACGTAGTCGAGGAGCTGGCGCTGGATGGCCCAGGCCCGGTCGTCGGCCGACAGCCCGCGGCTGCGCGCCACGTAGAGGCAGTTCATGACCTCCCCGTACACGTCGAGCTGCAGCTGCTTGACCGCCTCGTTCCCGATGCGCACGGGCCGCGAGTCCTCGTAGCCGTCGAGCCACTCCAGCTGCAGCTCGGGCAGGCGCCGCTCGCCGGCGACCCCGTACATGATCTGCAGGTCCTGGGGCCGCCCGGCGATCGCCCGCAGCAGCCACGAACGCCAGTCGGCCGCCTCCTCCAGGTAGCCGGACGAGATGAGCGCGTCGAGCGTCATCGTCGCGTCCCGCAGCCAGCAGAACCGGTAGTCCCAGTTGCGGACCCCGCCCAGGTCCTCGGGGAGGGACGTGGTGGGAGCGGCGACGATGCCGCCGGTCGGCGCGTACGTGAGCGCCTTCAGCGTGATCAGCGACCGGATCATGGCGTCCCGGTACGGCCCGTCATAGGTGCAGCGGGACACCCAGTCCGCCCAGTAGGCCACGGTCTCGTCGAGCTGCTCTTCGCAGTGGATCTGCGGCGGCATCGGCTCGTGTGACGGATGCCACGTGAACACGAAAGGCAGCCGGTGGCCCTCCTTGACGGTGAACGTGGCCCGGTGGGCGTAGTCGCCGCCCCTCAGTGGCACGGGGGAGTGCAGCCACGCCGAGTCGGGCCCGCCGATGGCCTGCAGGTGGCCGTCGGTCCGGCGCATCCAGGGCACGATTCTGCCGTAGTCGAAGCGCACCCTGAGCTGCGTGGACATCTCCACGGTCCCGGAGACGCCCTCGACGATCCGCACGACGTCGGGGTTCTGGTCGCGCGGCGGCATGAAGTCGATCACGCGGACCGTGCCGGTCGGGGTGTCCCATTCGCTCTCCAGGATGAGCGTGCCGGGCCGGTAGCGCCGCCTGTCCGCCGGCCTTCTGCCGGTCGGGCCGAGCCACCAGTGCCCGTTGCGCTCGCTGCCGAGCAGCGCCGCGAAGCATGAGGGGGAGTCGAACCTCGGCAGGCAGAGCCAGTCGATCGAACCGTCCCTGCCCACGAGCGCGGCCGACTGCATGTCTCCGATCAGGGCGTAATCCTCGATCCGCATGCCTATAGACGCTACTCGGAGTGGGGGTGATCCCGTGACCGGGTTCGATCGCGTCGCGTCGTGACCGGTCCCGGCCACGAGATCACGTCAGGGGGAACCAGCGGGTGAACAGCTGCGTCAGCGGCCCGATGGCCAGCGCGAACACCAGCGTCCCGATCCCCACGGTGCCGCCGAGCAGCCAGCCCGCGGCCAGCACGGTGATCTCGATGAGAAACCTGCCCAGCCGCACCGACAGCCCGAGCCGGACCAGCCCGGTCATGATCCCGTCCCGCGGTCCCGGGCCCATGCCGGCGCCGATGTACAGCACGGTCGCCAGCGCGATCGAGACGACGCCCAGAACCACGTACAGAGCCTGGAACGCCAGATGCTGCGGCGTGGGCAGCAGGAGGATCGCCGCGTCGGCGAACAGCCCGAGGAACACCACGTTGCTGATGGTCCCGATGCCGGGCTTCTGCTTCAGCGGGATCCACAGCAGCATCACGAGCGCGCCCACGCCGATGATGACCGTCCCGATGGACACCCCGGTCCTGATCGCCACCCCCTGGTGGAACACGTCCCACGGATCGTTGCCCAGCCCGGACTCCACGTGCAGGCCGATGCCCGCGCCGTACAGGGCCAGCCCGCCGTACAGCCGGACGAGGCGGGCGGGAAGGGAATTAACTCTTGAGACGGTCGTTTGGCTCATAGTGGCCCTAGAGTGGCAGGCCACCGACTTGCCAAAACAGGGCCAATCCAGAAAAGTGGCCTTATGAGGCATCTCTCGGCGACCCAAGTGGCCCGGCTGGTCGACGTCGATCCGGGCGCGCGCCCGTACTACCGCGCGCTCGCCGACGGCGTCCGCGCCCTCATCATGGACGGCCAGATCCCGGTACGCGTCCGCATGCCCGCGGAGCGCCACCTCGCCGAGATCCTCAAGGTCAGCCGCACCACCGTGACGTCCGCGTACGACCTGCTGCGCGAGCGCGGCTACCTGGAGAGCCGCCAGGGCTCGGGCAGCTGGACGGCCCTGCCGGACCCGGCCACGACGACGGACAACCCGTGGCTCAGCACCGACGGCGACGGCCTGGTCCAGCTCCACTGCGCCGCCCCGCCCGCGCCCTCGTCCCTGCGGACCGCGATGCTGGAGGCGGTCGAGGACCTGCCCAGGTACGGCATGGGCAACGGCTACGACCCCATGGGCCTGCCGGTGCTCAGAGAGCGCATCGCCGCCCGCTACACCGCCAGAGGGCTGGCCACCAGGCCGGAGCAGATCGTCGTCACCACCGGCTCCCAGCACGCCATGCAGCTCGTGTTCGGGCTGCTCGTCGGTGCCGGAGACCCGGTGCTCGTGGAGTCGCCGACCTACCCGCACGTCATCGACGTGGCCCGGCAGCGCTCCGCCCGGATCGTCCCGGTCGGGATCTCGCACGAGGGCTGGCAGGCCGATCTGGTGATCGGCGCCATGCGCCAGTCCGGGGTCCGCCTGGCCTACCTCATGCCCGACTTCCAGAACCCGACGGGCGCCCTCATGGACGACGCCACCCGCGCCGCCGTCGTGGGCGCCGCCCGGCGTACGGGCACGCTGGTGCTGGTGGACGAGACCTGGCTGGAGCTGGCGCTCGACGAGGTGCCGCGCACCTCGCCCATGGGGGCGTTCGACACCGACAGCCGCGTGATCAGCATCGGGTCGGCGTCCAAACTGTGGTGGGGCGGGCTGCGCATCGGGTGGATCCGCACCACGGCGGCGCTGGCCCGCAGCCTGGCCAGGCACCGCTCGGCCGTGGACATCGCCAGCCCGGTGCTGGAACAGCTCGTGGTGGCGCGGCTGTTCGACCGGCTGGAGGAGACCCGCGCCGAGCGCCGCCGCACGCTGCGCGCCTCCCGTGACGCGCTGGTGTCGGGGCTGCGCGAGCACCTGCCGGAGTGGACGTTCACGGTGCCGCGCGGCGGCGGCACGCTGTGGGTACGCCTGGACGCCGGCAACGCCACGCCGCTGGCCGAGGCGGCGGCCGGCCACGGAGTACGCCTCGCGCCCGGCCCCTGGTTCGGCCTGGAGGGAACGCTCGAGGGCTACCTGCGCCTGCCGTACACGCTGCCGCCCCAGGTCCTGACGGACGCCGTCACCCGCCTGCGCACCGCCCGCGACCACGGCCCCCTCGGCACCGCGCCCCCGGCGGACTCGCTCATCGCGATGGTGTGAGGGGCCGGACCGCGCCCGCCGCCCGGCACGCGCCCCGCAGCCTGGCGTCCGTGGTCACCAGGACGCATCCGAGCGCCTCAGCGAGAGCCGTGATCCGAGTCGCAACGCGCGACCTTCACTCGCCGATGCCCCTGGCCAGCGGGGCGCGCCAGTTGCGCCGCATCGCCATGATCCGCAGCCCGAACGCCAGCACCGCCGCCGCCAGCGTGGCCGGCCACCCGTGCAGCCCGTACGACCACACCCCCGCCATCACCCCCGACCCCAGCATCGCCGGCACGGCGTAGAGCTGCCGGTCGTACAGCAGCGTCGGGATCTCCCCGGCCAGCACGTCCCGCAGCATCCCGCCGCCCACCGCCGTCGTCACCCCCAGCAGGGCCGCGTGCAGCGGGCTCAGCCCGAACTCGAGGGCCTTCTCCGTCCCCACCGCGCAGAACAGCCCGAGCCCGGCCGCGTCCAGCACCAGGATCGCCGGCATGACCCGGGCCACGTGCGGATGCCAGAAGAACACGATCACGCTGGCGGCCACCGGCACCAGCACGTAGCCGAGGCTCTGGAAGGCGGCCGGCCGGACGTTCAGGATCAGGTCCCGTACGACGCCGCCGCCCAGCGCGGTCATCTCGGCCAGCACCCCCATCCCCACCACGTCGAGCCGCTTGCGCACGCCCATGAGCGCCCCGGACAGGGCGAAGACGAAAATTCCAACCAGGTCGAGAAGTTGCGACACATCGCACTGTTTACCGGATCCGCGCAGGCACATCCGCCGCGTGGTGGTGCTCGGCCCACCCCCGTACCCAGCCGCACCCACAGCGCCCCGGCGACCGTCATGTACGCCCTTCGACAACGCGCCGTATGGCTCTTTCTCCGCAAGGTCTTGCCGCTACCCGGCGGGTGTGGTGCGATGCATGCCATTCATGCAAGTGAATACTGACGGGAGGCGCGTGCCATGGCCGAAGTCCTCGAGGTCCGAGCCGAGATCGAGCAGCAGATCGCCGGCCGTACCGTCTGCATGCAACTCGAGCAGGCGGCCGAGCAGCATCCAGACGCACCTGCCTATTCCGACCCGGAGGCAGACGGCTGGCGCACGCTGACGTACGCGCAGGCGCGGCAGCGGGTCCTGGAGATCGCGGCCGCCTTCGCCGCGCTCGGGCTCGAACGCGGCGACTCCGTGGCCATGATGATGGTGAACCGGAGCGAGCACGTGCTCGCCGACCTCGGCGCGGTGCACGCGGGCGGCGTCGGCTGCACGGTCTACTCGACGTTCGCCCCCGACCAGATCGCCTTCGTGGCCGAGAACGTGGGCGCCAAGTACGCCGTGCTCGGCGGCCCGGCCGAGCTGGCCCGCTGGCAGCCCGTCCTCGACCGGCTGACCGCACTGCGCAAGGTCATCATGCTGGAGGGCACGCCGGCCGGCGACGATCGGTTCATGGCGTGGACGGACTTCCTGGAGCTCGGCCGCGCCCGGCTGGCGCAGGACCCCGGGCAGGTGGAGGAGCGCTGGCGGGCCGTCACCGCCGACGACGTGGTCACCGTGCTCTACACCTCCGGCACCACCGGCGTGCCCAAGGGCGTCCCGCTCACCCACGCGAACGTCCTCTACGAGGTCGCCGCCACCGACCGCCTCACCTCGCTGCCCACGCTGGGCACGCAGATCTCCTACCTCACCTACGCGCACATCGCCGAGCGCATCCTCAGCCTCTACCTGCCCCTGGTCAAGGTCTCCCACGTGCACTTCTGCACCGACCTGGCCAACCTGGGGGCCACGCTGGGGCAGGTCAAGCCGATGATGTTCTTCGGCGTGCCGCGCGTGTGGGAGAAGATGATGGCCCGCCTGCTCGCCGTCCTCGCCACCCAGCCGGAGGAGCAGCAGGCCGCCGTGCGCAAGGCGATGCAGGCCGGTCAGGCGTACGTCGAGGCCGGCCAGTACGGCGGCACGATCACCCCCGAGATCCAGGCCGCCTACGACCAGGCCGACGCCTCCCTCCTGTCGATCATCCGCGGCATGATCGGCTTCGACCGCGCCGAGTGGACCGCCACCGGCGCCGCGCCCCTGCCCGCCGAGGTGCAGAACTTCTACGCCGGCCTCGGCCTCAGAGTCATCGACGTGTACGGCATGACGGAGACCACCGGCGCCTTCACCGGCAACAGCCCCGCCTGCTACCGCCTGGGCACCGTCGGCAGGGCCGAGCCCGGCGTCGAGATCCGCATCGCCGAGGACGGCGAGATCCTCACCCGCAGCCCGCTCAACACCCGCGGCTACCTCAACCGCCCCGAGGCCACAGCGGAGCTGATCGACGCCGACGGCTGGCTGCACACCGGCGACATCGGCACGGTCGACGAGGACGGCTTCTACCGGGTGGTGGACCGCAAGAAGGAGCTGATCATCACCGCCGGCGGCGAGAACATCTCCCCGGCCGAGATCGAGAACCACCTCAAACAGCACCCCCTCGTCGGCCAGGCGCTCGCTTACGGCGACAACCGGCCGCACCCGGTGGCCGTGCTGACCCTCGACGCCGAGGTGGCGCCGGGCTGGGCTCAGGCCCGCGGCATCTCCTTCGCCTCGCTCGCCGAGCTGGCCGAGCACCCCGAGGTGCTCAAGGAGGTGGAGGCCGCCGTCGAGACCGCCAACGCCAAGCTGGCCAGGGTGCAGCAGGTGAAGAGGTGGGCGCTGATCGGCACCGAGTGGACCGCCGAGACCGAGGAGCTCACCCCGAGCCTCAAGTTGAAGAGGCGGATCATCCACGCGAAGTACGCCGACGTCATCGAGGGGCTCTACTCCGGCTGATCCAGATTTTGCCATCAGGGGCGTGTGTTGTGGACCTGGCCATTACCGGCCGGTTCCTACGGTCTCGATCATGACCAGAGGCCTACTTCTCGTCTCGCTCGCGGCGGGGGCGCTCACGGCGCCTGCGCCTGCGTCCGCCGCGACCGAGCTCGCCATCCGAGCCATCACCGTACGTCCCGCGGAGCCCGTGGTCGGTGCCCACGACTCCGTCCGCCTGGTGATCGACGTGGTCGCCAGGGGGACGCGGGGCAAGGACGGGGTCGCCGTCACGGTGGAGCCTGGCGCCCCGCCGGGGCCGCTCCTGACGTCCAAGCCCCCGGTGACGGACCCGTCCGCCGCCCCCGCGCCGTCGGCGCCACAGCCATCTCCGTCACCCTCGGCCGCGTCCGCCCCGCCCGTGTCCGCC
>NZ_VCJS01000303.1 GCF_005893125.1 Nonomuraea basaltis | reverse complement strand
AAGAGACAGCCCTCACCCCCACCCAAGACACCCCGGCAGACCTGCACCACGCCTGGCCCCCGCCGGATGCCCAGCCGCTCGACACCACCGGCCTGTACGACCGCCTGGTCGACCACGGCTACGGCTACGGTCCCGCCTTCCACGGCCTGACCCGCGCCTGGAAACACGGCGACGACCTCTACGCCGAGGTGTCGCTGCCGACCGATGCCGCCGATCCGGCGGGCTACGGCGTGCACCCCGCGCTGCTAGACGCGGCGATGCACGTGGGCATGTTGGCCGGGCAGGACGCCGGACAGGGGGCGGGGGAGGGCGGTCCGCTGATCCCGTTCAACTGGAACGGCGTCACCCTGCACGCCGCTGGCGCCACCGCGCTGCGAGTACGGCTGCGCCGTCTGGACGGCGACGAGGTAACCCGGCTGGAGGTGGCCGATCCGGCCGGCCGGCCGGTGGTGTCGGTGGAAGAGCTGACCGCGCGGCCGCTGGCTCCCGGGCAGTTGAGCGGCGCGGCCCCGGCCCGGTGGTTGTATGAGGTGGCCTGGCGGTCGGTGGACGAACGTGGCGCCGAGACCGCGCGGACCGCTGCCAGGGTGCTGGATGTCGCTTCTTCGGCAGGCGGGGAGCCGGTGGACGGTGACGTCCCGGCGCGGGTGCGGCGGGCCGTCGGGGAGGTGCTGGGCGAGTTGCAGAGCTGGCTGGCCGAGGCGGACCCGCGGCCGGTGGCGGTGGTGACCCGGGGCGCGGTGGCCGTGGACGACGGCGAGGTTCCGGATCCGGCGCAGGCCGCGGTGTGGGGCCTGGTACGGGCCGCCCAGGCGGAGGAACCCGGCCGGATCACCCTGATCGACCTGGCCCCCAGGCAGCAGAGCGCCCGGGATGCGGCTGGCGGTACTCCGGCCGCCCCCGCACCCGACGGCGCGTCGGCGCCCGCACCCGACGGCGCGTCGGCCCCCGCACCCGACGGCGCGTCGGCCGCCGAGGCGGCCGCGGTGCTTCGGAGCGGGGAACCACAGGTCGCGTTGCGCGGCGACCGGCTCTGGGTGCCCCGGCTGGAGCGGGCCCGCCTCGGCGAGGAGCCCGTGGCGGCCTGGCCGGCCGATGGGACCACGCTGATCACCGGCGGCACCGGCGGGCTGGGAGCCCTGATGGCCCGGCATTTAGTGGCCGAACACGGCGTGCGGCAGCTGCTGCTGGTCTCCCGCCGGGGCCTGGACGCCCCCGGGGCGGCCGAACTCCGCGACGAGCTGATCGAACAGGGCGCCGAGGTCACCGTCGCCGCCTGCGACGTGGCCGACCGGGACGCCCTCACCGTACTGCTGGAGGGAATCCCCGGCACCCTGCGCGCCGTGGTGCACACCGCGGGGGCGAGCGCGAACGCGGTCCTCGCCGACCTCACGCCCGAGCTGGTCGACCAGGTGGCCGGGCCCAAGGCGGACGCCGCCTGGCACCTGCACGAACTCACCCAGAAGCATGACCTGGCCGAGTTCGTGCTGTTCTCCTCGTCGGCATCGCTGGTGGACAACCCCGGCCAGGGCAACTACGCGGCGGCGAACGCCTTCCTCAACGCGCTGGCCGAGCACCGCCGGGCGGCGGGCCTGCCGGCGCGTACGCTGGCCTGGGGCCTGTGGGGCGGCGAGGCGGGCATGCAGAGCCGGCTGCGCGACGACGACCTGGCCCGGATCCGCCGCTGGGGCATGCTGCCGCTGCCGGTGGACGCGGCGCTGATGTTGTTCGACGCGGCGCGGCGGGCGGACGCCGCCGTGCTGGCGCCGATCCGGCTGGACCCCGCCGCTGTGCGGGCCCGCGCGGACGGCGTTCCCGCGCTGCTGCAAGATCTGGCCCCGGCCGTACGGCGTACGGCGGCGTCGGGCGGGAACGAGCTGGAACCGCTGGCCGCACTGGGCCCCGAGGAGCGCCTGGAGCGCCTGGTCGAGCTGGTCCGGAGGCGGGTGGCCCAGGTGCTCGGACACGCGGACACGGAGCCCGTCGAGCCGGATTCTGACCTGGTCGGGCTGGGCCTGGACTCGCTGGCCGCCATGGAGCTGCGCAACGCGCTCACCTCGGACACCGGCGTCCGCCTGCCGGCCACCGCTGCCTTCGACTACCCGACGGCCGGCGCGCTGGCCCGGGTGCTGGCCGAGGAGATCGCTCCGGCGCCCGGCGTACCGGCCGGTGAGGCCGCGGCAGCCAACGGCCAAGCCCGGCCCGGACCCGCCACGGCGTACGGCGACGGGCCGGCCGTACAGGACCTGCAGGGTGCGGCGGAGACGTTGAGCGGACTGTTCCGCGCAGCGGCTGCCGCCGGCAAGATCGAGGAGGGGATGACGCTGCTGCACGCCGCCGCCGCGGTCCGTCCCCGGTACGGCGCGGCCGACGCTCCGGACCGCACCCCGGTGGTGCTGGCCACCGGCCCGCGCCGGCCGCGGCTGTTCTGCCTGAACTCGCCGATGGCCTTCGGCGGGCCGCACCAGTTCGTCCCGCTGGCCGCGGAGTTCCGCGAGGTGCGCGACCTCGCCGTGCTGCCGGTGCCCGGGTTCGTACGGGAGGAGAGCCTGCCGGACTCGCTGGACGCCCTCGTGCACGGGCTGGCCCGAATGGTGACCGGCGGCGGCGAGGTCGAGCCGTACGCGCTGGTCGGGTACTCCGCCGGCGGGGTGTTCGCGCACGCGCTCGCCGGCGCGCTGGCGGAAGCCGGCCAGGGCCCGGCCGCGGTGATCCTGCTCGACACGCACGTTCCCGGGGCGGGGGAGAGCACCGGTGTCTGGTCCTCGATCGTGGGCGGCCTGCTCGATCGGGAGGCCGTGTTCGGCCCGTTCACCGCCGCCCGGTTGTCCGCGATGGGCTGGTACGCCGCGCTGCTGTCCCAGTGGCGGCCGGTCGAACTGGCGGCGCCGACGCTGTTCGTCCGCGCCGCCCAGGGGGTGGCGACGCCCGAGGGGTCGGCCCCGGCCGTCGGCGCGGGCTGGCGTCCGGTCCTCACCCCCGGTACGGCGGTGCGCGAGGTGGCCGCCGACCACTTCAGCATCCTGGAGTCCGAGGCGCGGCAGACCGCCGCCGTGATCGAGGAATGGCTGGCTCAGACGTCCGGGTGAGTGTGACTCACCCGGACAGCGCGATGAGCGCGTCGGTCACCTCGGCCACCTGGTCGTCCAGGTAGAAGTGCCCCCCGGGGAAGACCCGCAGGTCGAAGTGGCCGGTGGTGTTCCGGCGCCAGGCGCGGGCCTCCTCGACCGTGGTCTTCGGGTCGTCGTCGCCGACGAAGACGACCAGGGGGCAGCCGACTGCGGCGTCCGCGGCGCACTGGTAGGTCTCCACCGCCTGGTAGTCGGCGCGCAGCGCCGGCAGCACCATCTCGAACAGCTCCGGGTCCTGCATGAACATTGGGTCGGTGCCGCTGAGCCGGCGGAGTTCGGCCGCCACGCCGGCCGCGTCCCGCCGGTGCACCGACTCGTCGCGGTAGGTGGACGGGGCGCGCCTGCCGGAGGCGACCAGCGCGTGCGGCGCCGTGCCGCGCCGCTCCAGGAGCAGGGCGAGCTCGAAGGCGACCAGCGCGCCCATGCTGTGCCCGAACAGCAGCGTGGGCCGCCCGTCGTCGGGGAGCGCGTCGGCGATGCCGGCGGCCAGCAGGCGCACGTCCGTCAAGGGCGGCTCGTGCCGGCGCTCCTGCCGGCCCGGGTACTGCACCGCGTGGGCGTCCAGCGCCGGGTGCAGCGCGGCGGACAGCTTGAAGTAGGCGCTGACCGCGCCGCCGGCATGCGGCAGCAGGATGACCCGCGCCGGCGCGTCCGGCGCGGGGTGAAATCGCTTGATCCAACGCTCGTCCACATTGTTCCTTCCGCCGTGATCCGTTCGCCGCCCCCTGGTGAACCCCATGAACTCCGGGGAGCCGCGGCGATCACCCGCGGCCGGACGCCGCGGGCACCAGAGTGATGACGCTTTCCGTGTTCCGCGCGACCGCGGCCGGGCTGTACAGCAGCGGCACCTGGGCGCCGGAGCTCCAGGCGGCGGCGAGGTCCGCGTAGTGCGGGCTCGCCGGGTCCCCGGACTGCCCGGGTGCGCTCACGAAGGTGGAGTTGTCCCAGGCCCCGACGTCCAGCACCATCCGGTACGCGGCGCCGGACTGCGACCGGTAGGTCCCTCGGGCATAGGTCGAGGCGTCCACCGTGGTCACGGAGCCGCCCCGGGGGAACGGGCCCACGTGGTCGCCCAGGGGGTGGGAGAACAGCGCCTGCTGCAGGCTTCCCCAGCGCCAGGCGGCCGGGTCGGCGCCGAGCCGGCCGCGGACCTCGGCGTAGGCCGCGCGCAGCGTCTGCTGCACGAGCCGGTCCCGTACCGCGGCGCCGTCCGGTCCGAACCAGCGGTCCGGCCGCTCCAAGGCGTCGATCACCTGCCGTACGTCGGCGCGCGGCACCCGGGCGGCCACCGCCGGGGAGACGAACTCAGCGAGGAACGCCGGGCCGAGATGCCCGGAGAGCCAGGGCTCGAACAGCGCCGCGCCGGGGGAGTCGGCGCTCGCCGTACCGTCGTAGTCGCGCAGGTGCCGCAGCGCGGCCGCGGTGTCCGGGTCGTCACCGGCCGGTATGTCGCGCAGTACCGCGACGATGCGCCGGGCGTACTCGTCGACCTGGTCGCGCTGGAGTCGCGCCATCTCGGACGGAGTGTGCCGGGTCGAGCCGGACAGCACGTCCTCGATGCGCTCCTTGCGCGCCGCCGGCTCCCACTCGTAGCCGACGCGCACCGGGTGCCCGGATGGCATGCTGAACTCGTTCGCCGAGGCGACGAAGCCGCTCTTGGGGTCGCTCACCCTGGGCAACTCGGCGCCGTCGTGGAAGCCGTCCCATTCGTAGCGGCCGTCGCCGGGCACCGGCAGCAGCCCGTCGTGCCGTGGCCGGCGGGGGACCAGGGCGCCGGGCACCCAGCCGATGGCGCCCGAGGTGTCGGCGTAGATCAGGTTCTCCGGCGGGGCGGCCCAGCGCCGCACCCGGGCGGCGAACTCGGGGAAGCTGCGCGCGGTCATGGCGTCGAGACCGGTGAGGTACGGTGCCGTGCCCGGCTCCGACCAGGCGGTGCGCAGGCCGAACGCGAGGCCCCGCTCCGCGTCCACCTTGAGCACCGGCCCATGCCGGGAGAAGGTCAGCTCCACCTGGCGGGGCGTCGAGCCGGCCACCGGCACCTCCTCCCGCACCGTGGTGAAGGGCACCCAGCGGTCACGGTAGAGGTAGCGGCCCGGGTCGTCCGGGTGCAGGCGGTACACCTGAAGGTCTTCCTGGTCCGCGGCGAAAACCGTGAGCGCGAAAGCGGCGCGGCCGTTGTGCCCCATGGAGATACCGGGCAGCGCCGGCTCGCCGGCGCCGATCACGTCCAGGCCGGGCGCGGACAGGTGGGCGACGTAGCGCAGCGCCGGCGCCGTGGTGGCCCGGTGCGGATCGCCGGCGAGGATCGGCCGGCCGGTGGCGGTACGCGACGGCGCGAGCGCCCAGGCGTTCGACCCTCCGGGCGACGACGGCGGCGGCGCCGGCCGTACCGCGACGCCGTCGAAGGCGACCGGCGTGATGCCGAGCAGGTAGGTGTTGAGCACGTCCGCGGGCACGTCGCACGGGTCGAGCCCGTCCGGCACCTTGGGCTCATGCGCGGGTTCCAGGCGGACGAGAGCCCGGGCGGCGGATTGCCCGCCGAAGCACATCGCGGCCGCGCGCAACGCCTCGGGGTACGCGTTGAGCGCCAGCCCGTGGCTGCGGATCCGCACCACGTCCTCAGGCCGCCAGTGGTCCGGCCGGTGGCCCAGCCGGCGAAACTCCGGTGGCAACGCCTCCGGGTGCGCGTTGACCCAGTCGACGTAGGCGTTGACGCCGCGGACGAACGCGGTCACGGCGCGGCGCGTGTCCGGCCCGTAGGCGGCCCACTCCCGCTGGATGTCCCCGCGGTACAGGAGGAGCCGGGAGGCCCGGTCCTTCTCGACGTAACGAGGCCCGAAGGCGGCCGACAGCAGGCCCAGGCCGCGCCGCCGCCACAGGTCGAGCTGGAACAGCCGGTCCCGCGCGGCGTTGTAGCCCTGCGCCAGGAACACGTCGTCGGTGTTGCGGGCGTACAGGTGCGGCACCCCCCAGCGGTCCACAACCAGCCGCACCGGCTCGCGCAGCCCAGGGACCTCGCGCGTGGAGGCGTCCTTCATGTCCCGCGCCGCCGGCTCCGCAACGGCCGGCGTGACTGAGAGCACCGCGGCCACGATCGTGGTGACGGCACGGCGTAAGGCGACAACCCGCACCGCCGGACTCCCTTCAGGAAACGTCAATTGGAGAAATTCTCGTCGCCAGGGGAGACCGGGTCAGCCCCTACCCTCCCCTTATTCAGGTGTCTCACCGTGCCTATTCGCGGCCGGGTGCGGACGGTCCCCTATTCGCCGGTTACCGGGGCATGGCGTCCGCCACCGAAACCCCCTAATGCTCCCCCTCTCTCCGGTCATCCGTCTTGCCGCTCCGCTACGCCCCTGCTTAGCCTCGGAACACTTCCACGCAGCAGAGAGGTAAAGGCCGTGAAAGGAATCGTTCTCGCGGGAGGCCGGGGAACGCGGCTGCATCCGATCACCGCCGCGGTCTCCAAACAGCTGCTCCCGGTGAGCGACAAGCCGATGATCTATTACCCGATATCGGTGCTCATGTTGGCCGGCATCAGGGATATCCTCCTCATTTCCTCGCCCGACCAGGTGCCGAACTTCGTCCGGCTGCTGGGCGACGGCGCCCGCTTCGGGCTGAACATCTCCTACGCCTCCCAGGAATCGCCGGACGGGATACCCGAGGCATTCATCATCGGCGCCTCCCACATCGGCGGCGGCCCGGCCGCGCTGATCCTCGGCGACAACATCTTCCACGGCCCCTCCTTCTCGGAGGTGCTGGAAGAGAACGTGCAGGAAGTGCAGGGGTGCGTGCTGTTCGGTTATCCGGTGAGCGATCCCGGCCGGTACGGAGTGGGGACGACCGATGAGAGCGGGCGCCTTACCTCGATAGCGGAGAAACCGGCGAAGCCGCGCTCCAACAGAGCCATCACCGGCCTGTATTTCTACGACAACGACGTCATCGACATCGCCAAGAATCTCGAGCCGTCCGAACGGGGCGAACTGGAGATCACCGACGTGAACCTGGCCTACGTACGGCAGGGCAGGGCCAAACTGGTGGATCTCGGCAGAGGATTCGCCTGGCTGGACACCGGTACGCCGGAGACGCTGCTCCAGGCGGGACAGTACGTGCAGACCCTCGAACAACGGCAGGGCGTGCGCATCGCCTGCCTGGAAGAGGTGGCGCTCCGCATGGACTTCATCGACGCGGAGCAGTGCTACCGGCTCGGAGCCGAGCAGTCGCAGTCCGGCTACGGCCAGTACGTGATGAGCATCGCGAGTAGTTACGCGCAATGAGGATCCTGGTCACCGGCGGCGCCGGATTCATCGGCTCCCATTACGTCCTTACCCTGGCCGAGCGGGGCGACTGCACGCTGACGGTTCTCGACAAGCTCACCTACGCGGGCAACAGGGCCAACCTGGAGCCCGCCGACGGCCGCTTCACGTTCGTGCGGGGCGACATCTGCGACGCCGCCCTCGTCGGAGAGCTGGTGGCCGCGCACGATCAGGTGGTGCACTTCGCCGCCGAATCCCACGTCGACCGGTCCATCAGCGGCGCGGGGGAGTTCGTCCGCACAAACGTGACGGGGACCTACACGCTGCTCGCGGCGGCGGTCGAGCACGGTCTCGGCACGTTCGTGCACGTCTCGACCGACGAAGTGTACGGCTCCATCCCCGAAGGCTCCTGGGGGGAGGACCAGCCGCTGTCGCCCAGCTCGCCGTACTCGGCGTCGAAGGCCTCGGCCGACCTGCTCGCCCTCGCCTACCACCGGACGTACGGGCTGGACGTGCGGGTGACCCGCTGCTCCAACAACTACGGGCCGTACCAGTTCCCCGAGAAGGTCATCCCGCTGTTCGTCACCAACCTGCTCGACGGCGGCAAGGTTCCGTTGTACGGGGACGGCATGAACTCGCGCGACTGGCTCCACGTGGCCGACCATGTCGCGGGGATCGAGCTGGTACGGCAGGCAGGCCGGCCGGGAGAGGTCTACAACATCGGCGGCGGCACCGAGCTGACCAATCGCGAGCTGACCGGGCTGCTCCTGGAGGCCTGCGGCGCCGGATGGGAGCGCGTGGAGTTCGTCGAGGACCGCATGGGCCACGACCGCCGCTACTCCGTCCACGACATCAAGATCCGCGTTGAGCTGGGGTACCGCCCGGCCGTGGACTTCGAGAAAGGCCTGGCCGAGACGGTCGAGTGGTACCGGAACAACCGCCCCTGGTGGGAGGCGCATAAGGGTGCCGTAGGGGTTGCCGCCGCAGATCAGGGCGACCCACCATAACGTCGAAGAAGGGGATCATATGCGGATTCGCGAACTCGGCATCGGCGGGGCGTTCCTCGTCGAGCCCAAGGTCTTCCCCGACCCCAGAGGACTGTTCCTCGAGGTCTTCAAGCAGCCTGCCTTCACCGAGGCCGTCGGCCATCCGCTGACCGTGGCCCAGGTCAACTGCTCCGTCTCCATACACGGCACGATCCGTGGATTGCACGCGATCCACCTGCCCGGCCAGGCCCGCTACGTGAGCTGCCCGAGCGGCGCCGTCCGCGACATCGTCGTCGACATCAGGCACGGCTCGCCCACGTACGGCGAGCACGTCGTGGCGGAGCTGAGCGAGGACAACCGGCACGCGCTCTACCTCGCCGAAGGGCTCGCGCACGGGTTCGCCCCGCTGACCGGGCAGGCCACCGTCTTCTACCTGTGCTCCAGCACCTGGTCGCCGGAGAGCTCCTTCGAGGTGAACCCGCTGGACCCCGAACTCGACCTGCCCTGGCCGCGCGACCGTGAGCCCGTCCTGTCGGACAAGGACCGGGCCGCGCCCTCCCTGAAAGAGGCCGAACGTCTCGGCATCCTGCCTTCCTACGCCGACTGTCTGGCCCGCTACGCCGAACTCGCCACACCGGACGGAGCGCCGCGTTGATCCCGCTGTTCAAGGTCCCCATGTCGGAGTCGGCTCCGGCAGCGGTCGCCGAGGTCGTCGGCAGTGGCCAGATCGGCCAGGGCGCCAAGGTCGCCGAGTTCGAGCGGGCGCTGGCGGAGCGGATCGGCAACCCGCGCGTCGCCACGGTCAACAGCGGCACCTCGGGGCTGCACCTGGCGCTCCACATGGTCGCCGCAGCAGGGGACGACGATGGCGAGGTGCTCTCCACGCCCCTGACCATGGAGGCCACCAACTGGACCATCCTCGCCAACCGGCTGCGCATCAAATGGGTGGACGTCGATCCCGCCACGCTCAACGTCGACCTCGACGACCTGGCCCGCAAGATCTCCCCCCGCACCCGCGCCATCGTCGTCGTGCACTTCTCCGGCTATCCGGTTGACCTCGGGCGGCTGGCGAAGATCCTCGACGAGGCCGAGGCGGCCTTCGGATTCCGCCCCGTGGTGATCGAGGACTGCGCCCACGCATGGGGCGCCACCTACCAGGGCCACCGCCTGGGTACCCACGGCAACGTCGCGGTGTTCAGCTTCCAGGCGATCAAGCATTTGACCTGCGGTGACGGTGGGGCTCTGGTGCTGCCGGACGACGAGCTGCACCAGCGGGCCACGCTGCTCCGCTGGTTCGGCATCAGCCGCGGCGCCGACCGGCTGCGCAACCCGCCGGACG
Source organism: Nonomuraea basaltis (assembly GCF_005893125.1). GTDB lineage: Bacteria > Actinomycetota > Actinomycetes > Streptosporangiales > Streptosporangiaceae > Nonomuraea > Nonomuraea basaltis. The sequence continues at coordinate 2,954 of NZ_VCJS01000303.1, read as the reverse complement.
TCGCCGAGTGGGGCTACAAGTTCCACATGACCGACATCAACGCCGCGATAGGGCTGGCCAATCTGGACTGGGCGGAGGAGGTCGTGGCACGGCACCGGGCCCACGCCGCCCACTACGACCGGGAGCTCGCCGGCGTGCCGGGGCTGGAACTGACCGAACGCGCGCAGGATCGCGAGTCGTCCTTCTGGATCTACCCCGTCAAGGTCGAGGACCGCGCCGGCTTCATGAAGCGCATGGACGAGGCCCAGATCATGGTCAGCAACGTCCACGAACGCAACGACACCCACACCTGCGTCCGCCGGTACGCCACGCTGCTGCCCGGACTCGACAGCGTGGCGGAGCGCGTCGTCTGCCTACCCGTGGGCTGGTGGGTGACCGAGGAGCAGCGCGCGCACATCGTCGAGACCGTACGGCGCGGCTGGTGAGAGCGGGTCGGACCAGCAGGTAGTCCGCGGCGTCGTAGACGATGCCGCGGTCGGCCATCCATGCGCGGGCCCAGGGCGGCCATCCATGTGATGTGCGGGCCCATTTTTTTCTTCCCGGAGGCCGGCCAGGTGCGGAAGGTCGCTTGGTTGATCACTCGGCGAATCTCAGTCAGGGCGGGCAGCGGATCGTGAATGAGCGGTCCGTCGTCGACCGGGAGAAGCCGCTTGGACACTCCGCGGATGACGGGGTGCAGCCGCGTCCCCCGGCCACCGTGATGCCTTTATCGGGTTTCCCGCTTCCTCTGCGGCCGCCGCCCGGTTTCGAGGACCTCGGCTACACGTCGCCATCCAGCTCCCGGTCGAGAATCTCGAAGAGTTCCTCCGCAGAGGCCGCGGCGAGCCGCTCGTCGTCCGCCGCGGAGGGAGGAGGCTCGGGAGACTCCGGCTCCGCTGGGGCCAGCCGCTCGGCCAGGTATCGGGCGACCGCGGTGGCGTTCGGCTGATCGAAGGCGAGCGTGGCGGGCAGCGGAAGGCCGGTCCGCCGGCGCAGCCGGTTCCGCAGCTCGACGGCGGCCAGCGAGCTGAAGCCGAGCTGCACGAAGCCGCGCTCGGCGTCGATCGCGTCCGCGGCGTCGTGCCCGAGCGCCACCGCTGCCTCGGCCTGGACCAGCTCAAGCAACATGCGGTCCCGCTCCCGGGCAGACAGCCCGGCCAGCCGCTCCCGCAGCCCGGCTGCGCCGTCCGACCCGTCGGTCCGTGCGGCCACGGCGGCTGTACGGCGCGCGCCCACGAGGTCACGCAAGAGCGCGGGCAGGTCGTCGCCACGAGCCCGCAGCGCGCGGACGTCCGGCCGGATCGGCGCCAGCACCGGCGCGGGCACGCGCAGCGCCGCGTCGAACAGCGCCAGCCCGGTCTCCGCGGAGATCGCCGGTATGCCCAGCCTGCGCACCCGGGCCAGGTCGGTGTCCCGCAGCGGCCCGCCGAGCCCGGTGTCCACCGCCCACATTCCCCAGGTCAGTGAGGTGGCGGGCAGCCCGGCGGCGGCGCGATCCGCGGCGAGCGCGTCGAGGAAGGCGTTGGCCGCCGCGTAGTCGCCCTGCCCGGCGGCGAGCACCATCCCCCCGGCGGAGGAGAACAGCACGAAGTGGGTAAGGTCATGCTTTTGGGTGAGTTCGTGCAGGTGCCAGGCGGCATCCGCCTTCGGCCGCAGCACCCGGTCCAGCCCTTCCTCCGTCAGCGTGCCGAGCACCCCGCCGGCCATCACTCCCGCGGTGTGCACCACGGCGCGCAGGGTGCCGGGGATTCCCTCCAGCAGTACGGTGAGGGCGTCCCGGTCGGCCACGTCGCAGGCGGCGACGGTGACCTCGGCGCCCTGTTCGATCAGCTCGTCGCGGAGTTCGGCCGCCCCGGGGGCGTCCAGGCCCCGGCGGGAGACCAGCAGCAGCTGCCGCACGCCGTGTTCGGCCACTAAATGCCGGGCCATCAGGGCTCCCAGCCCGCCGGTGCCGCCGGTGATCAGCGTGGTCCCATCCGCCGGCCAGGTCGCGTCGTACGGGTCAACGGCTGCGGCGCGCGATACCCGGTCGGCGTGATCCTCGCGCGGGAGTGTGGCGCGGGTCAGCCGGGGGACCCACGGCCGGTCGTCACGGATCGCCAGCTCGGGCTCGCCGGTGGCCAGGGCGACGCGCACGCCGTCCGTCAGGTCGCCGGCCGGATCCAGGTCGACCAGGATGATCCGGCCGGGGTTCTCCTCCTGGGCGGCCCGCACCAGGCCCCAGACCGCGGCCCGCGCCGGATCCGGCGCCTCGGTGTCGCGCACCGCCACGGCACCCCGGGTGATCACCACTGCCGGCCGGGTGTCCGCCTCGACCGACCAGTCCTGCAGGCCGGTAAGGACCGGACGCAGGGCACGCCGCACCCGATCCGGCACATCGCCGCCTGAGGCTTCGCCAGCGCCGCCGGTGGCGTCGATGACGAGCGCGTCGGAGGCGTCCACCGCGCCGAGGGGACCCGACGGCGCGACCGGCCGCCACGTCACCGCGAGCAGCGACTCCGAGGCCGGGCGGGCCTGTGCCAGTTGGTCGGCCTGGACCGGCCGGGACACCACCGTCTCCACCGTGGCCACCGGCCGGCCGGTGGGGTCGGCCAGGTCCAGCCGGGTGACCTCGTCGCCGTCCAGACGGCGTAGCCGTACTCGCAGCGCGTCGGCGCCGGCGGCGTGCAGAGTGACGCCGTTCCAGTTGAACGGGATCAGCGTGGCCTTCGGCCCGGCCACCAGGTCCACGTGCATCGCGGCGTCGAGGAGCGCGGGGTGTAGGCCGTATCGGGTGGTCTGTCCGGCTTCTTCGGGGAGGGTGATGTCGGCGTAGAGGTCGTCGCCGTGTTTCCAGGCGCGGGTCAGGCCGTGGAAGGCGGGGCCGTAGCCGTAGCCGTGCTCGACCAGGCGGTCGTACAGGCCGGTGGTGTCGAGCGGCTGGGCACCTGGCGGGGGCCAGGCGTGGCCCAGGTCCGTTGGGGTGTCTCGGGGGG
>NZ_VCJS01000302.1 GCF_005893125.1 Nonomuraea basaltis | reverse complement strand
CTCGGCACCGCCGCGCTCGGGCTGCTGGGTCCGGTGACGAGCGTGGCGGCCAACGCGGTCAGCTTCCTCCTCTCGGCCGCGGGGATCCGCGCCATCGGCGGGCGGGAGCCACGTCCCGCGCGAACCGTCGCACCACCCCGGCCTGGAGCCGGCGACCTGCTGGAGGGATGGCGGTACATCCTCGCCAGCCCGGCGCTGCGCCCGTTTTTCTTCAACACTGTCCTGGTCAGCGGCCTGATCATGGCAGCCTCACCGTTGCTCGCCGTCCTCATGCTCGGCGATCTCGGCTTCGCACCCTGGCAGTACGGCCTCGCCTTCGGCGTCCCCTGCATCGGCGGCCTCATCGGCTCGCGACTGGCCCGCCCGCTCCTCGCACGGTTCGGACAGCACAAGGTCATGCTCACCGCCGGGACGCTGCGCGCGTGCTGGTTACTCGGATTGGCCTTCATCGGCCCCGGCCCCACCGGGCTCTTCCTCGTCATCGCCGTCGAACTCGGGCTGATCACCTGCATGGGCGTGTTCAACCCGGTATTCGCTACCTACCGGCTCGAACAGCTCCCGTCGGACCGGGTCGCCCGCACGCTGTCTGCCTGGTCGATCACCAGTAAAGCCACCATCGCGGCCATGACCGGCGTGTGGGGCCTGCTGGCCGGCCTCACCAGTCCCCGCACCGCGATCGCGATCGCCGGTCTCCTCCTCCTGGCGACCTCGCTCCTCCTCCCTCGACACGACCGCACGCCCCAACTCAAGAACGCCGACCAGGCGCCACCGGAAAGGCGAACACTCGCATGAGCACCGCCCCCGCGCTCGACCCCGCACACACCGCCCTGCTTGTCATGGACTATCAGCCCGCGATCCTCGCGCTGCTACCCGAAAGCGACAGTGAAGCCCTGCTGGGACGCATGGAAAAGATAATCGCCGACGTTCGCGCCAGGGGCGGCACCGTCGCCTATGTCCGGGTCGGCTTCACCGAGGCCGACTGGGCTGCGATCCCGCCCACCAACAGGTCTTTCGCACCGATCGCCCAGCACCGTCTCATGCACCACGCAGACCTTGCCACCGCTATCCACGAACGTCTCGCTCCCCAGGACGGAGACATCATCGTGCGTAAGATCCGTTACGGAGGCCTATCCACCACCGACCTCGATCAGCGGCTGCGCGAACACGGCATCACCACTTTGATCATCGCGGGCATCAGTACCAGCGGCGTCGTCCTGTCCACCGTCCTCGACGCGGCCGACCGCGACTACCAGCTCTACGTCCTGGCCGACGGCGTCGCCGACCCTGACCCCGAAGCGCACGACGTCCTGCTCCATCAGGTCTTTCCCTCACGGGCCCACATCCTCGAAACCGCCGAGTTGCGCACCCTCCTGCGGGCTGACTGACGCCAGCCGCGCCCGCTCGGCGTGGCACGGCCCGCGACTCCCGAGGATGTCTCCACCCCCAAAGACATCCCAGGTGCTTGGGTGGGGACTGTACGGTCTTGATCACTAGACAGACCCTTGAGCGGCGCCCGTGTCGTTGCTGCGGCGCGGGGCCAGGACGATTCGCCCGCTCCCTGATACGGGGGCGTGTCACCGAAAGTTCGGATTCACAAGGGAAATTCAGATCCGTGCGCTCCTTGCCCATGACAGATCGCGCCAGACGGTGAATGATCACTTGGGTACATCGCCCAGAAACGAATCGAACGTGGGGAGCTTTCGTATGTGCGGCATCGCAGGATGGGTGGACTTCGAGCGCGATCTCACCAACGACCGCACCGTCGCCGAGGCCATGGCGGAGACCATGGGCTGCCGGGGGCCCGACGACAAAGGACTGTGGCTGGACGGGCACGTGGCGCTCGGCCACCGCAGACTGGCCGTCATCGATGTCGAGGGCGGCCGCCAGCCCATGAGCGCGGAGGGCCTGGCTGTGATCACCTACAGCGGCGAGGTCTACAACTTCCAGGAGCTCCGCGCCGAGCTGGAGGCGAGGGGGCACGCGTTCCGCACCAGGAGCGACACCGAGGTGGTCCTCCGCGGTTACCTCGAATGGGGCGAGGACGTCGTCCTCCGGCTGAACGGCATGTACGCCTTCGCGCTGTGGGACGCCCGCCGCCGGCAGTTGCTCCTGGTCCGCGACCGCCTCGGCATCAAGCCGCTCTTCTACTACCGGCTGCCGAACGGCGTGCTGTTCGGCTCCGAGCCGAAGGCGATCCTCGCCAACCCGCTCGCCGACCGCGCCGTGGACGCCGACGGCCTGCGCGAGACGCTCACCATGGTGAAGACACCGGAGCAGGCCGTCTTCAAGGGCATGAACGAGTTACGCCCCGGCCACCTCCTGCGCGTGCGCCCCGAGGGCGTGAGCCTGCGCAGGTACTGGGCCCTGGAGGCCAGCGAGCACACCGACGACCTGCAGACCACCGTCCGCACCGTCCGTGAGCTGCTGGAGGACATCGTGAGCCGCCAGCTCGTCTCCGACGTGCCGCTGTGCACGCTGCTCTCCGGCGGGATCGACTCCAGCACCATCACCGCCCTGGCCAGGCAGCACGGCCAGATCCGCTCGTTCGCGGTGGACTTCACCGGGTACGCCGAGAACTTCCAGCCCGACGAGATGCGCGTAGACGCGGACGGCCCGTTCGTCCAGGACCTGGCCCGCCACGTCCGCTCCGACCACACCGACATCATGCTCGACACCGCCGAGCTGACCGACCCGCGGCTGCGCGAGAGCGTCCTGCGCGGCTGGGACCGGCCGCAGCTCTTCGGCGACATGAACTCCTCCCTGTACATGCTGTTCCGTGCCATTCGCGAACGGTCCACGGTGGCGCTGTCGGGGGAGTCGGCCGACGAGATCTTCGGCGGGTACAGCTGGTTCCACAACCCGCAGACCGTCGACTCGGGCACCTTCCCGTGGCTCGCCCTGTTTTTCCGCGACCACACCCCGTACGAGTTGCTCCACCCGGACCTGCTGGCCAAGCTCGACCTGCCGGCGTTCACGGCCGACAGCTACCGGGACGCGCTGGCCGAGGTGCCGTACCTGCCCGGGCAGGACGACCGCGAGCGGCGCATGCGGGAGATCTGCTACCTGCACCTGACGCGGTTCCTGCCGGAGCTGCTGGACCGCAAGGACCGCATGAGCATGGCCGTCGGGCTGGAGGTCCGCGTGCCGTTCTGCGACCACCGGCTGGTCGAGTACGTCTTCAACACCTCGTGGGCCATGAAGACCTTCGACGGCCGGGAGAAGAGCCTGCTCCGGGCGGCCGTCACTGACCTGCTGCCGGAGTCGGTGCTGCGGCGGGTGAAGAGCCCGTACCCGGCGACCCAGGACGTGGGCTACGAGCAGGCGCTCCGCGACGCGATCGGCCGGCTGGTCCGCGACGGCGACGCACCCGTCCTGCCGCTGCTGGACATGAAGGCCGTCGAGCGGATGGTGCGGAGCCCCGTGGAGAAGTCCACCACGATGACGCGCATGGCCCTGGAGATCGTGCTGAGCCTGAACGTCTGGCTCACGTCGTACGGGGTGCGCCTGGAGTTCTGAAAGAGCTTTACACCACTTTGCGGTCGGCGGCGGCTGCCAGATCGATGCTTCCGCGGACGTAGCGCCAGGCTGGGCTGGTGCCGATGGCGAAGCGTGCGGCCAGGCGCGCGTAGCTGCCGCTGCTGCCGCAGCAGGGCGGTCGCGGCCAGGGCCCGCAACCATCCCCTGCCGGTCCTGCTCCGGCTCACTGACCCAAGCGCGCCTCAAGCCCGGCCCAAGTCGCCGCCCACACACTTCCTGACGACATCACCTTTGGGAGAAACAGGATCCAGGATGAGATGTGTGAGCACGAGCATGCACGCGGCGCTGGCGGCTGCCTGGGTGATCGTCACCTTGCTGGCGCTCCTGCTCGGCCACTGACCCGGACCGTAGGCCGGTACGGGCCGCTGAGCAGGTGGTGCGATATGTCCTGGGCCGCGGGACGATATGTCCTGATCACGTGGTGACCGGGGCATCATGACGCCCGACCGGCGCGACCGGCAACGTTGGTAGGCGTGAAGTACACATCTCCGCGTCGCCCTGGCGTGGCGTGCGCCGGGCACCCGCACGGCAGCTTCACCGGCGGTCTCGGGGGTGGCATCATTGGGCTCCTGCTGCGGCCGCGCTGATCCGCGTCCAGCACGTAAAGGAAGGTCACCTGGCTCCCGCCGCCCGGTGAGCAGGTCAGCTATTGCCCCGTGCCAGGCCCATTGCGTGAGATCAGAAGGGTAGGGCTGTGGACGTCGGGGTGCTGGGCCCGCTGGAGATCGTCGGAGACGACGGCCGGCCGTGCCGGATCGGCTCGCTCAAATTACGGATGCTGGTGAGCGTTCTGGTGCTGGCGCAGGGCCGGCCGCTCGCTCCCGCCACCTTGATCGACCGGCTCTGGGGCGACGACGCGCCGGCGGAGGCGCTGGCGTCGCTGCACTCGTACGTGTCCAACCTGCGCCGGCTGCTGGAGCCCGGGCGGCCCGCGCGAGGCCAGAGCCGGTTGCTGACCTTCGGGCCGGTGGGGTACGCGCTGGCCGTCGATCAGCGGCGGCTGGACGCCGTCCGGTTCCTGCGGCTGGTCGCCGAGGCCGAGCGGGCCGCGGAGCCGGCCGCGGTGGAGCAGGTCGCGAGCGAGGCCATGGCGTTGTGGCGGGGGGAGCCGTACCCGGATCTGGACGGGCAGGAGTACGTCGTGGCGGCCAGAGCCCAGCTGACCGAGGCCAGGGAGCGGGCCCGAGAGCTGCGGGTCGCCGCCGTCATCCAGCAGGATCGCCACGACGAGGTGCTGGGCGAGCTGGAGGCGCTGACATACGAGCATCCGCTGCGGGAACGGCTGTGGGGTTTGCGGGCGCTCGCCCTGTACCAGAGCGGACGCCAGGGGGAGGCCCTGGAGGCGCTGCGGACGGCCCGCCGGATTCTGGCCGAGGAGCTGGGCATCGACGCGGGTGAGGAGCTGCGCGACCTGGAACGAGACATTCTCACCCAGGCCCCGCGGCTACGCCCGCGGCGGGTGCGTCCCGCTCTGATCACGGGCGCCGCCGCCTCCCATGCACCGGGAAAGGGAGAGAGCGGCGGCGGCGTGGCCAAGCGCGGGATCGTGGGCAGGCGGGAGGAGCTCGCAGCCCTGGACGGTCTGCTGGGGGCGGTGGCGGCGGGGACGCTGGGGTTCGCTTTGATCACGGGCGAGCCGGGGATCGGCAAGACCCGGCTGACCGAGGAACTGGTGAGCCGGGCCCGCGCCCAGGGGTATGAGGTGGCGGTAGGGCGGTGCGCGGCGACCGAGGGAGCGCCCGCGTTCTGGCCGTGGGTGACGGTGCTGGAGCGGCTCACCGACCTGCTGCCGCTGCAGCCGGCCGAGGTCCGCGACAACCTGCCCGGCGTCGGCTCGGCAACGGGGGCCGATCCCGAAGGGGCGAGGTTCCGCACCTACGAGGCTGCAGCACGTGTGCTGCGTGTCGCGGCGGGCGAGTGTCCCGTGCTCGTGGTCCTGGACGATCTGCACTGGGCCGACCCGTCCTCGCTGCGCTTGCTGGGCTACCTGGCCGAGACCTTCACCGACGGCCGGCTGGCCGTGGTCGGCACGGCCCGCGACTGGCCGCCACCCCAAGGTGCACTCGCTGCGGCATTCGAGGCACTCGCGCGCAGGAAGGCGATGCGACTGCCGCTGGCCGGCCTGTCCGCTGCGGAGCTGGCCGAACTCGCCCCGCAGAGCACGGGTGGCGCGGACGTCCAGTCGTTGCACGACCGGACCGACGGGAACCCGTTCTTCGTCACCGAGCTGGTCCGCTACATGGCTTCCGGCTCCGACGGCCGTCGCGCGCTCCCTCTGGGGGTGCGCGACGTCGTGCTGGGCCGGGTGAGCAGGCTGCCCGAGCCGAGCGCCGAGTTGCTGCGGGTGGCGGCGGTGGCCGGGCGGGAGTTCGACGCGGCGATCGTCGCAGAGGCCGCCGGGCTGCCCCTGGACGCGGCGCTCGACCGGCTGGAGCCCGTCATGGAGGCCACGCTGGTCACAGAGGGGCGGCCGGGCCGCTTCCGGTTCGTGCACGCGCTGGTGCAGGAGGCGCTGACGGACGTGATCCCGGCGCTGCGCCGCGCCCGCCTGCACGCCGCGGTGGCCGAAGCCCTGGAGGCCAGGACGGGTCGCCCCGCCTCGGACAGGCTCGCCGCCGCGGCTCACCACTGGCTGCTCGCCGTGCCGGCCGGGCACGCACCGCGCGCGTGGCGGGCGGCCTGGCAGGCTGCCGAGGAGGCCAAGCGGCTGCGTGCCTACGACGCGGCGGCCGAGCTGCTCGACCGCGCCGTCGACATCGCCGACGGCGACCCTGACCTGACCCCCGCCGACCGGATGGACCTGCTGTTCGCCCTGGCCGGAGCGCGGCTCGGCGCCGGGGACGCCCAAGGGCAGCTCGCCGAGCTCAGGCGGATCAGGCGGCTGGCCAAGGAGGTGGGCGACCGGCGGCGCTGGGCCGCCGCCACCACCGGGTACGGCGGCCGCATCGTCCAGCCATGGCAGGTCTACGGCCACTATGACGCCCAACTCGTCGAGGACCTGCACCGGCTGGCCGCGGACGAGGCGCTGGAGCCGGCTGCCCGGGCTCGGGTGCTGGCCGGACTGGCGGTGCAGACCTATCACCGGCCGGGAAGGGACGCGGCCGAGCGGGAACGCTGGAGCGCCGAGGCCGTGGAACTGGCCAGGAAGCAGAACGACGCGACGCTGCTGGGCTGGGTGCTGTTCGCCCGATTCACCGCGTTGCTGGATGCCGGCACGGTGCACCAGCGGCTGGAGACCGGTCAGGAGATGGCCCGCGTCGGGCGCGAGGCGGGCGACGACGAGCTGCTCACGATCGGGCTCACCTGCCAGGGCGGGACGCTGCTGGAGCTGTGCCGGGTCCGAGCGGGCCTGGCCGTGCTCGCCGAGGCCGAGGCCCTGATCGGACGGTCGCATATGCCGTATCTGCGGATCATCCTGGGTTGGCTGCGGTTGGGCGTCGTGGCCAACGGCGGCGACCTTTCGGCGGCGGAGGAGCTGCTCACCGCCACCGCGGCCGAGCACCATGCCACCTCCATGTGGGGAGCGGAGGCCCTCGTGGCGGGCGGCATGCACCAGGTCGCTCTCATGCACGCGCGGCGGGGGACATTGGATCCGGCCCTCCTCGCCGGGCCCGGGGAGCTCTCGGACGACAACCTCGGCTACATCGCCAAGGAAGCGTACGCGTGCCTGCTGGTGACCACCGGCCGCCTTGAGGAAGCGCGGCAGGTCCTCGGCCCGTGGGAGCGGCAGCCGCCGATCCCGGACACGTTCGTGCTGCTCTACTGGCTCGTCGTGCGGATCGAGATATGGTCCGATCTCGGCGACCGGCAGGCATGCGCCGAGCTGTACGCGCAGGCGTTGCCGTACGCCGATCGGATGGCGATGTCCGGGCTGAGCCTGCTCATGTGGCCGGTCAGCCGGTCGCTGGCGCTGCTCGCCCGCGCCCTGGGCCGTCCCGGCTCGGCGGCGCGGCACGCCGAGCACGCCCTGGAGGTGGCCAAGGAGATGGAGGCCGACACCCTCACCGAGCTCATCACCGCCGAGATCGCCGGGGCCGTACGCACGGTCACCCCCACAGGTAGGCCATACGCCGCCGGTACCTCCCCTTGACCAGGCTGCTGAGCAGCCGCAAGAGCTTCGGGGAGGTCCTGCGCAGGTGCGCTTCCACTTCGGGAGGGAGGTCGAAGGTGCTCCAGGCGACCAGTTTGAGCACGTCGGCCGGGCGGTAACGCTTGAGGATCTGCTGGTGCATCCGCGCATCCTCCTCCGGCGTGATGTAGGCCATCATCAGGGGGATGCCCTCGGTCTCCTCGTGCGCCAGATGCGCGCCCAGGGTGTCGGCCAGAGCCCGCAGCGCGGAGGCGAGCCGGTCCCGCCCCTGCTCCGACGGGCCGGTGTCAAAGGTCAGGAAGGCGTCCGTGCTCTCGTGAATCCACCGGTCGGCCGCCTCGTGCTCCGCCTCCAGCGCGTCGATCGTCTCGATGGCCTCAGGGGCCCGCTCCCGCAGCCGGGGCCAGATCATCTCGTCTTCGGAGGTGTGATGGTGGTGCAGCGAGGCGAGCACCCACGTGAACAACTCGCGCAGCGCCGAGATGCGTTTCCTGTCACGAATGTCCACCCGGCTGACCGCGGTGAGCAGGCGACCGAGATCTCGACGGAAGCCATAGTGGGCCAGGTACATGTTGGTCATGTTGAGCGGTCCAGGCGCCGCGGCGGCCTGGCCGGGAAGCATGATCTGCGCCACGTCAGGGTGCTGGGCAACGGTCATCGTCTTCTCCCTCGTATCCAGTGACCAAAGGTTGCCCTGAAAGTCTTGAGCGGCTCTTGGAGATCCCCGGCCAAGGCTCCTTCAAGTCGTCCCTCGCTCCACCAGCCACCAACCACCCCGACGAAGAAGGGGCAACCGCGGGCCCGAGGAACCACGCCCACTGCGGTGCCTGCCCCCGCCATAGGCCGGATCTCCACGATTCGAGACCCTAAGCGTCGAGGCGGAGGCTCTCGCTCCGCGGCTGCCGCTGCACGGCCCTAAAGTCCAATATGTTAGGTATTTTACTTTTTGTGGTCTATCACAACTTTTGTGACTATTGGGTGGATAATGCCTCATGGCGGAACGCAATCTTCACACCGGCGACCTCGAACTCGACCGGCTCATGGCAGAGTTCCGGGCGAATTCCAGGGAATTCTCCGATGTCATCGGCATGGTCGGCGAGGTGGTCGGCCAGGCGGCGAGTCCGGATGACAAGATCAAGGTGCAGGTCTCGTCCTCGGGACAGCTGACCGCTCTGCACATCGATCCCAGGGCGATGAGGCTGGGCTCGCGGGAGCTGGCCGACGCGATCATGGACCTGTCGCGCCGCGCGACCGAGGACGCGGCGCGGCGCCTCATGGAGGTGACGCGGCCCTACCTCGAGGACGACCGCCAGGCTGAGCCTCGTCGGCGCCGGTAGCCGACGCGGCCCGCGGTCCGGGCCATCCCGGTCACCGGACCCGCGGGATGAGGCTGCGCGTCCCGTGAATGACAAACTTCTGGTACATCTCCTCCTCGGTCAGCCCGTGCTCCGAGCCGGGCAGGGGATTGTCCCCGTGCTGCGCGTCCAAGGTCATCGAGTACGTGATCGAGGCGGCCATCCGGGGGACGGCGCTCCCGGTGTTCAGCGCCATCCCGTTCGGCAGGGGGATGTGGGTGGCGACAGTCCGCAGCCCGGGCACCTTCGCCATCAGCGCCGCCGTGCCGTCGGCGACTCCGTCGAAGGCCATGTTGGCCACGAAGTGCTCCCGGAACGCGGTGAGGTTGTAGTCAACCGACCTGACGTCGTTGCCGGACAGGTCTGTCTTGATCCCGCCCAGATAGTTGAGCCCCAGGGGCAGCACCACCTCGCCTGTGGCGTACGCCACGCTGTCGGCGACCCAGTAGGAGAAGCTGGGCAACAACAGGATGACGAAACGGTGCGCGGTCAACTTGAGCAGGATCGCCTGCCTCTTCATGATCGCCTGAAAGAGCTTCCAGGTGAACACCTGGTACCCGATGGTGTACATCATGTCCACCGTCATGATCCAACACAGCACGTTCAGCGCATGATTGACCTTCTCGATGACGTCGGCGTAGGCCCGGCAGGCATTGGCCGCGTTCCGGTGCTTGAGGGAGACCGCGAGGACCGCCGGGCCATATTCGTCATTCCAGAACACCTTGAAGGCGTCGACGGCTTCGTCGGAGCTTTTCTTCCAGACAACCTCGGCGGCCGCATTCGCGTCCCGGAAGTGCAGGTCGATCGCATCCGCGATGTCGTCCAGGACGTCGGCCGCCTCGCGGATCCGGTCCGGATCGCCTTCGAGATAGGAGATGCCGAACAGGAACTCGGGTGCCAGCGCCCCTGCCAGGCCGGCGCCGGCCATGCCGCCCATTGCGACCTTGGCCGCGAGCCCGACAGGCATGTCCGCCTCCTCAGCTGCGCTCTACCAGAGTGGTGGGCACGCTGATCTCGTCGTTCTTGCGCTGGGCGAACTCGACCAGGTCCTTAACGTAAGCGTCCTTATCGACCATGCTGGCCCAATCGGCCGCCTTTACGTTCTTGCTCATCGCCACGACGGCGGAGCCGATGTGCTTGTACGCCTCGCCGAGGTTGTGCAGGGCCGTGCTCAGGTCCTCGTAAGCGCTGTCGAAGCCGGGGTGACCTTCTTTGCCCCTGCGGAAAATCTGGGCTGCCTCGTCGCTCGCCGGATTGCCGAAGTAGGGGATGAGAGGTTCCAGCTGCGCGGCGAGCCGGCTGACGTTCCTGCCGAATTCACCGCCCTCGGTGTGAATCGCCTTGCCGCTGCTCTCCATGCTTGAATGGTCGATTTCCAAGGTGGTCCCCCTCCGCAGACGTCACTCAGCGGCCAGTCTCTGAACAATTTGTTACCAGGAGATGACCTTGCAGTTGCTGTTGTGTGCGGTGTGAACCAGAGGGGTGCGGGTGTCTCCGGCGCGCCGGAGCCCTCAGCCTCCGGCCGTAGATGTTGGAGACGGGACGCTGGGTAAGGGTCAGGGTTGGGACTTGCGCGGAAGGGCGAAGGGGTCCTCGGGAGGGAAACAGCCGTAGTCCTGCAACGGCTTCGGATCCTCGAGCACGATCTGCTGGAGATCGCCCGCCGGGGACAAGCCATCTGGACGATCCAGGACGCGTCGGCCCGGCTGTGACCCACAGCGGCCGTTCAGCGTCTCCGGCGCATCGGCCGTGAGCCGACCGAACCGGTCCAGCAGAACGTGTGCCGCGTCGTAGACATCGCGTATGGTTTCGGCCACGCTTTCCTCGCCGGTCTCGGGGTAGAGATCACGGTACGCCGCGCGAGCTGCCGCCAGGAAACCGCTCTGGATCCACGATCACCACGTCCTGGCGGGTGCGGATACTAATCGTCATACCCGCCGTTGGAATCGTCTGCTCATCCACCGTCCGAAGGTAATCCGGTTTGACCGATGATCGCCATGGTTCCTTCATGGACGGGCGGTCCGTGGTAGGAGCCGTCTGACGCGGAGTCGTGCGGCCGCCTCATCCAGGGTGAGGACGAGGCAAGGCCTGCGAGGCCTCCGCGCGTGTTGGGCCGGTGAGCTGGGTTTCAGCGAGCGAAGCGGCCAGACAGTCACTCAACTCTTTAATGTGGCGTAATTCCGACAGCAACCCGTGTAATTTGACATGTCTTAAATTGTGGCTCTTGTCGGGGCTCGATTACTTATGTACGATCACTTCCGTCGAGCCTTGGCGAGACCAGGATCGCCTGGGATTTCGTATTCGGAGGTATCTCGTGGGTTTAAAGATCAGGGCAAGGAAAATGCTCATCACTGCGGCGATTATTGCTGCCGGTATCGCGCTTGCCAGCCCGGCTCATGCCACGGTCGAATCGCCTGGCGGCGGCCAGGCTACCGTCAACAGTTACACTTGGTCCGATTAATACCATAGGCAGGCCGTGCGGAACCCCGTCGAGTTCACGCCGGGCACCCGACAGCACTACCTCAACATCAACACGTTCGTAGCGGGCCTGCTCATCGAGAAGATCACCGGACGGTCGTACGAGCATGAGGTCACCACCCGGATCCTCAGCCCGGTGGGCATGCGCGACAGTTACCTGCCCGGCGAATCCGTGCGTATCCGCGGCCGGCACAATCACGGCTACCAGGTCGTGTCGGCGGGGTTCCCGGACGCGTCGAGTACGGCGAGGGCCATGTCGTGGACATGACCGAGACCAGCGTCACCTCCACCTGGGCCTCCGGTGATCTCGTCACCACCACGGCCGACCTGGAGAAGTTCATCAAGGCGCTGTTCCGTGGCAAGGTGGTGCCCGACCCGCAACTCGCCGCGATGTTCACCGTTCCCCAGGTCACCACGTACGGCAAGGACGAGCCCGCCGCCTACACCTCAGGCCTGACCAAGCTGGAGCTGCCCGGCGGCATCGTTGCCTACGGCAAGACCGGGGCCAGGTACGGCAGCGCGGCCGGGGTCGGCGCGACCCGCGACCTGAGCCGGACGGTCGCCTACTCGATCAACTCCACCGATGCCAAGTCATCGGGCCAGAACGAACGCGGCCTCGCCGTCGCACTCGCGGCCTTCGCCGAGTAGGCGTACCAGTGACAGTCACACATCCCTCTGCGAACGATGAGCGGGCCGGGATGCGATTCGAGCAGGCGACGCAGCGCTGCGTGTTAGTAATCTGCCCAAGCCCTACCGGGTCTGGCTGCGCCGGCCCAGTTGCCCGCCCCAGAAGTCCTGATCGAACTTCCCCGTTACGAGGGGAGACTCACCTAGTCGCTGTACTCGATTTTGATGTCGACATGTGTACTGCTGTGCGCAGCACTGGATTGGTTGGATCTCCTGCTGTGCTCGGCACGGGAACCGCTGGATTGCGGCGCATTGGATACGTTACGTCGGTCCTGGTCGTACCTCCTCTTTCCGGGCCTGGTCTGTCCGGGAACGAGGCTTCCTTCCTGCGCGAGCTGCCCGACGGCCACACCGAGGGGGGCAGCGCCGACCGCGACGCTGTTGATGACTGCGTTGGTGGCGGTGTTGATCACTGACACGGTGTTCGATCCCCCGTTGGCCGCGTAGACGCGGGTGCCACTCCGTGAGATCGCCACCCCTACGGGACTCACGCCCACCGGGATGATGTCGTCGATGACGGGGTTGGCGGGGTTGGTGATGTCGAGCACCGTCACGTCTTCGGAGAAGGAAGCGGTCACGTAGGCGCGGGTGCCGTCGGGGCTGATCACTAGTTGCTGAGGATCAGTGCCCACCGGGATGGTGGCGAGGAGGGCGTAGGGGGGGTTG
>NZ_VCJS01000301.1 GCF_005893125.1 Nonomuraea basaltis | reverse complement strand
CCTCCCCGGGCCTGGTCGCCGACCTGGCCGAGGCGGTCCGGGCGCACGCGGGCGAGCTCAACCGCTACCCCGACAGGGACGCCACCGCCCTGCGCGCCGACCTGGCGGACTATCTCGGGCACGGCCTGCGGAGCGACCAGGTGTGGGCGGCCAACGGCTCCAACGAGGTGCTCCAGCAGATCCTGCAGGCGTTCGGCGGCCACGGCCGCACCGCCATCGGGTTCGAGCCGTCCTACTCGATGCACCCGATCATCACCAGCGGCACCAACACCGAGTGGATCAAGGCCAGCCGCGAGGAGGACTTCTCGCTCGACCCGGGCAAGGCCGTCGCGGCGATCGAGGAGCACCGGCCCGACATCGTGTTCCTGGCCTCGCCCAACAACCCGACCGGCACCGCCCAGCCGCTCGCGACGATCGAGGCGATCCTGGCCGCCACGCCGGGCATGGTCGTGGTCGACGAGGCCTACGCCGAGTTCGCCCGCGCGGGCACGCCGTCGGCGCTCACGCTGCTGCCCGGGCACCCGAGGCTGATCGTCACCAGGACGATGTCCAAGGCGTTCGCCATGGCCGGCACGCGGCTGGGCTACCTGGCCGCGCACCCGGCCGTGGTGCAGGCGCTGCTGCTGGTGCGGCTGCCGTACCATCTGTCCACGCTCACCCAGACGGCGGCGCGCGTGGCGCTGCGGCACCGCGCGGAGCTGCTCGGCACGGTTGACGCGCTACGGCGTGAGCGCGACGACACGGTGACGTGGCTGCGGTCCAAGGGTCTCGCGGTCGCCGACTCCGACGCCAACTTCGTGCTGTTCGGGCGCTTCCCCGACCGACGCAAGGTGTGGGAGGGGCTGCTGGCGCGCGGCGTGCTCATCCGCGAGGTGGGACCGCCAGAATGGCTGCGTGTGTCAATCGGCACCGGCGAGGAGATGGCGGCCTTCCGCGCCGCCCTGGAAGGAGTCCTGTGAGTCGCGTAGGTCGCGTCGAGCGCGTTACGAAGGAGACCTCGGTCCTGGTGGAGGTCGGCCTCGACGGCACCGGCCGGGTCGAGGTCGCGACCGGGGTCGGCTTCTTCGACCACATGCTGGCCCAGCTCGGCAAGCACGGGCTGTTCGACCTGACCGTCAAGACCGAGGGCGACCTGCACATCGACGCGCACCACACGATCGAGGACACCGCGCTCGCGCTGGGCGCGGCGTTCCGCGAGGCGCTGGGCGACAAGTCGGGCATCAGGCGGTTCGGCAGCGCGTCGTGCCCGCTCGACGAGTCGCTCGCCCAGGTCACCGTCGACCTGTCGGGCCGCCCCTACCTGGTGCACACCGAGCCCGAGGGCATGGCGCCGATGATCGGCCCCGACTACGACACGACGATGACGCGGCACATCCTGGAGTCGCTCGTCGCCCAGGCCGCGATCTGCCTGCACGTGCACGTCCCGTACGGGCGCAACGCCCACCACATCGTGGAGGCCCAGTTCAAGGCCCTGGCCAGGGCGCTGCGGGAGGCGTCCGAGCTCGACCCGCGAGCCACCGGGGTGCCGAGCACCAAGGGCGTCCTATGACGGAGAATCTCCTGGCCGGCGTGATGGTGTTCATCGGGCTGTTCCTGATCGGCGGCGTGTTCTCCCTGGCCAGGCAGGGAGTCAAGATCGGTGCTGTCATCTGCGCGGTCGGCGCGGCGATGGCGATCACGGCGGGGGTGCTGTGGTGGTGAGCGACCAATGAAACGCGTTGTGGTGCTCGACTACGGGTCGGGCAACCTGCGCTCCGCGGAGCGGGCCCTGTCCAGGGCCGGCGCCGACGTGACCGTGACGTCCGACTTCGACGCCGCGCTCGAGAGCGACGGGCTGGTCGTGCCGGGCGTGGGCGCGTTCGAGGCGTGCATGGCCGGGCTCAAGGCCGTCCGCGGCGAGCAGATCATCGGCCGGCGCCTGGCCGGCGGCCGCCCGGTGCTGGGCATCTGCGTCGGCATGCAGATCCTGTTCGCCAGGGGTGTCGAGCACGGCGTGGAGACCGAGGGCTGCGGCGAGTGGCCGGGCACCGTCGAGCGGCTCGACGCGCCGGTGCTGCCCCACATGGGCTGGAACACGGTCAAGGCGCCCGCAGGGAGCGTCCTGTTCGCCGGGCTCGACGCCACCACGCGCTTCTACTTCGTGCACTCGTACGGGGTGCGCGAGTGGGAGCTGCGCGCCGGCGAGGGGTTCGCCGAGCCGGTCGTCACGTGGGCCGAGCACGGCGTGCCGTTCGTGGCCGCCGTGGAGAACGGCCCGCTCATGGCCACCCAGTTCCACCCCGAGAAGTCCGGCGACGCCGGCGCCGCGCTCCTCTCGAACTGGCTGCGGACTCTTGAGTAAGGAGCGGGCGCGCCGGCGGGCCGAGCGCGAGGCCGAGCGGGCGCGCGCGATCCGGGCCAACGAGGAGCGGCAGGCGCGCCGGACGCGCCGCCGCGCCCTTCTGGCCCGGCTCGTCCCGCGCCCAGTGCGGATCGCCTGCCAGGGCGGCCTGCTGGCCCGCCGCCACCGCGCCCAGAACGCCGCGGTGGGCGCCGGCTTCCTGCTCGTCCAGGCCCTCGTCTGGCTGATCTGGGGATCGTTCCCCCTCAGCTTCGCCGTCCTCGTCTTCTCCCTGCTGCTCGCGCCCGTTGTCGTGACCCTCGCCTTCGACCGGAGGATCTGAATGTCGCTCGTATTGCTGCCCGCCGTGGACGTCGTCGGCGGCCAGGCCGTACGCCTGGTGCAGGGCCAGGCCGGGACCGAGACCGGCTACGGCGAGCCGCTCGCCGCCGCGCTGGCCTGGCAGGAGGCGGGCGCCGAGTGGATCCATCTGGTCGACCTGGACGCCGCGTTCGGCAGAGGCACCAACCGGGAGCTGATCGCCGGCGTGGTCGGCCGGCTCGACGTGAACGTGGAGCTGTCCGGCGGCATCCGCGACGACGACTCCCTGGCCGCCGCGTTGGCCACCGGCTGCCGCCGGGTCAACATCGGCACCGCCGCGCTGGAGAACGCCGAGTGGTGCCGGAAGATCATCGCCGAGCACGGCGACAAGATCGCGGTCGGGCTCGACGTGCGCGGCACCACGCTGGCCGCCCGCGGCTGGACCGAGGACGCCGGCGACCTGTGGGAGGTGCTCGACCGGCTCGAGGCCGACGGCTGCCCCCGCTACGTCGTCACCGACGTGACCAAGGACGGCATGCTCCAGGGCCCCAACCTCGACCTCTATCGGCGGATCTGCGCCCGCACCGACCGGCCCGTCGTGGCCAGCGGCGGCGTCTCCAGCCTCGATGACCTGGTCGCACTCGCTTCTCTCGTCCCGGACGGACTGGAGGGGGCCATCGTGGGAAGGGCCCTGTACGCTCACGCGTTCACACTGGAAAACGCGCTGGCCGCGGTACGCGTGTAGCTTCGCCGGGAGGGGGCGGGATGAGCGTCAGCATGCAGAGCACCGGGCCGAGGGTGTTCTCGGGCGGCATCTGGGAAGAGAAATACGGCTACGCGCGCGCCGTGGTCGTCGGGGAGCGGGTGATCGTGTCCGGCTGCACGGCCACGATCGACGGAGAGGTGCGTCACGTCGGCGACGCCTACATGCAGGGCCGGACCGCGATCGACATCGCGCTCGAGGCCGTCCTGATGGGCGGGCTCACCCGCGAGGACGTCGTCATGGTCCGCTACTACGTGGTGGAGCAGCGCCACTTCGACCTCGTCGGCCGGGCCATCGCCGAGGTCTTCGGCAAGGTGCGCCCCGCCTGCACTGGAGTCAGGGTGGCCGGCCTGGTCGACCCGAGAATGCTGGTCGAGATCGAAATCGAGGCACTGAGAGCATGACCGTCGCGGTAAGAGTCATCCCCTGTCTCGACGTGGACGCCGGACGCGTGGTCAAGGGCGTCAACTTCGAGAACCTGCGCGACGCGGGCGACCCCGTCGAGCTGGCCAGGCGTTACGACGAGGAGGGCGCCGACGAGCTGACCTTCCTCGACATCACCGCGTCGTCCGGTGAGCGCGAGACCATGCTCGACGTGGTACGCAGGACCGCCGAGCAGGTGTTCATCCCGCTCACCGTGGGCGGGGGAGTGCGCTCGGTCGATGACGTCAACCGGCTGCTGCGGGCCGGCGCCGACAAGGTGTCGTTCAACACGGCCGCCATCGCCCGGCCGGAGCTGCTCACCGAGGCGTCCCGGCGGTTCGGCGCCCAGTGCGTCGTGCTGTCCGTGGACGCCCGCCGGGCGCCGGGAACCGCGAGCGGCTTCGAGGTGACCACGCACGGCGGGCGGCGCGGCACCGGCATCGACGCGGTGGAGTGGGCGGCGCGCGGTGAGGAACTGGGCGTGGGGGAGATCCTGCTCAACTCGATGGACGGCGACGGCACGCTCGACGGCTACGACCTGGAGATGCTGCGCGCGGTCAGGGCGGCCGTCCACGTCCCGGTGATCGCCAGCGGCGGGGCGGGGCGGCTGGAGGACTTCCCGCCGGCCGTGGCGGCGGGCGCGGACGCGGTGCTCGCGGCCTCGGTGTTCCACTTCGGCACGCTGAAGATCTCCGAGGTCAAGGACACGCTCCGGTTGGCGGGCTACCCGGTCCGCTAGCCGCACCGGCCGGCCCGCCCCGCGGCCGGCCGCCGTGGAAGCGCTGGCGGCCCCGCCCCGTGGCCGGCCGTCCGCCGTGGACGTGCCGGCCGGGCGTCAGAACACCCGCATGTGGTTGAACAGCTCGTACGAGACGTCCTTCGCGGCGAACGCGTCTGCCTCCGAGCGCTTGACGGCCAGATACGCGCTGCGCCGCAGCGGCCCGAGTGCCTCCATGAGCACCTCGTCCGCCTCCAGCGCGTCCAGCGCCTCGTCCAGCGACGACGGCAGGCGCGGGTAGTGCCCGGGCCGCGTGTCCGGGTCCACGTCCACGGGCGCCCCCGGGTCCAGCTTGCGCCGGATCCCGTCGAGGCCGGCGTGGATGACGGCGCCCAGCGACAGGTACGGGTTCGCGGAGGAGTCCGACGGCTTCAGCTCCAGGTTCGGCTCGCCGGTCTCGCCGAGCGGTGAGCACACGCGTACCGCGGCCTCCCGGTTGTCGGGCCCGTACACCGCGTACGCGCTGGCCCACATGCGGGGTGCCAGCCGGCGGAAGCTGTTGACGCTGCCGCACGTCAGCGCGGTCAGGGCGGGCAGGTGGGCGATCAGGCCGCCGATGAAGCCGTCGCGCACCTCCCCGTCCTCGGCGAAGACGTTGTGGGTGTCGTTCCACAGCGACAGGTGCAGATGGGCGCCGTTGCCCGCCTGGTCGGCCAGCGGTTTGGGGGCCAGCGTGGCCCACATCTGCATGCGCAGGGCCACGCCGCGCACGCTCTCGCGGAACAGGGCGTGGTTGTCGGCGGCGCGCAGCGCGGGCGCGTGCCGGATCGACAGCTCCTGCTGGCCGGGGCCCAGCTCGGGGTGGTAGTGCTCGACGCGCATGCCCTGCGTCTCCAGGGCGTGGATGAGCTTGACGATGTAGTCGTGTGCCGTGTCGAACCCCGCGTTGGCGTAGCACAGCGAGTCGTCGAGCGGCACCAGCCGGTCGGGCCCGCCGGCCGGGTCGGGCAGGCGGCGGCCGAGCGTGAACTCCGGCTCGAACGCCGCGAGCAGCGTGTAACCCTCCGTGGCGAGCTCCGCGATCGCGTCCTTGAGGAACGTTCGCGAGCACGCCGCCCATGGTGAGCCGTCCGGGTTGCGGAGGTCGGACAGCATCGCGGCCGCGCCCGGGGCGTGGGGCAACGGGACGTACGTGGAGGGGTCGGGGACAATGCGCACCTCGCCCACCGGACCCATGTGCTCGACGTCCTGGAGCTGGTCGAGCATGTTCATCGCCATCATGGCCACCGTGTGCCCGATGCCCGTGTTGAGCCGTTCGGCCAAACGCGACCGTGATGCCGCCTTGCCGCGGATCACGCCACCGTGGTCCGCGTACAGAAAACGGATCAGCTCGATGCCCTCGAGCTCAGCTCGCTCGAGGATGCGCCGCGCGTTCGGATCGAGCTGATTGCTCTTGGTGCCGCTCGGGCGATCTCTCATTCTGCCTGCGTAACATGATTAAGCAGCGCGGGGAAGCACCCGACGCAGACAGAACCGTCGCTCAGGTCGTGATGCGTGTGAAGAACAAGGCCAACTGATCTGCTCCTTGGAAGATACTGTTGATCACACCGTTCACGGCGTCGGCGGCTTGGGCCGGCCGGGTGAACAGGTAGAAGACCACGAACGCGACAGCCACGTAGGTGATCACCTTCTTGACCTGCATGGGGGGCCTCCTGCAGTCCATTCCCAGCCGTATATACCCGGATCTGGGCGATCACTGGCATCCTCTGTGAAGATGTTCATGATCCTAACCGGGGGGCTTCCTTCCTATGCCATGGTACGGGCTTGAAATTATGCGCGAGCGCCCGCCGCGCCGTGATTTCCGCGATAACCGCGCCGCAGCAGGAGGGCCACCAGCCGCCGCAACCCGTCCGGCGAGGGCTGGGTGACCGCCGGTCAGAAGCCGGCGAGCGGATGCACACCTGAGAGCTACATGCCCAGAGGGGCGTCCCGAAGCTGGTCGACGTCGTAGGGCACGCCGGTGAGCTCCACGCGGGCGTGCTTCTGGCGGCCGAAGCAGAACATCAGAAGCTCGGAGGCCGACCCGGTCACCTCCACGCGGGGGCTCTGCCGGGGGCCGCCGAGCGTGACGCCGCCGCCGAGGCGGTGCAGCACCACGCCCACGGGCGACCTGCGCAGCGTCAGCCGGGCGCCGGACGACACCCGCTTCCAGATGAGCCGGTCGAGGTCGGCGGGCAGCTCGCGCGGCTCCCACGACGGCTGGGCGCGGCGCACGTCCTCGTGGTGCACGAACAGCTCCAGCGTGTTGACCGCCTCGTCGAGCGCGGGCAGCAGGCCGAACACGCCGCCGGGTTTGCGCAGGAGATCGACCAGCTCGGGGTAGGGGTGCCTGGCCTTGAGCCCGTTCTGGACGGAGGCGGTGTAGCCGGCCAGCGGCTTGATCGCGATCCCGCCCATCGCGTCGGGCCTGCGCTCGCGCAGCACCAGGTGGGCGGCCAGGTCATAGGTGGTCCAGCCCGTGCAGAGCGTCGGTGCGTCCGGCCCGAGCCGGTCGAACAGGTCGCAGAGCGAGGAGCGTTCGCCACGAGCATGAGTCACGTGGTCAACCCTACCCGCGGGGGGCATGCCCCCCGCGTACCCCCCCGAAAAGCGCGGAAGAGACGTTCTGCCATCGCGGGGAGCAAGCTCCCCCGCGGGGGGCATGCCCCCCGCGTACCCCCCCGAAAAGCGCGGAAGAGACGTTCCGCCATCGCGGGGAGCAAGCTCCCCGCGGGGAATAACGTGATGATCAGACGTGATGTAGTGACTTACGTAAACGATTCAACCTGAAGGGGAGCCTACCGAGTGGCGAGCAAGGTCACCTCGGCCGTCATGCGTCAAGGACTGCGCGTCCTTGGGGTGGCCATTCGCACCGAGAAGGCGGTTTTCGCGCTGGCCGTGCTGGCCAGTGCGGTCTACGGCGGCATGACCGTCGCCTCCGCCTGGGCGCTCGGCTGGGCCACGCAGAACGTGGTGCTGCCCACCTTCGCCCAGGATCAGGTCGCCGCGGGCGCGCTGTGGACGGGGACGCTGCTCATCGTCGGTACGGCGCTGCTGAAGGCGCTGGGCGTGGCGGGGCGGCGCATCCTGGCCGGGGTCATGCAGTACCGCATGCAGGCCAGGTCGCGCCGGGACGTCAGCAAGCAATACCTGCGGCTGCCGCTGTCGTGGCACCACCGGCATCCCACCGGGCAGCTGCTGTCGAACGCCAGCTCCGACGCCGAGGCCGCCTGGGCGCCGCTCGCGCCGCTGCCGATGGCCGTGGGCGTGATCGTCATGCTGGTCACCGCGGCGATCGCGATGCTGTTCACTGACCCCACCCTCGCGCTGGTGGGTTTCCTGATCTTCCCGGCCATCGCCGTGCTCAACCTGGTCTACCAGCGCAGGCTCAGCCCGCTCGCCACCCGCGCGCAGCAGCTGCGCGCCGAGGTCAGCGAGATCGCGCACGAGAGCTTCGACGGCGCCCTCGTCGTCAAGACCCTCGGCAGGGAGGACCTGGAGACCGAGCGGTTCCGGCGCCGCGCCCACGAGCTGCGCGACGCCAACATCGCCGTCGGCCGCGTGCGCGGGCTGTTCGACCCGATGCTGGAGGCGCTGCCCACGATCGGCGTGCTCGCGGTGCTCGCCGTCGGCGCGATGCGCCTGTCCACCGGCGCCATCGACTCCGGCGACCTGGTCCAGGTCGCCTACCTGTTCACGCTGCTGGCCTTCCCGATCAGGGCGCTGGGCTGGGTGCTGGCCGAGCTGCCGCGCAGCGTCGTCGGCTGGGAGCGGGTGCAGGCCGTGCTGGAGGCCACCGGCTCCATGGAGTACGGCAGCGTGAATCCAGGGCCGGCCACGACCTCCTCGGCGCCCGCCGCCCTGGAGATCCGCGGCGTCTCCTACAGCTACGGCGAGGCCGAGGTGCTGCACGACGTCACCTTCGACGTGCCCGCCGGCCGCACCGTCGCCCTGGTCGGACCCACGGGATCGGGCAAGTCCACACTGGTGCAGCTGCTCGCGCGGCTGGTCGACCCCGGCACCGGCCAGGTGCTGCTCGACGACGTCGACGTGCGGGAGCTGGCCTACGGCGGCATCGCCGAGTCGGTGGCGCTGGTCCCGCAGCAGACGTTCCTGTTCGACGACACCGTGCGCGGCAACGTCGCGCTCGGCATAGACGCCGCCGACGAGGACGTGTGGGCCGCGCTGCGGCTGGCGCAGGCCGACGGGTTCGTGGCCAGGCTCTCCGACGGGCTCGGCACGCGCGTCGGCGAGCGCGGCACGTCCCTGTCCGGCGGCCAGCGCCAGCGCCTCGCGCTGGCCCGCGCGGTCGTGCGCAGGCCGCGCCTGCTCGTGCTCGACGACGCCACCTCCAGCGTGGACCCCCAGGTCGAGGCCAGGATCCTGTACGGGCTCCGCGACGCCGCCGAGGCGTCGACCGTCGTGATCGTCGCCTACCGCATGGCCACGATCGCGCTCGCCGACGAGGTCGTCTACTTGGACCACGGCCGGGTCGTGGACCGCGGGACGCACGAGGAGCTGCTCGCCCGCTGCAAGGGCTACCGCAACCTGGTGACGGCCTACGAGCGCGAGGAGGCCGAGCGCGCCGCCATCGACGTACTCCAGGAAGAGCGGGACGGGGAAGAACGGGACGTGGCAGAACTGGACGAGGGAGAAGAGGTCAGCGCATGACGGCGCAGAGCATTCAGCGCAACTCCGACCGCTCGGCGCTGGCCACCATCCGGCAAGGGCTCTCGCTCACGCCCGAGTTCCGCAAGGGCCTCGCCGTCACGCTCGCCCTGGCCGTCGTCGCGACCGTCGGCAAGATCATCGTGCCGATCGCGGTCCAGCAGACGATCGACAGAGGCCTCAAGGGCGGCACGCCGGACCTTTCGTACATCACCCTGGCCGTCCTGGTGTGCGCGGCCGCGGTGGTGCTCACCGCGCTCGCCGGGTACCTCATGAACGTCCGTCTCTACAAGGCCACCGAGTCGTCCCTCGCCACCCTGCGCGTGCGCGGCTTCCGGCACGTGCACGACCTGTCGGTGCTCACCCAGAACACCGAGCGGCGCGGCGCCCTGGTCTCGCGCGTCACCAACGACATCGACCAGATCAGCACGTTCATGCAGTGGGGCGGGCTGATGATCATCGTGGCGTTCGGCCAGCTGTTCGTGGCCACCGTGCTGATGTTCGTCTACTCCTGGCAGCTGACGCTGCTGGTCTGGGTCTGCTTCATCCCGCTGATGGTCGCTCTGCCGCGCTTCCAGCGGCTGCTGTCGCGGGCGTATACGACCGTGCGGGAGCGTACCGGCGACATGCTCGCCGCGATCAGCGAGTCCGTCGTCGGCGCCACCGTCATCCGGGCCTACGCCTCGGAGCGGCGCACCGCCGAGCGCATCGACAAGACCGTGAACGCCAACCGGTCCGCCCAGGTCAAGGCGCAGACCATCGTCGGGTTCGTGTTCCCGCTGACCGAGATCGTGGCCGCCATGGCCATCGCCGGGATCGTGCTGCTCGGCGTGCGGCTCGGGCTGTCGGGCGACATCACGCAGGGACAGCTGGTGGCGTTCCTCTTCCTGGTCACGCTGTTCGTCTCACCGCTGCAGACCGCCACGGAGGTGCTCAACGAGGCGCAGAACGCCGTCGCCGGATGGCGCCGCATCCTCGGCGTCATCGACACCCCACCCGACGTGGCCGACCCCGGCGACGACGGCGTCAACCTGCCTCGCGGCCCCATCTCGGTCGCCTTCGAGGACGTGCACTTCTCCTACCCCGGCGGCGTGCCCGTGCTGCACGAGGTCACCCTGGACATCCCGCCCCGCTCCCGCATCGCCGTGGTGGGGGAGACCGGCTCGGGCAAGACCACGTTCGCCAAGCTCCTGACGAGGCTGATGGACCCGGGCTCCGGACGCGTCACGGTCGACGGCCACGACCTGCGCGACATCCGCTTCTCCTCCCTGCGCGAGCGCATCGTCATGGTGCCGCAGGACGGCTTCCTGTTCGACGGGACGCTGGAGGAGAACATCCGCTACGGCAAGCCGGCCGCCACCCGCGAGGAGATCGAGCTCGCGCTCACCGAGCTGGGCCTGGCCGACTGGCTCGAGGGCCTGCCGGTCGGCCTGGACACGCCCGTCGGCCAGCGCGGCGAGTCGCTGTCGGCCGGCGAGCGCCAGCTCGTCGCCCTGGCCCGCGCCTACCTCGCCGACCCCGACCTGCTCCTGCTGGACGAGGCCACCTCGGCGGTGGACCCGGCCACGGAGGTACGGCTGGCCCGCGCCCTCGAAGGCGTCACCCGCGGCCGCACCGCCATCTCGATCGCGCACCGCCTGTCCACGGCGGAGAAGGCCGACGAGGTCCTGGTGTTCGACGCGGGCCGCCTGGTGCAGCGCGGCCCGCACGCCGAACTGGTCAGGCAGCAGGGCGTGTACGCCGACCTGCACGCCTCATGGATCTCCGCCGCGCACTCGTGACGATCACTCCCGGACGGCCGCGAACGTCACGGTCGTCCCCCGGGGCCCGGACACGATCGTGATGTGGTCGCACAGCATGCGCGTCAACCACAGCCCCCGCCCGCGGAACGCGTACCCCGTGGGCGGCCGTAGGTCGCTCATCCACCCCGGCGGCATCCCGGGCCCCTCGTCGGTGACCTCGCACCACAGGCGCCCGTCGTGCGACCACAGCCGCAGCCGCCCGTGCCCGCCACCGTGCACCACCGCGTTGGTGATGATCTCGTTGACCGCCAGCACGAAGTCCTCCAGGTGCCGGCCGGTCAGCCCCTCGTAGGCGGCGTGCTCGGCGACCGCCCTGCGCAGACACGTGATGCGTCCGCGGGCGAAGCTCGCGCAGAGCACCTGCCTATGCATCGCCCACCCGGCGAACGCCGACGAACTCGTCCGCCCTGATCAGCCGGAGCACCCGCGCCATGGCGTCGCCGCAGACGACCACGGTCGACCCCGCCGGCCTGGCCATGGCGGTGACGGTCAGCAGTTGCGCCGATCCGGCGTCGATGAAGTCCAGCGCGGAGGCGTCGATCACGACCTCGCCCGGCTCCTTCTCCAGCGGCGCGAGCACCGACGCGAACGCCTGCCGGTTGGTGAGGTCGATGTCGCCCCACACCCGCAGCCCGGGCGGTGATGAGATCCTGGCGAAGCGCAGCAGCGCCTGCTCGGGCGCGATCGGGTGCACGGCGGTGGCCCGGTCGATGGCCTCGCGGGGGAACAGGCCGCGGTCGTACTGGCACACCGCCGCCAGCCAGCGCTCGCCGAACAGCTCGTTGGCCGCCGCCTCGAACGCCGCCTGCCCCGGCGCGTCCCGCACGCCCCAGGAGGCGTCGACCAGGGCGTACACGCCGTGCTGCCCGTGCCTGCGCGCCCGGTCGCGGGCGTCGGCCAGTCCGCAGAGCACCCGATCGGGGTCGAGGCAGCCGTCGGTGAAATGGGTGTCGGCGCAGGCGAGGATCTCCACCTGCCCGGCCGACTCGGCGTCGGCGAATCCCGGCACGAGCGGCGCCAGCCAGCCGCGCGTCCGCTCCGGGCTGTCCGCGTGCGTGACGATCACCACCTTGGTACGGCGGCGCAGCCCGTTCATGGTGAACACCTGCGTGGCCGTCATCCGCTCACGCTCGCCCTCGAACGGCAGGCAGACGTGGTCCCCCAGATCCGGATCGAGGACGGAGCCCGCGACGTGCACCACGATGGTGTCCCTCCCTAGCACGCGTCGCCCAAGAAAATACTCCGCGCCATGCCATCACGTAGCGCATTCTCAGCAAAACCCACCGTGACGCGACGCTGACAGGTGTACCTTTTCGGCGGGGCGCGTGGAGCTTGCTCGACGCGATGGCAAACGGGTTCTTCCTCGCTTTTGGGGGGATCGCGGGGGCGTGCCCCCCGCGGGGAGAGGTCATGAGGAACATGGGCGTGGATGTGCTGGAGATGACGCGACGCCGACACGGCGAGCTCGTGGTGGTCAGCCTGGCGGGTGAGGTGGACGTGGACAACGCGTCCCGGGTCCGGCGGTGCCTCGGCGAGGCGGTGGAGACCCACGGCCCCCGGCTGGTGGTCGACCTGACCGCGCTGACCTTCATCGACACGACGGGGCTCGGCGTCCTCGTGCGCCAGCTGGCCGACCTGCGCGAGCGGGACGGCACGATGGCGCTGGTCGCGCCGCCGGACGGCCAGGTGCTGCGGCGGCTGCGCAGGACCAACCTGGCGCCGCTGTTCCCCATCTACGAGACCCTCTCCCAGGCCCTGGCCTGAGACCCCCGCCCCATCGGTGGCGGGGGTCTCAGGCCAGGGCCTGGGAG
>NZ_VCJS01000300.1 GCF_005893125.1 Nonomuraea basaltis | reverse complement strand
TTCGCATCGCTGATGAGGCGATTTTCCATTCCGATCGTGGGTCGAACTACACGTCGGGAGTTTTTGGTGAGAAGCTGAAGCGGATGGGTATGCGGCAGTCTGTGGGCCGGACCGGGGTGTGCTGGGAGGTGAGTCGGCGGCGGGAATCTCACCCGCCGCCGCTCTCGGAACCGTGCTTAACAGTCTCCCGTTACACGGCTCCCATTGTTGAACCAGTAGGCAATGCTCCATGCCGCCAGTGGGCGAACATGCCAGGATAGACCGAGGCGATCTCGGCGAGCTTCTGGCGGATCTTACGAGAAGACCGCCGGAACCGTTTAAATTTCCTTCTGGCCCACTTCACCAGAAATGGGTTGATCTGCTGCTCCAAGAAACGGATCAACCTGGACTTGTAGAAGCGCCCGTAGTAGTTGATCCATCCCGCCACGACGGGGTTGATCATTGTAGCGATTTCCTTGAAGCTCAGCGCGGTCCATCGACCCAACTGCCAGGCCCGGATGACCTCGGCCATAGACTTCATGGCCTGCTTGCTGACTGCGGGAAGGAAACCCGACTTCAGTCTCCCGTCCCGCAGTCGAGCGGGTCTGCGACGGAACGTGAACCCAAGGAAGGTGAACTCCGTGATCGGGTAATCCTGATCTCGGCCCTCTTGTTTGCAGTACACGATTTGCGTCTTGTCCGGATGCAGGTTCAGGCCGAACTGCCGCAGCCTGCGTTTGATGGAGTCACGGACGAATATCGCCTGTTTCTCACTGGCGCAGTGCACCACGGCATCGTCACAGTACCGCTCGAACCTGACCGACGGACACTCTCGATCCAACCAGGAATCGAAAGCGTAGTGCATGAACAGGTTCGACAACAGCGGCGAGATCGCGGAACCCTGAGGGGTTCCCTTATCTCGCTGACTGAGCGTGCCATCAGGCTGCTGAATCGGGGCGATCAGCCACCGCTTCACATAGAGCAGGACCCATGGCAAATCGGTATGCCTGCTGACCGCAGCGAGAATCGGGTCGTGCGGCACGTTGTCGAAGAAGCCCTGGATATCAAGATCGATTACCCATGGGTATCGCCAAGATCGTTGCTTGCACGACTCTACCGCCTCCAGCGCAGATCGCCCCGGGCGATAGCCGTAGGAGTCCTGGTGGAAGACGGTCTCCGCTCCAGGACTCAGGACCATCGCAACCGCAGTTTGGGCGATCCTGTCGGCGACGCAAGGCACTCCAAGAGTCCTTACGCCTCCGCCGCGTTTCGGTATTTCCACCGCCCTGACAGGCGGAGGAAAGTGGCTTCCCGACGAGAGTCGATTCCAGAGTTTGTACAGGTTGTTCTTCTCGTCCTGCTCGAACTCTGCCAGCGACTGCCCGTCCACACCGGCTGCTCCCTTGTTGGCCTTGACCTTCTGATATGCGTTCCATACCAGAGTCTTAGGGATATCGAACGGCTTGCCTGTTGATCTTGTGTCGCTCATCAGATTCCTCCCACTTCTGGTTGATCGACGACCGACACCCAACAACACACCCCCTTCGCTCCGTCCCCATTACAGGAACATCACCACTACTACGGGGCCGTTCCGCCCTCCTGGCGTGCGACCGGTACTCCACCGCTCACGGTTTTCGCCACTTGCGGCTCTCCCTCTCGCCATCCGCCTCAACCAGCGGATCTCTGTTTCACACCGAGGAGTTCTCCTGTTCCGTTGTGAAGCCCGGACCGAGCTCGCGCCACCTTCATGCCGGACACCGCCAGACCAATAGACAGGCACCCGTCTGGCTTATCCCAGGACAGCATTAAGGCCCTGGTTTCGATGTCATTTAGCCTAACGACACGTCATCAGTGGTTCACTCACGTTCGCCTTCTCGGCCCACACCTGCCATATCATGTATGGCTTTTCCACGACGCTCACCACCACGACTCATTCACCGCAGCAACTCGTGGCGGTTTGACATCTGCACCTGCATGCCGATGTCGAAGGACCTACCTTCATCTCCACAACAGCACGGCGGCTGGAAGCTTCGTCTTCTACATCGAAATCCTCCAGTCATCTTCAGGACACACTAATGCGATGGCCGAGTCGTTCTTCTCCGTTCTGAAGAACGAATGGCTCAGCCGGTTCACGTTCAGTACGCGAGATAAGGCCCGCCGTCAGGTTGTCCGTTACATCGAAGGGTTCTATAATCGCAAGCGTCTGCATTCGGGACTCGGATATCAGACTCCGCAAGAAGTCGAAGACCAGTACCTGACCCGGCGGTCCGCAGCGTAGGTCAGACCACCAGACGCTGTCCGGAATCTCCGAGGCCCCTCAAACCGCTTCGGCGCGGCCGTCGAAGCTGGATCCGTTCACGCTGCTGATCGACGAGATCCTGCTCATTGATCTGGACGCGACCAGGAAACAGCGCCACACCGTCACCCCGGATCTACCGCCGTCTGATCGACGAGCACTCCTCGTCCGAGGCGTTGCGTTGACCACTTGAACCCGCACCGATGAGAGGGCGCAAGCGTCCTGCGAGCAACCGCGCGGTCCGGCCAGGGACTGAGAGTCCGGTGTTTATACCTTGCTCGCGACCACCATGTAGTTCTCGGCCTCAAGATCGAACGTGCTCAGTTCCGTTTGGAGTCCGACCCGGTGCAGCTCGACTTCGAGTTCCTCGTACCGGTAGGGCCAGCAGGACAGCAGTTCCGAGCGGACAAGAACCAACCCGGTCGCATCAACTTGCGCGATCGCAATCTCGATGTGGTGCTCCTCCTCCCAATGCGGCGCAATCTCCCAGCGGTAGACCACGACGGCATCGCGACCGTTCCGGCGGACGAGTCGGTCACTGATCTCCAGCCGGGAACCTCTGGCCCTCACGAGTTCCCAAGTGCGGGATGTGAGTACCAAGCGCCCGCCGGGGCGCAGAAGCCGTGACATCGACTCCAGAGCAGCACCCCTGCCTGTCGCGCCCGCGGCATGGTGAAGCGAGTTGCCAACGCAGAACACCATGTCGAACGTGTTGTCCTGGAAATGGTCGGGCAACTCTTCCCAGTTCGCCCGTACGGCCCGGACGGATGCCCCGAACTCCTCAGACAACTCTGCAGTCCGACGAACCATCGCCTCGCTGGCGTCAGTTGCGACAACCTGCATGCCACGACCGGCGAGGCCAACCGCCAACTGTCCGGTTCCGCACGAACAGTCGAGGACGTGAGCGTTCGACGGCAGGAGATTGAGGACGTCGTCGAACGACGCAGCGAACTCGGCTGGAGGCAACTTTGCATCCGAGATGAGCCATTCGTACACCTCGGCAAGCACGTCATAGCCTGTCACAACCACTACCTCCGTCACGCGGCAGACTCACGGTAGGATGTCAGTCCATCAGCGGAGCAAGCCGGGCACCAATGGTTTTCGCAAGGATGGCTCTGACGGTGTTTGTGGGTTGTCAGTTGTCCGTCTGAGTGGATGTCACCGGCTGGTTAGCTGGGAGAAGTCGGAGCCGGTGGTGCTGGGCGTCAGCCGCCGACGTGGATGCCGGGCCGACGGGTGGGGTCGGGCTCGGCCTTGCGGATGATCTCGCGGACCACAGGCGGCGTGTCACCGCGGCCGAGCAGCAGGTAGCGCAACAGGTGGGTCAACGGGCTGCCCTCGGACCACTCGAAGTAGCAGTGGGGTCGCAGGCCGGTGGCATCGCGCAGCGACAGCAGGATGGCGGCGATGGCGTTGGGCGCGGCTGGGCTGCCAGCGCGCAGGATCTTGTGGCCGCCGACCTCGATGCCGCGGACCTGGAGCACGTTGCTGAACTCCGACGGGTCGATGACGTCGATTTCCAGGAACAGCACGTCGGCAGACCCGGGGACCGGGTTCATGCCGCGCTGCTCGGCCTCCTTGGCCGCGTATTCGGCGGGATCGCCGCTCTGGCGGCGGTTGGCGATGAGATTCAGCGCGCCGTCGAACGCGATGGAGTCAGTGATGAACCGCCGTGCGGCGGCATCGAACTCGATGTGATCGGCGCGCAGCTCCGTGGTGCGGGAGATGCGGGAGATCAGGGAGATGGCGATGATGCCCAGGATGAAGAAGAAGGAGATGGTGATGCCGTCAGGCTTTTCCCGGATGTTTTCAACCAGCGCGTACAGCAGCACTAGCGTGAGCACGGTGAATCCGGCGATGGCGGCCCGCTGCCGCTTGCGGATGGCGGAGATCGTCACCGCGACCGCTCCCGAGACCATCATGGCCAGGATGCCCGTGGCGTAGGCGCCCGCCTGGGCGTCCACGTCGGCGTTGAAGACGATGGTCAAGGCCACGCAGATGAGCGTGTAGACCAGCACGACAGGGCGTACCGCGCGGCCCCACTCCGGTGCCATGCCGTACCCGGGCAGATAGCGCGGCACGATGTTGATCAGCCCGGCCATCGCCGAGGCACCGGCGAACCAGAGGATGAGGATCGTGCTGATGTCGTAGATGGTGCCGAAGGCGTCGCCCAGGTACTCGTGTGCCAGGTACGCCATGGCCCGTCCGTTGGCCTGGCCGCCGGGCTGGAACTGGTCCGCGGGGATGAGGACGGTGGTGACGAAGCTTGTGGCGATCAGATAGACGCTCATGATGAGCGCGGCCGCGGTCAGCAGCTTGCGCGTGTTGGCGATGCGCGAGGCCAGGCGCTGCGCAGCATCCTTGCCCTGGGCCGCCACCAGCGGCATCATGCTGACCCCGGTCTCGAATCCGGACAATCCCAGCACCAGCAGCGGGAAGGCGAGGATCGCCGGGCCGATGACGCCGCCGAACCCTCCCCGCCCCTCGACCAGGGCATCTGTCCAGGTCGGTATCAGCTCCGGCGTCGCGAGAACCTGCGCCAAGCCGACAGCGACGACGACGGCGTTCAACGACAGGAAGAGGACCACCAGTGGGATCGCCACGCCGACGGCTTCGGTGAAGCCGATCAGGAACACTCCGCCCAGCACCAGCAGCAGTACCACCGTCAGCGCGACCTCGTGGCCATGCAGGAAGCTCGGGAAGAACGGATTCTCCACGACGTGCACGGAGGCGTCCGCCGCCGACAGCGTGATCGTGATGATCCACGACGTGGCCACGAACCCCAGCAACACCAGGACGAACAGCTTCCCCTGCCAGAACGGCAGCAGCCGCTCCAGCATCGCCACCGACCCCTGGCCGTGCGGGCTCTCCTTGGCCACCCTGCGGTACATCGGCAGCATGCCCAGCAGCGTCAGCGCCACGATGAGCAGCGTGGCCAGCGGCGACAGCGCGCCGGCCGCCAGCGCGGCGATGCCCGGCAGGTAGGCCAGCGTGGAGAAGTAGTCGACGCCGGTCAGGCACATGACCTTCCACCACGCCTGCGGCTTGGCGTGCCCTTCCTCCGTCTCGGGGCCGACCGGATGGACCTGATGCCGCAGCAGCCACCGCGCCAGCCCGCTCGCCGGCGGCACTGGGCGCCTCGGGCTGTCTACTACCTCCGGGACGGCCAATCCGCCGGTGCCGCTCATTTCCGACTCCCCATCA
This sequence comes from Nonomuraea basaltis, assembly GCF_005893125.1. GTDB lineage: Bacteria > Actinomycetota > Actinomycetes > Streptosporangiales > Streptosporangiaceae > Nonomuraea > Nonomuraea basaltis. Next base: position 7,414 of record NZ_VCJS01000300.1, on the reverse strand, counting down.
CGTCCGACACGGCTCCCGCGCCACAAGTTTGGACCGCCTAAGGCTAGAACTTCGGATCAGCGACTCCAAGAGCGCCCCCAGGAATGTCGCATTCCCCGCATGTCGGGACTGTGGTCCGCCTGTGCCCGATCCGCGCGTCCATCGCTACTCCTCGGCACCCAAGCGCCCCGGAGCCGTACTCGTACGCCCGGTGGCGTCCGAGGGCCGCGTCGACGACCATTTCGGTGCGGCCGCCGTTTATCCCCTCGGCGAACTGCTTTCAGAGTGCTATCGCAAGTTGACCCGGAGAGCGGTACGAGAGCCTGCGGAGCAGCACTTCAGTCGAGCCGTGGTAGCCGTCGGCCGCATGCTGGCTATGTAAGTGGGGACTGGTACCAGACGTTGGTCAGGTGAGGCTCCATCCCTCTGAGTCGAAAAGCGGTGTCGATGAGTTCTGGTACCACGGGTGTCCGGCTGGTGAGACGATCAGGGTACTCCGCATGGCGAAGGGGCACTGATGGCCAACAAGGGCAAGGCCGAACTGTTCGCGGCCATCCGTTGGGACACCGGCTGGAAGGCATGTCGGCCCGGGCGCTGGTCCGAAGGTACGGTGTGCATCGGCGGACGGTGGCGTTGAAGAACGCGATGCGGCTGTCCGGAACGCCGTCGGTGAGCCTGAAGGTCGAGCTGGACAAGCCGACCGCCAACCTGGGCGTCCTGCTCATCGACTACGGCCAGGACACCCGTATCGACTACCGCGAGACCAGCGTGACGTCCGCGCAAGGCCTCAAGTTCATTGGCGGCGAAGACTGCGTCGGCCAGAGCACGGCCGATGACGACGGCTGCACCCTCAGGGCGTGACGTCTCGCGCGTTCTTTTCCGGCACCTCCTCTACAAGCCGGACACGAGATCGAGCCGGAACCGCTCGAACCACTGATGGCCTTGGGGACCTTCGTCAGGCGTGCTCCCTTGCCGGTGCGGCGTGCGTGAGTGAGGCGATCGGCATCGTGAGGATCATGGTGAGTCCTCCCCCGGGTGTTTCGTCGGGCGTGAGGCTGCCGCCCATGGCTTCGGCCAGCCCACGTGACAGTGCCAGGCCGAGGCCGACCCCGGTGTGGGTGTCGCGGTCGCCGAGCCGTTGGAAGGGCTGGAAGACACGATCGTGGGCCTCGCGGGGGATGCCGGGGCCGCGGTCGATGACGCGGATCTCCACGTACTCTCCATGCCAGCTCGCGGTGATGAGGATCTTCTCCTGGGGCGGGCTGTAGCGGATGGCGTTGGACATGAGGTTGGCCAGGATGCGTTCGAGCAGGGCACTGTCCGTCATGATCTCGGGGAGTTCGACGCTGATGTCGGCGTCGATGCGCCGGCGGAGCGGTCCGAGATCGTCGATGGCGTGGGGGACAACTTCTTCCAAGGCGACGGGCTGGAGCGTTACGCCGAGCACGCCGGCTTGGAGGCGGCTCATGTCGAGCAGGTTCTCCACCAGGCGGATCAGCTTGATCAGCGATTCGTCGGCGGTGGCCAGCAGCTCGTCGCGGTCTTCGGGCGACCAGTCGATGTCGGTGTTGCACAGGCTTTCCACGGCGGCCTTGGCGGAGGCGAGCGGGGTTCGCAGGTCGTGGCTGACGGCGGCGAGTAACGCGGTGCGCATCTTGTCGGCCTCGGCCAGCGGTTTGGCGCGCTCGGCCTGCTCGCGCAGGCGTTCCTGGCGCAGCGCGACGGCGGCCTCGGCGGCGAACGCCTCCAGCACTCGCCGGTCGGCGGCGTCCAGGAGGTGGCCGCGGGCGGCGAGCGTGAGGCGTTCGTCGATCGTCACGTCGGTGTCGGTGTCGGTGTCGGTGTCGGCGGCGCCGGGGCAGGTGCAGGGCGGGCCGCCGGCGGTGGCCACGATGCGCCAGGCGGCGGGCTCGGACTGGTCGTCGGGGCTGGGCGTGCCGGTGCGTTCGAGGAGAGTGACGGAGGTGAGCCCGTAGGTCTCGCGCAGGCGGGCCAGCAGTGACGGGAGTGCGGCCTCGCCGCAGGGCCAGCTCGCGCAGGGCGGTGAGGTTGCCGACGCGGAAGTAGTTGGCCAGGGCGGCGTCGATCTTCTCCGGTGGGTAGACGTTGCCGTGGGCCATGCGGCGGCGCAGCGCCTCGGGGGACATGTCGACCAGCTCGATCTGGTCGGCTCGCCGGACGACCTCGTCGGGTACGGTCTCCCGCTGGGGCACGCCGGTGATCTGCTCCACGACGTCGTTGACCGACTCCAGGTGCTGGATGTTCACGGTGGAGATCACGGTGATGCCGGCCTCGAGGATCTCGTCGATGTCCTGCCAGCGCTTGGCGTTCTTCGAACCAGGCGCGTTGCTGTGGGCCAACTCGTCAATGAGCACGATCCTCGGCTTGCGGGCCAGGACGGCGTCCACGTCGAGTTCGGTGAAGGTGGCTCCGCGGTAGTCGATGGTCTTGCGGGCAATGATCTCCATGCCCTCCAGCAGGGCGGCGGTGCGGGGGCGGCCGTAGGTCTCGACCAGACCGACGACCACGTCCCGGCCCCGCTCCAGCCCGCGGCGGCCCTCGCCGAGCATCGCGTACGTCTTGCCTACTCCGGGTGCGGCGCCCAGGTAGACTCGTAGCCGGCCGCGTGTGGGGGTCATCGGTCGCTCACGCTCCTGACCATAGGGGTGGTCGCCTCCGCCGATACGTTTCACAAAGCCAGGCTATGAGTGGTGATACCCCGTTGCCTGGCGGGTCCCGAACCAGCACTGCGGGCACCACGAAGCTTCCCGCATAGTGCCGCTGCTGGCTGGAGGTCGTGGTGAGTGAACGAAGCCGAGGCGCGGGCATGCTGAGAAGACCCGCCGGGGCGGGGGGCGTTCGCCGCGGCTCGGCGGATAGTAGCGGCAAAAACCATGTGTCCTGATGCGTTCTTGACGGTTCTGCCAATCGCGGATGCGTCATGCTGTCAATGGTTCTGTGTTCGATTTACTGGAGAGAGTGATCGTCTTTTGGTGTACGAGAATTGTGTGGCGGTACTGGGGCTGGGGCGATTCGGCAGCTCGCTTGCGCTGAGTCTTGCTGAAGGTGGTGAGCAGGTCCTGGGAATCGATTGCGATCCTGAAGCTGTAGATTCCTTGGCAGGCCACCTGGATCGCGTCGCGGTGGCGGATGCGACCGACATGGATGCGTTGCGGCAGCTCGGGGTTGCCGAGGTCAGGCGCGCGGTGGTGGCCTTGGGGCACGATGTGGCGGCGAGCGCCCTCATCGTCTCCTTGCTCACCGAACTCGGCGTCGAGGAGATCTGGGGCAGGGCGGAGACTTACCGCCATGGCAAGATTCTGGAACGCGTCGGCGCTCACCGGGTCGTGCTGCCGCAGCAGGATATGGGGAGGGTGCTCGCTGGACTGCTGAGTGTTCGATGAATGGCGTAGGGGTCGCGTAGGAATTGTTGCCGAACCCGTCAAAATTGCGTAGAAATGGTGCCGCCTGGAGCCGCATGGCCCGATAGTGGGAGTGTGGTTTCAGGAGGAGAAATGGCAGCCAAAACCGGCGATCGCGTCGGCCCCCGGGATACTGAACGATTCTTCACCGGCGGTATGGAGCAATTCCACCATCCGCGACGGGTGCGCAACGGCCGCGGGAAGGAGTACGCACCGACCCCGCAGCGACAGCAGCTCCTTGCCGGGCTGGGTGGCCGGGTTCTGGAGATCGGGGCGGGCGATGGGGTGAAGCTCAGCTGCTACCCGGCCAGCGTGGAAGAGATCGTCCTGGTGGAGCGGGATCCGTTCCTGCAGGCGGCTGCGAGAGGTATCGCCACGCGCATCGCGACTCCGGTGCAGATCATCGATGGGGGCCTGCGGAGGCTGCCGGTCGCTGATGGCTCGTGCGAGGCGGTGGTTTGCTCGCTGGTGCTGTGCTGTGCTGTGCTGTGCTGTGCTGTGCTGTGCTGTGCTGTGCTGTGCTGTGCTGTGCCGGTGGAGGAGACGCTGCGGGAAGTACGGCGCGTCCTGGCGCCCGGGGGCGAGTTAAGGTTCTATGAGCACCAGTGCTCCGGCAATCCGGTGGTGACGCTGGCCGAGCGCCTGGTCACCCCAATCTGGTCGCGGACTTACGGTGGTTGCCATCCCGGTCGTGACATCCTGGCGGCCATGGAGAAGGCGGGATACGTCATCGAAAGCGTGGACCGGTTCGCCTTCCGCCACTTCGAGCACGTTCTCGGTATCGCCAGACCCGACGCCGGATAGCTTCAGCGGAGCCGGTACCGATGCGGTGAACCGTCCCGAGGATCTCGCGCACCGGTCATTCGGACAAGGCGCCGGTGACGCCGTCGGCCCAGGCCTCGAAGCGGTTCGCGATCCTCCGCGCATGTCATCGGTGAACATGCAGCCCGCCACAAACCGTTCCGGCGACGGCGGCGGTCACCAGCACGGCCAGGACCGAAGGCGCCAAGGCGATCCGTTCGACGTCCAGGAAGGAAGGCCACCGTCAGAGCCGAGGTCGTGACGCTCAGCGTCAGGGCGGCAGTGAGATCCCTGATGCCTGCCGCGTACGCCATGACCAGCAGCCCCACCACGATGATCCGGATCTCGGCCCTTCCGGCCATGATGGCCGAGACCGCGCAGATCCCTGCCGACAGGACCAGGTCGCCGCCCAGCCCTCCGCCGTCCCAGCCGAACTGACCGATGGGCGCGTAGTCGCCGCGGTAGGTGCGCACCGCCATGCCGAAGCCCCAGCCGCCGTGCTGCGCCAGGCCGTACCCCAAGTGGGCGGCGTTGCGGGCCCAGGCTTCGCGGGCGGCTAGCTGCTCGGGCGGGAGGCTGTTGGTGGTCAACGAGGACCGTCAGCACATCGCTGCGGGGCTGGCCGAGGGGCTCGGATTCACCGAGATCGGCCGGCGGCGTGCGCGCCTCCCACAGCTGGACCAGGTCGGATCGTCGGCGGGCCGCGGCCGCCGCGCCGTCCAGGTCGAGGTCCAGGCCGTCGTCGTCGACGCCGGCGCGGCTGGAGGCGTTCGAGTCGCTTCCGTGGTCTGTGCTCGCCGCTTGCTAGGCATTGGTTCGCTACTCTGTGGTACCTTATAGTGGTACTCGGTGCTACAAAGTACCAGGAGATCGAAGAGGACCCACGATGGACGACCTGACGGAGATGCTGAAGGGCACGCTTGAGGGCTGCGTGCTGGAAATCATCGGCAGCGAGGAGACCTACGGGTACGCCATCACGCGTCGGCTGAACGAACTCGGCTTCGCCGACGTCGTCGAGGGGACGGTTTACACCATCCTGCTGCGGCTGGAGAAGAACGGGCTCGTCCAGGTGACGAAGCGACCGTCCGGGCTGGGCCCGCCGCGTAAGTTCTACGCGCTCAACGACGCGGGGCGCGAAGAACTCGCGACGTTCTGGGCGAAATGGCAGTACGTCACATCACGGATCGACAAGCTCAAGGAGGGCGGGAGATGAACTTCTGGGAGACCATGACAGGCAGCGATCTCACCAGGGACTGGAAGGCGTTCGAAGCTCGGGCCGAGACATTGCCGGCCGACTACCGGGCGGCGTGGGGAGAGATCATAGGTCATCTTTTTCCCTACGGGGACTTCACAGGCCGAAACCTGATGCCGATTCTCGACGGTGCTCTGGGGCTGCTCGAAGAGACAGCGGCCGATGGGCAGAGCATTCACGAGGTGCTGGGTGACGACATCGCGGGCTTCTGCGCGGCGCTGGCCGGCGGAGAAGGGGCTCGGAGTCATCGCGACCGGTGGCGCGAGCAGTTGAACAGGAACGTCGCAAGGAAATTGGGCCGGCTAGGAGGCTGACGTGGGCATCCAGGACATCATCGAGGGCAAGAAGCAGTGGCGGGCGCACATGGCGCGGGTCAAGGCGCTCCCGCGGGACTACCAGATCGTCTACAAGGAGATTCAGAGGTACTTCTTCAAGGTCGGGCCGGTCGGACTGACTGACGGGTCCCTGCTCTCAGGGATCGTCGATTTCTTCGAGGAGGGCGTTGCGGCCGGCAAGGGAGTCCTGGAACTCATCGGCAACGACGTCGCTGCCTTCTGCGACGACCTGATCAAGGACTCGCGCACCTACGCGGACATCTATCAGGAGTCCATCAGCGGGGAACCCGGCACGGCCGGGAAGTAACACCCGTCGTCGACCCAAGGCACCGGCGGGCGCTGGGTTGTGCAGTAGGGCAGTAGGGCCGGGTAGCTGCTGAAGTCGGACCTTGGTTCGCGCCGGAGGGGCGATCGTGGAGCTCGAGCAGCCCGATGGCCACTTGCGCGTCTTCTGCGAGTAGGCGCCGTTCCGTTGGACGGACCTCGAGGGGGTGCATGAACATCCTCCCGAGGCCGTGCTTGCCGGAGCGGGGCGCACGGGACCCCGATCCGCGAAGACGTCGGGGAGGTGGACGCCGAACCGCCCCCTGGGAGGTGTGTCAGGCCGGCGGATGTCCCGGCGGTGAGCAGGCCTGCTGCGGTGTCGTGTCGGCGGCCGCGTCAGCACGGCAACGGCCCGGTATCAGCGCTTTCGGTGATGGTGGATGCCATGAATCGTTCAGTGATTGCGCATTCATGGTCGCGGGCGCTCTCGCCTCGTCCGCGACGATCGAACTCTCCAGTGGGCCGACGGAGCTCGTCTTGGCCTGAGGGATGACGGACTCGCTCACGAGCTCAGCTATTCGGTGTTGCTAAGTACTAGTAGTCGGTGTTACTTTGTACTGGTAGTCAGCATCACCAAGTAGCTGAAAGGGGAGGCGTCCCATGGGCAAGCTCGTGACGGAGATGCTCAAAGGAACGCTGGAGGGCATCGTCCTGGCGATCCTGTCCGGCCGGCCCGCATACGGCTACGAGATCACGGCGTGGCTGCGGGATCAGGGCTTCTCCGACATCGCCGAGGGCACCATCTACGCGCTGCTGGTCAGGTTCGAGCGGCGCGGCCTGGTCGACGTGGAGAAGCTCCCGTCGGAGAAGGGACCGCCGCGCAAGGTGTACTCCCTCAACGACCAGGGACGGGAGTACCTCGAAGAGTTCTGGCGGACCTGGAGCTTCCTGGCCGACCGGCTCGAGCAGCTCCGCAAGGGAGGCAAGTAGACATGACTACAGGATCAAACGAGCCGAAGAGCCGCTACCTGCAGTACCTGGAGATCGTCACCGGATCGCTGGAGGAGAAGAAGCGCTACCGGCAGTACAAGGCGCGCATCAAGCAGCTTCCCGTGAACTACCGCACGGCGGTCGAAGCGCTGGAGCGGTACCTGATGCACTTCGGGCCGGGGGACGGCGCCGACGCGGCGTCGATGTTCGAGGACCTCGCCGATCTGTTCGAGCGGAGCGCGGGGGACGGAACCCCGATCCGCGAGATCTTCGGAGAAGACCCCGTGGAGTTCGTCGAGGCGTTCATGCAGAGCTACTCCATGGGGAGCTACATCCGCCGGGAGCGAGAACGCTTCACCAGCGCCATCGAG
>NZ_VCJS01000002.1 GCF_005893125.1 Nonomuraea basaltis | reverse complement strand
GGTCGGGGCCGAGGTCGGCAGGCTGCTGGCGGCGTTCGGCACCAGGGTCGTGGGCGTGGACGCCCGGCGCGGCGGCCCCGTGCAGGGCTTCGCCGAGGTGCTGCCGGCCGACGCACTCGACCGGCTGCTTCCCGGGGCAGACCTGATCATCCTGACGCTTCCGCACACCCCCGCCACCGAGGGTCTGCTGGACGCGCGGAGGCTGGCGCTGGCCAAGCCCGGGGCGTACGTCGTCAACATCGGCCGCGGGCCCACCGTCCGGCTCGACGACCTGGCCGCCGCCCTGTCCGCGGGGCGCCTGGCCGGCGCGGCCCTGGACGTCTTCGAGACCGAACCGCTTCCCGCCGATCACCCGCTCTGGCGGCGTCCCGACGTGCTCATCACCCCGCACGTCGCCGGCGTGGGGCCGCACGCCGAGGAGCGACGCTTCGCCGTACTGCTGGAGAACGCCCGGCGCTTCGTGAGCGGGCGGGAACTGATCAATCTGGTCGACAAGTCCGAATGGTACTGAAATGATCAAAAGATGGAACGTCCTGCCCGGCTCCGCCCGCAGCTCCACGGTCCCTGAAGCAAGCGTCTTCGACCTCGGGATGCCTGTCACGTGAACCGGATAGCACGCGTCGAGACCTTCACCGTGGCCCTGCCCTCGCTGCGCGACTTCGCCGTCGCGGGTGGGTCCGTCGTCCGGGGCGGCCGCCCGGCCGTCAGAGTCCTGGTAAAGGTCACGGCCGACGACGGCGCCACCGGGTGGGGCGAGGCCACCCCGATCCCCTCCTGGACGTACGAGACCACCGAGTCCATCGTCTCCACCATCGAGGGCTACCTGGCGCCGGCGGCCGTCGGCCGCCCGCTGTGGGACCTGGACGGACTCTGCCGCGCCTTCGACCGCACCATCAGCAAGGGCTTCTCGATCGGCATGCCGCTGGCGCGCGCGGCGGTCGACGTGGCTTGCCACGACGCCTTCGCCCGCAGCCTGGGCCTGTCCCTCGGCGAGCTGTGGGGCCGGCGCAGGCGCGACACCATCGAGCTGGCCTGGATCGTGGCCACCGAGTCCGCGGCCTCAGCCGCCGACTCGGTGGCCGAGGGCCGCGCGCACGGCTACCGCCACGTCAAGGTCAAGGTCGGCCTGCACGCCGAGGACGAGGACGTGGCCATCGTGGCCGCCGTGCGCGCCGCCGCCCCCGACGCCGTGCTCTGGGTGGACGCCAACCAGGGATACACGGCCGCCGCCGCGCTCCGGGTGGCCAGGCGCCTGGCCGACCTGGACGTCGCCGTCTTCGAGCAGCCGTTGCCGTCCAACGACATCGCCGGTCTGCGTCGCCTGCGTGACGCCAGCCCCGTCCCGGTGGCCGTGGACGAGAGCCTGCGCCACCCGAGCGACCTGGCGACGTTCGTCCGGCTCGACGCCATCGACGTCGCCGTCGCCAAGGTGCAGCGCTGCGGCGGACTGACCCTGGCCCTGCGCCAGTGCCAGCTCGCCGAGGACTGCGGTCTGGCGATCATGGGCTCCGGCCTCACCGAGTCCGACGTCGGGCTGGCCGCCTCGCTCCACCTGTTCGCCGCGTTCGGCGTGGACACGCCGGTCGACCTCAACGGCCGGCAGTTCATCGCCAGCCCCTACGCCACGGATCCGGTCATCACCGTCGCCGACGGCGTCGCCCACGTGCCCACCGGCCCCGGCCTGGGGATCGGCGTGGACGAGCAGACGGTCCGCGCGCTCGCTCTTTGACGTGCGGGTGCCGGAAACCTCGTCGCCCTGGTCCGCGCCGGGGCCTGCCGATCGGCGCGTGCATCTACCCGATAGCCGGCAAGGACGTAGCCGGGTTCCATCGCGCTATCCCCTCTCAAGGTCAGTATTTTGCGGTTTGCCCGGTCGTCTGGCCCTTCCTATGGTGTACGGCTATCGCCGCCCCGAGGGCGATGGCGGCATATCCGCAGGTCACGGTCAAACCTGCCCATGGCGGGAGGGGGTAATAGCCCCCGAGCAGTGACTGGTCCACGTCCACATGCGCGAACGTGGGGATGCTCTGCGTGATCGCGAACCCGGCGGCAGGGGTGATCATCAGCAGCCATGGCACCAGCCCCGCGGTCGCCAGCAGGTGGGGCACGACGACCAGCGCGATGGCCAGTCCGATGGCGACGACGGCCCGCTTGACCAGCGCGGCCAGGGCCAGAGCCAGCACGGCGGCGGCCGCGGTCAGCGCCGCGTAGCCGACGATCACCCGCAGCTCGGTACCCAGGGTGATCGGCTGAATCGGGTTCTGATTGGCACGCAACATCGCCAGGCCGACAGGGACCACGACCCCCGAGGTCACCAGCCCCGCCACGAACGCGACGGCGCCGACCACCACGGCCTTGGCCGCCAGCAGCCGCGCTGGATGCGGCTCGGCCGGCGGGCCGGTCCCGATCAGCCCCCGCCGATGTTCCGCCGTGAAGAACAGGACCGCCACCACGAGCACCGGGATCAGCCCCACGGCCCCGCCGATCAGCATGAGGTCGGCGCGCAGACCGCCCTCCACCGTGGCGGGCCCGATGTCACCGACCCCGGTCACGAGGAGCTTGTCGCCGGACTCGACGACCCCGCCGGGGTGATGCGGGGTCTTTCCGTCGGACTCCATGACGACGCCGACGTCGTCGCGGCGCCACGAACCGTTCGCGCCCTGCAGCGTGATCTGGTCGAAGGTGGCGGTGGCCTGGGCGAAGGCTTTCGCCATCTCCCACAACGCGCCTGGCGAGGTGGCGAACAGCCCGATCTCGACCGTCTCCGGCAGCTCGGTCAGCTTGACCGTGCTGACCTCGGTCCACGTCTTGCCGTCGTCTGACTCGTAGCCGGTGATGGTGTCGCCCGACCTGGTCAGCCGCAGCCACTGCGGGCCATTGTGAGGACCGCCGGGCACGTCATGGATGTAGTTGTACTGCATCCGCACGCCGTGGGCTCCGGTGAGCATGACGGCGGCATACGGTGTGCCCTGCTTGAGGCTCTGCCTGACCAGGAGTCCGGCCTTCGCCCACGGCACCACCCCCTCCTTGACATTGCGCACCCCGGGTACGACGTCCGGCAGCCGGATCTGCCCGGTCATGTCCGACACACGGGTGGTGATGCTGCCGTTCCCCTTGAGCGGCTGGTGCACGAAGTAGTACCTGTCGCTCACCGCCGTGCCATCGGGACCCACCAAAGGCGCGGGGCAGGGGCCCTCGCCCTTCCCGGTCACGCAGGCGCTGCGGGCGCCCCCGGCGATCAGCAGTCCGAGCGACACGGTGACCAGCACGGAGGCCGCCATGGCGAGCACCCAGCCCAGCCCGGAGCGGAACGTGGCCCACTCCGCGCGCAGCGACGCGGAGAAGCCGGCCCGCTGGCTGGAGCGGTAAGGCGTGAATGAACTCATGCCCACGGTTGTACGCGGCACCCGGTTCCAGCCCGGTCGCAGCCGCTGCGACCCGGCTGCGACCGGGGATCTGGCATCGTGGCAGGCACGGCACCCCGACCCGGCGGCCGGTTCGGCCGCCCCGCCCGCACGACGACCAGCGGTGAGTGGGTCCTTGAGCAGCAACCAGTCGGCCAGTGGCGATAGCGAGCCGGCACGCGCTGCGTTACCGCCATCCAGCGCCGATGCGGGTGGCAGGTGCTGCCCCCGCGCAGTCGTCCCCTGACGTCAGGGACGGTTCGGATGAGATCCGTGCGCGAACCGCACGGTGATGGACAAGCCGCCTTCGGGGCGTGCGCTGGTGGTGAGGGTGGCGTGGTGGGCTTGGCTGACGGCGTTGACGATGGCGAGGCCGAGGCCGAGGCCGTCGCGGCGGCCGTGACGATCAGGCGCCAGTCTCTGGAAGGGTTGAAACAGGCGCTGGATCTGGTCGCCGGGAATGACTGGCCCGCTGTTGGTGACCGTAAGGGCCACCTGTGTGCCGGAGGCCTGCGTGGTGACCTTGACGTGCCCGCCTTCGTGGTTGTGGCGGATGGCGTTGTCGATGAGGTTGGCGACGAGGCTTTCGATCAGTCTCGGGTCCCCGGACGTCACTGCGGGCGTCAGGTGTTCGGCGAGGTCAATGCCCCTCTGCGTTGCTTGGCCGCGGCGGGAGGCGAGCACTCCTTCGACGACGCGGGCCAGGTCGAAGGCGTCCCAGCGGGTGACGCCGCGCTCGCTGGTGGCCAGAGCGAGCAGTGCTTGGACGAGCCGCTCCTGGTGTCCGCCCAGAGCGAGGGCCTCCTGGCAGGCCGAGCGCAGGGTGTCGGTGTCGGCATCGGGGTCGGCGAGGGCGACTTCAAGAAGGGTGCGCAGGCCGGCGAGAGGGGTGCGCAACTCGTGGGAGGCGTTGGCGACGAAGTGGCGTTGGGCGTCGAAGGCGGCTTGCAGGCGGGCGAACAGGTCGTCGAGGGTGTGGCCGAGTTCGGTCAGCTCGTCCGTGGGCTCGCCGAGGTCAAGGCGCCGGTGGAGGTCGCCGGCGGAGATGATCTGGGCGGTGGCGGTGATGGCGCGCAGCGGGTGCAGGAACCGGCCGGCGACGTACCAGCCCAGAGCCAGGGCGACGGGAATCAGAAGGACCAGGGCGACGGCGGATCCTGTGAGGAGTTGGGGCAGGCTGATCCCGGGCCCGGTTTCGGTGATCGCGCTCGATGAGGGGTGGCCTTTGGGTGTGCCCGCATCGATGCTGGCGAGCGGGACGGCGACGAGGACGAGCACGAAGACCCCGGCGGTGTAGATGCCCGCCGCGTAGGCGAGCGCGAGCCGCGTCTGCAGGGACCTCCTCGCGAGCGTCTGGGAGGTCATGACGGTCCGATGCGGTAGCCGCCTTCGCGGATGGTCTCGATCACGGGCGGGTCGCCGAGCTTGCCCCGTAACCGGTGCACGGTGTGCTTGACGGCGCTGCTGAAGGGGTCGGCGGCCTCGTCCCAGACGCGCTCCAGCAGTTCCTCGGCGGAGATGACCAGGCCGGGTACGGCGAGCAGGCATTCGAGCAGGGCGAACTCCCTGGGGCTCAGGTCAAGGCGCCGGCCGGCCCGGAACGCGATGCGGCGGGCCGGATCGAGGGTGATGTCCCCGCATGCCAGGGTGGGCGGTAGCGGCGGGGTGGCGCGGCGGGCCAGGGCACGGACGCGGGCGACCAGTTCGGCGAACGCGAACGGCTTGGGCAGGTAGTCGTCGGCGCCGAGGCTGAGCCCGTCGACGCGGTCCTCGATCGTGCCGGAGGCGGTGAGCATCAGTACGCGGGTCTCGCAGCGGCCGTGGACGAGTCGCCGGCAGATCTCGTCCCCGTGGACGCCGGGCAGGTCGCGGTCGAGGATCACCACGTCGTAGCGGGTGGCGGCCAGGCGGTCGAGGGCGGCGGTGCCGTCCAGGACGACGTCGACGGCCATGCCCTCGCGGCGCAGCCCGGTTCCGATGGAGCGGGCGAGGACCTCGAAGTCCTCGACGACGAGGACCCTCACCGCCACTCACCGTCGGTCGTCGTGCGGGCGGGGCGGCCGAACCGGCCGCCGGGTCGAGGTGCCATGGGTCAACGATGCCAGATCCCCGGTCGCAGCCGGGTCGCAGCGGCTGCGACCCGCCTGGAACCGGGTGCCGCGTACAACCGTCGGCATGAGTCCATTTTCGAACCGTTGCTCACACCGTCTCTGACCCCGGCGAGGTCATGTCAAAGGAGAGGGCGGGATACCCTGCCTGCGGTGCCTCGAACCACGTGACCGGAGGAGTCGATGCTGGGATGACGGCAGGGCGACCGATGCCCACACAGGACGACGTGCTCGGATACTTCGACACGCTGTCGAACTGGGGACGGTGGGGCGACGACGACGAGCTCGGCACTCTGAACCACATCACCGACGACGTCCGGCTGGCGGCGGCGCGGGCCGTGCGCCACGGCAGGAGCGTGTCGTGCGCATGGGAGGTTGCCGTACCGGAAGACATGGAGCGGTCGACGACGACGTGCCCGTGCGCCGCCGACATGCCGGGTGCCGAGAACATGCCGGTGCCCGGATTCCGCGCCGACCGGCGCTGGGGCTTTTCGTCCGAGCGGCTCGGCATCACGTTCCACGGCAACACCCTCACCCACGTCGACTCGCCGTGCCACATCTTCTGGGACGGCACGATGTACAACGGGCGGTCGCACTCGTTGGTCGACGCCGCAACGGGATCGGCGTGGGCGGCCGTCACGGCGGCGGCGAACGGGATCATCACGCGTGGTGTCCTGCTGGACATCGCGAGGGTCCGCGATGTGCCGTGGTTGGAACCGGGGCAGGGTGTGTTTCCCGACGATCTCGAGGAGGCCGAGCGTCGCCAGGGTGTGCGGGTGCGATCCGGCGACGCGGTACTCCTGCGGACCGGCTATGGCCGCGTCCGGCACGAGGCCGGTGAGGCCAGCGGCTTCACGCAGGCCGGCTGGCACGCGTCCTGCCTGCCGTGGCTGCATGAACGGGAGGTTGCGCTGATCGGCGCTGACACCCCCCAGGACGTTCAGCCGTCGGGGTACGACGACGTGTTGATGCCGGTTCACGCCGTGAGCCTCGTCGCGATGGGTCTGTGGATGCTCGACAACTGCGACCTGGAGGCGTGCGCGACGACGGCTGCCGAGCTCGGCCAGTGGGACTTCCACCTCGCAGTCGCGCCGGTCCGCTTCGCCGGTACGTCCGGCAGCCCGGTCAACCCGATCGCCACATTCTGACCGCGGTTCACGAGGGGTGCGAAGGGTGTGTCGAATCGATTCGGCGAATCGATTCGACTGGACGATAGGGGTGTCCGGACGGAATGGTCAAGAGCGGGAAACTCGTACGACATGGGCGCCATGCCGCCGTCATATGAGGTGTGACTCTGCGACGGGGCTCGTTGAGGGTGCGAGGCGGCGTGGCCGCGGGCGTGGGGCTGCGGCTCCGCCCCACGTGCAGGGCGATGTCTCGCAGGTCAGAGGGCGTGCCGGTGGCCGGGCGCGGGGCCGGTCGTGCTGCGTAGCGAGATCGGCGGGGCGATCAGGAGGTGGTTGTGCGTGGTGGTGGGGTCGGCGATGCGCTGGATGAGCAGCTCGACGGCGCGGGCGCCCATCTCGTCGGCGGGGATGTCGGCGGCGGTGAGTGGCGGGTGCAGGTTCTCGGCCCAGTGCCGGACGGCGACGCCGGCGATGGAGAAATCCCTGGGCACGGTGCGGCCCGACTGGGCCAGTGCGCGGTACATGCCCGGGATCGCGGCCTCGTTGATGGTGGCGATGGCGGTCAGCTCGGGGTGCTCGGCCAGGAGCTGCTCGACGCAGGCCTGCCCGGCCTGGGCGTCGTCGGCGCAGCAGACCCGCACGCCGTCCAGGCCGCGCTCGGCGACGGCACGGGTGAAACCGGCCTGGGCGCGGTGCCCGGGCCCGTAGCCGGCGGCGACCAGCTCGGCGTTGCGGTTGACCAGCGCCAGGCGCCGGTGACCGAGATCGGCCAGGTGGTGCACGCACTTGGCGAGCAGCGTCTCGTAGTCGATGTCCACCCAGGACATCTCCTCGGGCCGTCCGGTGCGGCCGATGCCGACGAACGGCAGGCCGGTCTGTCGCAGCCGGGCGACGCGGTCGTCTTCGAGGCGGATCTCCATGAGGATGACGCCGTCCACGCGGCGGCCACTGACCACGCGCTCGAACGAGCGGTCGTGCTCGCCGCCCGAGGGTGACAGCAGGACGTCCAGATCGGCTCCGGCGGCCGCGTCGACCACGCTGGCCACGAAGCCGAGCTGCATGTCGGTCAGGCGCTGGGCGGCCGGGGGGATGACCAGCCCGATGGTGCGGGTGCGGCCCTCCTTGAGCGCCCGGGCGGCGGCGTTGGGCCGATAGCCCAGCTCGTCGACGACCGCCTGGATGCGCCGCTTCGTCTGCTCCGACACCGGGCGCTTGCCGGTGAGGGCGTACGAGACCGTGCTGCGTGACACGCCCGCCCGTTTGGCGATCTCCCCGATGTTCACTCGCGCTCCTCGTCGGATCTGCCGGTTGGCGACCATCGTAGGTCGAATCGGTTCATGGAGGGGACGGCACCGGACTCCGTGGCGAGGATGTGCCAGGAGACGCAGCACGCGCAATATCTCGGCGATCCCAGCTCGCCACCCCATTGACGCCTGAGGCGAACCGGGCCTACGTTTTGTCGAACCGATTCGGCGAATCGATTCGACATCGATCAGAAACAGCCGCGTAACGCCTGTCAGCGGAGGTCAGCTCAATGAAATCAGCGGCAAGGAGCCGGCGTGCGGCCGGCGTGGGTCTGGCGGTCCTGGCCGCCGTGGGCGGGCTCGTCGCCTGCTCGTCATCGTCCAGCGGCGGCAGCGGCTCCACGAGCGCGAGCCAGGCGGCCGGTGGCGGGGCCTACACGATCTGGGACCCGTACCCGCAGTACGACAAGAGCTCGGAGTGGGTGAAGCTGCTGGAGACGTGCGGCACGCAGGCGGGGGTGAAGGTCGAGCGGACCGGTTACGACACCAGCGACCTGACCAACAAGGCCCTGCTGGCCGCCCAGCAGGGCAACTCGCCGGACGTGCTCATCGTGGACAACCCGGTCGTCTCGACGCTGGCCGAGGCCGGTGTGCTGACGACGACCGAGGAGAACAAGCTCGACGTCTCGGCGCTCGCGCCGAACCTGCTGGCCGCCGGGCAGAGCGGGGGCAAGACCTACGGGGTCCCGATCGGCGCCAACACCCTGGCCCTGTACTACAACGAGGACGTCCTGAAGGAGGCCGGGGTTGACATCGCCTCGGTGAAGGACTGGGCGTCGCTGACCGCGGCGCTGGAGAAGGTGAAGGCGGCAGGGAAGAAGGGCATCACCTTCTCGGCGATCGGCACCGAGGAGGGCAGTTTCCAGTTCCTGCCCTGGTTCTGGGGCTCCGGCGCGCAGCTCACCAAGCTCGACTCGCCCGAGGGCGTGTCGGCGGTGGCGCTGTGGACCGACTGGCTGAAGAAGGGGTACGCCCCCAACTCCGTCATCAACAACACCCAGACCACGAGCTGGCAGGAGTTCGCCGGCGGCGACTACGCCTTCGCCGAGAACGGCACCTGGCAGCTGGCCAACGCCAAGGAGGCCGGCTTCGCGTACGGCATCATCCCCGTCCCGGGCAAGGACGGCGGCAACGCGCCGGCGCCGACCGGCGGCGAGTTCGTCAGCGTCCCGGTGCAGGCCGACACCGCCCGCTACGCCACCTCGCAGAAGCTGGTGACCTGCCTGAGCAGCACCGACAACTCGCTCGCCACGACGACCACCCTGTCCTACATCGCGCCCACCGAGGCGGTGCAGGCCAAGCAAGTGGCGGCCAACCCCGAGCTGAAGGTGTGGGTGGAGGCTGTCAAGGCGGCCAAGGGCCGCACCGGCGACGACCTGGGGACGAAGTATCCGAAGATCTCCGAGCCGATGTGGGGCGCGGTGCAGGCGGCGCTGAGCGGCTCGAATTCGCCGCAGGAGGCGATGACGGCGGCGCAGTCCGCCGCGACGAGCGCGACCCAGTAGCAGTGATGAGCAGAGTCCTGCAGACGCCGGCGCGTCCCGCCCCTGTGGCGGGACGTGGCCGGCGGGCGGTGGCACGCACCCGATCGGGGCAGTGGGCCGCCTGGGCGTTCCTGGCCCCGGTCGTCGTCTACCTGCTGGTGTTCTACGCCTATCCGCTGTATCGCAACGTCGAGCTGAGCCTGCGCAACTACACGGTGCGCTCGTTCGTGCAGGGGGATGCGCCCTTCACGGGGTTCGCCAACTACGCCAGGGTCTTCGGCGACGCGACGTTCGGTCCCGCGCTGTGGCACACGGCGGTGTTCACGCTGGTGTCGCTGGCCTTCCAGTTCGGCATCGGGCTGGGGCTGGCTCTGTTCTTCGTGAAGCACTTCCGGCTGTCGGCCACGTTGCGGGCGTTGTTCCTGGTGCCGTGGCTGCTGCCGCTGATCGTGTCGGCCTCGACCTGGTCGTGGATGCTCAACAGCGACTCCGGCGTGGTCAACGCGGTGCTGACCGGGTTCGGCATCGGCCCGGTGAACTGGCTGACCTCGCCGGACTGGTCGCTGTGGTCGGTCATCATCGCCAACGTCTGGATCGGCGTCCCGTTCAACCTGGTGGTGCTGTACTCCGGGCTGCAGGCGATCCCGCCGGCCGTGTACGAGGCCGCCGCGCTGGACGGGGCCACCGGCTGGCAGCGGTTCTGGAAGGTGACCTTCCCGCTGCTGCGCCCGGTGTCGGCGATCACCATCCTGCTCGGGCTGGTCTACACGCTGAAGGTGTTCGACATCATCTGGATCATGACCAAGGGCGGGCCGAGCGGGGCCTCCACCACGTTCGCCACCTGGTCCTACCGGCTCGGGTTCGGCAACCTGGTGCCCTCCTTCGGGCCCGGTGCGGCCGTGGGCAACCTGCTGATCGTGATGGCGCTCGTCTTCGGGCTGATCTACATCCGCGTGCAGCGGAAGCAGGCACTGGCATGAGGCACTGGAAGACCGCGATCGGGCTGGTGCTGACCGGCGTGATGCTGTTCCCGGTCTACTGGATGATCAACGTGTCCTTCACCCGTGACACCGACATGCGCAAGAGCCCGCCGAACTGGTTCCCGCTCAACGGAACGCTGGAGGGCTACCGGGCGGTCCTCGACCAGCAGCTGCCGTACCTGGGCGTGAGCCTGGTCGTCGGGCTGGGCACGGTGACGGTGACGCTGCTGCTCGCGGCGCCGGCCGCGTACTCGCTGGCCAAGCTGCGCCCGCGCGGCGGCGGCGCGCTGAGCTTCGTGTTGCTGATCGCGCAGATGATCCCCGGGATCATCATGGCGATGGGCTTTTACGCCATCTTCCTCAACGCCGGCGTGCTCAACACCGTCCCCGGGCTGATCGTCGCCGACTCCACCCTCGCCGTACCGTTCGCCGTGCTGATCCTCACCACGTTCATGGGCGGCATCCCCGAAGAGCTGCTGCAGGCCGCCCGCACCGACGGCGCCGGGGTGGTACGCACGTTCTGGTCGATCGTGCTGCCGGTCAGCCGCAACTCCCTCATCACCGTGTCGCTGTTCGCGTTCCTGTGGGCGTGGTCGGACTTCATCTTCGCCAGCACCCTCGACCAGGGCGGCGACCACCAGCCGATCACCCTCGGCATCTACCACTACATCGGCAACAACAACCAGGAGTGGAACGCCATCATGGCCACCGCTGTGATCGCCTCCATCCCGGCCACCATCCTGCTCGTCGTCGCCCAGCGCTACGTCGCCGCCGGCGTCACCGCAGGCGCAGTCAAAGACTAAGAAGGGACCCTCCTTTCATGACCGTCGCCGCCTCCGGCCCGGTGTTCTCCCTGTGGGAAATCCCGTTCAGCTACCACGGATCCTGGTTCGGCTTCTCGCCCGTGGTGGCGGAGAAGACCTACGCCCAAGACGTGCACCTGGTTTCACACCAGACCGGCATGCACCCGATCCTGAGGCTGATCCCCACCGCCGAGGCGGTCGTCACGGCCGCCCCGCACCAGCTCACCTGGAGTCACGACGGCAACCGGATCGACCTCGCCTACGAAAGCGCCGACACCGTGCGCGTCAAGAGTCGCGGCCTGGGGCTGCGCCTGCTGGCCGCCGACCCCGTCCTGACCCCGTTCAGCGGCCCGTACTTCTATCGGGACCCCGTCGACGGATCGTACGTCTTCACCGTCTACCAGACCGGGTGCCGCTACCGGATCACCCTCCTCAGCGGGCAGGCAGAGCATCTCGGCGCGCAGGCGCTCGGCACCGCCGAGCGCGGCATCGTCCTGGACGGCGAGTGGGAGATCGCCATCGAGGAGTACGAGACCGCCCGTGCCCCCTATGCGAGCACGGACCCCTTCGAACAGGTCGTCAAGACGGCGAGAGCCGAATTCGACGCGTTCGCCGGGGCGGTCGCGCCCTGGCGCAGCGACCGGACGCCCGCCGCCGAGCTGGCCGCGTACGTGCTGTGGTCGGCCACCGTGCGCCCGGCCGGATTCGTCACCCGGCCTGCCGTGCTCATGTCCAAGCACTGGATGAACAAGGTGTGGAGCTGGGACCACTGCTTCAACGCCATGGCCCTGGCCGGCGGCCTGCCCGGCCTGGCCTGGGACCAGTTCCTGCTGCCCTTCGACCACCAGGACACCGCGGGAGCGCTGCCCGACTCCGTCACCCACTCCGAGATCCTCTACAACTTCGTCAAGCCGCCCATCCACGGCTGGGCGCTGCGGAATCTGTCTCCCGCGGTCGAGCCGGTGGAGACGTACCGGCTGCTGGAGCGGTGGACCACCTTCTGGCTGGACGCCCGGCGCGTACCCGGCCGGGAGCTGCCGCACTACCAGCACGGCAACGACAGCGGCTGGGACAACGCCACCACCTTCGACCCCGAGCGCGTCGTCGAGACCGCCGACCTGGCCGCCTTCCTCGTCCTCCAGATGCGCGCGCTCGTCCGCCTGGCCCCCGACCCGGGCGCGGCCGCCCGATGGACGCTGCAAGCCGACCGGATGCGCGAGGCGCTCCTCGCCGAGCTATGGGACGGCGAACGGTTCGTCGCCCGGGGCGCGCACTCGGGACGGACCTGGTCCAGCTCAAGCCTGCTCGACCTCATGCCGATCGTGCTGGGGGAGGAGCTGCCCGAAGTCGTGCGCGCCGCGCTCGCCGCCCGGATCGAGGCCCATCTGACCGCGTTCGGACCCGCCACCGAGCTGCCTACCTCTGACCACTACCAGGACGACGGCTACTGGCGCGGTCCCATCTGGGCGCCCTCGACCATCCTGATCGAGGACGGTCTGCGCCGCGCCGGATACCACCATCTTGCCGACGAGATCAGCGCCCGCTTCCGAAGTTTGTGCGAGAAGTCCGGGTTCGCCGAGAATTTCGACGCCCGCACCGGTGAAGGCCTGCGCGACCGCGCCTACACCTGGACGGCCAGCGCCTACCTCATCCTGGCCGCCGCCCACGAACGGCGAAGCGGGGAGCGATCGCGACTTTGACATGAAGGGGCGCGGCCGGCCGGTGAGATGGCGTGCTCGATGGCCGGCCGCGGTCAGGGAAGAAGGCCCGCCCGTCTGGCTGCGATCACCGTCTCCATCCGGGTGTGCGTGCCGAGCTTGCGCATCGCGCTGCGCAGGTAGCTCTTGGCCGTCTCGGGCTGCAGGCGCAGGCGCCGTCCCGCTTCTGCGTTGCTGCAGCCCACTGCGACCAGGGACAGCACGTCGAGTTCCCGGGATGACAGCGGGTTGTTCAAGGTGGGTCTGCTGCGGGACGGGGGCAGCCGGTCGCAAACGGCCTGGAGGCGGTGGCGCAGGGCAGGGTCGGTGATCTGCTGGGCGATCGAGCGTAGTTCAGCGTGCGCTTCGCGCAGTTGTTCCCATTCTGGTGCGGTGGGTGCATCCTCGCGGGCCGCGCGGGTGATCGCG
The DNA here is from genome assembly GCF_005893125.1 of Nonomuraea basaltis. GTDB lineage: Bacteria > Actinomycetota > Actinomycetes > Streptosporangiales > Streptosporangiaceae > Nonomuraea > Nonomuraea basaltis. The sequence goes on along the minus strand of NZ_VCJS01000002.1, from coordinate 160,395 downwards.
GCTGTTTCCAGGTCGGCCACCCGTCGCTGCACCTCCGACCGGACGGTCAGCTCGATGCCCAGCCGCGTCGCGACCTGGCTCATGGCGTCCAGCACCCGAGTGCCGAGCGGCAGCGGCTGGCGGATGCCGCCGTACAGGACGCCGAACACGGACTCGCCCACCACGACCGGGACGGCCGCGATCGCCCGCAGGCCCTCGGCGGTCACCGGCTCGTCATATTCGTGGCTGATGCGTGCGTCGGTGGCGTAGTCCTCCACGCTGCCGGGCCGGGCGGTGACCAGGACCCGTCCGCCGAGGCCGTTGCCGGCGCGGATAACCAGCCCGCGCAGCGCATCGGTGCAGGTGCCGGTGAGCTCCGTGAGGCGCACGTTGCGGCTATTGAGCGCGACGGCGCCGCCAAAGGTGACGGGCAGGCCGGTCGCGTGCCGCATGCGGCCCAGGGCGGCCCGCAGGAGCACGCCGAGCTGAGGCACCGGGGCACCCGCCGGAGAATGTGTTACCGCCATGTCATCAGAATGTCACGCGGTCTGCGCTTCGCGGCTACCCCTGAACGGGGGTAGCGCTCCCTTCTGACCGGGCTGATGCTTCCAGACATGGGTGACTCACTGATCTCCTACGCATCCGGCGTCTCCGCGGCAGCCATGCTGGGCGAGACAATCGGAGAGAACCTGGAGCGCGCCGCGGCCCGGCACGCCGACCGTGAAGCGCTGGTCGACGTGCCCACAGGCCGGCGCTGGACCTACGCGAAGCTCGACGCCGCCGTGAACGAGGTGGCTCTCGGCCTGCTGGCGACGGGCATCGCCAAGGGTGATCGGGTCGGCATCTGGGCGCCCAACTGCGCCGAGTGGGTGCTGACCCAGTACGCCACCGCGAAGATCGGCGCGATCCTGGTCAACGTCAACCCTGCTTATCGCAGCCACGAGCTGGACTACGTGGTCCGCCAGTCTGGCATGCGCCTGCTGATCAGCGCCGTTCGGCACCGCACCAGCGACTACCGGGCGATGCTCACCGAGATCGGCTTCGAGCGCACGGTGTTCATCGGCGAGCCCGGCTGGGACGAGCTGGTGGAAACGGGCCGCCGCGCCGACCCCGCCGCCCTGCGCGAACGGGCGGCCACGCTGGCCTTCGACGACCCGATCAACATCCAGTACACCTCCGGCACCACCGGCTTCCCCAAGGGTGCGACGCTGTCCCACCACAACATCCTCAACAACGGCTACTTCGTCGCGGAAGGGCTCGACTACACCGAGGCCGACCGAGTGTGCCTGCCGGTGCCGCTCTACCACTGCTTCGGCATGGTCATGGGCGACCTGGCGGCGACCTCGCACGGCGCCTGCGTGGTGCTCCCGGCGCCCGGCTTCGACCCCGAAGCCACGTTGCGGGCCGTGGAGAGCGAGCGGTGCACCTCTCTGTACGGCGTGCCCACCATGTTCATCGCCGAGCTCGGCCACCCGCGCTTCGGCGAGTTCGACCTGTCCAGCCTGCGTACCGGGATCATGGCCGGCTCGCCGTGCCCGGTCGAGGTGATGAAGCGGGTGGCCGGCGAGATGCACATGAGCGAGGTGGCGATCTGCTATGGCATGACCGAGACCTCTCCGGTGTCCACGATGACCCGACGCGACGACGGCCTGGCCCGCCGCACCGAGACCGTCGGCCGGGTCATGCCGCACCTGGAGGTGAAGATCGTCGATCCGGACACCGGCCTGGTGCTGCGCCGCGGCGAGCCCGGTGAACTATGCACCCGCGGATACTCGGTGATGCTCGGCTACTGGAACGAGCCCGACAAGACCGCCGAGGCGATCGACGCGGCCCGCTGGATGCACACCGGCGACCTGGCCACCATGGACACCGAGGGCTACGTCAACATCGTCGGCCGGATCAAGGACATGGTCATCCGCGGCGGCGAGAACATTTACCCGCGCGAGGTGGAGGAATACCTCTACTCCCATCCCTACATCGCCGATGTCCAGGTGATCGGCGTCCCCGACAGCACGTACGGCGAGGAGCTGATGGCCTGGATCGTGATGCGTCCCGGCGCCGAGCCGCTCGCGGCCGACCAAGTCAGGCAGTTCTGCACGGGGCGCCTGGCGCATTACAAGATCCCCCGGTATGTCCACCTGGTCGACCAGTTCCCGATGACCGTCACCGGCAAGATCCGCAAGGTGGAGATGCGGGAACGCGCCGTTGACCTGCTGGGCCTGCACGACGCGGAGGACATCGCAAGCGCGTGAGAAAGGAAAACGATCACCGTAAGGCATGGAACGACCATGGCTGATGACTCGCGCCCGACAGTCCCTATCAATACTCACTCGACTTCGATCGCCCAGGAGACGCCATGGACGACGTGCCTGCCACCCCCTCCCAGAAGCCCATGGGCCGGATCGCACTCGCGAGCCTGATCGGCACAACGGTGGAGTTCTACGACTTCTTCATCTTCGGCACCGCCGCTGCACTGGTCTTCAGCGACAGCTTCTTCCCCGCCCTCGGCCCTGCCGCCGGAACGATTGCCTCGCTGGCCACCTTTGGCGTGGCCTTCCTGGCCCGGCCGTTCGGCTCGATTCTTTTCGGACACTTTGGCGACCGGGTCGGCCGGAAGGCGACCCTGGTGAGTACGTTGCTGTTGATGGGACTCGCGACCTTCGCCATCGGCCTGCTGCCCACAGCGGGGACCATCGGCGTGGCCGCCCCCATCCTGCTCGTCGCCCTCCGGTTGTGCCAGGGCCTGGCCGTGGGCGGCGAATGGGCGGGCGCGGTGCTGCTCACGGCCGAACACGCGCCGGCGCAACGACGCGGCAGGTTCGCGATGTTCCCGCAGCTGGGCCCGTCGCTCGCGTTCGTGCTCGCGAGCGCCACGTTCCTGACCACAAGCCTGACGATGAGCGGGGAACAGTTCCTGTCCTACGGCTGGCGCATCCCGTTCGTCGCGAGCTTGCTGCTGGTGCTGATCGGACTCTACGTCCGGCTGAAGATCGATGAGACCCCCGCTTTCGCGGAGATCTCATCTCGCGAATCGACCGCTCGCGTCCCGCTGTTCGAGGTGTCTCGGCGTCAGCCCCGTGAAGTGCTGCTCGCGGCCGGATCCATCACCATGCTGTTCGCGTTCTTCTACATGGGGGTCACCTACCTGACCTCGTACGGAACCACCGCGCTCGAGCTCAGCAGGCCCACGGTCCTGTCGATCGGCATCGGGGCGGGCCTGTGCTTCGCGGCCTCGACGATCCTCTCGGCGCTCTACTCCGATCGGATCGGGCGCCGACGGGTCACCATGATCGCGAACGGTGTCGCGCTGGTCTGGTCTCCCGCCCTGTTCCCGGTGCTCGACATCGGCACACCTGCCGCGTTCGCCGTGGGCGTGAGTGTCACGCTGGCCATCGTCGGCGTCGCCTATGGTCCAGCGGGGGCGCACCTGCCGGAGCTCTTCCACGCTCGCTACCGCTACACCGGCGCCGGCGTCGCCTACAACCTCGCCGGAGTGCTCGGCGGCGCGGTGCCTCCGCTGATCGCGGCGTGGCTGGTGTCCTCCTACGGCAGCCACGCGATCGGCTTCTACCTTGCGGCAATGGCCTTGCTCAGCCTGTCGTGCACTTTCGGACTGAGGGAAACGAAGAGTGTCACGATGAGCAGCCAGCCGGTCGGGCAACCAACGTTGAGCTGACCTCGGCAGCATGGAGGCCGCCTGTGCACGGGCGGTCTCTGTGCTGCGTTTGCCTCCGCGGCGATCCCAGGAGGTAACTCGTTGGCTGTCGACGGTCCTCAAGGCGGTGTCTACAGTTCCGGAACTCCTGTGGTGTGCCAATCAGCCGCCGATGAAGAACATGACAGTGGTCGTGACAGCCGATGTGACCATCAGAAATGATGGTGGTGGCTCCGGCCGATCTCGCCACGCAGACGAAACGAGTTCGACCCTTGACGATCCAATGCGGGGCGGCCATATGCCTTGTCTCTGGCGAGAATCGTTGGGAGCGCGGATGCGGAACAATATTGACAGCCAGGGCAAAGGCACCGCCGGCTCCCGCGACTCAGCGGATCGGGTCGGCTCCTACGCGAGAAAAGCCATCGTCGCGTCCGTGGCCGGCTACGCGATGGACGGCTTCGACCTGCTGATTCTGAGCTTCGCGCTCGGGGCCATCGCCAGCGACATGGGCGTCGGGCTGCCGGAGGTCGGAACGCTGACCAGCGTCACCCTGTGGGGTGCGGTAATCGGTGGTTTGGTCTTCGGGATTCTGGCGGACCGGTTCGGCCGGGTCCGGATGCTCACCCTGTCCATTCTGCTGTTCGCCGTCTTCACCGGATTATGCGCGCTGGCCCCCAACGTGGAAATCCTGGCGGTGTTCCGTTTCCTGGCCGGTCTGGGGCTCGGCGGGGAGTTCGGCATCGGCATGACGCTGGCCGCCGAGGCGTGGCCGGCCGGCAAACGGGCACGGGCGACCGCGCTGGTGGGCCTGGGCTGGCAGTCGGGCGTGCTGCTCGCCGCCCTGCTGTCCCCGTTGATCATCTCCGCCCTCGGCTGGCGCGGCCTCTTCGCCATCGGGGCGATCCCCGCGGTGCTGGCCTTCGTCCTGCGCAACAGGATGCGCGAGCCCGAGCTCTTCCTGCGGACCAGGCAGGCCGCGAAGACCGAACGCATGCCCTTCCGGCTCCTGGTCAGTGATCCGGTGACGCTCAGGGCCACCATCGGCATCCTCGTCCTCTGTTCGGTGCAGAACTTCGGCTACTACGGTGTGATGACCTGGCTGCCGACGCACCTGTCGACGACCTTCGGCTTCAGCCTGGTCAAGTCGGGTCTGTGGACCGCCGTGACCGTGGTCGGCATGGCGTGCGGGATCTACGTCTTCGGCCTCCTGGCCGACCGGATCGGCCGGCGCCCGGCCTTCTGGCTGTACCAGAGCGGGGCCATCGTCAGCCTCCTGATCTACAGCCGGCTGAGTGACGCCACGCTCCTGCTGGTGGGCGGGGCGGTCATGGGCTTCTTCGTCAACGGCATGCTCGGCGGGCTCGGCGCCCTGATGGCCGAGTCGTACACCACCGCCGTCCGCACCACCGCCCAGAACGTGCTGTTCAACCTGGGACGAGGCGTCGGAGGTTTCGCGCCGCTGGTCATCGCCCTGATCGCCGGCAGTCACGGCTTCCCCGTCGCCATCGCCCTGCTCGCCGGGATCTACCTGCTGGAAATCGTCGCGATGTTCCTGATACCCGAGCGCCGCGGGGCCGATCTGACATGAGCGTCGGGGCTCAGGAGGTGGCGCCGCCGTCCGTTCTGATCCTGAGTGATGAGGGGCCGTCAGCCGCCGAAGAGGAGCCGGTGGCGGCGCCGGTGACCAGGCCTCATCAGGGCTATCATGATCGTGATGATCAGCCCAGCCGCCTTGCGGATGTGCGCCATCTCCTGCGGTGTGGCGTACTGGTCCACCCATCCCAGCTCGAAGCGTATGTCGCCACCCTTGCGGAGGGATTTCTCCATCTCCTGCCAGTCGGGGACCGAGACGTACTTCTCGATGATCGGGAAGATCTTCCGCTCCTCCTCCTCGATGTGCTCGTCGAGGTGCTCGGAGAGCTCACGGACGGCGGCCCCGAACTCGGCGACGTGCTGACCGGCCGCGAAGCCCTGGGCCGTGGCACGCAGCCGGTCGAGCAGCGGGCCGAGTTCCGCATGGTCGTCGGAGAGGTCGGTGAGGTCCACGGCGGCCCCGGCGGACCGCTCGATGAGCGGCCAGACCACCTCGTCCTCCCTGGTGTGGTGATGGTGGATCGCCTTGCAGATGTCGGCGGCGAAGCCGGCGATCGCGGTGGCCCGGGCCTGGCCGGCGTGTTCGCGGTCGGCTTCGATCTGCCTGGCGAGCTTGACGAGCCGGTGGAGGTCGCCGCGCATGGCACGGTGCATGATGCGGAAGACGGTGAGGTCGGGGGTGGTCACGGTCGTTCTCCCTGTCGTCGGATCGGGGCGTCGGGGGATACGTGACCACGGTGGCTCACCGCGCTTGGGGCCCATTTGCCGACCACTTGGTGGGGCTGCCAAGGAATCCGCTCGTCCGCCAAGCGGGCCGCTCAGCTTCGGGACCGCACCTCGGCGAGCGCCTCGAGCGCCCGTTGCCGCCAGTGCGTGGAGCCGATCTCGGCGGCGACCTCGGCGGCGGTGGCGTAGTGCTGCGCCGCGGTGGCCGGCTCTCCCAGGAATTCCGCCAGCTCGCCCAGGGTGAGGGAGACCGGTCCGAGGGTGACCGACACGGTGTACAGGCCGGCCATCTCCTCACGGTAGGGCAGGAGCGTGCGGTAGCACTCCTCGGCCACCTCACGCACATCCAGCGCGATCGCGTTGGCCGCGCGGAGGGCGAGGCTGATCATCTGAAACGCCTCCCGCTCGGGCATGCGGTGCGCCGGCCATGCGGCCCGAGCCTCGTCCAGGCGCCCGGCGGCGACGAGCGCGCGGACGTAGAACTCGTCGAAGCGATGGGGGATTCGGTCGCGCGCGGCCGCCAGCTCGGTCACCGACTCGTGGGCGCGGCCGCAGGCCAGGCGCACCGAGAAGCGCGCCAGTGCACCGAAGATGTGGACAGCGGGCCCGGTCACCTCGGCTATTCGGTCGGTGAGGAGGGTGTAGGCGGCCTCCGCCTCGGCGAACTTTCCCGTGATCGACAGGTGGAGCGCGTCGAGGAAGGCGATGATGGCGAGGGAGAGACCGAGTTGGCCGGTGGTGGAATGCTCGGTCGCCTGGTCGGCGTGCCGGCGGGCCGTGGCCCAGTCGTTGCGGCCGAGCGCGACCACGCACAGGGCGTGGTGGCCGAGGGTCTGGTAGCCGAGCAGCCCGGCGCGGGCCGAGATCTCCAGCAGCTCATGGCCGAGGGCTTCCAGCTCGTCGCGGCGGCCGGGCGGCACCACCACCCAGTAACGGGCGTTCAGCGCCATGCAGAGCAGATGTGGATCGCCGATGCCGCGGGCGATCTCGACCGCCTCCGCGCTGGTGTCCGCCAACAGCTCCGGGCCGGCGCTCTCCATTTCCTGGACGAGGGCGATGAGCAGGCGGCACCGCATCTCGCCGGTCGCGGTGGCCAGCAGGCTCTGGATGGCCTCGACAAGGTCGGTTTCGATCTCGTGGGAGCCTTTGATCGACCAGATGACCGGCGCGTGGAAGGAGATCGCGGCACGGGCGATCGCGTCAGGGGCGCCGGTCATCTTCGCGATGGCCAGCGCGGCCGATCGGTTCGCCAGCGCGCTGGCGACGTCGCCCGCGTGGGCTTGCGCGGCGACCAGGCGGCACATCAGGTCCACCCGGAGTTCGTGGGCGGCATCGGTTGCGAGGTCGAGCGCGTCGAGGGCGCCGTGGAGCAGGGTGGCGGCCTCCCGGTGGGCGTACAGCGCCGAGGCGTGCTCGGCCGCTTTCCGCGCGTACTCGGCGGCGCTGCGTGCCGTTGCCGTGGTCGCGGCGGCCAGGGCGTGGTGGCCGAGCGCGGTGACATCGCCGGGCCGGACCCTCTCCATTGCGGTCAAGATCTTCGCGTGCAGCCGGATGCGGCGCAGCCGGGGGATGCCCTCATACAGCGTCTCGCGGACCAGGATGTGGGTGAAGCGCACGTGGCCCGGGCGGGGTTCGGTGAGCAGCCCGGCCAGCACGCCGGCCTCCAGGCCGTCGAGCACGCTCTCCTCGTCGGCGTCGGGCATGGCGATCAGCACGTCGGCCTCGGCGTCGCGGCCGAGCACGGCGGCGTTGCGCAGGGTGGTCTGGGTGGTGGCCGGCAGGCGGGCGATGCGACGGCGGATCAGGTCGCGCACGCCCGGTGGCAGCGTATGCGCGGCCGAGGGGCCCTCGACGGCCAGCAGCCGGGCGGTCTCGGCGACGAACAGCGGATTGCCCTCGGTGCGTTCGGTCACCGTGCGGATGATCGCCGCGTCCACCTGCACGCCGGAGCGTTCCACCAGCAGCTCGCGGACCTCCTCGGCATCCAGCCCGGCCAGGTCGATGTCCTCGGCGCTCTGCCCGGCCAGCGCCGCCCGGGTGCCGAGCAGATCGGCGCCGGCTTCGGCGGGCCGGTGGGTGAGCAGTACCAAGACCGCGCTCTGGGCCAGCCGGGGAGCGAGATGGCGCAGCAGCTGCAGGGTCTCGTCATCGGCGCGGTGCACGTCCTCCAGCACCACAAGCAGCGGCCGGGGCATGCCTTGCAGGTAGTCCCCAGCGGCGCGGGCGAGCCAGAACTGGCCGATCTGCTCGGCGTCATCGCTCAGCAGCGGGGCCAGCCGCGCGGCGATCTCGGGGGCGGGCCGATGGACGGCCGACAGGGAGCGCAGCACCTCGCTCCACGCCCACGCCGGCGGCGCCCCGCCGAGCGTCTCCGGGCACCGGCCGACGGCGACCTGCCAGCCCTCATCGCACAGCCGCCGCAGCAGCGCCTCAGCGAGCGTGCTCTTCCCCACGCCCGGATCACCGCCGAGCCAGGCCACCCGGAAACCGTTGCGCGTCTGCCCGGCGGCGGCCAGCAACCGGCCCAGCTCGGCGGTACGGCCGATCATCCGGGGCGAAGGCGGCGCCGCGACAGGGCCGGTGGCCGCGGGAACAGGACCGGCGGGTTCCGGAGCCTGCCGGGACGGGCCGGTCGTCACCGGGCCTGGGATGACCGTGGTCAGGTCGAGTGCCGCGGCGTGGCTGAGTATGCCGGCCTGCAGGGCGGTCAGCGCCGGCCCCGGATCCACGCCGAGCTCCTCGGCGAGCAACTGCCGGGTCCTGCGCAGCACCGCCAGGGCGTCGCCTTGCCGCCCGGCCCGGTAGTGAGCCAGCGCCAGCAGCCGCACCGCGTTCTCCCGCAGCGGATGCAGCGCGACATGCCGCTCGAGCTCCGGCCCGACCTCCAGGTGCCGGCCGAGCGAGAGCCGCGCCTCGGCGCGGTACTCCACCGCGATCAGCCGCAGCTCCTCCAACTTCGCCGCCTCGGGAACCGCCCAGGCGTCCTCGGCGAACTCGGCGTAGGCCGGGCCGCTCCACATGCCCAGCGCCTCATCGGCCATGCCCAGCGCCTTGGCCGGATCCGCGGCGGTGAGCAGGGCGGCCGCGCCCTCCACCAGGTGCGGGAGACGCCAGGCGTCCACAGCCTCCGCCGCCAACCGCAGCCGGTAACCGGGCGGGGCGCTGGCCAGCACCTGGGCCGGGGTGCGCGGGGCCCGGCCCGGCTCCAGCACCCGCCGCAGGTTCGAAACGTACGCCTGCAACGCCCCCAGCGCCTTGGGCGGCGGCTGACCGTGCCACAGGTCGTCGATGAACTGGTCGGTGGAGACCACATGACCACCGGCGCAGATCAGCCGGGCCAGCACCGCCCGCTGCAGTGGCGAGCCGGGCTCCACCCGGCGACCCGCCACTTCCACCTGGAATTGCCCGAGAATGCGTATGCGCACCATAAGGGGAGCAGCATATGGTCCCACGTATCACGACGCCAGGGGCGTCCACCACCTGCTGGAACGCGTCGATTCTGTCCCATGACACGCCACGGCCGATGGTGCGTCGCGCCGAAGGGATGAGTGCCCGCGCCGACGCTCCGGTGAGCCGGGTCAGCCGCGGCTGCGCGGTGCGCCGTACCAGCGCCAGTTCGTCCGGCGGGGGCGATCAGGCGTCTCGATGCGTCCGGTAGCCCACAAGAGGGTCGACCACGGAGTATCGGTGATGGGTACGTCGGGGAAGAGCCGCGCGAGGGCTCGCTCGCTCAAGTCCTGTGGGGGCTCCCAGGAGCGGTGCATTCCCTGAGCGATGTCGTGGGTGTGGACGAGGGTCTCGACGACGCCCATCGCGGCGAATCCCTCCGGGTCGGAGGCGTCGAAGACGTGCGGGGCCAAGGCGGTGGGGGCGGTGGTGTCGACGACTGTTGCGAGCAGTCCGCCGCAAGCCTCCACAACGGTCAGGAGTCCCTCAGGCCCTGCCTCCTCGTCGCCGAAGATGACATTGGCCGGCCCTTCGGGTCGATCACGGGAGATTCGCAGCGGCACGCGTGGCACGTCCATCGGGTGCGCGAGCCCGAACCGCAGCGCGTAGGTGAGCAGGTCGTCCGCGAGGTGCTCGAGGGTCTCCCAGCACGTCCACTCCAGGCCGCCGGCACGGACATGCCATTGGGCCGCAGGGACGCCAGTGAGGCCGTTGATGCAGTGGTCGACGGCCTGGCGCACGTGCTTCCCGCTCACCAGCATGTGCGGTTCTCCGCTCTGTGGCATGCGGCAAAGCCTACGAGGCCGGGTCGATGTGCGGATGCGGGCCGGGAGATGTTCGCGGCGGTCCCCGGCGGCCAGCACGAGCGTGACCGTGACGGAGGCCGCCGCGAGCAGCGTGATCGCCGCGGCCGGAGGCTAATTCGGTATGAATCTATCCATAAGCCTGTTCAACGGTTGTTCGGCGACCCGGTCGCAGATGAGCGCGGTGGTCACGGCGCCGACTGCGATGAGCCAGGCCGCCGGGCCGAGCGGCGTCGAGCCGAAGAAGTGGCTGACGCCGGGCGTCTGGACGATCGCGACCAGTGCCACCGCCGAGCCGAGGGCGCTGAGCAGAACGGTCCGGTCGCGTCCCGCGGCCTGCAGCGTCTGGGCCAGCTGGGTGCCGATCAGGGAGACCAGCCCGACCGTACGGGCTCGGGCCGCCGTGCCGGTGAAGCGGGCCAGCGTCCAGCCGAGCCCGGCGCCGAACGCGGTGATCAGGGCCCGCCGGGCGATGTCGCGCGTGAGCGCCTGCCCCAGGGAGCTCTCCGGACCCTCTTGCAGGAGGTTCGCCGCCTTCTCCGGAGAGGGCGCGCGCAGCGCGATGGCCAGCGCGGGCGCCAGGTCGGTGAGCATGTTGACCAGCAGGAGCTGGCGGGCCGACAGCGGGGAGGCGCCGGTGGAGAGCGCGCCGAGCAGGGTGAAGCCGATCTCGCCCACGTTGCCGCCGACCAGAATGGCCAGTGCCTCGCGGACCGAGGCCCACATGGCGCGGCCTTCGGCCAGCGCCGAGACGATGGTCTCCAGCCGGTCGTCGCTCACGACGAGGTCGGCCGCGGCCCGCGCGGCGGGGGTGCCGGTGCCGCCGAGGGCGATGCCGACGTCGGCCAGCCGGATGCCGGCGGCGTCGTTGGCGCCGTCGCCGGTCATGGCCACGACCTTGCCGAGCTGCTGGAAGGCGCGTACGACCTGGACCTTCTGCTCCGGGGTGCAGCGAGCCACCACGTCGATGGACGGCAGCCGCTCGGCCAGCTCGGGGTCGTCCAGGTCGTCCAGCTCGGCGCCGGTGAGGACGCGCGGCTCGTCGGTGATCAGCTCGGCGGCGATGGCGCCGGCCGTGCTGGGGTGATCGCCGGTGAGCATGACGATCTGTACGCCGGCCGCGCGCAGGCGGGTGACGGCAGGGCTGGCGGCGTGCCGTACGACGTCGGCAAGACCGAGCAGGCCGACGAAGGTGAGGTCGGCCACGTCGGCGTCGGCGAGCCCGCCCGCCTGCCCGCGTTCGGCCACGGCGAGGACGCGGTGCCCGGAGGCGGCCAGGTGTTCGACGCGTTCCTCGATGCGGCGCAGCTCCTTGTCGTCCAGAGGGCGCTCGGCGCCGCTCACCCGCACGCGGGCGCAGCGCGGGAGCACGGTCTCGGGTGCCCCTTTGACGCTGAGCAGGCGGGTGCGGCCGGAGCGGCCCAGGGTGGCGTGGAAGCCCCTGGACGGTTCGAACGGCAGCGCCGCCAGCTCGCGCCAGCCGCGCGCGCCCGTCCTGCGGGTCACGCCGGCGTCCTTGGCTCCGGCGGCGACGGCGGCGTCGGTGAGGTGGCTGTGCTCACCGTTGCCCTCCTCGCCCGGTGTCGCCCGCAGCCCGGCGGCGATGACCTCGCGCAGATCGCCCAGCTCGTGGAGGGGCGCCTCGCGCCGGGCGTCGCAGACGCGGGCCAGCCGGATCTCGCCCGCGGTGAGCGTGCCCGTCTTGTCGAAGCACAGCACCTCGACCCGGCCGAGCGCCTCGATGGTACGCGGATCGCGCACGTGCACGCCGTGCTTGGACAGACGCCGGGCCGCCGCCAGCTGGGCCGCGCTGACCAGCAGCGGAAGTCCTTCCGGCACGGCGGCCACGGCGAGGCTGACGCCCTCACCGAGCGTCTGGCGCAGCGGCCGGCCGCGGACCAGACCGGCCAGGGTCAGGGCCGCCGCCGAGCCGAGGGCGATCGGCGTGGTGGCCCGGGTGATCTGGGCCAGCCGGTCGGCCACCCCGCTGCGCGGCGCCGTCTCTTGCGCGGCGGCCATGGCGCTGCCCGCCTCGGTGGCGTCGCCCACGGCCACCACGACCGCCGTGGCGGTGCCGGCTGCGATCGAGGTGCTCTCATACAACACCGAACGGCGCTCGGCGACCTCGCGGGCGAAGACCGGCGCCGCGTCTTTGGTCACCGGCAGGGACTCGCCGGTCAGGGCCGATTCGTCGGCCTCCAGCCCGTCCGCCGCCACGATCCGGCAGTCGGCCGGCACCACCTGGCCCGCCGAGAGCCGCACGACGTCTCCTTCGACCAGGTCACGGGCGTCGACGTCGCGTTCCACGCCTTCGCGCAGCACCCGGGCGGGCACGCGTACGTGACCGGCCAGCTCGGCCAGCGTCCTGGCGGTGGCCATCCGCTGCACGCCCCCGGCCAAGGCCGACAGCCCCATGACGCCGGCCACCAGGGCGGCGTCGACTGGCGAGCCGACCACGGCCGAGCCGGCAGCGCCGGCGGCGAGCACGGGCGTGAACGGGTTGGCCAGCTCCGCCGCCGTCTCGCGCAGCAGTGAGGGCCGCGTGGCGGCCGCGACCGCGCGGCGGCGCCGATCGGCTTCGCCGGCGGTGAGGCCGTCGAGCCCGGTGTCCAACTCGCGCAGCACCGCCTCGACCGGCATCGCATGCCACGGCCGCGGGTCCGCCGGGGCTCGCGCGGGAGTCCGTGCCGCACGCCAGGCACGCCAGGCGCCGTGGCCCATCGACAGGAAGGTCACGACGTTCACCGCGGCCAATGCGTGCGCCGCCGACCGGGCGGCAGGGGAGGTGAGCGCGAGCAGGGCGCCGACTCCGGTGCCCGCGCGAGCCAGCCGCACGCCGTCGACAGCCACCTGGCGCGCCGCCACCACGGCAGCGATCAAGGCCACGAGCGGGCGCAGCCCGTCCCTGAACAGCACGTGGGCACCCCAGGGAACGTCCGTTCGCGCCGCGTTCGCCCGCGCCGAGCCATTCGAGGACTTCAGCGCCCGGCCGCTTGAGGACGACGGCAGCACACCGGCCCCGCAGTCGGCCTGTGCCAATGCGCGGCGGTCCGCGGACACCAGCAGCACACCGGCCCCTTCCGCCTGCAACTGCCGCACCTGCTCGGCGTCCACACCCGGTCGCACGACGAGCCGCAGCCCGGCCTTGCGCACCGCGGCGACGGCTGCCTCCGCGCCCGGCGAGCGCTGGCGGGCCGTCTCGGCGGCCGCTTGTTTCTTACCGTCGCGGGTCAACGTCAGCTTGGCGCCGCGACCGCGCAGCCGCCACGGGCCGTCCTGCCGCGTGGCGCTCGGCCGGTCGGGGTCGAACAGCCGGTAGAGCCAGGTGGCCACCTCCTCGGGGTCGGCTCCGGGCGCCGGCGTCACCTCGCTGACCACGCTGCGCGGCGACAGCAGCACCTCCTCGTCGAACACCACCGTGTCGATCCGGTCCAGCCGCCGCAGCGCGTGCCAGTCCGTGACGACCACGCCCCGGCCCGACAGCATGATGCCGAGCTCGGCCGCGAACGTCTCCCGGCCCGCGAAGGCCGCCTTGGGCGTGCAGATCATCGCGGTCTGCAGGCCGCGCCGCGCGTTCATGCTCAGCAGCGTCCCGGCCATCCCGCCCAGTGGCGCTCCGGTGAGCAACTGGTCGGCGTAACGCTCCGCCGGGCCCGGTGGCAGGGCGACCGGCCGCTCCACAGGAATCTCGGAGGCGGCCGCCCGCTCCGGCGTTCCGGTCAGGCTCTCCTCCGCCGTCCGCCAGGTGATCTCCTCGGCGTGGCGCTCGCGCAGCTGCACCAGGCGCTGAGCCACGTCCACCGCCAGCCCGGTCATACCCGGCGCGAGACCCTGCACGGCGGCGCCCGCCACAGGCAGCCACGTCTTCAACGGATGGGTGGGAATCGCGTCGTTGATCGCCTCTTGCAACCGTGGGAGGTTGTCCACCAGCCCCAGCAGACCGGCCGCCTCCGCGGGGAGTGGCGTGCGCTGGATCAGCCACTCCAGCCCGGTCGCCAGAATGCCGCCGACGTCCGCCGCGAGGACCAGCCCCGGCGGCGGCTCGTCGGGCACGACCGCTTCCGATTTCTCCTCAGTCGCTGCTTCCGCCTCGTCAAGCGCCCTCATCAGCTCGGCCGTGTCCGGCGGGGGGTCGTCCAGCGCGACGATCGCCCGGCCCAGCGGCACGTTGACCCGCGCCCATCGCACTCCCGGCACGGTCTGCAGCCTGGTCTCGATCTCGGCCTCGGGGACGGGCCTGCGCAGCAGCTCCAGATGGATGCGGCCCGGATAGCTCCAGGTGGAGCGCCCTCCGAGGGCACCGACGGTGCTCGCCATCCGGCGTAGGGGACGGGTGATGTGTCCGAGCATGCGTGTCCCCGTACCCCGCCTGCCGAGATCAGTCTGCGGTGCAGATTAAATCTCAATGAACGAGAGATTTACGGAGACGTACGCCGCCGCCCCCGCACAGCGGGTCCGCCGTCCGGCCTTACCAGTAGTCCCTTCGACACTGCCGCGCATGTGACGTCCCAGCAAGATATGCGCTGTGCGTCGTCGAACATGGCAGGATTGAGGCGGGCCGGACCGCATGAATTACCGATCAAGGATCGTCGATGTCGACTACACATGGTCTGGGCGTCATGTCCGAAATCCTTGGCAGGGACGCCACCCAATCCGGGCCAACCGCGCTGCGCATCCTCGTCGGCAGGCAGCTACGTCAGCTGCGCGAGGGGAGCGGGATCACCCGCGAAGCCGCCGCCTATCTCATCCGAGGATCACACTCCAAGATCAGCCGCATGGAAGCCGGACGCACCGGTTTCAAACTCCGTGACGTCGCCGACCTGCTCACCTTGTACGGCGTCAACGACGAAGCCGAACGCCAAGCCGTGCTCGCCCTCGCCGAACAAGCCAACGCCCCCGCCTGGTGGCGGGACCACCGCGACGTGATCCCCGACTGGTTCGAGCCCTACCTCGGGCTGGAGCGGGACGCCGCGCTCATACGCACCTACGAAGTCCAGTACGTTCCCGGCCTGCTGCAAACCGAAGACTACGCTCGCGCTGTGATCGTCGAGGGCCACAAAGGCGACACCCCGGAGCGGATCGAACGCCGAGTCGCGGTACGGATGCGCCGCCAGCACATCCTCAACCAGCCCAACCCGCGCAAACTCTGGGTCGTGCTGGACGAAGCGGCGCTGCACCGCCGCGTCGGGGGCGACGCCATCATGCGCGCCCAACTGGAACACCTCGCCCAGATGGCCGACCTGCCGCACATCACCGTGCAAGTGCTGCCCTTCACGTCCGCCGCCGCTGTCGGCGGCGTCGGACCCGTCACGATCCTGCGATTCGCCCAGAAAGAACTGCCCGACGTCGTCTACGTCGAGCACCTCACCAACGCCCTCTACCTCACCAAGAGCGCCGACGTGATGCCGTACCAGAAGCTGATGGACGAACTCGGCATCTCCGCCCCGCAGGGGCCCGCCAGTCGGGCGATCCTGCGTCAGCTCATCGACACGCTGTGACTCTCACGGTTTCCGCGCCACCCCGCAGAACGCGTCCACCTCGGCAGGCAGACCGAACACATCTGATTCCACCCGCCAGCGAGAAACCGACACGACACCCGGGTCCAGCAACTCCAGCCCGTCGAAGAAGCGCTCGATCTTCGCGGGGGTGCGCAGCTGATACTCATACACCTCGCCCTGGTCGCGGAGCCGCTCAGCCGCGGCCGCCGCTTCCGGCTTGACGGTTTTCGTGCCGTCCTCGAACACCAGATGGCTCCCCGGCGGCAGCGCACCCATCAGCTGCTTCGCCAGCGCATACGCCTCGCCGTCGTCCATGATGGTGCCCATCACACCCAAGAGCATGAGCGCGGTCGGCTGGGTGAAGTCCAGCGTCTTGGCCGCGAACTCCAAGATGGTGTCCGGGTCGCGCACGTCGGCCTCGATGTAGTCGCAGGCCCCGCGAGGGTCGCTGGCCAGCAGCGCGCGGGCGTGCACCAGCACCAGGGGGTCGTTGTCGACGTAGACGATACGGCTCGTCGGATCCACCTGCTGGGCCACCTCATGAGTGTTGTCCACGGTCGGTAGCCCTGTACCAATGTCCAAGAACTGCCGGATTCCGGCCTCGCCGGCGAGGTATCGGACAGCTCGCCCGAGAAAAGCCCGAGCGTGCCGCGCGATATCTTCCATGCCCGGATAGGTGACCGCGAGTATCGCGGCGAGTTCCCGGTCGACCGGGTAGTTGTCCTTTCCGCCCAGCCAATAGTTCCAGACCCTGGCCTGATGCGGCCTGGTGATGTCGATCCTGGCGAGAAGCTCCTGGTCCGGCAGGTGCGAATCATCGGTCACGAAGGCTTCACCTCATATGTCGCATCTGCTGGCTTTTCCGGACAGGATTCCGGCTTTCGCCTTTTCTATCAAGTCGTCACAATCCTGTCATGGCGTTACGCTCATCGTCGCCTTGGAGGGGCTCGTCAAGCCCCGATATCACGTTGACGCCGCCGGGCCGCTTCACCGGTGGCGTCGAAGAAGCTGGTCATCGCTTTCACGGTGCTGTTCAGCGTGCTGCGGTCCACCGGAACCGCAACGAACCTAGCCCGCTGACCGAGCCGCAGCACTCGGTCAGCGGGCCGCCCAAGGGTCGTCGGCGATCGGCTCGCCGCCGGCCAGGGCGGCGAACAGGTCCTCCCACAACGGCATCACCCTCTCCGGCGTGTACTCGCCGGCGGATTCGGCTGCTGCGGCGCCCAGTCGGCGGCGCAGCTCGCGATCGGTCATCAGCCGGGCCAGCGCCTCGGCCAGCGCCTCGACGTCGCGCGGCGGCACCGGCAGCCCGTTCTTACCGGGCGTCAGCAGGTCGGCGGGTCCGGTGGGGCAGTCGAAGGCGACGATGGCCAGGGCGTGGCCCATCGCCTCGATCATCGCCAACGGCAGGCCCTCGATGCGCGAGCTCAGCGCGTAGATCGACGCCTGGGCGAGCTCCTCGTCGATGCGGTCGCTGCGGCCCATGAGCCGCATCCGATCGCCCGAGCCGTGCTCGTCGATCCGCTGCTGGAGCCGGTCCTTGGACGGGCCCGTGCCGAAGATCCGCAGGCGCCACTGCGGAAACTGCGCCGCCGTCGCGGCGAAGGCGTCGATGAGCATGTCGAAGCCCTTTTGCGGCACCAGCCGGCCCACGGCGATCACGATCGGGTGGCTCTGGTCGGAGTGCGTGCGGTGCTCCACGTGCACGGCGTTGGGGATGCGCACGATCGGCGTGCGATTGAGCAGCGCCCGGTATTCGGCCCGGCTGGTCTCGGTCAGCACCGCGATCGCGTCGAAGCCGCCGTAGTGGCGGGCGATCTGCTCGCGCACTGCCGGGTGGTAGGCGGCCAGATTCATGTGCTCCTGCGCCACCCGGAGTACGCCCTTGCCGGCGCGGCGGGCGGAGATGAGATTCAGCGCCGGGCGGGTGGTGACCAGGGTGCCGTCGCGCAGTGAGGACACGTAGTCGATCGCGGCCGCCTCCACGCGTTCGGTGAAGTATTCGGCGGCGAACTCCCCGTACGGGACGATCTTGCCGCGGGCTCGCCGCCACATCTTGCGGGCCATCGAGTCGGAGGTGACGCCGTCACGCTGGTCCACCAGCGCCGACAGGCGCACCCGCGGGTCGATGGTGAACTGCGGCTTGGTGCGGCGGCGTACGACGCTGACGATCTCGACCTCGTGGCCCACCTGCGCCATCGCGTTGGCCTGGTTGATCACCGTGCGGATCGTGCCGCCCATGCCGTACGCGTGCAGCAGCATGTAGCGGATCTTCATGGCAGGTACTCCCAGATCCGGCACATGTTCCGCAGCGACTCGGGGACCTCTTCGGGCCGGGGCAGGTCGCGCCCTGGCTGCACGCTGCCGGATCGGATCTTGTCCTTCCAGTCGCCGAGCCCCTTGGTCACCACGTCGGGCGTGCCGAAGGCGAGCATCTCGGGCGCCCAGGCCAGACCGAGGAACTCGCAGATCCCGCGCAGGATCTTGTCCGGCTCGGCGGTCAGCTCCTCGTAACGCACGGTCAGGCCCGGCAGCGCGCTCCTGGCTCGTTCCACCGCCTTCATGTAGCGCAGCGCGTCGGCCGCCGCCTCCGCCGGGGTGCGCTTGTCCGGGCCGGCCTCGTGCCAGGAGGTTGCGATCGAGGCCGGGTGGCGCAGCAGGAACACGTATCGCGCGTCCGGCCAGCAGGCTGCGATCCGCTCGTAGGCGAAGGCGTTGGCCGGGGTCTTGTCCACGATGAACCGCTTGCCGCTGCGTACCAGCTCCCGATGGAGCACCCGGTCCCACAGGAGATGCTCCAGATCGGCCAGGTTGTGCCCGAGCGCGGCCATCGCCTTGTCGGCCAGCCCGGTGCCGAACTCCACGCTGAGGCGGCGTACGTGCAACTCGTGCGGGGCGTGCAGGTCGGGGTGGGCGTTGAGCATCGTCCGCAGCAGCGTCGAGCCGGATCGGACCGGCGAGATGACGAACACGGGGGCTGCCAGCAGGCGATCTGCCTCAGGGTCGGCCGGCGGCCTGAACATCGCGTCGGCGGCCTTCTTCGGCCGCCCGGAGGTGTTCTCGGCTTTCCCTACTTGTTCGATCCGAAATCCTGCGTACCTGGCCAGCGCTCCGTTGATTCTGCGCTGCCACTTCATGGTGGGGGAGATTACCGGTCCTTGCTGGGGATTGACTGAGAATCGCGAACGGCCACAGGCACCCAGCCCGCGGCCGTTCTCGCACTGCCCTCTACTTACGCCGCTTGCCGTACAGGCCGACCGACAGCGAGACGCCGAACGCGGCCAGGGCGACCTGGATGCCGAGCTCGATCCAGTCGATGCCCCTGGTGTCGGCAACCCCCAGAGCGGCCGCGATCGCGGTGCCGATCAGAGCCGCGACCACGCCGATCAGGATCGTCAGCCAGACGGGAATGCGCTGCCGCCCCGGAAGGACCAGCCGCGCCAGCGCGCCGATCACGATGCCGATGACGAGGCCGGAAATGATGCCGGTGATCTCCACGCTGAACTCCCCTGGAACTCGGTGGTCCGCCTGTCCCGCACAACGAACGCATCGCACGGACGGTTCCTGGCCCATCAAGACCAGGGTCATTTCGGCCCTGGTCGATGCGCACGTCAGCGGATCGCCACTCCGATACGTTGGGCATATGGCGACCGCCCCTCCCCAAGCCCTTCAAGCCGCGCAGACGGCGCCTCCCAGACTTGCCTGGCTGGACGCACTGCGGGGCATCGGCGCCCTCGCGGTCGTCGGAGAGCACCTGACGACCTGGGCCATGCCCTGGTTACGCCCCACCTCGTTCAACCTGGGCCTGTACGGCGTCCTGGTCTTCTTCCTGGTCAGCGGCTACATCATCCCGACCTCGCTGGAACGCCACGGCGACGTGCGGGCCTTCTGGATCGGCCGCCTCTTCCGCCTCTACCCGCTCTACCTCGCGGTCATCGGCCTCGTCCTGGCCCTGGCCTGGTGGATTCCCATACGCCAGGAGGTGCCCCGCGACGCCTCCTCGGTGGCCGCGCACGCGACGATGCTGATCGACGCGGTCGGCTCGGGCGCCGTGCTGAACACCATGTGGACGCTGTCGTACGAAATGATCTTCTACCTGATGGTCGCCGCGCTGTTCGTCACCGGCGTGCGCGACCGCCGCGGGCTGCTCCCGGTCCTGTTCGGCCTGATCGCCCTTGTCGCAGGCATCGCGCTGTCCGGGGCGCCGCTGACGGGTGGGTGGCTGGCCTGGCTGTCGCTCGCCGCATTGGTCACCGGTCTGGCCTGTGTGATCTCCGGACGCGCACGTACGGCCGGAGCCTGCGCGCTGGGCGTCATGGCGCTGGCTCTGGTGCTGCTGAGCAGCCGCGTCCCCTGGTTCGCCGCGGCGATCCTCGCCGTCATGTTCACCGGCACCGCGATCCACCGCTGGCAGCGCGGCGAAGGCCCGCTCTGGCCGGTGGCCATCGCCGCCTCACTGGTGACCTCGACTCCGCTCTGGGCCGTCAACGCCGGCTGGTGGTGGGTGCAGCCGGACGTGTGGAGCCTGACCATCGTCCTGGCGGGCGCCACCTTCGCGGCCGCCATGGCCTGGCGCGCCCGCCGGGTTCCCGCCCTCCTCGCCGGGCTCGGCACCATCAGCTACTCCCTCTACCTGGTGCACCTGCCGATCCTCCTCATCGTCATGGAGCTGGCGGGGGAGATGCGCTGGTCACCACTTCCCGCGCAGGTCGGCATCAGCGTGGCCTATCTCGGCGTGCTCCTGCCGTGCAGTTGGCTGAGTCACCGGCTCCTTGAGCGTCCGATGCAGCGCGCCGGCCGCCGCCTGGTTGAACGCCTGTCCGCTACAGGCGCGACACGTCAGCGCCGTCCTCGGGCGGCGGCAGATCGGGCATCACCCGCCGCCCGATGAAGTGCCAAGATTCAGTCGAAGGCGTGGACCGAACCGCGCCGGCCGACGCTGAACCACCACCAGAGCATCTCCACGATCACTGTGCCGGGACCGGCTACTACGCAAAACCCTGCCCCAGGGCGACGATCAGCGAGAGCAGCGCGATCGGTCCCATCACCGCGACCGACACCACCGTCGCACTGCGGCCGGGCAGGACGCGGGCGAGCGTACGCGTGGCCGCCTGGCGCACCGCCCCTGAGCCGGGCAGCACGAACAGCCCCAGCGTGAAGGCGCCCGCGGCGAAGGACTCCGCATGGCCGGCCGGCATCCGGCCGGCCCCTTGCATGAGGCTCGAGGCGAGGATGCCGAACGCCAGCGCCAGCAGCAGATGGCCCACCGTCACGAGCACGGCCTGGAACAGCGTCCGCCGGTTCTCGCCGAAGAGGTATTCGCCGATGCGCAGTGCCAGCGAGAGCGCGGCGGCCATGGTGCCCACGATGACCGGCATGACGACGGTCAGTGCCACCAGCGTGACGAGCAGGAGCACCCCGACGAACCGGCTGCTGTGCAGGAACCGCCGAGGGTCGGCGGGTGGCGTGGACGGCGGGGGCGGCGGGTCGCCCGCCACTCGCTGGTCGGCGAGCTGCGTCGGCGCCACGGCCGGGACCGGTGCGGGTACGTAGGGTGGCGGCTTCTCCTGGTGTCTCCGGCCGTATGCGACCGGTGGAAGCAGGTCGGAGAAGGTGTCCATGGTCAGCGTGCGCTCGTCCAGCCGCTGGGTGCCGCTCGGCGGGCCGGACGCGCCGGCCGGATCGAGCGCCCCGGCCATCCGCAGCAGATCCTGCGCGCTGGGCCGCCCCACCGCATCCACCTGCAACGCCCGCGACAACCAGCCACGTAACCACACCGGCGCCCGGTCGATCTGCGCCCGCCCCTCCATGATGTTGAAACAGACCGTCTCGAACGTCCCCGTGCCGAACGGCGGCAGCCCCGTCGCGGCGAAGAACAGCGTCGAGGCCAGCGCGTGCACGTCGGCCGCCTGAGTGATCTGAGAGTTGCGGATGATCTCCGGCGCCAGATAGCCCGGCGTCCCCACGAACATGCCCGACTGCGTCAGCCGGGTCGCGTTCACCAGATGCGCGATCCCGAAGTCGATGACCAGCGGTTGCCCATCGACCAGCATGACGTTGGACGGCTTGAGGTCGCGGTGGATCACACCGGCCGCGTGAATGGCCACCAGCGCCTGGCAGAGACCCTGGGCGACCCTGATGACCTCGCGCGCCTCCAGGGGCCCCTCGGTCAGCACGGTGTCCTCCAGCGTCCGCCCAGGCACGAAACGGGTCACCACATACGGCCGGCCGCCCACCAGCTCGGCGTCGATCACCTCGGCCACGTACGGGCTGCGCACCCGCCGCATGGTCTCCACCTCGCGGACCAGCCTGTCGCGCGCCTTGAGATCGGCGGCCACATGCGGGTGCAGCACCTTGATCGCGACCTCCCGGCCCGCGCCGTCGAGACCGAGGTGGACGACCCCCATGCCGCCCTCACCGATCTTCCTGACCAGCCGGTAAGGGCCGAGATGCTCCTGCGTCTGAGTGCTCATCCCCGACGTCATCCTCCCGATCTTCCCCTCAGCACGCCGAACTCCGTGCCCACTGGCCCGGAGGTCCTCCGGCGGCGTATCCCCCGAGATGCACCGTAAGCGACGAGCGGCGAGAGCGCGGCGGCGGCGACGCTCGCCTAACCGAGGAGCCTATGGCAGGGAGCGGCTCTCTCCCGCGCGTGAACCGGTATTGGCCAGAGATCGGACTGCGGAGTGGACAGTGCCGAAGAGCCCGGTACGCCCAGGTCGCGGAACGCCGCGGGCGGTGAGGAGGGTGAGCCGGCCGGGTAGCGGGGAGTGACGCCGCCCTTTGGAGGCAGGCGGGCAAGCCGGTGGTAGAGGGAGGCGACATGAGCAGGACACCGATCGGTGAGTACGCGTTGTTGTCGGATCGGCATTCCGCGGCGCTGGTGGCCAAGGACGGTGCGGTGGACTGGTGGTGCCTGCCCAGGTTCGACAGCCCATCGGTGTTCGGCGCCCTGCTGGACGAGGCCGCAGGCTCGTGGCGCATCCGCCCGGTGGGGGAGTTCGAGGTGTCGCGCCGTTACGTGGAGGCCACGATGGTGCTGGAGACCACCTTCGAGACGGCCGGCGGGGTTCTGGCGCTGACCGACGCGCTGGCGACCGGGCCGGAGCGGGACCCGCATCGGCTCGGGGCGCGGGCTCCGCATCTGCTGGTGCGCTCGGCCCGATGCGTGCGGGGGCGGATGGAGGTGGAGGTCTCCTTCGCTCCCCGGCCCGAGTACGGGCTGGTGGCGCCGCTGCTGCAGGCCGTACCGGGAGGGCTGGGCGTGCGGGGAGGCCCCGCGCGGTTGCTGCTGTCGGCGCCGGTGGATTGGGACGTCACCGCCGAGGGGGCCGTGGCACGGGCCAGGGTGGAGGCGGACCAGGTGCTGTGGTTCGCGCTGCAGTGGAGCGCGCTCGGCGATCGGCCGCCGCGCGTCCTGGCCGCGACGGAGATCGCCGCCGAGCTGGAGACCACACTGGCCTCCTGGCGGGACTGGTCGGACGAGCACCAGAACTACCAGGGCCCCTACCGTGAGCTGGTTCACCACAGCGGCCGGGTGCTGCAGGCGCTGAGCTACCAGCCCACCGGCGCGATCACGGCCGCGGCCACCACCTCGCTGCCGGAGCAGATCGGCGGGCAGCGCAACTGGGACTACCGCTACGCCTGGGTCCGGGACGCGAGCTTCACCTTGAACGCCCTGTGGGTGGCGGCCTGCCCGGACGAGGCGGGCGACTTCTTCTCCTTTCTGACCACCGCCGCCGCCACCTACCGGCCGCGCGAGGCGCTGCAGATCATGTTCGGCATCGGCGGCGAGCACGACCTGTCCGAACGCGAGCTGTCCCATCTCGGCGGCTGGCGCGGCAGCCGCCCCGTGCGGGTGGGCAACGACGCCTGGCGGCAGCCCCAGCTCGACGTGTACGGCGAGTTGCTCGACGCCGCCCACCGGCTGTCGGAGCAGCTCACCGAGCTGGACCAGCAGGCACGCGACTTCCTGGCCTCGCTGGCCGATGCCGCGGCCTGCCAGTGGCGTCAGCCTGACCACGGCATCTGGGAGATCAGGGACGAGCCCCGGCACTACCTGTACTCCAAGGTGATGTGCTGGGTGGCGCTGGATCGGGCGATCGCGCTGGCCGGCCTGCTGCGGGCCGCCGATCACGTGCCGGGCTGGCGGCGGACCAGGCGGGAGATCCGCCAGGCGGTGCTGGAGCAGGGCTGGAACGAGCGGGCCGGGGCCTTCACCCAGGCGTTCGGGTCGGCGGACCTGGACGCCTCGGCCCTGATGATGCCCATCGTCGGATTCCTGCCGGCCGACGATCCGCGGATGCTGGCCACCATCGACGCCATCGCCGGCGGCCTCACCGACGAGCAGGGGCTGGTCTACCGCTACCTGGCCGCCGACGGCCTGGCCGGCGACGAGGGGACGTTTCTGCTGTGCACCTTCTGGCTGTCGCACGCGCTGGCGCTGGCGGGGCAGACCGGGCGTGCCCGCCAGGTGTTCGAGACCGCCGCCGCCTTCGTCACCGATGTGGGACTGCTGGCCGAGGAGGTACATCCGGGCACGGGCGAGCTGCTCGGCAACTTCCCCCAGGCGTTCAGTCACATCGGCCTGATCAACGCCGCCTGGGCCATCCACCGAAGCGGGCTCTAGAGGCGTGGGCGCACCGGCAAGAATCACAACGGCCGGGCCCGGACCGGGTGCTGCCTCGAGGCCGGACAGCCGCGAGAACGCCGTCCGAGACGGCTAGGCGAGGGCCGCTTCGTCGACGAGGGCGACTCTGACGTCGGTGGGGTCGTCGCCGGAGAGGGGGATGGCGAAGACCGCCGACCGCTCGCGTGCCCCGTAGACCACGAACCGCACGCCGTCCTCGTCCCACGTCTCCCGCACGTCGGAGGTGAGCTGGGCGGACGTCGAGCAGTACGCGGGGCTGCGGCGGAGCAGGTGCAGCGAGGTCTCCAGCGGGACGTGCCGGGGGGCCGGCACGGCGAGCGGGCGGCGCAGCCGTACCAGGAGGCGCCGCGACGGGGTGAGCCAGTAGCGGTCCAGCTCCGCCGAGAGGGCCAGCAGGGCCGCGACCTCCAGAGGTACGAGGGCCGCGAGCGGCGGGTGCGGCCCCGCCCCGATCGCCAGCAGACCGGCGGCGAGCAGGAGCCCGGCACGGGCGAAGGCACGCAGATCCACAGGGCGGGAGTGCGGGCCCAGGCAGCCGCACGACGCGGCGGGCGCGGCGACGTAGGCATAGGTCAGATAGGCGAGGAAACCGGCCGACAGCACCGCGGCGGCCACGCCGTCCAGGGGGTGTGCCGGTGGCAGGAGCAGCGCGGCGGCCACCGCGAGCTCGGCCAGTCCGGCGAGCCGGAGCGCCGGGACCGCGCGCGCCGCGCCGGTCAGCCGGGCCAGGGCGATCTGCCCGGCCTGCGCCCGCATCCGCCGGCTGAGCAGCTTCATCAGGCCTGCCCAGAGAAGGAAGAGGGCGATCACGTACGGCTGCGACGCGGCGATCCCGTGCATCTGCCGGCTCCTAATGTGGGGAGAAGACGGTTGCGATGTCGACTTCGTTCGTGTCGGGCCGCCAGGCGCCCAGGATCTGCACGTGCTGGCTCACTTTCAGCATCGACAGGTCCGCGGTCGGCGGCGACTCGGAATGGACGGCTACCGACTTGCCGGCCACCACGTGGCACAGCACCTCGTGCCCGTTGTGGTCCAGGTGGATGGTCTGGCCCTTGATGTTCTTGATGTGGCCCTTGATGTTGACGATGTTGAGCCACACCGACTCGGCGGCGAGCATCCCGTCCGGCATGCGCACGCCCCTGGCGTACAGGCCGTCACCCGGCTTGGCCTGGTCGAACCCGACCGGTCCCAGTTTCCATAGGCTCGTGCCGTCCACGACCCTGATGGTGTGGAACACCATGTTCGAGCCCAGGACGAGAAGCGTGTTGTCCTTGATCGAGCGGATCCGGCCCTCGGCGAAGTTGGGGTCGGGGGTGCCGGGCTCGATCTCGGGCGCCGCGGTGGCGAAGGCCGCGTCGGGGCCGAGCGAGCCGAGCGCGGTCGCGGCGACGACGCCGGCGCCCCCGCCGAGCACGGCGGACTTGAGCAGATCCCTTCTGCTGCGCATCGTCCGCCTCCTACGCCGTCGAGATCTCGGCCGGCCGCAGGCCGGTGGAGAGGCTGGCGATCTGGCTGTACGCGGCCGGCGTGAGGTCGATCAGCCGGTTGCTCGCGCAGGTCGCGCCGCAGCAGCTGCGCTCACCGCAGAACAGGTCGGTCTGCGGGCCGCAGTCGGCGATGGCGGTGACGACGCTGCTGCCGCTGCACAGCGCCGTGGTGCGGTGGCGGAAACCGCAGGTCCGGCGGGACAGGCCGACGCCGCAGCTGTCCGGGCGGGTGATCGCCCAGCAGGCGTCGGAGGTGTTGGGCCAGGCGTGCTGCAGGCTTCCCGAGTTGCAGGTGCCGCAGGCTCCCCTGCCGGTGCTGCTGCACGGTCCCCAGGCGGTGCCGCAGCAGAACCAGGAGACCTCTCCTTGGACGGGGCCGAGTAAGTCGGCGGGCGGGTCGGGTGACTTGGTACGCGCCATGCGCGTCCTCCTTGGGTGAGCTCTGGACGATCTCAGTGAAGGGTGAAGGTTTCCGACTCGATCTATGAGTACCATGTAAGGATTTTTCGTCAATGCCCGATCGAGGCGGTCCTGCTCACGCGTCCGGGCGGAAGCGGCGGGGCGGGGTGCGGTTGTCGAAGCGCAGGTGCGGCTGGGCCAGGCCCGAGTGCGGCGGCGTGCCCGGCGTGGCCGGGCCGAGGCGTTCGAAGACGGGAAAGCTCGCGGATCAGGCCGAGTAGATCGCGATGAGGCCGATGGTGACGCCCGCGAGCGAGACGGCGGTCAGCGCCCAGCCCCCGATCGCTGCCGCCCGCAGGTGACGGCGGGTGGCGCCGGAGGACCAGTACAGGACGACGTACGGCAGGAAGCCGATCCCGCCGCCGCACAAGAAGGGCAGGGTCAGCGCGCCGAGCACGCCGCGCGGCCCCGCCATCGCCGCCCGGTCGCCCTCGGGGGTGAGCTGAGCCGGTACCGTGTCGCCCGCCTCCAGGTCTGGCGGGGCGGAGACCGGAATCGCGCGGCCGCCGTCGTCGGGCGCGAACGTGCCGTCGCAGTCGTATCTGCCCCGGCCGAGGCGCTCGCACACGCCCACGGTGAGCGTGCCCGGCGTGCCGATGGCGCCCGCAGCCAGTTGGACGGCCGGCACCCACAGCGGGATCGGCACCAGGAACATGCCCGCCCACATCAACACGATCAGCACCTTGCCGATCCGCCCAGGGCCCCGGTTCCTGGAGACGGTGATCGCGGCCGGACGGTGGCCGGTGCCTTCCGCGCGGACGTGGCTCGTGCCGTACCGGCGATGCCTGTTCGTGCCTCCACGACGGCGTTTCCTCATGGCCCCACGATGGCGGCGGCGACTTGTACGCGACTTGTCATCGGCTCTACCGACCGTGACGGCCTAGCCGGCCGAACGCCGCAAGTCCAGCCGTACCCTGGCCAGCCAGGACCCCCAGCCGTCCTGCGGCTGGCTGTCCCCGAGGCGCAGGTAGAACGTACGGGCCTCACGGCGCACCTCGTTGAGGTCCAGCGTGCGTTGCGCGCGGTTGGACAGGTCGCGCACGTTGGCGCTCTCCTGCAGCACGGTCCGCCAGCTCTGGTTGTCGGCCGAGACCTGCACCAGGAACTGGTTGCCGATGTCCAGTGTCAGCGAACCCCCTGTCACCTGGGCCGGCAGCTCGAAACGGTAGATGGCGTGACTGGTGCCGTCGGTGAAACGGGCACGCCCGTCGTACACCTCGCCGTCGAGTTGAGACCCGTCCGCCTCCAAGAGCCACGGCGCCTCGGCGGGGGTGCCGGGCGTGAACTCCACGGTGTCGCCGATCACCGTGACCGTCACCTGCTCGCCGGCCGGCCCCTGGTCGGAGGCCGCGGCGAGCCGTATCGGACGGCTGCCCGGACCCGCCGTCGCCGGCACCGCCACCTGGAACGCCAGTGCCTGTGACGCGCCCGGCGCGATGGGCCCGAAGCCGGCGGCCGCCGGCTGGACGGTCCAGCCGGCAGGTCCGGTCGCGGTCAGCCGTCCGGTGGCGGGCCGGTCGGCGTGGTTGGACACGGTCACCGGGAGGGTCACGGTCTCCCCGGGAGAAGCGAATACCCCGGCGGCCTCGATGACCAGCGGCGAGGTGGCAGGTGACTCGTGGGCGAGCAGCTCGATCTCGGCCAGCGAGGCCGGCGATGCGCCGCCGGTGAACCTGATCCGGTAATGGGCGTACGCGCCCGGCTTGGCGATCTTGAACGGGCGGGTCTGCAGCCGCCACGGGAAGCTCTCGCCGGCCCGCTCGTCGAGCACCTTCCACGAGCTGCCGTCGGCGGAGCCTTCCAGGACCCAGCCGGTCGGATCCTCGGCCGGCCGGCCGGCGCCGGAGGTGAGAGTGTAGAAGCGCGCCTGCCGGTCGCCGGCGAAGGTGTACTGGACCCATTCGGGCAGGGTCGCCCGGGTGGCCGAGTCGTCGTCGAACAGCGCGCTCACATCGGCGCCGCCGGCCGCCGACGCCGTGCCGCGCCCCGGTCCGGTGGCGTCGCGCAGCGGCGTGGGGATCCGATCGTCGTCGGTGATCGAGAGCGGGGCGGCGTCCTTGCCGGTACCCCAGCGCGAAGGCTTCGGCCCCATCTCGAACACCAGCTCGCCGCCCTTGGCGATCAGGTCGTGCGGAAGGTACGTCTTCTCGTACGCCTTGCCGTTGACCTTCAACCCCTGCACGTAGACGTTGCGCGGGCTGTTGCCGTGTGCCTTGACCACCAGCTTCCCGCCGCCCTCCAGACGCACTGTCACCTTGCTGAACAGCGGTGAGCCGATCGCGTAGTAGGGACTGCCCATCTGCAGCGGGTAGAAGCCGAGTGCGCCGAAGACCTGCCAGGCCGACATCTCCCCGTTGTCCTCATCGCCCGGGTAGCCCTGGCCGATCTCGCTGCCCAGGTACAGCCGCGAGAGCGCCTCGCGCACCTTGGCCTGGGTCTTCCACGGCTGCCCCGCGTAGTCGTACATGTAGGCGATGTGGTGCGAGGGCTGGTTGCTGTGCCCGTACTGTCCCATCCGGACATCCCGGGCCTCCCGCATCTCGTGGATGATGCCCCCGTACGAGCCGGGGAACATCGCCGTCTCCGGGGTGGCGAAGAACGCGTCCAGCTTGGCCGCGAGCTTGTCCGCGCCGCCGTACAGGTTGGCCAGGCCGCGGCCGTCCTGCGGGACGTGGAAGGCCATGTTCCAGCCGTTGGTCTCGGTGTAGTCGAAGCCCCAGGTACGCGGGTCGTACGCGCCCGGCTTGCGGCGGAAGGATCCGTCGGCGTTCCTGCCCTGGAAGAAGCGCACCGCCGGGTCGAACATGTGCACGTAGTTGCGGGCCCGGTTCCGGAAGTACTCGTACTCCTCCAGGTAGCGGGCACGCTGCGCACCCGTGGACCGCTCGGCCAGAGCCCTGGCCATGTTGGCGATGCCGAAGTCGTTGATGTACCCGTCCATCGCCCACGACATCGCCTCATCCGTCGACTGGATGCTCGTGTACCCGAGGAAGACGGAGGAGGACAGGCCCTTGCGGCCCACATGACGGGTGGGCGGGGCGACCGTGGCGTTCTTGACCGCGGCCTGGTACGCGGTCGCGGCGTCGAAACCGGTCACCCCCTTCAGGTAGGCGTCGGCGAAGGCGACGTCGGAGCTCGTGCCGACCATCAGATCGGCGTAACCGGGCGAGGACCACCGGGCGATCCAGCCGCCGTCCTCGTACTGCCGCACGAACCCGTCGGCCATCTCCCCGGCCGCCCGCGGCGTGAGCAGCGCGTACGCGGGCCAGGTGGTGCGGTAGGTGTCCCAGAAGCCGTTGTTGACGTACACCTTCCCGTCCGCCACCTCGGTGCTGGGCGGGGTACCGGTGGACGACTGCACGGCGTGCTTGTACACCGGCGCGGCCGCGGTGCCGGTGTTCTCGAAGCCCGAGTTGGGATACAGGAACAGCCGGTACAGGTTGGAGTAGAGCGTGACCAGCTGATCCCGGCTCGCTCCCTCGACCTCGATGACGCCCAGCTTGGCGTCCCACGCCTGCCGCGCCCGCTCGCTGACCGTCTCCAGCGTGTCCGAGGCGCCGATCTCCAGCTCCAGGTTCCGCCTGGCCTGGTCCACGCTGATCAGCGAGGAGGCGATGCGCATGGCGACCGTGCGGGTCGCGCCGGCGTCGAAGGCCAGGTATCCCAGCACGTTGTCACGTCCCTGGCCGGTCAGGCTGCCGCCGCCGGTGACCGGACGGTCGAAGACGGCGTAGAAGAACATCCGCGTGGCCCCGGTGGACAGGCCGCTGCGCACGTCCGAATGGCCGGTCACCACGCCGCCGGACACGTCCAGGGTCAGGCCGCCGTTGTTGTCGACGTTGTCGAAGATCAGTTTGGCCGAGGAGCCGGGGAAGGTGAAGCGGGCGACCGCCGCGTGGTCCGCCGGGGCGATCTCGGTCTTGAGCCCGTTGTCGAAGGTGACCGCGTACAGATGCGGCTGCGCGACCTCCCGCTCGTGGCGGAAGGGCAGCGCGCGGGCGGCACGGGACGGGTCCGGCACCCCTTCGGCCGCCGAGGGCATGAACTGGAACGTCTGCCGGTCACCCATCCACGGGCTCGGCTCGTGGCTGGCGGTGAAGGCCTGGATCTCGGGCAGGTTGGCCGCGTTGTTGGCCCGGTGGTACTCGTAGAGCCAGCTCAGCGAGCCGGCATCGGTCATCGGCGTCCAGAAGGTGAACCCGTGCGGCACGGCGGTGGCCGGGAAATTGTTCCCCCGCGAGAACCCGCCCGTGGAATGCGTCCCCCGGGTGGTCACCACGTACTGCGAAGGTCCCGGCCTGTTCTGCCACGCCCGGCCGTCGTACGGCTGCCGCTTCCGTTCCGTGACGATCTTGATGTCGTCCACCCACCCGCGAAACCCTGCCGGTCCGGCGGGACCGTCGTAGGCCACCAGGATGCGGCTGATCCGCTTGCCCCTGGCCACCTCGCCGATCTGAGCGCGCTTGTAGTTCCACTGGTCGGCGTACAGGGTCTTGGACTCGCCCTGCGCTCGCGGCGCCAGCCGGACCCCGTGCTGGTCGACGGCCCTCAGATCGCTGAGGTACGTGCCGTCCCGGAAGGCCAGGTCCACCGAGACGTACGTGCTGGGATAACGCAGGTCGGCCGCGGTGAACTCGGGGAAGACGACGTAGGACAGCTCCGTCGCGGAGGTGACCGGGATGTCCACCTCGAACACCTTGTTGGTGGAGTGACCGCCGTCCTGCGCGGTGGTGCTGCCCGCGTACTGGAACGCTCGCAGCCCGGAGAAGCCGGCGCGCGGCTTGGAGACGAACCCGCCGTTCGGCCCGGCGCCCACCTGGCTGCGCATGTCGCCGGCCGGTCTCGGGCCGGTCTGCCCGTCCGACAGCTCCCACTCGGCCAGCTGCAGGATCGAGCCGCCGCCGATGCGGGTGATGGTCAGCCGGTAGTGGGCGTAGGCCGTCGTATTGGCGAAGCGGTACTCCTTGCGCTGCAGGCGCGCCGTGAACGTCTCGCCGGCCCGGGCGTCCAGGGTGGTCCAGTTCTGCCCGTCCTGCGAGCCCTGCAGGTGCCAGTCGCGCGGGTCACGCTCGGGCGCGTCGCCGGCGGAGGTCAGCGCGTAGTGCACGACCGCGACCGGGCCGGACAGGCCGTACTGCGCCCAGCCTGTGCTGGTGAACACCAGCCACTTGGTGTTCGCGTCACCGTCGGACAGGTTCTCCTTCACCTCGCCCGAGGCCGCGTACTCGCCGCTGGCGCTGACCTGGATGATCTTGTCCGAAATGCTGCCCTCGATGCCCCCGGGCAGGGTTCCGGTGATGTTCGCGGCCTTCTTGCGGCCCCGGGCGTCGGTCTCGGTGGTGTTGACCCACGTCGGCTGCGGATCACCCGGCTCGAAGGAGGAGGCGAAGGCCGTCCCCTCGGCCTGGGCCAGCATCTGCCCGTCCTGCGCCGCTCGCCGTACTTCGGCCGGGAGGGATCGTCGGTGAGGGTGCTTCATCGGGGGGAACCTTTCGTGCGTCAACCGGTACGGGGACTCGGCAGGCCCGCCATCAGCAACCGCCGGGCGAGGTCCGGCGGGCCCACGCCGAGTTCGTCAGTCCCGCTCACGCGTCCGGGCGGAAGCGGCGGGGCGGGGTGTGGATGTCGAAGCGCAGGTGCGGCTGGGCCAGGACCGAGTGCGGCGGCGTGCCCGGCGTGATCAGACCGAGGCGTTCGAAGACGGGAAAGCTCGCGGAGGCGGCGGCGAGATGGCGGGGGCGCATGACCGGGTGCCAGATGCTGTAGGTCCCTACCCTGCCGTCACGGCGCCGGTACCAGCCCAGGGTGGGATGGGTGAGCAGTTCCAGCCAGTCCGACTCGTCCGTGAAACCGTCCAGGAGGCCGAGCGGCCGGGGGAGCTCGGCCGCGTCGCAGGAGGCGTCCCCGGCATCGAGCAGCCAGTGTGCCGGCGTGCGGTCCCAGTCCGCCTCGATGCGGATGCGGTCACGGCGCCACGGCATGCCCCAAAGGTGCTGCGGGATCGCGACGACCGGGTGGTCGAGGCGGGTTCCGAAGAACCAGACGCCCGGCTTGCCGTACGCGGTGACGTAGGCCCGGTAGTTGATCTGACCGCAGTCGATGCTCACCTGCGGAAGGCATCGGAAGTGGAAGTCCCGGTCCTTGAAGGCGACCGCGGAGATCAGGGCATCGGGTCCGTCGCCGAAGGTCACCTTCATCGGGGCGAAGCCCTCGGGCAGGTGCCGGGCCAAGGCGTCGGCGTCCACCCGGTAGCTGACGATGGCGAAGTCGTCCAGGTCTGTCTGCGCGTGATACCAGCGCGGGCGCGGCTGGGGCGTTCCGGCGAAGCTCATGATTCGAACAGTAGGGTCAACGGGGCTCGGGGTGCAGGGTCGCCGTCCCGGTGACGGACACGCCCGTCTCCTCTCCCGGCCGGACCCCGGCCGGGCTGGGCACCCGGACCGGCACCGGGTCGGGCAGGCCGTCCACCGCCACGTGGACCATCGCGTCGTGGCCGTAGTAGCGGACGTCCACCACCGTGCCGCGCGTGCCGGGCTCGCCCAGCACGAGCTGTTCGGGCCTCAGCACGACCACGCCGCCGCCGTGCGCCGGGGCCGCCAGCGGGACGCGGCCGAGCGGGGTGCCGGCCGCGCCGCCCTCCGCCACGGCGGGCAGGAACACCGCCTCGCCGACGAATCCCGCCACCCACAGGTCGGCCGGCCGCTGGTAGACCTCCTCGGGCGTGCCGCACTGGGCGACCCTGCCCTCCCTGACCACGGCGACCAGGTCGGCGGTGGACAGGGCCTCCTGCTGGTCGTGGGTGACCAGCACTCCCGTGGCTCCCGTGGCCAGCAGCGCGGCGCGTACGTCGGCCCGCAGGCCCGCCCGCAGAGCGCTGTCGAGCGCGTTGAACGGCTCGTCCAGGAGCACCAGGTCGGGCGCGGGCGCCAGAGCGCGGGCGACGGCGACGCGCTGCTGCTGCCCGCCGGACAGCTCGTGTGGCATCCGCTGCCCGAACCCGGGCAGCCCGACCAGCTCCAGCATCTCGCCGGTACGGCGGCGCCGCTCCGCGCGGCTCGTACCGCTGACGCCGAAGGCCACGTTGGCCGCCACGCTGAGGTGCGGGAACAGCGCGCCCTCCTGCGGGACGATGCCGACGCGGCGCCGCTCCGGCGGCAGGTGCACCCCCGGCCCGCACACGACGCGGCCGCCGAGCTCCACGGCGCCGGCGTCGGCGCGCAGGAACCCGGCCACCACGCGCAGCAGCGTCGTCTTGCCGCAGCCCGACGGGCCGAGCACGGCGGCCAGCAGGCCCGCGGGGACGGAGAGGTCCAGGCCGTCGAGCACCCGCGCCGGCGGCTCGTAGCACTTCACCAGCCCGCCGATCTTCAGATCCGTCATGAGCGCCGCCTTCCGAGCAGGTACGAGGGGACGGCCGCGATCAGGATCAGCATGGCCGCGTACGGGGCCGCCGCGGCGTAGGAGGCGGTGGTCGTCTCGGCCCACAGCCGGGTGGCGAGGGTGTCCACACCGGTGGGCCGCAGCAGCAGCGTGGCGGGCAGCTCCTTCATGCACACCACGAACGTCAGGGCGGCCCCGGCCGCGATGCCCGGCGCGGCGAGCGGCACCGTGACCCGGCGCAGCACCCGCAGCGGCGGGTCGCCGAGCGAGCGGGCCACGTCCTCCAGCACCGGCGGCGACTGCAGCACGGCGGCGCGGGTGGCGGCCACGGCCACCGGCAGGAACAGCACCGCGTAGCAGAGCACGAGCAGCGGCAGCTCCTGGTAGAGCGGGTAGGCGTAGCGCACCGCGAGGAACACCATGGCCAGCGCCACGGTGATGCCGGGCACGGCGTGCCCGGCGTACGCGGCCTGCTCCAGCAGGTGGATGACGCGACCGCGGTGGCGGGCGGCGAGAATGCCGACGGGCAGGGCGCAGGCCGTGGTCAGCGCGGCGCCGAGGGCGGCCACGGCGAGCGTGGTTCCGGACATCTCCAGCAGCCTGCCCGGCTCCCAGGCGCCCGACCTGCCGGCCGTCAGCCAGTAGCCCAGCATGGCCAGCGGGAAGAGCACACCGGCCGCGGCCACTGCGGAGCACCAGCCGAGCGCGGCCCACCGCAGCCGGCCGAGCCGCGCGCGAGGGGCGGGCCGGGCGCTGCCCCCGCCGGTACGCGAGTGGCGCGCCCGGCCGCGGGTGCGCGCCTCTGCCGCGACGAGCAGCACGGTCATCACCACCAGCACGCAGCCGAGCGCGGCGGCCGGGGTGCGGTCGAAGCTCGCCCGGTAAGAGGTGAAGATCGCCCGGGTGAACGTCTCGTACCTCATGATCGAGACGGCGCCGAAGTCGGACAGCACGTAGAGCGCGACGAGCAGCCCGCCGCCCGCCGCGGCCGGGCGCACCTGCGGGAGCGTGACGCGCCAGAACGTGCGCAGCGGGCCGTGCCCGAGTGAGCGGGCCGCCTCCTCCTGCGCCGGGTCGATGCCGCCCAGCGTCGCCGCCACCGGCAGGTAGACGTACGGGTAGCTGACCAGCGTCAGGGTGATCGCCGCGCCCGCGAAGCCGGCCAGGCGGTTGGTGGAGATCCATGCGAACGCCGCGACGTAGCTGGGCACGGCGAGCGGCAACGTGGCCAGCACGGACCAGGCCCGGGCCCCCGGCAGCGCGGTCCGCACGGTCAGCCAGGCCAGCGAGACGCCCAGCAGCAGGCAGGCGGCGACGACCACGGCGGCGAGCCCGAGGCTGCGGGCCAGCAGCTCGAGGGTGCGACCGGTGGCGACGAGCCGCCAGGCGTGTGCGGGGCCGTGTTCCAGCGCCCGCACGCCCAGGTAGACCAGCGGCAGCAGGGCGAGCGCCGCCGCGACGCAGGCCCAGCCGACCAGGAGCGGCGGCGGCCTGCGCCCGGCATCGGGGGAGGGCCTGTTCGCGGGCACGCCGGGTCAGACCATCCCGGCTTCCTGGAGCATGACCAGGGTCTCCTGGAGGGAGCTGAGCTTGCTGAGGTCGATCTTCGGCGCGTCGATGGACTCCAGCGGCGGCAGGCCCTCGACCTTGCTGGTGACGCCGGCGGCCAGCGGGTATTCCTTGGTCGTGTCGGCGAAGTAGGTCTGCGCCTCGGCCGACAGCAGGTAGTCGACCGCCTTGCCGGCCGCGGCGGCCTGGTCGGCGCCCTTGATGACGCCGACGCCGGCCACGTTGACGAGCGCGCCTGGGTCGCCGTTGGCCGGGAAGTGCAGCTTGGCGGTCATCTTGCCGGGGCCGACCTCGGCGGCCTTCTCGAACCAGTAGTAGTGGTTGATCAGGCCGAGGGCGATCTCGCCGGAGTCGACGGCGTCGAGGATGGCGCCGTTCTTCTCGTACACCTTGGGGTCGTTGGCCTTGAAGTCCCGCAGCCACTTGCGGGTGGCGTCGTCGCCGTCCAGGACGCGCATGCCGGTGACGAACGCCTGGAAGGAGGCGTTCGTCGGAGCGTAGCCCACCTTGCCCTTCCACTCCGGCTTGGTGAGCTCGCGAACGCCGGCGGGAGCCTTGGCGACCTTGTCCGGGTTGTAGGCGATGACCCGGGCCCGGCCCGACAGCCCGACCCAGGTGCCGTCCTCGGCGCGGTAGGCCTGGCCGACCTTGTCCAGCGACTGCTGGGGCAGCGCCTCCAGGCGGCCCTGCTGGGAGAGCGCGCCGAGCGCGCCCGCGTCCTGCGACAGGAACAGGTCGGCCTGCGTCTTGTCACCCTCCTCCAGCAACTGCGCGGCGAGCTCGGCACTGTCGCCGTAGCGGACCTCGACCTTGCTTCCGGTAGATCGTTCCAGCTTCTGGAGCAGCGGAGCGATCAGTTTCTCGTCGCGTCCGGAGTAGACGACGAGGGTCGGGGTCTGCGGGGCCGCCGTGGCGGTGGATCCGGCGTCCGCCTGCGTGCCTTGGTCGCCGCACGCGGCTGTGAGCGTGGCGAGGAGTGCGGCGGCCGCGAGTGTGGCGAGCCGGCTGATGGTGGTGGCCATGACGTGCCTTCCTAGGTCTTGCGAGGACCCCATGATTAGGTATGCCTAACCTAAGCGTCAATGGCTGTGGCCAATACGAGACCGGACTTGACCTGGTTCGATGTGCCGTTGGTCAAGGATGACGAAGTCTTCGCCATCGGTCACCACGGCCCGGACGCGGTCCCGGGTCAGACGCCTTTCACCGCGTACGTCACCAGCGTCGTGAGCACTTCCTTGACCGAATCGCGCTCGCGCACGTCGCACAGCACGATCGGGGTGGACTCGTTCAGCCCGAGCGCCCGCCGCACCTTGGCCGGGTCGTAGCGGCGGGCGCCCTCGAAGCAGTTCACGCCGACCACGAACGGGATGCCGCGCTGCTCGAAGTAGTCCACCGCGGGGAAGCAGTCCTGCAGGCGGCGGGTGTCGGCCAGCACGACGGCGCCGAGCGCGCCGAGGGCCAGCTCGTCCCACATGAACCAGAACCGGTCCTGCCCGGGGGTGCCGAACAGATAGAGCCACAGCCCCTGGCGGATGGTGATGCGGCCGAAATCCAGCGCCACAGTGGTAGTGGTCTTGGCCTCCACTCCCGAGATGTCGTCCACCCCGATGCCTCGCTCGCTCAGCAGCTCCTCGGTGTGCAGCGGCCGGATCTCGCTGATCGTTCCGACCATGGTCGTCTTGCCGACGCCGAAGCCCCCCGCGATGAGGATCTTGATGGCCAGGGCCGAGGCGACCGCGGTCGCACCCGGCTCAGAGGCTGCGTAGTCCATCCAGCACTTCCCTGTAGATGCGTTCGTCGATCGTCTGGGCCGCGGGGCGCGGGCGCTCGATGGTGATCAGGCCCTCGCGCCGCAGGTCGCCCAGGATCACCCGGGTGATGTTGAGCGGCAGCCTGAGGTGCGCGGCGACATCCGCCACGGGCGTGGGCCTCCGGCACACTGAGAGCACGGTGCGATGCTCCGGGATCAGGTCCGCGGGCTGGTAGGAGCCGCCGACCGTCGTGACGATGGCCACCAGGTCGAAGGTCTCGCCCTGCGGGCGCGCCCTGCCCCCGGTCAGCCCGAACAGCCTGATCAGCGGCCCCGGATCCTCCCCGGTCACGGTCTCGCGCCGTTCCAGGCGGGTGCCGGTGCTGCCCCCCTCGGCTGCGCGGTGAGGTGCTCGCCGACCCGCTTGACCAGGAGCGCCATCTCGTACGTGACCATACCGAGCTCGGCGTCGCCGGAGGCGAGCACGGCCAGCCGGGCGCCCTGGCCGGCCGCGGTGACGAACAGGAAGCCGCCCTCCATCTCGATGATCGTCTGCCGTACGCCGCCCAGGCCGAAATGCCGCCCCGCGCCCATGGCGAGGCTGTGGCTGCCGGCGGAGATGGCGGACAGGTGCTCGGCGTCCTCCCGGGTCAGCTCCCGGGAGCCGCCCATGGCCAGCCCGTCGGCGGACAGCACGATGGCGTGCCGGATGCCGGGGACGCGCGTGGTGAGGTCGTCGAGTAGCCAGCTCAGTTCACTTCTGGGGTCGGGCATCGGGATGGTCGTCCTTTCCGTTCCGAGCGTCATGTCCCTGCTCCGCCTGGTGGCGGCCTTGCTGCCAGCCGCGTTGCATGGACGACATGAGCTGGGCGAGTTCCTCCGGCGAGCGGACCGAGACCGCGCGCCGCTCCGCGCGCCGGGCGGCACGCAGCTGGGGAGCCATGTTGGTCTGCGGCACCCGCATCGGCAGCCCGTCCAGGTCCTCGTCCGCCTCCTGGGCCGGCACCGTGACGCTCCACTCGGTGGGCGGGCCGGAGGGCATGGCGGATCCGGGAACCGGCCTGGTGATCGGCCCGGTCCCCGATTCGGGTGTCGGCCTGGGCCGCCGTGCGGGGCCGGCCTCGAACCAGGTCGCCCGCTCGGGCTCAGCGGCGCGGGCGGGCGCGTCCGGCCAGCCGTCCAGAGCGGACGGGCGCCCGCGGTCACTCCAGGCCTCCGCCTCGCTCGCGGTCTCCGGATCGAGGGACGGGAAGGGCTCCGGGGCGAGCGATGGTAAGGGCTCCGGGGCGATGGCCACCCCGCTGGGCCGGGTCTCGGCGGGCGCCGTGCCGAGCGCGCGCAAGGGCCTGCCCGCTCGGGCCGCGGCCTGGTCCACCGCGGCGGGCGGGGACTCGGTATTGGCGAGCAGCGCGGAGGGCAGCAGCACGATCGCGGTGGTCCCGTCGTACGGCGAGCGGCGCAGTGCGATCTTGATGTTGTGCCGGGCCGCGAGCCTGGACACCACGAACAGGCCGAGCCGGTCGCTGTCGGCCAGGTCGAACTCCGGCGGGTCGGCCAGCCGGGCGTTGATCTCGTCGAGGGTGGCCTGGTTCAGCCCCAGCCCCCGGTCCTCCACCTCGAGCGCGAAGCCGTTGGCCGCCGTCATGCTGCGGATGTGCACGGTCGTGTCGGGCGGGGAGAAGACGGTGGCGTTCTCCACCAGCTCGGCGATCAGGTGGATCACGTCGGTGACCGCGGCGCCGACCAGCAGCGGGGCGTTCGGCATCGGCGCGACGATGACGCGGGTGTAGTCCTCGACCTCCAGCACGGCCGCGCGTACCACGTCGAACAGCGGCACCGGGTCGCGCCAGCGGCGCGCCGGGGCGGAGTCGGACAGGATGATCAGGTTCTCCGCGTGCCGCCGCATGCGGGTGGTCAGGTGGTCGAGCTTGAACAGGTCCTCCAGGACCCCCGGGTCATCCACCCGGCGCTCCATGGTGTCCAGCAGCGCGAGCTGGCGGTGGAGCAGCGCCTGGTTGCGCCAGGCCAGGTTGAGGAAGACCTGGCCGACGCCCTTGCGCAGGGTCGCCTGGCCCACCGCGGCCTCGACCGCCGTGCGGCGTACCGCGGAGAGCGCGTTCACCACGCGATCGACCTCGGCGGTGTCGGCCGGATCGAGGCCGGGGGCCTCGGTGGCAGGGTCCACGTCGTCGCCGCGGCGCAGACGCTCGACCAGCCGGGGCAGCCGCACCTCGGCCAGCTCCGCCGCCGACGCCTGCAGCCGCTTGAGCTCGTTGATCAGCGAGCTGCCGAACCGGTACGACAGCGCCACCGACAAGACCACCGCGGCCAGGCCCAGGACCAGGACCAGCCCGATCCGCCAGTACGCCCCGGCCTTCTGCGCAGCCGTCTGCGCCGCGGCGCGGTCGAGCTCCTGCTGTGTGTCGAGGTAGATCACGCCGAGCATGGAGTCGGCGTCGCTCTTCCACTGGGCGGGGTCGACAGGCGGCGGGCCACCGGTGGTGTCCCAGTTGAACAGCCGGTCCTCCACTTCCAGCAGCCGTTTGTACGGGGTGCCGTTGACCAGCTTGTTGAATTGCACCCGCAGTTCGGGGCCCACGTCGCGCTCGGCGTTGGCGAAGACGGTCCTGCGGCTGTTGAACGCGGCGATGAACGCGGCCCGGTCGGTGGGGGTCATCTTGCGGTTCACGATCGTGCTGGTGATCACGGCGTGCTCCCGGCCCAGGTATTCCGCCGTGGCCTGGTAGGCGGCCATGCCGCGTACCGAGCGGAAGGCCGAGACGTCGCTCAGGGCGTCGCGGTCGTCGAACTGCTTGTTGGCGACGCTGATCAGGTTGTTGTACGCGTCGATGATCTTCCGCGGCGGGGACAAGATCCCCGCGTCGGCGGACTCGCGCAGCGACCGCAGCCCGTCGAGCGCCTGCACCAGCGCCCGCACCTGGGCCGGCGTCTCCGCGCCCTCCGCGTCGACGTCAAGGGATCCGATGACCTGGCGCAGCCGCTCGGCCTTGGCGTCGGTGACTCGCCGCTGATGGGTCAGCGGCACGGATTCCGCGGTCCCACGCGGTGCCTCCGCCGAAACCTGGCGCTCCCGCTGTAACTCGCCGATCAGCTGCAGCACCGGCGACCCGATGGCCTCCCAACGGTCCTGCGCCTGGGAGACCGTGACGATCTCCTCCACACTGGAATAGGCGATGAATCCCCACAAAGCGACCATGGAGACCAGCGGAAGCAGGAGGATCCTGAGCAGCTTGGTACGGATCGGCGGGGGCGAGCTCATCCA
The DNA here is from genome assembly GCF_005893125.1 of Nonomuraea basaltis. Taxonomy (GTDB): domain Bacteria; phylum Actinomycetota; class Actinomycetes; order Streptosporangiales; family Streptosporangiaceae; genus Nonomuraea; species Nonomuraea basaltis. The sequence continues at coordinate 120,116 of NZ_VCJS01000002.1, read as the reverse complement.
TCATGTCCAATTCCGCGCGTGGTGATGCGCCGCTGGGCAGTCGTGTACTGGTACCGGCCCCCGAGGACGCCCGCCACGACTGGTGCTGTGGTCCGTCCACTATGCCGATGGGGCACATGGACTTCAAGGTACGGATGCGAAGAAACATCACGAATGGCGGGTTGACTCTTTGTCAGCACACGGTTCGTAACCGTAATCGCGGGAGTTTCACAGGCGGTGACGACCGTCGCGGTCTGGCGGAGGTTGATGTCACCGACCTGCGGGTTCTGATCAGTGACTGGCGTCGTCCTTGGAGCCCCCGGATGGGCAGGTCACCAGGTCCAGATCCCCACCCGTACCGGCACGCCGGGGGAGGCGTGCACGACGGGAGGCCGGTCCGGGGCGGGAAGGCCGGCGCTCTGCAGCAGGTCCTGGTCCAGGCGAATCAGGCGGGCGTGGTGGAGCGGCCAGGGAGGGTGCTCGACCTCGGCGGCGGCGAGCCGGTTCGCCCTGAGGGTGAACAGCCGGTAGCGGGCGGTCAGGAAGTGCGACAGTTCGTCACGTTCGCTCGCCGTCAGAGGAGTTCCCATCTTCGTCTCCGCGTCGCAACGGGAGCCGCGGGGTCCCGGCCAGCGTCGGCGGCACCGGTATCGCGTGAAAGGGCCGTCGCCGTGCACCGACATGTCCGACCAGAAATAGGGAAGCCCATAGCCGGCACGGCCGCCGAGCACGGCGGGAAGGTGCCCGGCGTCCAGCGACAGGAACCAGATCCCGCTGCGCCCGCGGGCATCGCGTACGTAAGTCCGCAGATTGGTCTCCGGGAACCGGGACAGGTAGGGGAGGGCGGGCGTGCAGGGCGCTCGCACGCCTTCCATGAGAAAGGGCGTCAACCCGATCCAGGCGTCCCCGTCGTGGCGCTCGACCGTGAGGAAATCCGGCACCAAGGACTGCACGAGAGCGACGGGATACCGCCAGTGAATGAAGGTCATTTTCGACCAGTGGTGGTACATCACCGGCCAGGTGACGCGGGGCGACGACGGAGCTCGCACCCTTCGCTCCTGCCCCGCCGCGGCCGCGGCATTCAAGGCCCGCACCGTCTAACCGTGGCGCCACTCGCCTGAGTCGAGCGCTCCGCCGGCCTGCGGTCCCATCAGCCCGAGGCCGCCGTCGACGAACAACGTCGCTCCGGTGATGTAGGAGGCGGCGGGACCGGCCAGGAACGCCAGGACGGCGGCGACCTCGCGAGCGTCGCCCGCCCTGGCGATCGGATACCCCGGCCTGCTGCCCATCTGCGGTGGCCGGTCTTCCTGCCCGGTCATGGGCGTGGCGATCTCGCCGGGGGCCACGGTGTTGACGGTGATGCCGTACTCGGCCAGCTCCAGAGCCAGAACCCGGCTGAACATCCGCAGCCCGCCCTTGGCCGCGCAGTACGGCCCCGCCCCCACCTTGGGAAACTCCTCATGCACGCTGGTGACATTGATGATCCGGCCGCCCCTGCCGGAGTCGACCATGCGCCGGGCGGCTCGTTGCGCACACAGGAACGGCCCATCGAGGTCGACGGCGAGGACATCCCGCCAGCGCCGGTAGTCCATGTCAAGGACGGGCTCGGCGGTGCCGGTGCCCGCGTTGTTGACCAGCACACCGAGGCCGCCCAGTTCCTCGGCAAGCTCGTCCACGACATATGCCGCCCCCTCCGGGTCGGTCAGATCGTGGCGCCGCACCGCCGCCGCCTTCCCCATTCCCTTCACCAGGTCCGCGGAGTCCTCTGCGCTCTTCTCGTCGGTGTGGAAGGTGATGCCGACGTCGAAGCCCTGCTCGGCCAGTGCCACGGCGGTGGCCTTGCCGATTCCGGAGTTCGCTCCCGTGACGATGGCGACCCGGTCGTATCCCTTACTCATGATCTCTCCTCGTCATGACGGCACGTTTCCTTCCCCCCTGCCCTGTGATGCCGTGACGTCGCCACCACGCGGCAAGCGGTTTGCGCCGCCGCCGCGCCGCTCACGCATGACGTGAGGCGTGCCGGGCAGTAGGTGCTTTCGGGCGCGAAGAGTGTTCGAAAACGCCTGGCCGGCGGCGGTCGCGATCATGTTGACCAGACGCCGGATTGAGGGGGCCAGGATGAGTGACCAGTTCGAGGACACGGCCGAGCGGCCGGTCGAGCGGGGAGGCAGCGAAGAAGCGGCGCGTACCCCTGTGACTCCGGCTGAGGAGGAGTCGTCGAGGCGTCCAGCGGATGTCACACCCGATGCCACCCCGGACTTCGACGAGAGCGATGTACCCTTTGGAGCCGACCTGGATGAGTTCGACGCGGCCTTCATGAGGAGTAAGGAACTGAACCCGGACGACTTCGAGTAGCCGCCACGGCGTCCACGGGGGTCGTTGAACGGCAGGCCCTGCCGCTCAACGGGAAGCGCGCCAGCTCCTGCTCTTCCCTGGTCATGGCTCGTCCTTCCTCATTCCGGTTCCACCCGCATGGCGGACTCCTCGGCGGTGTAGCCGCCGCCGTCGGGGCCGAGCTCTCTGGCCACTTCGTCCGGCTCGGCATCGGTGTGGGCGCCCTCGTCCGGGGCGACCAGCCGGCCGGCTCTGCGCGGGTCGTCCCAGACCGCGCCGGAGGGCTCCTCCGGCTGCGCCTGCCAGTCGGGGTCCACCCCGTCGCCGGGCTCGAACTCGGTGTCGAGGTCGGAGCCGACCCCGAGTCCGCTGTCCTGGGTCAGGGCGGGCTCTTCCGCAGTGCTCTCCTCAGGTGCGGTGACCGGCTCGTCCTCACCGTAAAGCGGCTGCTCCTCCGGCAGCTCTCGGCCGAGGCGGCTGTCCAGAGGTTCTCCCTGGATCTGCTCGTCGGTCGTGGTCCCGTACTCGTCCACGGCCGTCGGATGGTCGGCGGGAAGCGGCGCCTCCTGGGGATCGACCGCCCACTGCTGTTCCGGCGTGCCGTCCTGGAGGTCCGGGATCCCCTCGTCCTCGAACCGCGAGCGCGGGTCGTGCTCGGGTGTGTGCTGGCTCATCATGTCCCCCTTCCGTTACTGGGCATCTGGGCCAGCTACCCCCGATGGCCGCAACGTCACCAGTTCGCCACCCGACCCGGGTACGCGCGGTGGCGGCCACATCCAAGCCGGGCGGCTCCGGCCCGCCGCGCAGGTCGAGGGCCACTTGCGCGTCGGCATCGCCACTCCCGACCGTCGCAGACCCCGGCGTGCCTACCCTGCAAGGAGGCGGAGTGACGGGCACGGCGCTCGCCGGAGGACGGCCGGTTTCGTGGCCGAGCGGCGGGTAGCGGGACGGATGAGTTCCAATGCGACGAAAGGCAAGCCATGACGTTGACCATGGGCCGCGGACCGCTGTCAACGACGCCTCCCGCTACGACGAACTACGTGATCAACGGACCCGGCCACCGGCTGCTCTTCCAGGACTTCCCGCGGCGGGTGCGCGCGGTGTTCGGCGGAGAAACGGTGGCCGACACCCGCGAGGGCAAGCTCCTGCACGAAACCGGCTCGCTGCCACAGCTGTACGTCCCGGAAAAGGACCTGCGCATCGAACTGCTCGAGCCCAGCGAGCACGCCCCGACCTGCCCGTTCAAGGGCCAGGCCACCTACTGGTCGATCCGCGCCGCCGGCCGTACGGCGGAGAACGCGGCGTGGGCCTACGGCGCCCTGGAGTGGATGCGCGGCTACGCCGGGATCTCCTGGGAGGCCATGGACGCCTGGTACGACGAGGCCGAAGAGGTCCACGGCCAACTGCGGGACCCGTATCACCGGGTGGACGTCCGCGCCTCCAACCGCCGCGTCCGCGTCCGCCTCGACGGCCGGATCATCGCCGACACCGGCGCGCCGAGGGTGCTGTCGGAGACCGGGCTGCCCAACCGGCTCTACATCCCCCCACGTGACGTCCGCCTGGAGGTGCTGGAACCCAGTCCGACCCGGGCCGTCTGCCCGTACAAGGGCGAGGCCGTCTACTGGTCGCTGCGCCTGGGAGACGAGCGCCTGGTGGACGTCGCCTGGTCCTATCCCGACCCGCTGGAGGACGCGATGAAGGCGGCGGGATACCTGTGCTTCGCCCACGACCGGCTGACGATCGAGGAACTGCCTTACTGACGGCCAGGCGACGGGCGGGCGAGTGAGGATGGGAAAGGATGAGCATGACCAGCGGCGAGTACTGGCCCTATGGCTTCGGCCCGATGGACGATCTCCTGGCCCGGTTCTTCGGCTTCGGCCGGCCGGGGTTCGCCCGGCGGGTGGACCTCGGCCGCCTGCTGAGCGAGGACGCGATCGAATTGCTGCGGACCGCGGCGGAGCGCGCGACCTCGTGGGGGGCGGACTATCTCGACACCGAGCACCTGCTGTGGGCGGCCACCCGGATGGAGGCGACCCGAGGGCCGCTGGAGCAGGCCGGGGCCGATCCGGCGGCGATCGCCCGCGCGGTGGAGGAGGCGGCTGAGCAGCGCGAGCCGCGCGAGGGACCGATACCGCTCGCCCCCGCGGCCAAGCGGGCGTTGCTGGACGCCCGGCAGCTGGCGCACGCCACGGGAGCGTCGTACATCGGGGCGCCTCACTTGGTCCTGGCCCTGTCGGCCAACCCGCAGTCGATGGCCGGCCGGCTGTTGAGCGGCTCGCGCGTCACCCCGCAGTCGCTGGGCGCGGAGGCCGAACCGGTCCCCGGTCGCCGGCCGCCCAGCAGCACCCCGACGCTCGACCAGTACGGCGACGACCTCACCGCCAGGGCCCGCGAAGGCGGCATCGACCCGGTGATCGGGCGGGACGACGAGATCGCCCAGGCGGTGGAGGTGCTGTCGAGGCGGACCAAGAACAACCCCGCACTGCTCGGCGAGCCGGGCGTCGGCAAGACCGCGATCGTCGAGGGACTGGCGCAGCGCATCGTGGACGGCGAGGTGCCGGAGACGCTCAAGAACAAGCGCGTGATCCAGGTGGACCTGCCCGGGATGGTGGCCGGGACGAAGTTCCGGGGTGAGTTCGAGGAGCGCCTGACCAAGGTCATGGAGGAGATCCGCGCGCACGCCGAGGAGCTCATCATCTTCATCGACGAGCTGCACACGGTCGTGGGCGCGGGCGGCGCCGAGGGCGCCATCGACGCCTCGAACATGCTCAAACCGGCCCTGGCCCGCGGCGAGCTCCACGTGATCGGCGCGACCACGCTGAACGAGTACCGCTGGCACGTGGAAAAGGACGCCGCGCTGGAACGGCGCTTCCAGCCCATCCTGATCCCCGAGCCGGGCGTCGCCGACACCATCGAGATCCTGCGTGGGCTCCGCGACCGGTACGAGGCCCACCACCAGGTCAAGTTCACCGACGACGCGCTGGTCGCGGCGGCGGAGCTGGCCGACCGCTACATCTCCAGCCGGTTCCTGCCCGACAAGGCCATCGACCTGATGGACCAGGCGGGAGCCCGGGTGGCGCTGCGTTCCAAGACCACCCCGAAGGACACCCGCGAGCTGGAGCAGCGCCTCGACCAGTGCCGGCGCGAGAAGGACCAGGCGGTGGCAAGTGAGCACTACGAGCGGGCCCGCGAGCTGCGCGACGAGATCGCCGAGCTCGAGCAGCGGATCGAGCAGGCGCGCGGCGGTCGCCGGGGCGTGCCGGAGGTCACCCCGAACGAGATCGCCGAGGTGGTCTCCCGCGCCACCGGCATCCCCGTGGCCCAGCTCACCCAGGAGGAGAAGGACCGGCTGCTGGCGCTCGAGGAGCACCTGCACCAGCGCGTGGTCGGCCAGGACGAGGCGGTGGCGGCGGTCGCCGAGGCCGTGCGCCGCTCCCGCGCCGGGCTGAGCGACCCGAACCGGCCGATCGGCTCCTTCCTGTTCCTCGGGCCCACCGGCGTGGGCAAGACCGAGCTCGCCCGGGCGCTGGCCGAGACGCTGTTCGGCGAGCAGGACCGGATGATCCGGCTGGACATGAGCGAGTTCCAGGAGCGGCACACCGTCTCGCGCCTGGTCGGGGCGCCACCCGGCTACGTGGGGTACGAGGAGGCCGGTCAGCTCACCGAGCAGGTGCGGCGCAAGCCGTACTCGGTGGTCTTGCTGGACGAGATCGAGAAGGCCCATCCGGACGTGTTCAACGTGCTGCTGCAGGTGCTGGACGACGGGCGGCTGACCGATGCGCAGGGCCGTACGGTGGATTTCAGGAACACCGTGCTGATCATGACGTCCAACATCGGCGCCGACCTCATCATGGGTCATCCCGGAGAGGACGCCGGCGGGCTGCGCGGCCGGCTCATGCGGCTGCTGCAGCAGCGGTTCAGGCCGGAGTTCCTCAACCGCGTCGATGAGACCATCATCTTCCACCGGCTGGGCGCCGAGCAGTTGCGGCAGATCACGGTCCTGCTGCTGGAGGACACCCGGCGGCGGCTGCATGCCCAGGACGTCACCCTGGAGGTCGACCCCGCGGCCGTCGACTGGCTGGCCCACGAGGGCTACCAGCCGCACTTCGGCGCCCGGCCACTGCGCCGCACCATCCAGCGCAAGCTCGACAACACCCTGTCGCGGCTGCTGCTGGACGGCACGCTCAAACCGGGCCAGCGGGCGCACGTCGGCGTGCGGGACGGTGATCTGGCGATCACGGTTCTCGATCAGGGGACGCAGCCGAGTCCGGAGATCGAGCCGGACGTCCTGACCAGTCCCGAGGCGCGCCTGGACCGGGAACAGCCGCCCGAGACCGGGCCCTACCTCTGATCGGACGGCCCGTGCCTGGTAGCCGCCTGACCGGGTAGGCGTATGGGGTCCGACGCCGAGGGGGTGGCCGTGATGCGCAGGGCCGAGCCGCACGAGCCGTATGACGAGCCGGACCTGCTGGGACAGTACCTGGGTCAGATCGGCAGGACGCGGTTGCTCACCGCCGAGCAGGAGGTGGAGCTCGCCAAGCGCATCGAGGCGGGAGCGTACGCCCGCCACCTCCTCGACGAGGGCAGGGCCGACGAGGAACTGGAGGCGGTCGCGGCGGACGGCGAGGCGGCCAAGGATCACATGCTGCGGGCGAACCTCCGCCTGGTGGTGTCGGTCGCCAAGAAGTACTACCACCGCGGCTGGCCGCTGCTGGACCTCATCCAGGAGGGCAACCTCGGACTGATTCGGGCGGTGGAGAAGTTCGACCACACCAAGGGCTACAAGTTCTCCACCTATGCGATGTGGTGGATCCGGCAGTTCATCGATCGCGGACTGGCCGACAAGAGCCGCGCCGTACGCCTGCCCATCCACGTCGTCGAGCAGGTCTCCAAGGTCAACCGGCTGGAACGCGAGCTGGAGGTCCGGCTGGGGCGCGAGCCGGCCGACGCGGAGCTCGCGGAGGCGGCCGAGCTGACCCTTGAGGGACTCGCGCGGCTGCGTGCGCTGAGCCGCGACGTCGTCAGCCTGGACACCCCGCTGGGAGGCGAGGAGGACACCCGGATCGGCGACCTGATCGCCGACGCACAGGTCTCGCCGGTGTCGGAGGTGATGGAGCACCGGGCGCTCGCCGAGGAAGTGCGCGCCCTGGTCGACCGCCTGCCGGAAAGGGAGGCCCTCGTCATCACGCTGCGCTACGGGCTGAACGACGGCAGGACGCACACGTACCAGGAGATCGGTGACCGGCTCGGGGTGACCCGCGAGCGGGTACGCCAGCTCGAACAGCGCGCCCTGCGCTCGCTGCGCCGTCCCGAGCAGGTGGAACCCCTGCTGGACTGGGCGAGCTGATCGGCCCCTCACCGCGACGGCGCGCACAGGCCGGGGCTCAGCGGGTCTCGCACAGCCAGTCGACCGGGGCTCAGCGGAGCTCGCTCCATCCAGTCGACCGGGAGCTCAGCGGGTCTCGCGCAGCCAGTCGAGCAGCGACGTGCGGGCGGGATTCCAGCCGAGGAGCCGCCTGGTCTTGGCCGAGGAGACGTCCTGGTCCCGGGTGAACAGGTCGGCGAGGCCGCCCAGCTCGGCCCTGGCCTCGGCGAGGGGCCAGGACTCGGCACGGCCTCCGCCGAGGACGGCGGCGATCGCGTCCAGGCGCACGGTCTCGCTCATGCCGTGCCAGACCGTGCCCGGCGCGGCCCGGCCGGCCACGGCGAGGTACAGGCCGGCGAGGTCCTCCACGTGCACGACGGGCCAGCGCACTCCCGGCTCGCCGATGTAGAGGCCGGTGCCGCGCTCGGCGGCCTTGCGGGCCAGGAGGCCGGGGACGATGCCGGCGCCGTTGCCGTACACCATGCCGGGCCTGATCACCTGGCCCCCTGCGGCGAGGACGCGCCGCTCGGCCTCCGCTCGCCAGGCCACGATCGGGTGGGGGTCGGGCGCGCTGTCCTCGTCCACCGGTCCGCCGCCCAGCACGGCGGCGCCGGTCGTGTGGACGACCGGGACGCCGGCGGCGATAAGGGCGTCCACCCCGGCCAGGTCGGCCTGCTCGCCGAGCGGCGGACCGGCGTGCACCACGCGGTCGAACCCCTGGGCGGCGCGCGTCAGCGAGGCCGGATCGGTGAGGTCCCCCTCGACCGGCAGGCGTCCCTTCGCCGGGGCCCGGCCGTCCGGCCGCCGCAGGACGGCGACCGCGTGCCCGGCCCGCTCGAAGGCGGCCGTCACGGCCGAGCCGATGTGGCCGGTGGCGCCGATGATCAGGACTTTCATGCGATCTCCTTCTTGACACCGGTCTGCGCGGCGCGCTCGATGGCCGCGATCAGCCGGTGGTGGCGGGCGGCGGTGCGGAAGCCGGGGTGCGGGTCGCGGCCTTCACCGATCGCCCGGGCGAGGTCCCGGTAGAGGGCCGCGATGTTCGCGGCGGGGCCGTCGGCCGGGTGGAAGGGAACGGTCCGGTACGTCTCGGGCACGTCCACCCGCTCTGCGCCGACGTGGATGTCCCAGTCGGTCCAGTGCAGGTAGCTCCCCGGCCGGGCGGGGGTGACGGTCAGCGCGCCCTCGGAGCCGACGAGCTTGACGAAGAACCCGTCGGGGGCGCCGCCGGCGCCGTGCACGGCGACGGACGCGGTGGCGCCGCCGTCCAGCGTCCCGTGGAGCAGGACCTGGTTCGGCACCCCGTTGGCGATCGTCTGGCCGGTCCCGGCGACCTCGACCCGGTCGTACAGCCGGGGCAGCCGCGCCGCCACCTCCACCAGGCTTCCCACCATGCGCTCCAGCGTGGCCAGGAAGTGCCCGGCCATGATCGTCAGGACCGAGGTGCCGCCGGCGGGATCGGCGCCCCACGCGAGCTCCGGCGCGATGGCGGCACCGCCGAGGGAGCCGCCCGAGGCGACCATGATGGCCGACTCCAGCCGTCCGATCCGGCCGCCGGCCACCAGGTCCGCGACGAAGCGGGCGTCCGGTGAGTGGTAGCCCTGCAGGACCACGGCGTTCGCCACCCGGGCGGCCGAGGCGGCCGAGGCCAGCTCGTCCGCCTCTGCCGGGTCCACGGTCAGCGGCCATTCGGAGAGCACGTGCTTGCCCGCCTCCAGCGCGGCCCTGATCACTTTCGCGTGCCGCGGCGCCCGTACCGACACCACGACGAGGTCCACGTCGCGATGGGCGATCAGGGCCCCCGCGTCGCCGAACGCGAGCGGCACGTCGAAGGCGGCGGCGACCCGGTCCGCGCTCGCCTGGTTGGTCGTCGCGACCGCGGTGACCTGGAACTCGGCCAACCCCGCCAGCGCCGGCAGATGCGACACGCTCGCCCAGCCGCTCGCGCCGACGATTCCTATTTTGATCACGTGGTCCGCCCTCCAGTTTTATACCGGTCGGTATGAAACTAGGGGAGGCGCGGCGTGGATTCAAGAGGTAACGTACCGATAGGTAAAAAACGCGGAGGTAGAAAACCCGGAGGAGGTACGGCATGCCAGGCGGACGCCCGCGCGCCTTCGACGCCGACGCCGCGCTCGACCGGGCCTTGGAGGTGTTCTGGCGGCAGGGGTACGAAGGGACCTCGCTGTCGGACCTGACCGCGGCGATGGGCATCAACCGGCCCAGCCTGTACGGGGCCTTCGGCAACAAGGAGCAGCTGTTCGTCAAGGCGCTGGAGCGCTACGTCAGCGGCCCTGGCGCGTTCGCCGCCGACGCGCTGGCGGCGCCCACCGTCCGGGAGGTCGTCGAACGGCTGGTCCACGGGGCCGTCGAGCTGACCTCCGGCCCGGACGCGCCGCGGGGATGCCTGAGCGTGAACAGCGTGCACGCGTGCGGCCCGGACTCGGCGCCGGTTCGCGACGCGGCCGTCGCGTGCCGCATGGCCGGTGAGACGGCCCTGCGGCGGCGCCTGGAGGGTGCCCCTGACCTGCCCGACGGGTACGACGCGGCCATCTTGGCCCGGCTGGTTCACACCGTCACGGACGGCATCGCGGTGCAGGCGGCCGGCGGGCACACCCGTGACGAGCTGCGCCAGGTCGCCGATCTCGCCCTGCGCACCCTCCTCCCGCCGGCCCCCAGCACCGGACCTTGATTCACCGGTTCTACGGCCGTGTGGCGCGGACGTAGTACAGCAGGTACGGCAGGTCGCCTTCGGACTCCACCTCGAACCCGGCATCCGGGATCATGGTCCCCAGCAGGTCGCGAGGGTCGTGCCGCATGGCGGGACCGGACAGCACGCCGACGATGTGCCTGGCCAGGCGGTTGACCGGCGGGCGGAACTCGGCGATGAGCAGCCGCCCGCCCGGCCGCAACACCCGGAACATCTGCCGCATCGCCTCGGGCCGGGCATCGGCGGGCATGTGGTGCACGGCCAGGCTGGAGACCACCAGGTCGAACGAGTCATCGGGGAACGGCAGGCGCTGACCTTCCCCCACCACGTAAGCGCAGTTGGCCGGAGCGTGAGCGGTGGCGTAGTCGATCATCGCGGGGGCCGGGTCGATGCCGGTGACCTGGCCGTTGGGCGTGACGACGGGGGAGAGGATCCGGCTGAGGTAGCCGGTGCCGCAGCCGACGTCCAGGACCCGATCGCCGGCTCGCGGCCGGGCCGTGGCGGCCACGCGGGCGAAGGCGGCCCGGCGGCCGCCCAGGAAGCCGATCGAGGCGAAGATCTCGTACGCCCGTGGATGGTCGATCGTGCCGCCCGCGTCGACGTGTTCCGAGTGGTTGTGCAGCAGCTTTCCCAGGCCCATGGCATTGCCTCCAGAATCGAACAACCTGTTCAGTTATGAATGATGCGTTCATAATGAGGAGGGGTCAACGAGCAGATCGGCCGTGCTGTGCCGTACTGAACAGGAAGCGGGAAAATGTCCGGAGACCGGAGGGTACGGCGCACGCGGCGGGCCGTCCAGGAGGCGCTCGTGGCGCTGATCCTGGAGAAGGGCTATGACGCGGTGACCGTCACCGACATCATCGACCGCGCGGACGTGGGCCGGTCCACGTTCTACGCCCACTTCACCGACAAGCAGCACGTGCTGTTCAGCAACCTCGACGAGCTCGCCTTCCTGCATCCCGCACCCGCCATCCGCCCAGGGGAGCTGTTCGCGTTCAGCCTGCCGATGTTCGAGCACGTGTGCGAGCAGCGGCAGCTCGTGCGGGCGCTGCTGGGACGGCGCAGCGGCGGCCTGGTGGTGGCGCGCGGCGAGCAGTTGCTCAGCGGCATCGTCAGGAGCGAGCTCGCCGCCGCGGGCGCCCGGGCGCCGGCCTCGCTCGACCTGCTGGTGATCTGCGTGGTCGGCGCCTTCATGGGGCTGCTGCGGGCGTCGGTGGACGGCGAGACCTCCGCCTCGCCCGCCGAGCTGGACGCCGCCTTCCGCGCGGCGGTCGCGCCCGGGGTGCGGGCGGTGCTGGGCCAGGAGTAGCTCACGCGGAGAACCTCCAGGCCCGAGCCCTCGGCGCGGGTTTGCGGGCGCCCGCCCCGGGTAGTCGGCCACGGCTCACGAGCGGCGAATGGGGGACGCGGATGGCTCGCGCCGAGGGGCGTGGACCGGTGAACCTGGCCCAGAAACTGATCAGCGCGCATCTGGTCGGCGGCGAGATGCGGCCGGGCGAGGAGATCGGGCTGCGCATCGACCAGGCCCTGATTCAGGACGCCACGGGCACCATGGTGATGCTGGAGCTGGAGGCGCTGGGCCTGGACCGCGTACGCACCGAGCTGGCGGCCCAGTACGTCGACCACAACCTGCTGCAGTCCGACGAGCGCAACATGGCCGACCACCTGTTCCTGCGCTCCGCCTGCCAGCGTTACGGGATCTGGTACTCACCACCCGGCAACGGCGTCTCCCACCCCACCCACATGCAGTACTTCGGCGTGCCGGGCAAGACGATGGCCGGCGCCGACTCCCACACCTGCGCCGCCGGCTCGCTGGGCATGCTGGCGATCGGCGTGGGCGGCCTGGAGGTGGCGATGGCCATGGCCGGGCAGCCGCTGTACGTGACCATGCCGCGGATCTGGGGAGTACGGCTGACGGGTGAATTGCCGGACTGGGTGAGCGCCAAGGACGTCATCCTGGAGCTGCTGCGCCGCCAGGGCGTGTCGGGCGGCGTACACAAGATCATCGAATACCACGGCCCGGCGCTGGGCACGCTGAGCGCGATGGACCGGCACGTGATCGCCAACATGGGCGCCGAGCTGGGCGCCACCACGTCGGTGTTCCCCTCCGACGAGCGGGTCCTGGAGTTCCTCGACGCCCAGGGACGGGCCGGCGACCACGTCGAGCTGGCGGCCGACCCGGACGCCGGATACGACCTGCAGGACGAGATCGACCTGTCGGCGCTGGAACCACTGATCGCGCGTCCCGGCTCGCCGGGAAACGTGGTCCCGGTACTCGAAGCGGCCGGTGAGCCGGTCCACCAGGTGGTGGTGGGCTCATCGGCGAATCCGGGGCTGCGCGACTTCCTGGTGGTGGCGGAGATGTTGCGCGCCCGGCAGGTGCATCCGCAGGTGTCGCTGGAGATCAATCCGACCTCCCGGCAGATCCTGGCCGACCTCGCCAAGAGCGGCGCCATCACCGCGCTCGTCGAGGCGGGCGCCCGTATTCACCAGACCGGCTGCCTGGGCTGCATCGGCATGGGCCAGGCCCCGGCCGTCGGCCGCAACAGCCTGCGTACCTTCCCCCGTAACTTCCCCGGCCGCTCCGGCACCCGCGACGACTCGGTCTGGCTCTGCTCTCCCGAGACCGCCGCCGCGGCGGCGCTCACCGGCGCCATCACCGACCCGCGCGCCCTCGGCCTGGAGTACCCGGATGTACGGCCGCCGCGAACGGTCAGTGCCATCACCGGCCCGCTCCAGCCGCCCCTGCCGATCGAGCGGGCCCGCCAGGTCGCCCTGGTCAAGGCCGACAGCATCGGTTCGCTGCCCGAGCTGGATCCGCTGCCCGACTCACTCACCCTGCCCATCGTGCTGAAGGTGGGCGACGACGTCTCCACCGACGAGATCATGCCCGCGGGCGCCCGGGCGCTGCCGTACCGCAGCAACATCGCGGCGCTCGCCGGCTTCGCCTTCGGCCAGATCGACGAGACCTACCCGGAGCGGGCCCGCGCCGCGGGGCCGCACGCCATCGTCGGCGGGCGCAACTACGGGCAGGGCTCCTCCCGCGAGCATGCCGCGATCGTCCCCCGCCACCTCGGGCTCCGGGTCGTCATCGCCAAGTCCTTCGCCCGGATCCACTGGCAGAACCTGGCCAACTTCGGCGTGCTGGCGCTGGAGTTCGCCGACGAAGCCGACTACGACCGGCTCGCCGCGGGCGCCGAGCTGCGCCTGGACGGGCTGCGCGAGGCGGTGGAGACCGGGAGCGAGATCACCGCCGACGGCGTCCTCCTCCGGCATCGCCTGTCCCCCCGCCAGCGCGCCATGGTCCTGGCCGGCGGCTGGATTCCCCAGGTCAGGAGCGCCGTACACAGGTAAGCGCCACGCCGGCCCAGTCCCTTCATCCGGATATTTGCCGAGATTTCGGGATAGGGGAGTTCAGGAGGGAGGCGATGATTCGCATGGCACGTACCAACGACGACGTGGCCGCTGTGCTGGAGGAGTACGCCGACCTGCTCGCCATCACCGGTCACGAGGACTTCAAGATCCGCGTCTACCAGAAGGCCGCCCGGTCGATAGGCGCCTATCCGGACGACATCGCCGGCTACGACGCCGGCGCGCTGAGGCAGATCCCCAACGTGGGCGAGTCGATCGCCGCCAAGGTCGCCGAATACCTGAGCTCCGGCACCATGACGAAATTGGAGGAGCTCCGCGGCCGCGTCCCCGCCGGGGTCCGCGCGCTCACCCACATCCCGACGCTCGGGCCCAAGCGGGCGATGGAGCTGCACCGGCACCTCGGCGTGGACTCACCGGAACGCCTGGAGGCGGCCATCCAGGCCGGTGCCCTGCACGGCCTGCCGGGCTTCGGCCCCAAGACCGAGGAGAACCTGCTGCACGGCATCGCCCTGATGCGCGACGCCGGCGAGCGGGTCCACCTGGGCGTGGCCATGCCGCTTGCGGAGGATGTCGTGGCGGCACTCCAGGCGGTGCACGGCTGCCGGCGATGCGACTACGCCGGGTCGCTGCGCCGGATGAAGGACACCATCGGCGACATCGACGTCCTGGCGACCTCCAACCGGCCGAGGGTGCTGATGGACGCCTTCGCCGGCCTCCCCCAGGTGAGCGAGGTCATCGTCCGTGGCGACAAGAAGACCTCGGTACGCACCGTCCAGGGGCTGCAGGTGGACCTGCGGGTGGTGCCGCCGGACGCGTGGGGCGCGGCCATGCAGTACTTCACCGGCGCCAAGGCGCACAACATCCGCACCCGCGAGATCGCCCTCCACCACAAGCTCAAGCTGTCGGAGTACGGCGTGTTCGACGCCGTCACCGAAGAGAAGATCGTCTCCAAGACCGAGGAGGAGGTCTACCGGCGGCTCGGCCTGCCCTGGATCCCGCCGACGCTGCGCGAGGACACCGGCGAGATCGAGGCCGCGCTGGCCGGGGAGCTGCCCGAGCTGGTCACGGAGGCCGATGTGCGCGGTGACCTGCACACCCACACCGATCTCACCGACGGCCACGCGCCGCTCGAGGACATGGTGGCGGCCGCGGCCGAGCGCGGGTACGCGTACTACGCCGTCACCGACCATGGGCCCGACCTGTACATGCAGCAGATGACGCTGGACAAGGCCACGGCGCAACGCGAGCGGCTGCGCCGGCTGGACGGCACGGCCGGGCTGCGGCTGCTGCACGGCATCGAGCTCAACATCGACCCCGACGGCGAGGTGGACTGGCCGCCCGACGTGCTGGCCGATTTCGACCTGTGCGTCGCCTCGGTGCACTCCCACTTCGACCTGCCGCGCGCGAAGACGACCCGGCGGCTGGTCCGCGCCGCGCGGAATCCGCGGGTCAACATCATCGGCCATCCCAGCGCCCGGCTGATCGGCCGGCGGCCGCCGATCGACGCGGACTGGGACCAGGTCTTCCAGGCGTGTGCCCGCTCCGGCACCGCACTGGAGATCAACGCCTTCCCCGACCGCCTCGACCTGGCCGCCGAGCTCATCCGGCGGGCCCGGTCGTACGGGGTGAGGTTCGCCGTCGACAGCGACGCCCACGCGATCGGCCATCTGGCCAACATCCGCTACGGCATCGGCACGGCGCAGCGCGGCTGGCTCACCGCGGAGGACGTGATCAACACCTGGCCGTTGGACCGGCTCACCGCCTTCCTCCGCAAGAACCGGTGAAGACCAGCCCGGTGAAGAGGAGCGCGGTAGCCCGGCCATGGACTCCAGCCGCTGGATCCGGCCGGCGATGGGCGGGTGCGTGAACGCGGGTCAGCGCATGTCCGTGATCAGCAGGTCGTCCTCCCACGTGGCGGTGGTGCCGAGGTCCGCACACGCCTTGGTGAAGCGCTGGGCCAGCCAGGAGCGCTCCTCGCCGGTTGCCAGGACGGTGCGGCAGTACTCGAGCTTGATCGGTATGGCGCGCAGCCGTATCGGGCCGATGTCGTCGACCGTCACCAGGAACAGCAGTGACAGATCGTTGCGCAGGTCGGGGTCCACGATGTAGTCGTCGAGGAAGTCGCCCAGGTCGTACAGGACGGGCGGCGCGACACCGTGGACCACGTGCGCGGAGTGGCCGGCGACCATGGTCGCTCCGGACTCGACCAGGGTCTCGGCGGCCGCGCGGATGTAGGGCTGCGGAGCGGCCGTCATGTTGGGGCCCCAATGGGGGATGACCAGCACGGCATCCGTTTCGGCCCGCATCCTGGCCACCGTGCCGGTCAGCCAGGACGGCACGCCGGAGGGCAGGTCGGCGTAGGCCACACCCGGCCGGTCGGGCAAGGCCGCGTAGTCCGCCGGATGATCGGTCGCGCCGATGACGGCGATCCGCAGTCCGCGGACGGCGAGGACGACCGGCTGCCGCGCCTGGGCCTGATCGGCGCCCGCGCCCACGGCGCGGATCTCCACGCGTTCGAGATGCGCGCGGGTGTCCAGCAGCGCGTCATGGCCGTAGTCGAGCGCGTGGTTGTTGGCCAGCGTGACGCAGCTGACGCCGATTTCGGCGAGCAGGTCCGCGGCCTGCGGCGGTGCGCGGAAATGGAACGGCTTGCCGGGTGCCGCCCATGGGGTTCCGCGGTCGGAGATGCAGCATTCGAGGTTCAGCAGCACCGCGTCGGCCTCGGACAGGTGGGCGCGGACGCCGTCCGACAGGTACTCGGCCGGGTCGGTGGACATGGCCAGCAGGTCGGCGACGCCGCGGCCGAGCATCGTGTCACCTGCCAGCGCGAGCGTGACGGTCACAGGAATCCCCTGCCTCGGGGCGGCGTGCTCAAACGCCTCCGGCGGGCTCCGCCTCGCCCGCGCGCTGCACCGGATCGGCCCCGGACCTGACCTGGCTCGACACCCGCGTCGCGTTCGGCGATCTGGACGCGCAGATCTCGTGGCGCGGGGCCTGGGACAAGGTCGCGGAGGCCACGGACGCCCTGGTCGGCCGCAGATTGCACGGCAAGGCCGTCCTCGAGGTCCAGCTCTCGCGCGGATGACCTCGGCGCGCCGGCGGGGCTACTCGGCGCCCAGGACGGTCCGGCCGCCCTCCTCGGGCGGCGAGCGGCTCGCGATCGTTGACCGTCAGGCCGCCGACCAGCCACCGTCCACCGGGACGATCGCGCCGTTGATGAACGAGGCGGCGTCGGAGGCGAGAAAGAGCGCGGCGTCGGCCATCTGCTCGGGCTGGGCGAGGCGCTCGCCGAGGGCGAGCACGGGGCCGAGCCGGGCCGCGCCGGTCTGGTCGAAGGTGGCGTTGGTGGCGATGTTGGTCATGGTGGGACCGGGCAGGATGGCGTTGCAGCGGATGCCGTCCTTGGCGTACGCCCAGGCCACGCTGCGCGTCAGGCCGACCACGCCGTGCTTGGACGCGGTGTAGGCCACGCCCGCCGCGCCGCCGCGGATCCCGGCCTCCGAGGCGGTGTTGACGATCGCGCCGCTGCCCTGGCGCAGCATGTGCGGCAGCACGGCGTGCGTGACCAGGAACGTGCCGGTCAGGTTGATCCGCAGGACCCGCTCCCACATCTCGACCGTGGTGTCGGCGGGCAGGGCCATGGTGTCCATGATCCCGGCGTTGTTGCACAGCACGTCGATGCGGCCGTACGTGCTGATCGCGGTCTCGACCAGCCTGGCGACCGACGCCTCGTCCGAGATGTCGGCGGCGACCGCGATGGCGGAGTCGCCGAGGTCCGCGGCGGTGCGCTCGGCGCTGTCCGGGTCGACGTCGCAGACCACCACGCGGCCTCCGGCCTTGGCGAACGCGATGGCCATCGCCCTGCCGATCCCGGAGCCCGCTCCGGTGACCAGGCTGATGCGGTTGTCGCTCAAGGGTTCGTCCTTTCGATCGGGCGTTCGCCGTGTACCGGGCCGGACAGCGACGGGTGCGCTGAGCCTGGGCAGCTGTGACCCATGACCGTGTTGCCGGCGACATGCCTCTCATAACCGGACACTATTGTCCGGTTGCCATACCGTAACCGCTGCCACCTGCGCGTGTCGAGCCGTCGGGGCGGCCAAATTTCCGGACAACATTGTCCGGTTGCTACCGTGGCGGCTATGCCTGATGTGCGTCGAACCAACAGAGGACCCAGTGCCGCGGCGGAGAACCGGGCGGCGCTGATAGCGGCGGCCCGCGAGGTGTTCGCCACGGCCGGGTACGACGCGCCGCTCAGCACGGTCACCCGCGTCGCCGGGGTCGGCCAGGGTAGTCTCTACCGGCACTTCCCTGATCGGATCAGCCTCGCGCTGGCGGTGTTCGAAGACGGTGTCGCCGAACTGGAGGCGCTGGCCGCCCAGCCCGGGATCGTCCTCGACGACGTGCTGGCCCTGATCACCGAGCAGGCCATCGGTTCGACCGCGTTCATCGACATGGTCACCGTGGGCCCGATCGACGCCCGCATGATCGAGGTGCGCGACCGCGTGGCCGAGCTGCTGGCGGGCGTGCTCACCAAGGCCCAGCAGGCTGGTGAGATCCGCGCGGACGCCACGGCCGAGGACCTGGTCCTGGCGGTCGGCATGCTGGCCGGAGTCCTCGGCAAGACCCCGGCGCCCGACCGGCCGGCGACCGCGGAACGGGTGTGGAGGCTGCTCCGGGAGGGGCTCGACGCCTGATTCGCGCCTCGACGATCCGTCCTGCGCCACGGCGGGACCAAGGCGACCGCGTTCGGCATCCACTTCGCCACCGCCGTCGTCGTCCTCATCAGCGCGGCCCTGCTGTTCGCCGTCTGAGCGCGCGGCTCCTCCGTCCCTATCGACGATCTCCGGCCTCACCTCGCGCGGCCGGCTGGATCCGGGCGCCCGTGGCACCCCATGCGTCTGGCATCATCGTCGCGTCCGTTCACGCGATGACCTTGGAGGCCAGGTGCTGCACATCGACGGTGGCAGGACGCACGCATGACCGCGCGGCTGCCTGGGCTGCTGCCCGGCGACCTGGACGAGGAGCAGGCCGAGGTCTACCGCGCCATCGCGGGCGGACCCCGGGCCGCGGGACCGCAGGTGTTCGCCCTCACCGACGAGGAGGGGCGGCTGCGTGGCCCGTTCAACGCCATGCTGCTGAGCCCGTCCGTCGGCCTGGCCCTGCAGGCGGTCGGAGCGGCGGTCCGCTACCGCTCCGTCCTGACCGACCGGATCAGGGAGCTGGCGATCCTGGTCGTGGCCGCGCATTGGGGCAGCGACTTCGAACGCCAGGCGCACGAGGCCGTGGGCAGGGCATGCGGCCTGACCGAGGCCGAGCTGGCCGCGCTGCGCCAGGGCCGGCTGCCCGAGCTGCCCGACCCGGGCGAGACGGCCGCCGTACGGGCCGCCGCCGCGCTGACCGGGGCGGGCGCCCTGACCGACGAGGAGTACGGCGACGCGGTGGCGGCGCTGGGGGAGCGGGGCCTGTTCGAGCTGACGACGCTGGTCGGCTACTACGCCACGCTGGCCCTTCAGCTGAGGGTCTTCGCGGGGGAGGGCCATACCGGCGATCGCGCTTGATCGTTCCTCAGGTTACGGGCCTTGGACAAGGGGCAGCAGGTCAGTCCCGCGCCCGGATGCGAGCGGTCTGTCAAGGGGGATGACCCGGTTTCGTGCTTCACCTCGATCCCGCGTGGCTGCGGAGGAGGTGGCGGGCGAACCAGTCACTGGCCAGCTCGGCCACGCGCTCCAGAGCGCCGGGCTCCTCGAACAGATGGGTGGCGCCGGGCACGATCTCCAGCTGGCTCTCGCCGCCCAGCCGCTGCTGCGCGGACCGGTTCAGCTCCAGCACCGCCTCGTCGTGCTGGCCCACGATGAGCAGCGTGGGGGCGGTGACCGCGGCCAGGTGAGGACCGGCCAGGTCCGGCCGTCCGCCCCGGGAGACCACGGCGGCGACGCCGGATTCCCGGCCGGCGGCGGCCCACAGCGCCGCCGCGGCGCCGGTGCTGGCGCCGAAATAGCCGATGCGGGCGGCAGGCGCCCGCTCGCGCAGCCAGGCGGTGGCCTGCCGCAGCCGCTCGGCGAGCAGCTCGATGTCGAAGACGTTGCGCCGATCGGCCCCCTCGGCGCCGGTCAGCAGGTCGAACAGCAGCGTGCCCAGGCCGGCCTGGTTGAGCACCCCGGCGACGTAGCGGTTGCGCGGGCTGCGCCGGCCGCTGCCGCTGCCGTGCGCGAACACGACGATCGCGTCGGCCCCGTCCGGCAGGACCAGCGTTCCGGGCAGGTCCGCGGCCCCTGCCGGCACGCGTACCTCCTCCTCCCGGTACGGCCGGTCGCCCGCGCGGCGCAGCAGGTCCGCGACCTCGTCGTCGCCGACCTGGCGGAAGTCGTGGTACCACAGGCCGATGCCGCCGAGGTCGGCGGGCGTCTCCAGGCAGATCACCTCGTCGGCGTCGGCGCGCAGCAGCTCGGCCGCCTCCGGCGGGCACACCGGCGCGGCCAGGACGATGCGGGAGGCGCCCTGGGCCCGGGCGACCTGGCACGCCGCGCGGGCGGTCGATCCGGTGGCGATCCCGTCGTCCACGATGACCGCGGTCCGGCCGGTCAGGGAAACCTTCGGCCGCCCGGCGCGCACCTGCTCGGCGCGGCGCCGGAGCACCGCGTGCTCGTTCTCCTCCACCCGTGCCATGTCCTCCGGGCTCAGGCGGGCGGCGCGGATGATGTCCGGGTTGAGGACGCGTACGCCGTCCTCGCCGATCGCCCCGAACCCCAGCTCCGGCTGGATCGGCACGCCGAGCTTGCGGACCAGGATGACATCCAGCGGCGCCCCCAGCGCCTGGGCCGCTTCGAAGGCGACCACCACCCCGCCGCGCGGCAGTCCCAGGACCACGACATCCTGCCCACGCAGGTGCTCGAGCCGGGCGGACAGGCGGCGTCCGGCGTCTGTGCGGTCGGCGAACATGGTCGATCCCCCCAGCTGTTTCGGTTCAGGTGCCGGCGTCGAGGTCGATGAGGGTCAGTCCGGTACGTGGATCGTGGCGGCGGCGCAGATATCGGGGCGACTGGGTGACGATCACCTCCAGGGTGGGCCACACCTCCCCGGCGAGCAGATGGCCGCCGCGCGCGTCGCCGTCGGGCAGCCCGACGACCACGTGGGCGTGCAGCTGCGGCTGACTGCCGTCCTCGGCCATGGCGAAGTCGCCGACCAGGGCCAGCACCTCGGTCTGCCGATCGACCGAGATCCGGCGGAAATCCTTGGTCGACGGGTCGAAGAAGCCCAGGGTGGCCCGCCGGAACCCGCCGATCCCGGTCAACCGCGCGGCCCGGATGCCGCTCTCGGCAGCCCACCTGGTCAGGCAGTCCACCGCCTCGTCGCCGGATTCGAGGATGACCGCGTAGGTCTGCTCATCCTCGGTGGAAAGCCGCATGGCCTGCATGAGGGCACCCTGCCCAGAGGTCCGAGAAGCCAACATCGGACCGTGAGCAAGGTCGCATCACTCGGGAGAGGCGATGTGTTTCCCCGGTTCTCCGGCGACGACGCAGGTCATCGCAGAGCGGCGCTACCCCGCAGGTCAGGACTGTCACATCCGGATCAGCAGGCCGGCTTTTCCCCGGTGGAATGGGGCAGTGAGCGGCCGGGGACGGCCTGAGCGGGGGTCTCGGTTGCAGCCTGTACTCAGGGCAGATGGGACTATGGCAGGCGGCGGCGATTGCCACGCCCCGGCAGCAGGGGCTGTCGACGTAGCCGTGGGAGTCCGTGAGGAGTCGGCGATGACCATGAACGAAACCGGCGGCGAGGCCACCTTCGCCGATCTCGGGCTACGACCTGAGCTGTTGCAGGTGCTGTCCGCTCTGGGCTACGAGGAGCCCACCCCGATCCAGCGGGAGGCGATCCCCCCGTTGGTGGAGGGGCGTGATCTGCTCGGGCAGGCGGCGACGGGCACCGGCAAGACCGCGGCGTTCGCGTTGCCCGTGCTGCAGCGCATGGCCGGGCCGGGGGCTGCCGGGCCGGTGACGCTGGTTCTCGTGCCCACCCGGGAGCTGGCCATTCAGGTCTCGGAGGCGTTCCACCGGTATGGCCGCGAAATGGGTGCCCGGGTCCTGCCGATCTATGGCGGAGCACCCATCGGCCGGCAGTTGCAGGCGCTCAAGCGCGGGGTGGATGTCGTGGTCGCGACACCGGGACGGGCCCTCGACCACATCGGCCGGGGGACGCTCGACCTCGA
Source organism: Nonomuraea basaltis (assembly GCF_005893125.1). Classification (GTDB taxonomy): domain Bacteria; phylum Actinomycetota; class Actinomycetes; order Streptosporangiales; family Streptosporangiaceae; genus Nonomuraea; species Nonomuraea basaltis. The sequence continues at coordinate 98,153 of NZ_VCJS01000002.1, read as the reverse complement.
AAGTCTGCGCACCGTCGTGCTGGACGAGGCGGACGAGATGCTCGACATGGGGTTCGCCGACGACATCGAGGCGATTCTGGCTTCGACTCCCGAGGATCGCCAGACCGTGCTGTTCTCCGCGACCCTTCCGCCGCGCATCGATGGGATCGCCCGCCGTCACCTGAACGACCCCGTCCGGATAGAAATGGGGCACAAGGCGGCGGAGGGCGGCCAGACGACTCCGTTGGTGGAGCAGAGCGCGTACCTGGTCGCCAGGGCGCACAAACCCGCCGCACTCGGGCGCCTGCTGGACATCGAGGCGCCGGCCGCGGCGATCGTCTTCTGCCGCACCCGTGACGAGGTCGACCAGCTCACGGAGACCATGAACGGGCGCGGCCACCGCGCCGAGGCCCTGCACGGTGGGATGGACCAGGAGCAACGCGACCGAGTGATGTCACGGGTGCGGGGCGGGACCGCAGACCTGCTCATCGCGACCGACGTGGCCGCGCGAGGTCTCGACATCGAGCAACTCACCCACGTCGTCAACTACAACGTCCCGTCCGCGCCCGAGGCGTACGTGCACCGCATCGGCAGGGTGGGCCGCGCCGGCCGCGAAGGCGTGGCGCTGACCTTGGCCGAGCCGCGCGAGCACCGCATGCTCAAGGCCATCGAGCGGGTGACCGGGCAGCGGATCTCGGTGGAGCGGCTGCCGACCGTCGCCGACCTGCAAGCGCGCCGGATGGAGCTGACCCGGGCCGCGCTGGAGGAATGCCTCCTTCAGGACGACCTCGGGCCCTTCCACGTGGTGGTCGAGTCGCTCACCGATGAGTTCGATCTCATGGAGGTGGCGCTCGCCGCGGTCAAGCTGGCGCACGAGTCCAGCGGGGCCGCACTCGACGAGCAGGAGATTCCCGAGGTGGCCCCGCGGACCGTGGACAAGGGGCGCGGGCGCCGGGAGGCCGGCCCCGGCAGGGAGCGGGCTGCTCGTGCCCCGGCGGGTGGAATGGCCCGCCTCTTCTTCAGCCTGGGACGCAGCGCGGGGATCCGGCCGCAGGACCTGGTGGGCGCGATAGCCGGCGAGTCGAGCCTGAGCGGGCGCGACATCGGCGCGATCGAGATCGCCGACCGGTTCTCGCTGGTGGAGGTGCCGCAGGACGCGGCCGACGAGGTGATCGCCGCCCTCCGGCGGACCACCATCAAGGGAAGGCGGCCAACCGTCCGCCGCGAGCGCGACATGCGCGAAAGGCGCTGATCGCGCGAGCGGGCGGGCTCAGATCAGGGCGTGGGCGAGGGCCAGGGCGCCGAGCAGCGGGGCGTCGTCGGTGAAGCGGGCGGCTCGCAGCTCCGGCGGGAACGGCACGACGCGCCGCACCTCCCGCGTCAGCGGCGGCAGGATGCGTGCCCCCTCGGCCATCATGCCGCCGCCCACCACCACGCGCTCCGGGTCCAGGGCCACGCACAGGTTCGCGACGGCCATGGCCAGCGTGCGCAGCGCCTCGTCCACGAGCACGGCCGTCTCGGGCAGCCCGAACAGGGCGCCCGCCGGCACGGTACGGCCCAGCAGGGTGGAGCCGTGCGCGACCAGCGCCCCGCCCGAGAAGCGCTCCTCGAGTGGGGCGTGCCCGTCGGCGAAGGACGGCTCGCCGGGCTCGGCGAGCAGATAGCCGATCTCGCCCGCCGCGCCGTGCGCACCGTCGACCACCTGCCCGCCGACGACCAGGGCGGCCGCCAGTCCGGTGCCCAGGTTGAGGTAGAGGCCGGTGGAGACGCCGCGGAGCGCTCCCCAGCGGAGTTCCGCCACGGCCGCCGCCTTGACGTCGTTGCCGATCGCGACGGGGATCTTCCCGTACTCCTCGCGCAGCAGCCGGGGCAGCTCCAGGCCGTTCCAGCCGGGTACGTTCGGCGCCAGCAGCACCCGGCCGCCACTGATCACCCCGCAGGTCGAGAAGCCCACCGCGGCCGGGGCGCGATCCAGCCCCCTGGCCGCCTGCAGAGCTCTGGCCAGGGGGTTCTCGCCGGTCTCCAGGCGTACCCTCGTCGCGATCTCGGGCCCGTCCGCGCCGGACAAGCCGACGGCGATCTTCGTGCCGCCCACGTCGATGCCGAGGACCCGCCTCACCTGGCGCTGCCCCTGCGGGCGACCGAGTCGATCGCCACGGCCAGGGCCAGCACCGCCGCGGTCACCATGAACCTGACGGAGGAGTCCACGTTGAGCAGCAGCATCCCGTTGGTGATCGACTGGATCACCAGGATGCCGAGCAGCGCCGCGTACGGCCGGCCACGGCCCCCGAACAGCGACGTCCCGCCGATCACCGCGGCGGCGATGGCCATGAGCAGGATGTCGCTGCCGCCGGACGCCTGGTTCACCGCGGACAGGCGGCTGGCCGCGAGGATCCCGCCGAATCCGGCGAGCACGGAGGCCAGCACGAACGCCATCACCCGGATCCCGGTCACGTTGATCCCGGCCCGGCGGGCGGCTTCGGCGTTGCCGCCCACCGCGTACGTCCACCGGCCGAACACGGTGTGCCTGAACACGAGGTCGAGCGCGATCACCAGCGCCCCGAAGATGACCAGCAGCAGCGGCACGCCCCGGTCGGCGGACAGGATGGCGACGGTCCCCGCGAGCACCGCTGCCATCCCGCCGATGCGCAGCGCGGTGAGGTACCCCGCAGGCGCCGGCAGGTCCGCCGCCCGCCGCGCCCGCCTGCCGATCGTCGCGGCCGCCGCCCAGCCACCGGCCAGCGCCGCCACCAGAGCCCAGGCGAGCCACGCCGGCAGCCATGTGTCACTCAGCTTCGAGACGAACCCGTCGAACGGCAGGTTGATCGTGCCGCCCTGGCCGAGCAGGTAGAGGAGCAGCCCCTGCCAGCCGATCAGCCCGGCCAGCGTCACGACGAACGACGGCATGCCCAGCCGGGTGTGCATCAGCCCGTGCAGCAGGCCGATGGCGCCGGCCGCCGCGAGCGCGACCGCGATGGCGGCCACGGGGTTCCACGACTGCTTGACGTACAGGATCGTCATCACGACCGCGCACAGGCCGCTGACGGAGCCCGCCGAGAGGTCGATCTCGCCGAGCAGCAGCACCATGATGATGCCGAGCGAGATCGTGCCGGTGGCCGCCAGCTGCAGGGCGAGGTTGGTGAGGTTCTCGGGGGACAGGAAGTGCTCGTTCAGCGTGCCGAAGACGGCCGCGATGACGACGAGCCCGGCGGCGACCGGCCAAGCTCCGAGGTCTCCGCGTCGCAGCCGCCCCACCGCCTCCTTCGGCGTGTACGGCCTGCGCGCCAGCGTGTCAGCGTTCATCTGTGCTCGCTCCGGTGATCGCGGCGACGATGGCCTCCTGGGAGGCGTCGGCCGTGGGGAACTCGCCGGCGTTGCGGCCGAGCCTGAGCACGACCACCCGGTCGCTCATCGCCCGCACGTCGGCGAGGTTGTGGGAGATGACCAGCACGGCGAGGCCCCGGTCGCGCAGGCGGCCGATCAGGTCGAGGACCTGGGCCGTCTGCTCCACGCCGAGAGCGGCGGTGGGCTCGTCGAGGATGACCAGGCGAGGCTCGCCGATCAGGGCCCGGGCGATGGCCACGGACTGGCGCTGGCCGCCGGAGAGCATCGCGACGGGCACTCTGATGTCCCGGATCCGCACGTCGAGGGAGGTCAGCAGGTCGCGGGCGGCGCGTTCCATGGCGAGGTGGCCGAGCACCGACCAGCGGCGGCGTTCGGCGCCGAGATACAGGTTGGCGACCACGTCGAGGTTCTCGCAGAGGGCGAGATCCTGGTAGACGGTGGAGACGCCGAGGGCCTGGGCGTCGCGGGGAGTGGCGATCCTGACGGGACGGCCGTCCACGGTGATCGTTCCGGTGTCGGGGGTGATGACCCCGGCCAGGGCCTTGACGAGCGTGGACTTGCCGGCTCCGTTGTCGCCGACGAGGGCCACGACCTCCCCTGCGCGCAGGTCCAGGCTCACGCCGTCGAGGGCCTGGACCGCGCCGTACGTCTTGGAGATGCCGGTGACGGAGAACATCTACTGGATGCCCGCCTTCGCGCACGCGTCCTTGACCTCGGGGGTGCAGATGTCCGCGACCTTGTAGAACCCGTCCTTGACGATCGTGTCCTTGATCTTGTCCTTGGTGACGGGGATGGGGTCGAGGAGGAAGGCGGGGATGTCGGCGGTGCCGTTGTTGACCTTGGTGGGCGCGGCGGGCCCCTGGCCCTTGGTGAGCGCGACGGCGAGCTCGGCGGACTTCTCGGCCTCGGCCCTGATGTCGAGGTAGACGGTCATGTACTGCTCGCCGGTGAGGATCCGCTGGACCGCCGCGAGCTCGGCGTCCTGGCCGGTGATCGGCGGGAGCTCCGTGTAGCCGGCGCGCTTCATCGCCGCGATGGCGCCGCCGGCCATGCCGTCGTTGGCGGACAGCACGCCCACGACGGTGTCGCGGCCGAGCGCGGTGATCGCCTGCTCCATCTGCTGCTGGGCCTTGTCCGGGCTCCAGTCCGGCGTGTCGAACTCCTTGCCGATCTGGACCTTGCCGTCGAGGATGTTGTGCGCGCCCTTCTTGTAGTCGGCCGAGCTCGGGTCCGTCGGGGCGCCGTTGATCATCACGATCTGGCCCTTGCCCGTGCCGCCCTTGGCGGCGAGCGCGTCGAGCAGCGCCTGGCCCTGCATCTCGCCGACCCGCACGTTGTTGAACGAGACGTAGTAGTCGTAGCCGATGCCGGAGATCAGCCGGTCGTACGCGATGACCGGGATCTTCTTCTGCTTGGCCTGGTTGACCAGCGGGGCCACCGCGGCGGCGTCGACCGCGTCGAGCACCAGCACGTCGGCGCCCTGGGTGAGCGCGGCCTCGACCTGCTGTTGCTGCTTGGCGGCGTCCTGGTCGGCGTTGCCGTAGAGCACCTTGCAGGCGGGGCAGAGGGCCTTGACCTTCGATTCGAAGAGCGGCCGGTCGAAGGCTTCGTATCTCGTGGTCTTGGACTCCGGCAGGAAGAGGGCGATCGTCGCCGCCTCCTCCTGGGGGACGGCGGACGAGGTGCCGCCTGCGCCGCCGGATCCGGTGCCGCAGGCGGCGGCCAGCAGGACCGCCACGGCGGGAAGCGCCTTCCATCCTCGGTGCATCGCATTGTTCCTTTCGCGCGGATTCGCCGGCGTCGGCAACCCACTATGGTGGTAAGAAAGGTAGTTTACTATCAAGGGCGTTGGCTACCCTTTCGTTGGTTCACATCAAGAAGGAGGCCGGAGTGCGTGGTGAGCTGGGGAACCCGCGGCTGTTGCGGGTGATGAACGAGCGGCGCCTGCTCGACCGGCTGCACGACCACGGCCCGGCGTCCCGCGCCGACCTGGCCAAGGTCACGGGGCTGTCGAAGCCCACGGTCTCGGCGGCGCTGGCCGGGCTGGCGGAGGACGGGCTGGTCCACCTGGTGGGCGAGGTGTCCGGCCGGCCGGGACCGGTGACCTCGCTGTACGACATGAACGCCGGCTCCGCGCACGTGGCGGGCATCGACATCGGGCGCGACTGGAACCGCGTCGCCGTGGCCGACCTGAGGGGCACGTTCGCAGGGCGCAAGGACGGCCGCAACGACGCCCGCAACACGGCCGACCTGGCCCGCCACGTACGCGAGCTGGCCCACGCGGCCGCCGCGGAGGCCGGCCTGGAGTGGTCCGCCATCACCTGTGCCGTCGCCGGCACGCCGGGCGTCTACGACCCGGTGGCGGGACGGCTGGAGTTCGCCTACAACCTGCCGGGCGCCGACCTGGTCGAGCATCTCCGCTCCGCGCTCGAGTCAGACCTCCTCATCGAGAACGACATCAACCTCGCGGCCGTCGGCGAGCACGCGTACGGCGAGGGCAGGGGCAAGCAGCACTTCGCGCTCGTCTCCATCGGCACCGGAGTGGGCATGGGCATCGTGGTCAACGGCGAGCTGTACGTCGGCGCCCGCGGAGCCGCGGGTGAGGTGTCGTACCTGCCTGCCACCGAGGACCCGGCCGCGGCGGGGGGCCCGGACGCCCTGGAGCACGGCTCCACCGAGGCGGTGGCGTCCGCGCCCGGCGTGGTGCGTGCGGCCCGCGCCGCCGGGCTCGACCTGGGGAGCGCGAAGGAGGTCTTCGAGGCGGCCGGGCGGGGCGATCCCACCGCCCTGGCCGTGGTCGAGGCCGAAGGGCAGCGCATCGGCGGGCTGGTCGTCGCGGTCGCGGCGGTCCTCGATCCGGAGGTGATCGTGCTGAGCGGCGGCGTCGGGCGCAACCTCGATCTGCTCGGCGGCGCGATCGAGCGCCGCGTGGCCGCGCTGGGTCCGCTCCGGCCGCAGGTGGTGGCGAGCGCGCTCGGCGACAGCGGGGTGCTGCTCGGCGCCGTCGCCCGCGCCAGGAAGCGGGCCTGGGAGCTCATCTTCGAGGCCCGCCTATGAAGGTCGGCGTGCGTCAGGCGGAGGGTCGCCCCATCCGGTAGACGGCCAGCGGACGCCGCAGCGCGGTGATGTCGGCCAGCGGATCGCCCGCCACGGCCAGCAGGTCGGCGTCGAACCCGGGCGCGATGCTGCCCTTGCGCTCTCCCACGCGGCAGGCCCGGGCCGCGACCGAGGTGATCGATCGCAGCACGTCGACGGCCGCGTACCCGTGCTCGACCAGCATCTCCGCCCCGTACGGCAGCACCCCGTGCGGCTTGGGCGGCGCGATCCCCGCGTCCGTCCCGATGACGAAGTCCACCCCGGCGGCGTTGATGGCGCGCAGCCCCTCCATCATGCCGGCGATCCGCTGCTGGATGCGCGGTGGCGGCGGCACCGGGCTCGGCGCCAGCCCCGCCGTGAGCGACACGACGACGTCGGAGGCGGCGAGCCGCGCGATCAGCCCGTAGTCCACCTCGTAGGACTCCTCGGTGAAGAACGAGCAGTGCTCGATCGAGTCGAACCCGGCCTCCAGGGCGTGCGTGATCCCCTCCGCGCAGTGGGCATGCCCGGTGATCGGCAGGCCGTGCGCGTGGGCCTCGTCGGCCGCCGCCTTCAGCTCGGCGGGGCCGTACTGGAGCCGGTGCGAGTGCGTGCCCGGCGTCATCTCGCCGCCCGTCACCATCATCTTGATCACATGTACGCCGCGCGCCGCCCGTTCCCGTACGGCCTCGCGCACCCCCTGCTCGCCCGCCGCCTCCCCGCCCAGGAACCAGCAGTGCCCCTTGGGCGGGGTGATCGGCGGCCCGGCGGAAAGGATCTCCGGCCCGTCGAGCCCGAGGCCGAGCCCGAGCGCCAGATAGTCCCGATCGCCCAGGTCGCGCACCGTGGTCACACCGGCCGCGAGGTGCCGCCGCGCGGCCGATCGCATCCGGTCGGCGAGCCCCGGCTGCTCCAGCGTCCCCACGACGTCGAGGCCGGCGTCGAAGGCCAGGTGGACGTGGCAGTCGATCAGCCCGGGCAGCAGCGTGACATCACCCAGGTCGACCGTGGCGGGCCCGTCGCCGGCGATGTCGGCGACGCGCCCGTTCTCGACGGTCACCACCTGGTCGTCGTGCATTTCCCGGCCGTCGAAGAGACGGCGAGCACGTATTGCGAGCATGCGGCCACCGTCCCAGAGCCGCGCCGGAAGCGCCTGAGTATGCCCTACTCAATCGATGCGGACTCCCGCGCATGGACCGGCCCGTCGACGGCACCGTCGTCAAGGGAGCCGCCCGCCAATAAGGTGGAAGGACCCCGCCCCGTGCTCTCCTGGCGGGCCGCACGCGACAGCCCGGCGACAGGCCCACGAGAACGCGATGTGAGCCCCTGAGCCGATCCTTCGCCCGCTTGGAGGACACGTGGAAGTGATGCGGATCATCGCGCTGATGGCCGCCACGATCTCGACAGGGCTCGTGGCGGGGGTGTTCGGCCTGTACGCCCATACGATCATGCCAGGCCTCGGCAGGACAGACGACCGCACCTTCGTCGGCGCGTTCCAGGCCATCGACCGGGCGATCATCAACCCGTGGTTCCTGGGCGGCGGCTTCTTCGGCGCGCTGGTCTTCACCGTTCTCGCCGCGATCACTCACGCCGGCCGGCCGGCCCTGCCCTGGATCGTGGCGGCGCTCATCCTGTACGCCATCACGTTCGTCATCACCGTCGCCGTCAACGTGCCGCGCAACGACGCGATCAAGGCGGCCGGGGACCCCGACGGGATCGACCTCGCCGCTGTCCGCAAGAGGTTCGACGAGGCGCGCTGGCGGAGCTGGAACATCATCCGCGTCATCACCTCCACGACCGCCTTCGGCCTGCTCGCCTGGGCGCTCACCCGGTGACCGATCTCGGGCGGCCGGTACGATCATGTTGCGGAATGTCGGAGACGAGGAGGGGTTCGCGGGATGAGGACCGACCGCCTGGGGCGCGGCGCGATCGAGGTGACGGAGCTGGGGTTCGGCGGCGGGCCGCTCGGCGGGCTCTTCGAGCCCCTGGACGACGACACCGCCGCCGGGGCGCTGGCGGCGGCCTGGGACGCCGGGATCCGCTACTTCGACACCTCGCCGCACTACGGGATCGGCCACTCCGAGCGCAGGATCGGCGAGTTCCTCCGTACGAAGCCCCGGGCGGAGTTCACCCTGTCGACGAAGGTGGGCAGGCTGCTCGTCCCGCAGGAGGCGGCGGGCCGCATGGACGAGAGCTTCCAGGTGCCGGCGACGCACCGCCGCGTGTGGGATTTCTCGCGCGACGGCGTGCGCCGCAGCGTCGAGGACTCCCTCGCCCGCATGGGCGTCGACCGGATCGACATGCTGTTCCTGCATGACGCGGAGCAGCACTTCGAGGCCGCGCTGCGCGACGGCTACCCGGCGCTCGCCGAGCTGCGCGCGGAGGGCGTGGTCGGCGCCGTCGGCGCGGGCATGTACGACAACGTCAAGCTCACCAGGCTCGTCGCGGAGACCGACGTCGACGTGGTGATGCTGTCCGGCCGCTACACGCTGCTGGACCAGCGCGCCCTCGACGACCTGCTGCCCGCCTGCGCCGAGCGCGGAGTGTCCCTGCTGGCCGCCTCGATCTTCAACTCCGGCCTGCTCGCCACGCCGCGGCCGGCCCCCGGCGCGCGTTTCGACTACGAGCCGGCCTCCGCAGAGCTGCTGAAGCGGGCGCACCGCATCGCCGACGTCTGCGAGGCGCACGGCGTGACGCTGCCGCAGGCGGCGATGGCGTTCCCGCTGCGTCACCCGGTCGTCGCCGGCATCGTGGTCGGCATGCGCTCGTCCGAGGAGGCGCGCCGCAACGCCGAGTCCTTCGAGGCGGAGATCCCCGAGCTACTGTGGGCCGGCCTGCGCGCCGAGGGCCTCCTCGACGAACGGCACTGATCCGCCCCTGCGAGCCTCCGCGACTCCACGTCGCCGGACTGCCCGATGGACGACCGGGGGAGCAGGCGACCTCCCGCTCAGCCATCCGTCCCCGAGCGTGACGCGCGGTGCAGCCGGATGCCGAGCACGGAGGAGGCGACGAGGACGGCGCCCGCGATCATAAGGACGAGCGAGCCGCCGACCGCGCCGTCGGTCCAGTCCCAGATCGCCTCCGGCATGGACAGCGTGAACCCGGCCACGCCGGCCACGAGCAGCACCCACGCCCGTTCCCACCGGTACAGCACCAGACAGCCCACGGCCACGGCGAACGTCAGCCCGTACGCCCAGGCGGTCCCGTCCGCATCGCCGAGCCCCCACTGGCCTCCGAGCAGGGCGATGGCCGCGCCGAGCCCCAGCCCCAGCCGCCGCTGCCCGATCACGCCGGCCAGCACCAGCGCGGTCCACAGCACGCCCGTGGCGACGAGCGACACTCCGACCCCCAGGGCGGAGCCGTCCGTGATCTCGCCGGCGACCGCCCCGGCGGCGAGCGCGGCGAACCCCGCGCACGCGAGCGCCCCGGGCACGGCGGGCAGCACGGCATATCCGCCCACGGCCACCACCAGGCCCGCCACCGCCGCGATCATCGACTCGTGAGCGCCGGCGATCTCTCCTGCGGCCAGCGCGGCCGTGCCCGAGGCGAGCGCCAGCGCCACCGAGCCGGAGCGGCCCCGTACGGTGGCCGTCTGCTCCCGCGGCCGGGTGCCGGCCAGCGCGATCCCGGCGGCGAGCAGCGCCGCGGTGGTGGCCAGCAGAATGACGATCCGCGCGGTGTGCGTCAGGTCCTCCCACGACGTGCCCACCAGGGAGAGCGCCCCGGCCAGCAGCAGGCCGCCGCCGACGTACCCGGCCACCTCCGCCCACCGCGCCCGCGCGGGCCGCGGCGCCGCCTCGTCGAGCGCGTCCCGCACGGCCATGGCCTGCTCGGCGGAGAGCACGCCCTCGCGTACGAGCCGCTGAAGCACTTCGTCCCGCGTCTTGGTCACCTCGTGCTCCTTACCCGTCCTGCGTCGCCTTACAGGCCCAGGGCGGCCCGATCGCCGGCTCATCCTGCCGGGTCGGCCGCGGCCGGTCCACGAACATCTAATGGAACAGTTATCCCGTTAGTGCGCTATGCTCTTAACGGAAATATTGACCCGTTAAAGAATGGAAATCATGGAATATCGGCAGTTGGGCGCGTCCGGGCTCAAGGTCCCCGCGCTGAGCTTCGGCGCCGGGACGTTCGGTGGCAAGGGCGAGCTGTTCGGCGCGTGGGGCAACACCGACGTGGCGCAGGCCGGCCGGCTCGTGGACATCGCCCTCGACGCGGGGGTCACCATGTTCGACACCGCCGACGTCTACTCCGACGGGGCCTCCGAGGAGGTGCTCGGCCAGGCGATCAAGGGGCGGCGTGACCGGCTCCTCATCTCGACCAAGGCCGGGCTGCCCACGGGCGACGGCCCGCACGACGCGGGCACCTCGCGACCCCGCCTGATCAAGGTGGTCGACGACGCGCTGCGCCGCCTCGGCGCCGACCACATCGACCTGTTCCAGCTGCACGCCTTCGACGCGGCCACACCGATCGAGGAGGTGCTGTCCACGCTCGGTGACCTGGTCCGGGCCGGGAAGCTCCGGTACGTCGGCGTGTCCAACTTCTCCGGCTGGCAGCTCATGAAGTCGCTCGCGACGGCGGACCGGTACGGCTACCCGCGCTACGTGGCCCACCAGGTCTACTACTCCCTGGTCGGCCGCGACTACGAGTGGGAGCTGATGCCGCTCGGCCTCGACCAGGGCGTCGGCGCCCTCGTGTGGAGCCCGCTCGGCTGGGGCCGCCTCACCGGCAGGATCCGGCGCGGCCGCCCGCTTCCCGAGGGCAGCAGGCTGCACCGCACCGCCGCCTTCGGCCCGCCGGTCGACGACGAGCGCCTCTACACGGTGGTCGACATCCTCGACGAGATCGCCGGGGAGACCGGCAGGACCGTACCGCAGGTCGCGCTGAACTGGCTGCTCCAGCGGCCGACCGTGGCCTCGGTCATCGTCGGCGCGCGCAACGAGGAGCAGTTGCGCGACAACCTGGGCGCCGTCGGGTGGAGCCTCACCCGCGACCAGGTGGCCAGGCTCGACGCCGCCAGCACCGCCACGGCCGCGTACCCCTACTACCCGTACCGGAGCCAGGAGGGCTTCTCCCGCCTGAACCCGCCCATCGAATCCCTCGTCCACGCAGGCTGAACGCGCCCGGGCGGCCGCTCGCCGGCGGCCGCCCGTTTGCGTGCCGCATACCCCCTGGGGTACCTTCGGCTCCATGGAGCTGAACGAGAGCATGGTGGGTGACGCGGTGACCCGGCTGCGCAGGGCGCATGGCCAGCTGGCCGGCGTGATCGCGATGATCGACGCGGGGGAGGACTGCGCGAAGGTGCTCACCCAGCTCGCCGCCGTCTCCAAGGCGCTGGACCGCGCCGGATTCAAGATCGTCGCGAGTGGGCTGCGGCACTGCCAGGCGGCCCAGGATCGCGGGGAGGAGCCGCCGATGAGCCTGGCCGAGCTGGAGAAGCTCTTCCTCGCCCTGGCCTGAGCGGCCTCCCGGGGCTCATGCGGGCCCCTTTTATGTCTTTTGGATACCCCCTGGGGTATGGAGAGGATGGACGCACATGGATGTCACGACGTTCCGGACCCCTGGCCTCGGCGACCAGACGTACCTGCTGTCGCACGACGGCAAGGGGATCCTGGTCGACCCGCAGCGCGACATCGACCGCTTCCTGCGGGCGGCGGCCGAGCGGGACGTGGAGCTGCGGTTCGTGCTGGAGACGCACCTGCACAACGACTACGTCTCGGGCGGTCAGCAGGCCGCGCGGCGCACCGGGGCCGAGCTGGTGCTGCCGGCCGCCGCGGCGGCGGCCTACCGGCACACGGCGGCCTTCCACCTGGAGGACATCGAGGGCGGCGGCGGGCTGACGATCCGCCCGGTTCACACGCCGGGGCACACGCCCGAGCACACCAGCTACCTGGTGCTCGTCGACGGGGAGCCGGTGGCGGTGTTCTCGGGCGGCAGCCTGCTGGTGGCCTCCGCCGGGCGGCCCGACCTGCTCGGCCCCGGACGCGCCCGCTCACTGGCCCGCCTCCAGCACGGCTCGCTGCGCCGGCTGGCGGCGCTGCCGCCCGAGGCCGGGCTGTTCCCGACGCACGGCGAAGGGTCGTTCTGCACGGCGACCGGTGCGGGCCGGTTCACCTCCAGCATCGGGGCGGAGGCGGAGGACAATCCGCTGCTGGCCATCGAGGAGGTGGAGGAGTTCGCCGACCGGCTGCTGGCCGCGCCGATGCCGATCCCGGCCTTCTACCGGCACATGGGGCCGGCCAACACCGCCGGCGTGCCGCCCATGCCGTCCGTACGGGTCCCCGAGCTCGACCGGGCGCCGGACGGCACGCACGTCGTCGACATCCGGCCCCGGCAGGCGCAGGCCGGTGGCATGCTGCCCGGCTCGCTCGGGATCGAGCTGAGCGACGACTTCGGCAGCTGGGCGGGCTGGCTGCTGCCGTACCAAGAGCCGATCACGCTGGTCGCCGAGCCGGGCCAGGACGTCGCCGAGGCCGTCACCCAGCTCGCGCGGATCGGCATCGACACCGTCCAGGGGGTCGTCCGCGACCTGGGCGAGGCCGCCGGGCAGGCGTACTCGCTGGCGGAGCTGCCGGCCTTCGCGACCCTGCTCGCGCAGCCCGGCGCCCAGCTCCTGGACGTGCGCATGCCGAACGAGCGGGAGGACGTCCGCTTCGAGGGCGCGGTGGAGCGCTTCCTGCCCGACCTGTTCACCGAGGGCGTTCCCGCCGAGCTGGACCGGTCGCGGCCCGTGCTCGTCGCCTGCGGCTCCGGACGCCGGGCGGCCATCGCCGCGAGCGAGCTGGCCCGCCAGGGATACCGGCCCGTCGCGCTCACCGGCGCGGGGATCCCCGACGTCGTCGAAGCCCTGCGTACGAACCAAGCCGCCTGACCGAAAAAGACCGGCGGCCCTGCGTACGAACCAGGCCGCCTGCCCCAAAACGACCGGCCGCTTTGAACCGGGCGGCTCCCTCGAGCCGAACGGCCCCACGAACCGAGCAGCACTCTGAAACGGAGCGACACCCTTGTCCCACATCGACCCCACCTCCGCCCGATCCCTGATCGCGGCCGACCCCTACGTCCTGGTCGTGGACGTCCGCACCCCGGCAGAGTTCGAGTCCGCGCACATCGACGGGGCCGTCAACCTGCCGCTGGACCAGGTGGACGCGCACCTGCGGCGCATCGTCACCAGCGCGGGCGGGCGCATGCTGCTCATCTGCCAGTCCGGCAACCGCGCCGAGCGTGCCAGGACGGCTCTGGCCGGGGCCGGGCTCGCGGACGTCGCGGTCCTGGACGGCGGCATGAACGCCTGGATCGCGGCCGGAGGTCCCGTCAACCGGGGCCGCCCGCGGTGGGCGCTGGAGCGGCAGGTCCGCCTCGTCGCCGGGAGCATCGTGTTCACCGCTGCCGTGGCCGGCTTCTGGGTGCCCGCGGCCGCGCTCGTGGCGGCGTTCATCGGCGGTGGGCTGACCGTCGCCGCCCTCACCAACACCTGCACCATGGGGCTGCTGCTGTCCAAGCTGCCCTACAACAGGGTCGGCGGGGCGGACGTCGAAGCCGCCATCGCACGGCTACGCGGCGGGCGGTCGAGCGCGGATGCCGTCGTCCGGCAGCGCGGCGCCTGACCGGCCACTCGTCCGTACTACGTGCCGACCCATGACCTGCCTATACCCCAGGGGGTATGCTTGATCGCCCTGACCCTTGCCGCCGCCGTCCTGATCGGCATCGCGCTCGGCCTGTTCGGCGGCGGGGGGTCGATCCTGGCCGTGCCGGTGCTGGTCTACCTCGCCGGGGTCCCGGCCAAGACGGCCATCGCCATGTCGCTGTTCATCGTGGCCGTCACCAGCGGCGTCACCGCCATCGGGCACGCCAGGGCCGGGCGGATCCGCTGGCGGACCGGGCTGGTCTTCGGCGCGGCGGGCATGGCGGGCGCGTACGGCGGCGGGCTGATCGGCCCGCACCTGCCCGAGGCGCTGCTGATGGCGGCCTTCGCGGCGATGATGCTGGCCACCGCCATCGCCATGATCCGCGACCGCCGCGCCCCGGCTGTCGCGCCACCCCGGCGGGACCTGCCCATCGTGCACGTGATCGCCGAAGGCGCCGTGGTCGGCCTGGTGACGGGGCTCGTCGGGGCCGGGGGAGGGTTCCTGGTGGTGCCCGCGCTGGTGCTGCTCGGCGGGCTGCCCATGGGCGTGGCGGTGGGCACCTCGCTGCTCGTCATCGCGATGAAGTCGGTGGCCGGGCTGGCCGGGTACCTGCACAGCGTGCCCGTCGACTGGTCGCTGGCGCTGCCGGTGACCGGGGCGGCCGTCGCCGGCGGGCTCGTCGGGGGCGTTCTCGCCGGTCGCCTGGACGCCGACCGCCTGCGCAGGGCGTTCGGCTGGTTCGTCCTCGTCATGGGCGCCTTCGTGATCCTCCAGCAGGCGCCAGCCGCGCTGTTCCACACCCCTTGGGTCCTCGGCGTGCCGATCGCAGTCACGGCCGTGATCGCCGGGGTCCTGTGCCGCAAGGTCTTCCGGACGGGCGCCCGCACCCCGGGAAGGACATGACCGCCCGCCGATCTGGGAGCGGCCGGGTCGCCACCGCGCGAAACTGGAGGTGAGAGCGGAGGAGGTGCGTGATGACCAGGCACATCATGGTCGGCGTGGACGGATCCGCGCCGGCGACCGCAGCCGTGGAGTGGGCCGCCGCCGACGCGCAGCGCAGAGGGCTGAGCCTGCGGATCGTACACGTCTGCCAGCAGTGGCCCTACGCCGCGAACGGGACCGATTCCTGCGCCGGGAAGCTGGCCGCGGCCGGCGACCGGGCACGTGCCCTGACGCGCGACGTCGAGGTGACCACGGAGCTGCTGCCCGGGAACGTGATCGACACCCTGATCGGCGAGTCGGCGTCCGCGGACAGCGTGGTGCTGGGCAGCCGGGGACTCGGCGGGTTCGCCGGGATGATCCTCGGCTCGGTCGGCCTGGGCGTCGCCGGGCACGCCACCGGGCCGGTCGTGATCGTCCGCCGGCCCTCCGTGGTGCAGCACGGGCTGGTGGTCGTCGGCGACGACGGCTCCGGACACTCCGACGCGGCCATCCAGTACGCCGTCGACCAGGCCCGGGCCCGCCGCGTCCCGCTGCACGTCGTCTACGCCTGGCAGGTCCCGGTGTACTCGCCGTACGCGCCCGCTTACTACGTCCTGCTGGATGAGGCCTACGAGCAGCAGGCCCGGGCGGCGGCTGAGCGGGTGGCGCCGTGGCGGGCGAAGTATCCCGACGTCCGGATCACCGACGACCAGGCACGGGGGCATCCGGTGAGCGTCCTGATCAAGGCGGGCGAGACGGCCGACCTGGTGGTGCTGGGCTCGCGCGGGCTGGGCGGCTTCGCCTCCGCGGTGCTCGGCTCGGTCAGCCACGCGGTGCTGCACCACCTGACCTGCCCGATCGCGGTGGTACGGCCCCGCGGCTCAGGGGTGTGAGCGAGGCTCGCGCGGAGGAACTCCAGCACCCGCGCGCTCTACGGCGTCGCCGTGGCGCTGTTTCCTGGGTCGGCTGCCGTCAGGTGAGGGCCAGGACGGCGAGGATCGTGCGGGCGGTGAGGCCGCCTTCCGTCTCGGCGATGCGCAGGGCGGCAGGTACGTCCAGGTCGTCCAGCAACGCGCGCACGGCGGCGTCGCGTGCGGCCACCGAGGTCCCCGGGGCGCCGGCGGCCGTGTTCAGGCGCTCCAGCCGGGCGGCGGCCACGTCGCAGGCGTCCGGCGTGTAGGCCCAGTCGTCGGCCCACGGATGATCGAGCAGCATCAGCCGCAGCGCCGCCGCGGGGTAGCGGCGCAGCAGGTCGGCGGTGAAGACCAGGTTGCCCGCCGACTTGGCCATCTTGGCGCCGTCCACGCGCACCATCCCGACATGCAGCCACGCCCGCGCGAACGGCCGTACACCGGTCACGGCCTCGGCCATCGCCGACTCGTAGGCGTGATGCGGAAAGCGCAGATCGGTGCCGCCCACGTGCACGTCCAGCGCCGGCCCGAGCGTGGTCAGGGCCATGGCGGCGCACTCCGCGTGCCAGCCGGGACGGCCCGAGCCCCATGGGCTGGGCCAGGCCGGTTCGCCCGCCCCGGACGGCGTCCACACGACGACGTCGAGCGGGTCGCGTTTGCCGGGGGCGGCCGGGTCGTCGCCGTACTCGGTGAGCAGGCGCAGCGCGGCGTCCCTGCCGAGGCCGGCTCGCTCCGGCACGCCCGCGCCCCGGAAGTGCACGGCGCCGTCGTGTGCGTAGGCGTGCCCCGCGTCGACCAGCGCGGCGGCGAGCGCGATGACCTGCGCGACGTGGTTGTGCGCCCGCGGCTCGTACGTGACCGGGGCCACGCCCAGCGCCGCCATGTCGTGGTCGAAGTGGAACTGCTGGACCGCGGCGAAACTGTCGTACGGACTGCCGGCCCGCCGCGCCGCGCTGGTCAGCACGTCGTCGACGTCCGTGACGTTCCGGCACACCTCCACCCGCACACCTGCGTGCCGCAGCACCCGGGCCGCCACGTCGGCCCACACGAATGTCCGGGCGTGCCCGAGATGCGTGGTGTCGTACGGGGTGATCCCGCACACGTACATGCGGGCACGGCCCACCAGCGGCAGCGGCCGGCCGCCGAGGACGGCGGGAGGGCTGATGGGTCCGGTGGCGTTGGACACGTCGTTCTCCTTCAGGCCGGCGCGGTCACGCTCAGGCATTTGGAGGCTACCGGGCGGTGAGCGCCGGCGTCACGAACACGGGCACGGGCGCGGCCTCGGCGCCCCGAGCGCGGATCCGTTGTCAGAGGTAGCGCAGCCACAGGTATGGCGCGACCAGGACCACGGTCACCACCGTGACGATCAGGCCGTACTTGGTGAAGTGCCAGAAGCTGATCGGGGTGCCGTTGCGGGCGGCGATGCCGAGCACGACCACGTTGGCCGCGGCGCCCACCGCGGTGGCGTTGCCGCCCAGGTCGGCGCCGAAGGCCAGCGACCACCACAGCACCTGCGCCGGGCCGTCGCCACCGCCCGCCTGCACGAGCTGCTCCACGATCGGGCTCATCGTGGCGACGTACGGGATGTTGTCCACGATGGCCGACAGCACGGCCGAGATGCCGAGCAGCCCCATCGTGGTCAGCTCCGGCTGCCCGGCGGTCGCCGCGACCGCGGCCTTGGACAGCGCGCCGATGACGCCGGTCTCGACCAGGGCGCCGACCATGACGAACAGCCCGGCGAAGAACACGAGCGTGGGCCACTCCACCTCGGCGATGGCCTGCTCGGTGCGGATCTTCGTCACCGCGACCAGAACCCCGGCCCCGAGCAGCGCCACGATCGACGGCTCGTAGTGCAGCACCGGGTGCAGCACGAACGCGGCCATCACCAGCGCCAGCACGGCCAGCGACTGCCACAGCAGCCGCCGGTCGGCGATGGCCTCCCGCTCGTCCAGCGCCATGATCGCCTCGGCGCGCTCCGGGTCGTAGCGGAACGTGCGGCCGAACAGCAGCCAGCACAACCCGACGAACACCACCATCAGGACGATGATCATAGGCGCCATGTGCACGAGGAAGTCGTTGAAGGTCAGCCCACCCCGGCTGGCGATGATGATGTTCGGCGGATCGCCGACCAGCGTGGCCGCGCCGCCGATGTTGGAGGCCATGGCCTCGGCGATCAGGAAGGGGGCGGCGCGGAGGGCGAGCCGCTCGCACACCAGGAACGTGACCGGCGCGATGAGCAGCACCGTGGTGACGTTGTCCAGCAGCGCAGAGGCGATCGCGGTGATGAGCACCAGCAGCACCATCAGCCGGAACGGCCGGCCCCGCGCCCGTTTGGCCGCCCAGATGGCCAGGTACTCGAAGACGCCGGTCTCCTTGAGGACACCGACGATGATCATCATGCCGAGCAGCAGGAAGATCACGTTCCAGTCGATCCCGGCGTGCTCGGAGAAGAAGGCCGCCTCCGCGCTGGTGGCGTGGATCAGCAGCATGATCGCCGCGCCGCCCAGCGCGGCCGCGACCCGGTGGATCTTCTCGGTGGCGATCAGCGCGTAGGCGGCCAGGAACACCGCCACGCTCACCCAGGAGAGCGCGCTCACCCCGCGAGCACCCGGTCCAGCAGCGCCTGCAGAGTCACGGCCCCGATCAATCGCCGCCCGTCGCCGAGTACGGCGACCAGCGGGCTGCGGGTGCGGGCCATCAGCGCGGCCAGTTCCAGCACCGTGGCGTCGGGGTCGGTGACCGGGAGCTCGCGCGGCTGCCGCGGCAGCGCCTCGCGCACGGTACGGCCGTTCAGCGCGCCCAGGAAGGCGTCGGCGTGCGCCTCGTCCACCACCCGGGCCAGGGCGGGGTCGTCCTGGCAATAGGTGGGCACGGCCAGCCGGAGCACCTCGGTGCCGGGCAGGATCGTGAACGGCGTGCCGTCGTCTTCGATGACGATGAGGCCGGGCAGATCCTGATCGGCCAGCATCCTGGCCGCGTCGATGATGGGGGAGTCCAAGCCGACCGTGGGAAAGTCGGCAAGTAGGTCTCGGGCGCGCACGAGCACATCCTTCGGACATAAGGGATAAGGAACCCGCCGACCAGACTTCCCGGCACACCAGTAGACAACGTATCAAGAACCGTCAAGATCGCAATGAGCGGGATCGGCTGCTCCTGGCAAGACCGAGGCGGCGGCCTGCTGAGGTACGCGTCAAGAATCCGCCTGTGCGCGGGCGACACCGCTGCTGTTAAGGTAAGCGCCGGTGCGCCGGGAAGTCTGGTCGGCAAAGATTTCGACGACGATCCGGCCGGAGGCCCCACGTGACCAGTTCCCTGCGGTGCTGCTGATGGGCGCGTTGCTGACGGCGTTCGCGGGCCTGCTCCTGCTGGCCGTGCTGGTGTCGAGCCTGGCCCACCGGACCATCCTGTCCACGGCGGCGCTGTTCCTGGTGGCCGGCTTCGTGCTCGGCGACGGCGCGCTGGGCGTGGTCTCGCTGCGGCCCGGCGACGACCTCGTCGCCACGCTGGCCGAGCTGGCGCTGTTCACGGTGCTGTTCACCGACGGCATGCGGGTGGGCTGGGCCGATCTGCGCAGCGCCTGGCGCCTGCCGGGGCGGGCGCTCGGCTGGGGCCTGCCGCTCACCCTGGGCATCACCGCCGTCGGCGCGCACTACCTGCTCGGCCTGGGCTGGATCGAGTCGCTGCTGGTCGGCGCGATCCTGGCGCCCACCGACCCGGTCTTCGCCGCCGCCCTGGTCGGCAACGAGAAGGTGCCGCCGAGGCTGCGGCAGCTGCTCAACGTCGAGTCCGGCGTCAACGACGGGCTGGCGCTGCCGTTCGTCATCCTCTTCCTGGCGATCGCGTCCGGCTCGGAGGACCTCCACCTCGGCGAGCTGGGCATGGAGCTAGGCGTGGGCATCCTCATCGGGGTCGCCGTCCCGTGGCTGGCGATCAAGCTGGAGCAGACCCGCTGGTTCTCCGCCTCCACCCAGTACGAACCGCTCAACGCCCTGGCCATCGGCCTGCTCGTGCTCGCGCTCGGCAAGGCCACGCACGGCAATCTGTTCCTGGCCGCGTTCTCGGCAGGGATCACCGTGGCGACCTTCGGCCACCGGCAGCGGGAGTCGTTCGAGCATTTCGGCGAGCTCATCGCCGAGCTGTTCAAGCTGGCCGCGCTGCTGGTGTTCGGCGCGCTCATCACGCCGGCGCTGCTCGGCTCGGTGGGGTGGCAGGGCTGGCTGTTCGCGGTCCTCGCGCTGGTGTTCGCCCGCCCGGTCGCCATCTGGCTGTCCTTCCTGCGCTCGGGCCTGTCCATGCGCGAGCAGGCGGCGGTGGCCTGGTTCGGGCCCAAGGGCTTCGCCTCCGTCGTGTACGGCCTGCTCGTGCTCGCCTCCGGCATCGCCGCCGCCCAGCAGGTGTTCCAGATCGTCGCGGTCACCATCGTGCTGTCGATCCTGCTGCACTCCTCCACCGACATCGTGGTGGCGCGCGGCTTCGACGACGAGCGGGAGGTCCCCGCCTGGTTCGGCGTGGCGCGGCGGCTGCGCAGGACCAATCGGGGCGCGTCCGATCGGGGCGCGGACGAGACGCCGTCGTGACGCGCGCTGAGCCGGCCCGCGATCATCGGTGGTGAGGTCATGAAATTCGGAGTTCGCCAGTTCGAGCTGGCCCTGATGCACCGCATGCGCGACCTCGACGCCGCGAGGGTCGAGGTCGCGCTCATGGCCATGGGCGCCTCCCGCGCCGAGCTCCGCGCCGCGCACACCCAATGGACGGCCATGCTGCACTCAGAGCGGGCCCCGAAGGGGCGGGCCTTGGTACGGATGGTGCTCGGCCCGCCCGCCTACGAGGGCGTGAAACCGGCCGGGAGCCTGACGTGCGAGGTGGCCCGCTGGAGGCTGCCCTCCTGGCCGGACCTGGAGTTCGAGGTCCTGCTCGGCCCCGGCGGCGAGGTGTGGAACCAGTGGTTCGTCCGTCCCGGCGGCGGCAGGGCGCTGGCGTTCGCGGAGCTGATCCCCTGGAGATGCGTCGTCGCCGACGTCGGCGCGAGTTTCCCCGGGGCCTCCCACCTGGAGGGCTCGGCCCCGCACCACTGGACGGTCGGCTTCACCCACGAGGGCACGCACTACCACGCCCGCTTCGTGTACGGCCTTTATCAGCGCCTCGACCGGGCTGACGACCGCCCCGCCTGACCCCGAACCGGATCCCGGCCTGCATCGACCGGTGACCGTAGGCCCGGCTCGCCGCCCGGCCTGCTCCAGCCCGCCGAGCAGCCGGTCATCGCCTCCAGCCGGCCGAGCAGCCGGTCACCGCGCCGCCTTCTCCGCTTTCCGCGGGGTCCGCAGCTGGGCGGTGGAGGTGCGTTCCACCAGCTCGGGCTGGAAGATGACGTGGCGGTGCTGGTGCCCGGCGAGCCGGTCGGCCTCCTCCAGCAGCATCAGGGCGGCGGTGAGGCCGATCTGCTCGCGCGGCTGCCGGATCGACGACAGCGGTACGGCCGCCGCGGCGGCGAAGTCGATGTCGTCGTAGCCGAGGATCGCCACGTCGTCAGGGATCCGCAGGCCGCGCTGCGTCAGCTCCTGCAGCACGCCCAGCGCCACCAGGTCGTTGGCGCAGAAGACCGCGGTGGGCCGCGCGGCGCGGGGCAGGCCGGCGATCTCCTGCCCGGCCGTGCGGCCGGTGGCGACGTTGAGGTCGGGCAGCGGGATGACGGTCAGCGTCTCTTCCCGGGTGAGCACGCTCGCCAGGCCGTCACGGCGGTCCTCGACCTGGCGGACGGTGAACGGCCCGCCGGCGAAGGCGATGCGGCGGTGCCCCCGCTCGCGCAGGTGCCGCCCGGCCAGGCGGCCGCCGAGGACGTCGTCCACGGCGACGGCGCACCCCGAGCTGAGCCGGGTGGAGTTGTCGAACAGCACCACCGGGATGCCGCGGGCGATGAGCCGGTCCAGCCGTTCCTGCTGGCCGCCGTCGCTCACGGGGGTGATGAGCACGCCCAGGGGGCGCTGCTCCTCGAGCATCTCCAGCAGCCTGGCCTCGCGGTCGGCGTCCTTGCTGCTGTTGAAGACCATCACGGTGACGCCGACGCGGTGCGCGGCGGTCTCCACGCCGCTGAGCACGTCGATGAAGAACGGGTTGGCCAGGTCGAGCGCGACCACGGCGATGGTCCGGCTGCGCCCGGCCCGCAGCTGCCGGGCGGAGCCGTTACGGACGTAGCCGAGCTGCGCGATCGCCGCCTGCACCCGCCGCAGCGTCTCTGGCGCTACCAGGTCGGGCCGGTTGAGCGCGTTGCTCACGGTGCCGACGGATACCCCGGCGAGCCGGGCCACCTCTTTGATGCTCGACATCGTTCCTCGTGTCTGGTGGGCGAACCACGGGCGCACCGTGCCGACGATCGGCACGGCAGCGGGACTTGAATCGTGTCAATGCCTGGAGCGGTGCATCGTCACAGGTCGAACCCGTGTCCACCGGCGTGATCATAGCCTATGCGGCCCACCGCGCCTGTGGAACGATTTACTGGTGTGGTAGTGGGGCCTGGCGAGACACAGTGGACCAGCCGGCAGTCCATGCCGCGTCATGATCATAGTGCCGTCCCCGCGCCCGGACGCCAGCCGTCGGTACAGCCCGGCCTGGCGCGGACGCCGGGACGAACGTCTAGCCGAGCCAGCCGGGCGCGACCAGGACGGCCCAGGCCGCGAGCGGGCCCGCCACGACGATCATCGCGCCGTACGCGAGCAGCCTGCGGTAGAACACGTCCCGATGCATGCCCCGGACGTTGGCCACGAGCAGCGCACCCGTCGTGGAGAACGGGCTGACGTCCACGATGGCCGACGACACCGACAGCGCCGCGATCATCGCGATCGGCCCCAGGGCGCCCGTCCCCAGCAGCGGCACGGCCAGCGGCACCAGCGCGCCCAGGATGCCCACCGTCGAGGCGAAGGCGGAAACGACGCCGCCGACGTAGCAGATCAGCAGCGCCACCAGCAGCGGGATGCCGATCGCGGCCACGGACGTGCCGACGTAGTCGACGGTGCCGATCTCCTGCAGCACGCCCACGTACGTGACGACGCCGCAGATCAGCAGCACGGTCGGCCAGGCCACCTTCTCGACGGCGCTCTTGTTCGCCTTGGGGGAGGTGAGGGAGAGGACGACGGCGACGGTGACGGCGGTCAGGCCGACGTCCAGCTTGAACACCAGCACCGCCAGGCAGAGCGCGACGATCCCGGTCAGCGTCAGCGCCTGGTGCGGCGTGAGCCGGAGCCCGCTCGCGGTCCCGGCACCGGAGCCGGGCTCAGGGATCGTGCGGGTGCCGGGGTCGGTGGCGGGCGCGGACGAAGTGCCAGGGGTGGGGTCCGGCGCGGCGGTGACCGTGGCTGCGGGCACGGGCGCCGCGCCGGGGTCCCCGGTCTCAGAGGTGGTGCCGTCTCCCGCCGAGCCGGCGCCTCCCGGGGCACGGACGGCCTCGGAGGCGCGGGAGGCGCCGCCGGGCTCGGAAGCGCCGCCGGGCGCGGGCACGCCTTCCGGAGCGGGCACGCCGCCGGGAGCAGGCGCGCCGTCGGAGGCGGACGGGCCCGGCACGGCGACGGCGCCGCGCCGTACCAGGTGGGGGCCGCCGAAGACGAAGAAGACGGCCACCGCCGCGGCGGCGTTGAACGCGAAGCTCGACAGGAACAGCACCACATTGTTGGTCGGCAGGTTGGCGTCCCTCGCCACCCCGTTCACGATCCCGCCCAGCACGCTGATCGGCGAGAACGCGCCCGCCTGCGTCCCGTGCGCCACCATGAGCCCGATCAGCAGCGGATGGATCTTGTAGTCGGCGGCGAACCCGAACGCGATGGGCGCCAGGATCGCCGCCACCGCGGGAGCCGGCGCGCCCACGGCCGTGAGCAGCGCCGAGATGGCGAACACCACCAGCGGGATGGCCGCGATCCGCCCGCGCACCAGGTGCACGGCGGCGCGTACCAGCCAGTCGACCGTCCCGTTGTTGGTGGCGATGGCGAACAGCAACGTCACCCCGACGAGGATCACGAACAGGCTGCCGGGGAACGCCCCCATGATGTCGTCGGTGCTCATGCCCGCGGCCAGCGTCCCGACGAGGAACGCGCCGACGAGGGCCAGCGCGCCCAGGTTCACGGGGAAGAGGGTGGCCACGACGAACATGACGATGAGGGCGAGAATGGACAGGAGCTCTGCGGACACTGCGTACTCCGTTCTCCCCCGATACGTTAGGGCAGGTCGGCCGCCTGATGAAGGAGCTCGACCGGGTGGCGGGCAGGGCGTCCCGCGCCGTGGGCGATCTGCTGGCGGCACGACACCCCCGTGGCCGCGAGCAGGGTGTCGGGCGAGGATGCGGCGATCGCCGGGAAGAGCCGGAGACCGCCGATCCTCATGGACAGGTCGTAGTGCTCGCTCTCGAAGCCGAACGAGCCGGCCATGCCGCAGCAGCCGGCGTCGATCTCTTCCACCTCCGCTCCGGGGATCCTGGACAGCAGTGCTCGCGTGGCGCCGGTGCCGACGACGGCCTTCTCGTGGCAGTGGCCGTGCAGGAGGATCCTGCGCCCGCGCAGCGCGCCGCCCAGCGTCAGCGAGCCGTCGTCGATCGCCTCCGTGAGCAGCTCGGGAATGAGCCTGGCGCGGGCCGCCACCGCGGCCACCCTGGGGTCGCCGGGCAGCAGGGCGCTGTATTCGTCCTTCAGCGTGAGCAGGCAGGACGGCTCCAGGCCGACGATGGGCGCGTCGGAACCGGCCAACTGACCGACCATCGCGCCGGCCATCGACCTGGCCCGCTCGAGCAGGCCCTTGGAGATGCTGGAGCGGCCGCAGCAGCCCTCGGCGGCCAGCCGTACCCGGTAGCCGGCGCGCTCCAGCAGCTCGACGGCGGCCTTCCCGATTCCGGGCTCGCTGTAGGTGGTGAAGGAGTCGGCGAGCAGGATCACCTCCCTGCCCCCCGCGGGCTCCGGCCTGCGCCGGAACCAGCGGATCAGGTTGTCGTGGCGGAAGCGGGGGAGCGGCCGCCGCCTGCTCAGGCCGAGCGGGCCGCGCAGGGGGGCGGCCAGCCGGTTCGACAGCGGCGCGGTGGCCGAGCCCAGGCGGTTGAGCGTCCTGATCGCCCCGAACAGACGGGAGCGCAGCGGTACGCCGTGGGCCTGCTGGTACTGGTGGAGAAACTCGCTCTTCAGCGCCGCCATGTCCACGCCCAGCGGGCATTCCGACTGGCAGGCCTTGCACTCCAGGCAGAGGTCGAGGATCCCGTGCAGCCGCTCGTCGCCCATCGCCTGCCGGGGATCGGCCGACGACAGGGCCTTGACCAGGGCGTTGGCTCGGCCGCGGGTGGAGTGCTCCTCCTCGCGGGTGGCCATGTACGACGGGCACATGACCCCGGAGTCGTCCTTGCGGCAGACGCCGACGTTCATGCACCGGTCGGCGGCGGCGTGCATGCCTCCGTCAAATGCCAGCGTGGTACGCAGCGGGCGCGGCTCCGGCAGGCCCGGGTCGCGCAGGTGCGCGGTCATCGGCGGTGCGTCCACGATCTTGCCGGGGTTCAGCAGCCCGCCGGGATCGAAGATCCGCTTGACCCGCCGCATGGCTTCGTAGATCTCGTCGCCGAACAGCCGCCGGTTGAACTCCGAGCGGGCCAGGCCGTCGCCGTGCTCGCTGGAGTTCACGCCGCCGTGCCTGGCGGCCAGCTCGGCGATCTCCTCGGCGACCGCGCGCATCCTGCCGATCTCGCCGGGCGCGCGCAGGTCCACGAAGGGGCGGATGTGCAGGCAGCCGACCGAGCAGTGCCCGTAGAAGCCGGCCTTCAGCCCGTGGCCCTCGAGGACGCGCCCGAACTCCTCGACGTACGGCAGCAGCCGCTCCGGCGGGACGGCGGTGTCCTCGACGAACGCCAGCGGCCTGCGGCTTCCCACGCTGGAGGCCATCAGCAGGCCGAGCCCGGCCTTGCGGACCTTGAGCACGGCCTGCTGCTGCCGGTCGGTGGTGGCCCGGAGCGTGTGGTAGCCGTGGCCGTTCGCCTTCCAGGTGGCGGCCAGCTTGTCCACCCGGTCGGCCACCTCGGCCGGGGTGTCGCCGAAGAACTCGACGAACAGCAGCGCCTCCGGGTCGCCCTCCAGGATGCCGCCGAGCCCGGCGTAGTCCACGCGCTGCCTGGACAGGTCGAGAATGGCCTTGTCCATGAGCTCGACCGAGGCGGCGTCGAAGGCCAGGGCGTCGGCGGTGGCCGCCACGGCGGCGAGCGTGGAGGTGAAGTGCCCGACGGCGATCGCCTTGGCCCGCGGCCGCTCCACCAGCGCCACCGTGGCCTCGGTCACCACGGCCAGCGTCCCCTCCGACCCGACGATCAGCTTGGTGAGATCCACACCGGTCGGGAGGCCACCGGCCGGGAAGGAGCCGATGGCCCGGTCCAGGCGGTAGCCGCCCGAGTGCCGCCAGAAACGCGGGAACCCGGCCAGATCGAGCCCCCGGAGGACCTCGGCCACCTCCGACGTGAGCCGGGCGTCGGTGGCCAGATCGGGCGTGGTGGCGTCGGCGAGGACCACGCGGAGCGACTCGACGTGGTCGATCGTGGAGCCGTACCGGACGGAGTGGCTGCCCGCCGAGTTGTTCCCGATCATGCCGCCGATCGTCGCCCGGTTGCTGGTCGACGTGTCGGGACCGAACATCAGCCCGTGCCGCCGTGCCGCCCGGTTGAGCTGGTCCTGCACGACCCCCGGCTGCACCCGCGCGCTGCGGCCGTCGATCTCCATGATCTGGTTCATGTGCCGGGAGAAGTCGACGATCAACGCCGCGCCCACCGTCTGCCCGGCCAGGCTGGTGCCCGCCCCGCGCGGCAGCACCGGCACCCCCAGCTCCGCGCACGCCGCCACCAGGACCTGCACGTCGCCGGCATCCCGGGGGAAGGCGACGGCGAGCGGCTCGATGGCGTACATGCTGGCGTCGGACGAGTACAGGTGCCTGGTGTAGGGATCGTCCCTGACGTCACCGCCGATCAGCGGCGACAGCTTCCCCGCCAGGCTCATCCGGAGCCCTCCTCCAGGCAGGCCAGTGCCGCGCGCACTCCGCCCTCCTTGATCGGCACCCCGGCCCCGAGCAGCCCCATCTCGACCCCGCCAAGCGTCCCCGCCAGCATCAGATCGTTGAAATGGCCGAGATGTCCGATTCGGAACACGCGTCCAGCCAGCCGCCCGAGCCCGGTGCCGAGCGACATGTCGTACCGCTCCAGGATGTGCCGCCGGACCGCGTCGGCGTCGTGCCCGTCAGGCACGAGCACCGCAGTGAGCGTGCTGGAGTACTCCCGCTCGTCGGCGCAGAGCACCTCCAGCCCCCACGCCCGCACCGCCCGGCGGGTCGCCTCCGCGTGCCGGTCGTGGCGGGCGAACACCTGCGGCAGGCCCTCCTCCTCCAGCATGATCAGCGCCTCGCGCAGCCCGTACAGCAGGTTCGTGGGCGGCGTGTACGGGAAGAACCCTTGCCGGTTGGCCGCGATGATCGGCTCCCAGTCCCAGTACGAGCGCGGCAGCCGCCCCCGGCGCGCCAGCGCCTTCGGCCCGACGGCGTTGAACCCGAGGCCGGGCGGCAGCATGAGCCCCTTCTGCGAGCAGCCGACGGTCACGTCCACGCCCCACTCGTCGTGGCGGTACTCCATCGAGGCCAGCGACGAGATCGTGTCCACCAGCAGGAGCGCCGGATGCCCGGTCGCGTCGATGGCGTCGCGGATCTCCGGGATGCGGCTGCGCACGCCGGTCGAGGTCTCGTTGTGCACCACCATGACGGCCGCGTGCTCGCCGGTGAGGAGATCGCCGATCGCGTCCGGGTCGGCGCCGTGCCGCCAGTCGCCCGGCACCAGGTCGACGACCAGACCCAGCCGGGCGGCCATCTCGCACCACAGCGTCGAGAAGTGCCCGGTCTCGAACGCCAGCACCCGATCACCGGGCGAGAGCGTGTTGACCAGCGCCGCCTCCCACGCCCCCGTCCCCGACGACGGGTAGACGACGACGTCGTGACGGGTGCCGAAGACGGGCTTCAGCCGTTCGAGCAGCTCGCGCGCCAGCCGGGCGAAGGCGGGGCCGCGGTGGTCGATCGTGGGCTGGGCGATGGCGCGCAGCACCCGGTCGGGGACGTTGGTCGGTCCTGGGATCTGCAGGAAGTGGCGGCCCACGTCGTGTTGCTCCTTCGTGCCGTGTCACGGCACAACGTGCCGTGTAGCGGTTCACTAACATTAAATTCGGCCCGCAGAGGAGTCAATGGATGCAGAACGTGATCACCGCCCTCCGAGTGCTCGAAGAGGTCGCCAGCCGCCAGCCCGCCGGCGTGGGCGAGCTGGCCCGCGGGCTCGGCCTGCCGAAGAGCACGGTGCAGCGCTCGCTGCGCACGCTGCACGACGCCGGGTGGATCAGGCCCGCCGGGGGCGCGGTCACGCGCTGGCAGGTGACCAGCAAGGCACTGCAGGTCGGGCGGCGGGCCGAGCTGGGGTTGCGCGACGTGGCCCTGCCGGTCATGGAGGAGCTGCGGCAGCGCACCGGCGAGACGATCCATCTCATGGTCCCTGAAGGGGACGCGGTCGTGCTGATCGAGCGGCTGGAGACCGACAAGCCGCTGCGCATCGTGCTGCCGCTCGGCATCAGGCTGCCGCTGCACGCCTCGGCCAACGGCAAGGCCGTGCTCGCGCACCTGGACCGGCCGATCGCCGAGCTGCCCGCGTACACCGGCACCACGATCATCGACCCGGAGCTGCTCCGCGCCGAGCTGGCGGAGGTCCGCGCCCGCGGCTACGCGGACAACCGCGGCGAGTGGCGCGCCGACATCGCCGCCGTCGCCTCCGCCGTCCTGGGCCCGGAGGGCCCGGTCGCCAGCCTCAGCGTCTCCACCCCGGCCAGCCGCATGCCGGACGACCTCAGACCGGAGTACGGCAAGCTCGTCACCCAGGCGGCCCGGACGCTCACCGAGTCACTCCGGCAATAGCAACCGACCAGTGCCCGGGTTGCGCACGTGACGCTGGCCAGCGGGGACGAGGCGGCGCTGGTCACGCGCTACGAGGATGTCAAGCGGGTCTTGAGCGATCCGCGGTTCACCCGGCCGACCGGAGCGGACGACGCGGCCAGGGCCGCGGACGTCGAGTCGGGTGGGCTGTTCAACAGCGAGATGGCCACCGTGCTGCCCCAGCACGGCGAGGCGCACCTGAAGTGGCGGCGGATGATCGGCAAGTGGTTCCCCGCCAAGCGGATGAACGCGCTGCGGCCGGGAATCGAGGCGATGGCCGAGCAGCTCATCGACGAGATGGTCAAGCAGGGCGCTCCGGCCGATCTCAAAGCCAGTCTGGGGTTCCCGCTGCCGGTGTGGGTGATCTGCGACATCCTCGGCGTCCCTGACACCGACCGCGACCGGTTCGCCCACTGGTCGGACATGCATAGTCCTGATCAGCACCGGCATCGGCCTGCTCGTCGCCGGGCACGAGACCACCGCCAACATGATCGGCAAGATGATGGCGATGCTGCTCGCCGACCGGCGGCGATGGGAGCAACTGCTGGCCGACCGGTCACTGGTGCGTTCCGCGGTGGAGGAGGCGCTGCGGCTGGACGCCAACGCGGGCTTCGGCATGGCGCGCTACCTCACCGAGGACGTCGAGATCGCCGACACCGTGCTGCCGAGCGGCACCACCGCGGTGTGCAGCATGGCCGCGGCCAACCGTGACGAGCAAGGGCAGCCTCTGCGCCTACAGCGGAGTGAGCGGCTCAGGGAAGCGGTGCAATTGGGCCGGCAACGACGCCAACTGGGCCGGCGGCGCGCGGCCGTGCCCTTTCAGCCGCAAAGTGAAGTCGCTATGGAACAACGGTTACGCAGGCAATCTCGACGATGTCCATCTCGTCAACTGCAGCGGCGCGCACTGGGGCATGCACAACGGCGAACAGGTTGCGTGGACCAACCCCACTGAAGACGCAGGTAGAGGCCATCTTTGCATCAAATCCCATAAATGGTTCAACATGTAGCAGCAAGTGTCGCCGCCGCCGCGAAGGCAAGGTCGCCATGCCGTACGTGGAGGACCTGTACGAGGCCACTCACCAGCACGTCCAGCTCGCCGTCCTTGACGGCCTCGACGTCGTCTACCTGGAGCGCATCTCGAGCCGGGCCGCGGTCGGCGTGCGCAGCCGGGTGATCAGCGAGCCGGCAGGTCACGCTGGGAGCGGCCGTTGCTCCGGCCGCGGCGAGTCGCGCCGCGGCCGGGGCCTGGGAGGGCCGTCAGACGTGGCGTCGGTGCCGGGCGCTATGCGTCGACCCCGGCCTCCTTGGCGGCCCGGTCGATGGCCGCCAGTTCGTCGGTGGTGAAGTCGAGGCGGTCGACGGCGGCCACGTTGGTTTCGAGTTGTTCGGGGCTGGAGGCGCCGACGATCAGTGAGGTGATGCGGGGGTCGCGCAGGGCCCAGGCCAGGGCGAGCTGGGCGACGGATTGGCCGCGGGCGGTGGCGAGGTCGGCGAGTTGGCGGACGAAGGTGAGCACCTGCGGGGTGACCCGGTCGGGGGTGAGGAAGCGGCCTTCGGCGGCGCGGGAGTCGGCGGGGATGCCGTCGAGGTAGCGGTCGGTCAGCAGGCCCTGGGCCAGCGGCGAGTAGACCACGCAGCCGACGCCCTCCTGCTCCAGCACGCCCAGCAGCGACTCCTCGATGCTCCGGTTGAGCAGGGAGTAGGAGGGCTGGTGGACCAGGAGCGGGGTGCCGAGGTCGCGCAGCAGGCGGGCGGTCTGGGCGGTGCGTTCGGGGGAGAAGTTGGAGACGCCGGCGTAGAGGGCGCGGCCGGTGCGGACCATGTGGTCGAGGGTGGCCGCCTGCTCCTCCAGTGGGGTGTCGGGGTCGTCGCGGTGCAGGTAGAAGATGTCGACGTAGTCGAGGCCGAGCCGGGTCAGGGAGCGGTCGAGGGTGGCCAGCAGATGTTTGCGGGAGTTGCCCTTGCCGTAGGGGCCGTCCCACATGGGGTTGCTGCCCTTGGTGGTGATCACGACCTCGTCGCGCAGCGATTTGGGGAAGATCTGGCCGAAGGCGGCTTCGGCGGCGCCGATGGGCGGGCCGTAGCGGTCGGCGATGTCGAAGTGGGTGATGCCGAGGTCGAGTGCCTTGTGCAGGATGGCGCGCTGGCCGTCGACGGGTTTGCCCTCGCCGAAGTTGTGCCACAGGCCGAGTGAGATGGCGGGGAGCAGGAGACCGCTGCGGCCGCACCTGCGGTACGGCTGGCGTTCGTAGTCCAAGGGTTACCTTCCACCTGTGATCTTAATGAAACGTTTTACGGGGCCACGTTACCGAGGTGAGAGCACCTTCTCCACCTCGTCGTCCGACACTGCGACACCTGGAGGGGTCCCGTTCTTTACTGTTCTGTACAAAATCCGGTAGCCTCCTCCTCATGGGCAGGCCACGCGAGTTCAGTGACCAGGCCGCGATCGACGCCGCGATGGAGGTGTTCTGGGAGAAGGGCTACGAGGCCACCACCACCCAGGACCTGTGCGCCCGAACCGGCCTCGGGCGCGGCAGTCTCTACAACGCGTTCGGCTCCAAGCATCGCCTCTACGAGGAGGCGATCCGCCGCTACGCCGAGACCCGGGCCGAGGCCCAGCTGTCGATGCTGGCCGAGCCGGGATCGGTGCGTGAGCGGCTCAGAGACCTGATGCTGGGCGTCATCGACGCCGACATGGCCGACCCCGGGCGGCGCGGTTGCCTGGCGCTCAACGCCGCCTCCGAGGCGAGCGGCCGCGACGAGGCCGTCGCCGGCCTGGTGCGCCGGCAGTTCTCCGGCCTGGAGCAGGCGCTGTGCCGGCTGGTGGCGATCGGCCAGAGCACGGGCGAACTGTCGTCCGACCGGCCGGCGCTGCAGGTGGCGCGGGCGTTCCAGAGCGCCTACTACGGCCTGCGGGTGCTCGCGAAGGTCACCGACGACAGAAAGGCCCTGCTGGACGTCGTCGAAGGCGCCGTCGCCGCCCTGTAACGCGTCATCCGGGCCCGCTGGGGCCTTTTTGCGCCCATTTTCTGTACTGATCAGTCAAGAAAGAGTCGATTTCGAATGCGATCAGGTGTGATTCCCTCGCTGATGTTGTGCGTCTTCGGCATCACGACCGGCGAGTTCGTCATCGCCGGCATCCTGCCCGACGTCGCCGGCGACCTGGCGGTGTCGATACCGGCCGCCGCCCTGCTGGTGACGGCGTACGCGATCGGGATGATCGTCGGCGGGCCTGTGCTGACGGCGCTCACCGCTCGCTTCCCGCGCAAGCCGCTCATCCTGGCCCTGCTCGGGATCGCGATCGCCGGGAACCTGGCCTCCGCGCTCGCGCCCGCCTACGAGGTGCTCTTCGCGGCGCGGATCGTCACCGCGCTGGTGACGTCCACGTTCTTCGCCAACGCGATCGTCATCGCAGCCTCCACCGCCCCGCCCGGCAGGCAGGCGTCGGCCGTGGCCAGGCTCGCGTTCGGCATGAACCTGTCGATGATCCTCGGCGCGCCGATCGGCACCTACATCGGCAACGACCACGGTTGGCGGGCCACGTTCGCCGTCATCGCCGCGTGCTGCGCGCTCGGGTTCCTGCTGGTGCTGTGGCTGGTGCGGGACGTCCGTGACGCGATCCCGGCCACGTCCGCCGTGGCCGAGCTGCGCGTGTTCCGCGGCCGGGATGTGCAACTGGCCATCGCCGTCACCGCCGTGGCGAACGCGGGCCTGCTCATGGTGTTCACGTTCTTCGCGCCCCTGGTCACCGAGGTCGCCGGGTTCACCACCGAGGCGGTGGCCGTGCTGCTGCTCGTGTACGGCGCCGGCGCCGCCGCGGGCAACCTGGCGGGCGGGTGGCTGTTCGACCGCGCGCCGATGCGGTCCCAGATCGGCCTGCTGGGCGGCCTCACCGCGGCGCTCGTGCTCATGTGGGCGGCCGGCGCCGGCCCGGCGGTCGCCGCGATCATGGTGTTCGTGCTCGGCGCGCTGGGCTTCTCCGTCATCCCCGGCATGCAGGCCCGGGTCCTGACCACCGCCGCCGCGGCGCCGACCCTGGCCATGGCGGTGAACGCCTCCGCCTACCAGCTCGCCGCCGCCTTCGCCGCCTGGCTCGGCGGCCGGGTCATCGATGGCGGGCTGGGCCTGCGGTCGATCTACCTCGTCGCCGCCGTGGCCACCGCCGCCGGGATCGCCGTCAGCGGCTACGCCTGGACCCGTGACCGCCGCCGCGTACCCGCCTAGCCCTGATCGCTGGAAATCTCACCCGCGACACCGCGCTGACCCCGCGCCCGGCGGGCCGCGGCGCCCCTTCGAGCCGGAGGTCGAGGGGCGGAGCTGACCGGCTCAGCACAACCGCGCCCGGGCGGCACCCAGCGTGTCGTCCAGCGTGGCGTGCACGACCTCGCCGGGGCGGGCGAGCCGGGCCTGCCAGCGAACGTCCTCGACCCGCCGGTACCCGGGATCCGCCCCGACCACCAGCCGGCGGGCCGGATTGTCCAGCGCGGCCCCAAGCTCCAGCAGCGCGATCGGCTGGTCGCTGTCGCCCGGCGGGAACCAGAACATCGTCAGCACCTCCGGCAGGTGCAGGTGACGATGCTCCCAGGCGATCTGCACCGGGGCCTGGGCGGGATCGTCCATGGGAAAGCGGCGGCGGCGCGGATTGAGCACGATCACCCCGAGCCGTCCCAGTGCGGCCGCCGCCCGCCGCTGCCAGTCCTCCACGCCGGTGATCCCGCCGGCCAGGAAGACCGCGGGCGGGTCCCCGGCCGCCGGCTCGTAGCGGTCCGGGGCCTCGTAGTACGTACGGACGGCCATGGGCGCTCCCTTCTGCATGCTGAGTTCATCGCTCCGATGGGCAGGAAACGTCACAGAGGCGGACGGCACCGATGCGCGGGGAGTATGGCATGACAGATCCATCGATGGTGCGGTTCTACCGCGACAACGGCTACGTACTGGTCAAAGGGCTGCTGACCGCGGAGGAAGCGCGGGCGTACCGGGACGAATGCCATGCGGTGCTGGCGCGGTTGCGACGGACGGACCCCACCTGGGGCAGCGCCCGCGAGCTCGCCGGACACGCCACCGAGCTGCGGCACTGCCACGACGCGCAGTTCTATTCGGCGGCGTTCGCGCGGCTCATGGTCGATCCGCGCTTCACCGATGTGGCGGCGGCGCTGATGGGGTCGGAGAACGTGCAGCTCCACCACACCAAGATCTTCGTCAAGCCGGCGGAGAAGGGGTCGCCGTTCCCCATGCACCAGGACGCCGCGCACTTCCCGCACACCAGGCACACGCCCGGCGCGGCCATCTTCCACTTCGACGACGCCCCCGAGGAGAAGGGGTGCGTGCGCGTGGTGCCGGGCAGTCACCGGAACGGGCCGCTGCCGCACATCGAGGAGGGCGGCTGGCACCTGCCGCTGTCGCGGTGGCCGCTGGAGGACGCCGTTCCCGTCGAGGCCGAGGCGGGGGACGTGCTGTTCCTCACCTATCTCACCGTGCACGGATCCGGGGTCAACCGGGCGGCCGAGGCCCGTACGACCCTGCTCATCCAGTTCCGCGACCCCGAGGATCTCCCCGCCGGCGACGTGCACCACTCGCGCGGGCAGGGGATGATGTTGCGGGGTGTCGATCCGACGATGCGCGGAGGGTGATTGGCCCATGCGGGTGCGGTGGTGGTGGGCGGCCCTGGCCGGGGTCCTGGCCGTGGTCGTCGTGATCGTCGCCGTCGTGGTGTCACGCGGCCGCACGGCCGCGCCCGAGCAGGCGGCCGGCGCGCGGATCGTGGCACGGGAGGAGGCCGGCGAGCGCGGGCGGGATCTCACCGTGCGGTCCCCGGCGCTCGGCCGGACGACTCCGGTACGTGTCCTGCTGCCGAAGGGCTGGACGCCCGGCTCGGGCCCGTGGCCGGTGCTCTACCTGCTGCACGGGTGCTGCAGCCCGAACCATCTCGTCTGGGACGAACAGGGCGGCGCGGAGCGGCTCACGGCCGGCATGCCGGCGATCGTCGTGGTTCCCGAGGGCGGCCCGGTCGGGTTCTACTCGGACTGGCTGCGCGGGCCGAAATGGGAGACGTACCACATCAAGGAGCTCATCCCGCTGGTCGAGGCCGAGTTCGGGGCGGGACCCGAGCGGGCTGTCGCGGGGCTGTCGATGGGCGGGCTCGGCGCCATGGGGTACGCCGCCAGGCACCCCGGCATGTTCCGCGCGGCGGCGTCGTTCTCCGGGGTCCTGGACACCACCGGCGACCGCAGCGGGCTGCGCCAGCTCGTCAGCCGGAACGGCGAGAACCCCGACGATCTATGGGGCGACCTCGACAGGGACCGGCACGTGTGGGAGGCCCACAATCCCACCGCGCTCGCCGGGCGGCTGAAGGACGTCCGGCTCTACGTGTCCTGCGGCAACGGTCAGCCGGGGCCGCTCGATCCACCCGGCGCGGGGGCCGACTACGAGGGCGCGCTCTTAGGCCAGGCGGTGACGTTCACCGAGCGGGCCCGGGCCGCGGGCGCGCGGATCACGACCGACTTCTACGGGAACGGCACGCACACCTTCCCCTACTGGCAGCGCGCGCTGGAACAAGCGCTCCCGATGCTGCGCGAGGCCATCGGCGCCTGAGGCACCTCACTGTCGCGGGCGCTCCGGTGCGGCGCACCCGGGCAGGACTCAGGCCTTGAGATGCTGCGTCACCGGATCCACCGCGTGGCGCAGCGGGCGGCCGGTCACGATGTCAGCTGCGCGCCGACCGGGCCCCGTCGGCGTCAGCCGTGCTCGGCGTGGGCGCCGTGGTCGCTCACCTGCGCGTCGAACCAGGCGTGCAGGGCCTTGACCAGCGCCGGATCCTCGGTCCGGTACGTGATGCGCGCCCCTGCCGGCACCTCGGCGTAGGACGTCGTGATCCGCGCGTACCCCTGTGACAGGGCGGTCAGCCCCGGCATGCCGTCCCCGTGGATGGCGGCCGGGTCGCCGAAGTCGCCGCGCGCGAACTTGGCCGCCTCCTGCGTCACATGCTCGCGGACGAGCCGGATCTGGCCGGAGTCCGACGGATCGTCCGCGACGACGGTCTGCACGCCGCCGTCCGCGCCCTTGGCGAACGTGTGAGTGGTGCGCTCCAGGTCGAACGGCATGACCTGGCTCCCCTTGGCCGCCACCTCCGCCTGCCGGTCGCCCTGCCCGCCGCATCCGGCGAGGGCCGCCATCACGATCACGGCCGTCGTCATCCAGCGGTCACGACTCATCAACGGCCTCCGTCAGCAGGGAAAGAGCATGCAGAACGCTCTCGCGCTCCACTTCGGGGATGCGGGAGAGGGCGGATTCGAAGCGGGTCTGCCGGGCGGCGGCCAACTGCTCGGCGGCCGCGCGTCCGGCGGGCGTGAGCCGGACGAGGACACCGCGGCCGTCGTCGGGCGCCCGGTCGCGCTCGGCCCAGCCGCGCCCGGTGAGCTGCGCGACGATGCGGCTGGTCGTGCTCTTCTCCAGCCGCAGCCGGTGCACCAGCTCGGCCTGCCGCAGCTCGCCCTCGCGGGCCAGCTCGGCCAGGGCGTGCGCCTCCGACACCGGAATGGGCCGCCCGCACGGCGTCTGGCCCGGCTGGTGCAGGCCGAACGCCCGCACGAACCGCGCCACGGCCTCCTGCAACTGCCTCGGATCCACTGTCATGGTTCGACCATAGAACCAAATGGTTCGATCGTGCAACTACTTTAGTGCTGGTGGTACTGATGGATCACCGCGTGCCCCTTGCCGCGCGAGATCAGCCACTTGTTGATCGGCGTGGTCAGCACGAACGCCACCAGCAGCGACCCCGCCAGCGCCCCCCAGAACAGCCAGCTGGCCAGCCCGGCCTCCATCGCGCCCGGCACGGTGACCATGACCGCGTTGTCCAGCACCTCCATCACGGCGATCGACACGGTGTCGGCGGCCAGCGCGACCTTCAGCGCCGCGCGGAAGCTCACCCCGGCCCGCAACACGCCGCGCATGGTGAGCGCGTACCCGAATACGAACGCCAGCGCCACCGCCAGCACCACGGTCGCGACGTTGGACAGGCCGGCCGCGGTGCCGATCACCATGCCCAGCACCTCGCCGATGGCACAGCCGGTCAGACAGTGCGCCGTGGCCTGCGCCGCCATTCCCCAGGTCGCCGCCGGGGGCTGATGTCCGGTCTCGTGCTGTTCGTGGTGGTGGTGAATGCTGCTATCCATGTACGGCCTCCTCGTTAGCGTTTTCATACGGGGTAGGGGTATACGGAAAGCTATCGGCATGAGGCCGGAAATGTCTACTTCGTTTGCCCGTAGATCAGTCGCCCGCCGAGTCGTCAGGGGTGGCGGAGCCGAGCACGAGGCGGCGTTGCTCCTCCTCGACCACCAGCCGGGCCAGCGCCTGTTCCGAGATGTCGACGGCCTCGGCCGCGGACTCGGCGAGGTCGCTGCGTCTGGCGTAGGCGTCGAAGAGCGCGGACTTGCGGTGCAGGATGTCCAGCATGCGCTGGTCGACGGAGTCCACCGTGAGCAGCCGGTGCACCTGCACCTTGCGTACCTGCCCCATCCGGTGGGCGCGCGCCACGGCCTGGGTCTCCATGCTGGGCTTGACCTGCGGCTCGCACATGATCACCACGGAGGCGGCCTGCAGGTTGAGCCCCACGCCGCCCGCCTGCACCTGGCTGAGCAGCACCGCGTGCCCTCGCGCCGCCGAGAACGCGTCCACCACCTGCTGGCGCCGCACCGCGCTCAACCCGCCGGAGATCGGCCCGTGCGCCCGCCCGTCCAGCGCGGCGCCCACGGCGGCGAGCACGGCCCGGAAGTACGAGAACACCACCACCTTGAGCCCGTTGGCCGCGGCGTCCTCGACCAGTTCGAGCACCCGCTTGAGCTTGGCCGACGTGGCGGGCTCGGCGTAGGCGGCGCGGCGCATGGCCATGAAGTTGCCGGCTGCGACCGCCTGCCGGTAGGCCTCGAAGTCGGCGCCGCTGAACTCCACCCACTCGTCCGCCTCGACCCGGTCGGGCAGCTCCGCGAGCACGTCCTGCTGGTTGCGCCGCAGGTAGACCGGTGCGACCGCCTTCCTGAACGCCTGCGCCCCCGCCACGACGTCACTGCTGCGCAGCTCGGCGGCCAGATCGGGCTTCAGGTACGAGATCAGCGTGCGGAACTCCTCGACCCGGTTCTCCATGGGCGTGCCGGTCAGGAAGAGCACGCGCTCCGTGCGGGCGCACCAGGCGGCGACGGCCCTGGAGCGCTTGCTCATCGGGTTCTTCACGTAGTGGGCCTCGTCCACGACCAGCAGGCCGACCTCGACCGCGGGCGGCACGTCCAGCCGCTGGAGGCCGTCCATGGTGGCCACGGCGACGCCGCCCTGGCGTACCCAGTCCTCCTGGGCCGCGAGCCGGTCCTGGCCGTGCAGCGGGCAGGCGCGCAGGGTGCTGCGCGACTCGATCTCGCGTAACCAGTTGATCAGCACGCTCGTCGGGCAGACCACCAGGAAGTGCGTCATCCCGAGGGCCTTGAGATGCGCCAGTGCGGCGATCGCCTCGATCGACTTGCCGAGCCCCATCTCGTCGCCGAGAATCGCGCGGCCCTGTGCGAGGGCGAACCGGGCGCCGAACGCCTGGTAGCCGCGCAGCGACACCCGGCGGTGCGTGTCGTCGAGCGGCTGGGCGCCGACCTTCGCCGCCAGGTCGTCGGGGAGCAGGCCCTGGCCGGTGCCGACCGGCTCGCCGGCCAGCTCGGCGAGCAGGCCGAAATACTCGGGGGAGCGGGACTCGAAGTCCGTCCACGCCTCGAAGTCGCGTGCGGCGGGACGCAGCAAATCCGTGGTGACCTGGGCGAGCAGCAGCCGGGTCGCGCGGGCGCCGGCGAGCAGCTCCTCGATCTCAGCCACCGCCTCGCGGGCGCGGCGGCGACGCTCGGGCAGCGTGAACAACATCCGCAGCCGGCTCCGCGCCGGGCGCGCCCGCGCCAGTAACGGCGCCAGCCGCTGGTCCAGGTCGCGGGCGGCGTCGAGAGCACGGGGGAGGTCGGGGCCGACGTCGACCATACGGTGCAGGGCGATCACGAGGTCCGTGGTCGCCTGGTCGCGCCGCTCGACGTCGATGCGGATGCTCGCGGCCTCGGCGGCCGCCTGCTCGATCTGGCGGGCGGCCGCGTGGATCTGCCCCGCCGTCCGCGCACCGATCCCCGGCAGCAGCTGCAGCTGGTACGGCGAGGCCTCCAGCACCTGCCGGACCGTGGCGTACCCGGCCTTCTCCAGCGTCGCGATGCGGAGCCGGCCGTCGGTCACGTCCCTCAGCCGCGAGACGGGGATCTCGCCCAGCCCGGCCCTGGCCACGTCGACGCGCAGCGCGTCGAGCGCGTCCCTGGCCTGGCGGCGGACGGAGGAATGGTCGTCGAGCAGGGCGCGCGCGCCGGTGAGAAGTCGGTCGGCGTCACGGAATTCCACCGGACCTAGAATGCCCTAGCTTGCGGGCACCCGTATATCCACCGATGACCGACCCCGGCACCTCCATCTCCACCTCCCAACCCCGTCGTGCTGCTCGGCCACCCGGTCAGTGGCCGTGACCATGGCCGACGAACGCCCCAGCCGGCTTGCCGGGCGGCACCAGTCCGAGCGAGACCACGGCCGCGACGGCCGCCACGATGGCGCACAGCGTGAGCCCGGAGACGAACCCTCCGATGCCCGCCGCCGAGCCGGGCGCCAGGCTCGCCGCGGCGACGGTGGAGACGACGGCCACGCCGATCGAGCCGCCCAGCTCGTGGAAGGTGTTGATGACACCGGACGCGACACCGTTCTCACCGGGCGGGATGTTCGCCATGGTCGTCGTGGTGGCCGTCACGAACGCCGGTCCGATCCCCAGCGCGGCCAGCGCGAACCCCGGCAGCAGCGTGGTGTACGCACTCGCGTCGGGCGAGATGCGCGTCATCAGCGCCGCCCCCGCCGCCGTCAGCACGAACGAGGCCACCGCCACCGGCCGGCCACCGATCTTGCCGATGAGATGCCCGCCGATCTGCGCGCCGAGCGTGATCGCGATCGCCACGGGCAGGAAGAGCAGCCCGGTCTCCAGCGCGCTGAACCCCAGCGCGTGCTGCAGGTAGAGCGAGCTGAGGAAGAACAGCCCCAGCATCAGCCCGGTGGCCAGCAGCATGACGAACGTCCCCGAGATCACCGGACGCCGGGCGAGCGTCTCGGCGCGCATCAGCGGCGACCGTACCGACCGCTCGACCACCACGAACAGCGCATAGAGCAGCGCCGCACCGGCCAGCGGCAGCAGCGTGCCCGCCGCACCCCACCCGGCGTCGCCCGCGGTCACCAGCCCGTAGATCAGCAGAGCCGTCGCCGTCGTGACGATCAGGGCCCCGGGTATGTCGAGCCGCTCCCCGCGCCCGGGAGCGGCGGCCGGTACGACGGCGGGCACGGCTGCGAGGACCAGCAGCCCGATCGGCACGTTGATGTAGAACACCCAGGCCCACCCCGGACCCGCGGTCAGCACGCCGCCGAGCAGCACACCCAGGGCGGCACCCGTACCGCCGATGGCCGCCCAGACGCCGAGCGCCCGCGCGCGCCGCTCACCGTGGAAGGTGGTGGTGATGACGGCCAGCGCCGCTGGGGAGAGCAGCGCCGCGCCGATCCCCTGCAGCGCCCGTCCCGCGATCAGTACGGTGCCGCTCCCGGCCAGCCCGCACATCAGCGACGCCGCCGTGAACAGGGCCAGTCCGGTGATCAGCGTGCGGCGCGCACCGAGCGCGTCCGCGAGCCGCCCGCCGAGCACCATCAGGCCGCCGAAGCACAGCGTGTACGTGGTCACCACCCAGGTCAGCGCCTCGCGGTCGAGCGCCAGCTCCGTGCCGATCGTCGGCAGCGCCACCTGCACCACCGTGATGTCGACGATCAGCATGAACTGGGCCAGGCAGAGCAGCACCAGCACGAACCACCCGCCGGCCCGCATCTTGGCGGGAGACGTATCGATACTCATCCAGAGCTCCTTAACTCGAACATTGATGTTCAAGTTAACACGCCAACACCATACGTCGGTAGGGTTTCGGAAGCGGCGCCACGACATGCCTCAGGGCACGGCGCTGCGCATGGCGCATGCCGCCCTCACCCATGGCGCGTTGCCAGTTGGCGCGTGGCGCGTGGCGCGTGGCCGCCGGGCCGTCGCCCAGGACATGATGATCGCGGCCTCGCCAGGCGGAGGCCGGTCAGAGGGCGCTTGTTACTCGGAGGCCCGTGCGTCGGACGGCTGGTCGGCAGACGCCCGTCCGCCGGGCGCCTGCTCAGCGGACGCTCGTTCCCCGGACGTCAGGAGCGACAGCATCGTCGTGATCAGCACCCGCTCGACCTCCTCAGGTGCCAGCCGCCCCGCCTCCCGCTCCTGCGCGGCGCTGTGGATGATCGAGAAGAACGTCGTCACCAGCCAGGGCAGCGGCAGATCGGTACGGAAGTCGCCATCCCGCTGCCCCCGCGCGATCAACCGCTCCACCCGCCGCAGCGGCCGGTCGTGGTGCTCCCTGATCCGCTCGGTGGCCATGACCTGGTCCGCGGCCACGAACAGGCGGCGGTGCCGGTTGAGGATCTCCCAGGACGACCGCAGCAGCACGGTCATGGCCTCGGGTGCCGGGGCCGTGTCGATCGAGGCGTCCTCCAGCACCTCGTCCGCCATGCCGACCGCATGGTCCAGCACCGCGTCGACCAGCGCCTCCCGCGAGGGGAAGTGCCCGTACAGCGTGACCCTGCCCACCCCGGCGGCCTTGGCGATGTCGGCCACGCTGGCGGCCGGGTCGGAGCTGAGCAACCGGGTCCCGGCCTCGAGGATCGCGGCGATGTTGCGCTCGGCGTCGGCGCGCCGGGCGGGTACGGGCTGTCGAGCCGCGGCCTTGACCATGGGACCACCCTATGACGCCCGCCCGTACAACCAGCGGGAAAACGGGGCGACACGCTTGCACCGGACGCGACGTCAGGGCCTAGCGTCGGTCGATGTGAACGGACGACGCTGGAAGATCGGCGAGCTCGCCGCCGCTACGGGCGTGACCGTACGGACGCTGCGCCATTTCCACCAGATCGGCCTGCTGTGCCCGGCCGAGCGGTCGGCGGCCGGGCACCGGGTCTACACCGGCGACGACGTGCGCAGGCTGTACCGGATCCTGGCGCTGCGCGAGCTGCGGCTTCCGCTCGCCGAGATCGCGCACTCGCTGGACGGCGCAGACCTGCACGCGACCATCCGGCGGCAGCTCCAGCAGGTCGAACGGCAACTGGCAGCGCAGCGCGCCCTGCATCGCCGGCTGCTCGGCATCGCCGAGGCGCTGAGCGCCGCAAGGGAGCCGTCGATCGACCAGCTCATCGAGACGATGGAGGCGATGATGCAGGCCAAGCACTTCACACCCGAACAGCTCGCCCGGTTCGAGGAACGCCATCGGGAGCTCGGCCAGGAGGGCTTCGGGCACCGGCTGCAGGAGCTGACCGGCCTGGCCGCCGAGGCGGGCGGACACGCCGAGCGGGGCACGGACCCGGCGGATCCGGCCGTGCAGGAGCTCGCGCGCCGGTGGACCGCTGCCGTGGCCGGACTGGCGGGCGGGGACAAGGCCGTCATGTCGGCCATCTACGCCAGGATCGACGCCCGGGGACCGGAGACCGCGACGAAGGGCATCCTCAGCGCCGCCGCATGGGACTACCTCAGGCGGGCCTTCGCCGTGGGCTTCCCCGGAGCGTGACGGTTCACCGGCTCGGAGGCCGGAGGGTCACAGTTCCAGCACGTGGTCCAGCAGCGACTGCAGCGTGACCGCTCCGGCCAGTCGCCCCTCGCCGTCGACGACGGCGGCCAGCGGGCTGCGCGTACGAGCCATCAGCGCCGCCAGCTCCAGCACCGTCGCCTTCATGTCGGCCACCGGCAGCTCCCGAGGCTGCTCCGGCAGGCACTCGCGGACCGTCTTGCCGCCGAGCCTGCGCAGGAACATGTCGGCATGCGCCTCGTCCACCACCCGGGCCAGCGCCGGGTCGTCCTGGCAGTACGGCGGGACCGCGAGCCGCAGGACCTGGGTCCCGGGCAGGATGCTGAGCGGCCGCCCCTCCTCGTCGATCAAGATGAGACCCGGCAGGTCCTGCTCGGCCAGGAGCCTGGCCGCCTCCAGCGCCGGGGTGTCCAGAGTGACGGTGGGGAACTCGACGGCGAGATCGCGTGCGCGCATGGGTGGCCTCCGACCCACAGCCTAGCCAAGCAGCCGCCGACACGGCCGCGGCCGCCGACATCCAGCCGGGCACTCAGTGAGCGTGTCGCGCCAGGTCAAAGATGTCGACGTCGCACCGGAACAGCCAAACAAGAGTGGTACATTTATTGCACAAAAGGGGCAAACTACCCCTGGGAGGTACGTTGAACAGGCTGGTGAGTCTGGCCGCATCGGTCGACGATCGACCCACTCTCGCGCAGGTGGACGCGATGCTGACCGAACTCCAGCAGATGCCTCGCAATCAGTCCGTCACCGAGCTGATCGACGAGCTGCTGGACTACCGCTCCATGCTGCCTTGCACGGATTCTTGATGACTGCAGGCGATGACCTCGCTCCCTCTTGAAGGCCCGGGCGTCCGATGGGCTGGCCGGGCGGTGCCCTGCCGGTCCACGTCCGATCGACATCGCCTGACCAACCCATCGCCTCACGTCTGACGCGCTCACGGCGTTACTGCTCGCTCGCGAACGGCGCGTCTACTGGCCGATCCGCATGCCCTGCTGCTGGCCCATCGAGACGCCGAAGGGCTGTCCCTGCGGGCCGCCGCCGCCACCGGCGAGTTCCAGCAGCCGTGTCTCGACGTACCGCTGGGTGTGGTGTGACTTGTCCGCGATTCTCTCGACGAG
Organism: Nonomuraea basaltis; assembly: GCF_005893125.1. GTDB lineage: Bacteria > Actinomycetota > Actinomycetes > Streptosporangiales > Streptosporangiaceae > Nonomuraea > Nonomuraea basaltis. The sequence continues at coordinate 54,537 of NZ_VCJS01000002.1, read as the reverse complement.
GTCGTTGACGTTGCGGGCGAAGTCGAGGTCCGATGGGCTGACCTCGGCGAACTGGTCGAGAATCCGGTATCTGGTCTGCTGCCAGTTCTGCCGCAACTGCTGCTCGACCTGCTGAGCCTGCTGCTGTTCCATGGAGCGTCCTTTCCTAGTCGGAACGCCGGGAACCTACCCTTCGTAGTGAGATAATTACTCATTTGACTCCTAAGGATGTCTTAGATCGTTAGGAGAGAGTCGATCGCCCCCGGCCTTCGCCGCTCCATCGCCGGTGGGCACGCTCCACGGGGCGCATCCGCATGATCCTGTTGCCCGGCAACGCCCCGGTCGTCAGAGTTTCCATCCCTTGCAGGTCAAGACTGGGCAAGTGTCTTCCACCTGGCCCCACCTGGCCCTAGGGGAGCCAGGTGGGGGCGGCGCTCACCAAGCTGTGGACCCCGCCGGATGCCTCATGGCAGCTCGGCGAAGCGCTCGACCGCCTCCGTGCGGCCGGAGACCAGGATGACGTCGCCGTAGGTCAGCTCGGTCTCCGCGGTGGCGTACGTGAAGTCCTCGCCGGGTGCCTTGACCGCGACGATCGTGACGCCGAACTTGCGGCGCAGGTTCGACTGGCCCAGGGGCACGCCGACGTAGTCCTTGGGCGGCTTGGTCTTGGCCAGCGCGAAGTCCTCGTCCACCTGCATGTAGTCGAGCATCCGGCCGCTGACCAGGTGCGCGACCCGCTCGCCCATGTCGTGCTCGGGGAAGACGACGTGGTGGGCGCCGATGCGGCTCAGGATGCGGCCGTGCTGGATGCTGATCGCCTTGGCCCAGATGTCGTTGATCTCCAGCTCGACCAGCAGCGACGTGGTCAGGATGCTGGCCTCGATGTCGCTGCCGATGGCCACCACCGCCCGGTAGAAGTCGGGCACGCCCAGCTGGCGCAGCGCCTCGATGTCGGTGGCGTCCGCGGCCGCGATCTGGGTGATCTGGCCCGCCAGCGCTTGGGTGATCTTGGGCCGGTTGTCGATGGCCAGGACCTCGGTGCCGCGCCGGGTCAGCTCCAGGGCCAGCGAGCTGCCGAACCGGCCCAGCCCGACGACCACGACCGGGCCGCTAGTGTAGTCAGCCAACGATGACTCGCTCCTCGGGTAGTTCGTAGTGGCGGGCGCGTGTGCAGTGCCAGGCCCGCGAACATCAGCAGGACGAGCAGCAGCCGTCCGGCCGTGCCGGCGTCCACCGTGATGCCGGTGGACAGACCAATCGTCACGAATGCCGACACTATCTCGAACAGCGCCTGGTCCAGCGGTGCGGGGTGAGCGTGAGCAGCGCGTAGGGGGACAGGCGACGTCGTGGCGCTCAGGAGAGGGAGCGGAAGAACTCGCGCAGCTCACTGACCAGCACGCCGGGCGTCTCCAGGGCGGCGAAGTGCCCGCCGTGGTCGAACTCCGACCACCGCACCACGTTGTGGACCTGATCGGCCAGCGGGCGGATCGAGAAGTCGGGCGGGAACACCGCCGCCGCCGTCGGCACGGTCCCGCGCTCCTTCGGCGCCCACGCGCTGAAGTCGTTGAACCGCTCGAAGTAGGTGTGCGCCGCCGACCCCGCCGTCTCGGTGAACCAGTAGATGCTCACGTCGGTGAGGATGCGGTCCCGGTCCACGGCGTCCTCGGGCAGCTTGGCCGCCGGGTCCGTCCAGTCCTTGAACTTCTCCACGATCCAGGCGAGCTGCCCGGCGGGGGAGTCGTGCAGCGAGGCGGCGATGGTCTGCGGGCGGGTGCCCTGAAGGCGCATGTACGCGCCCAGCTGCTCCTGCCACTCCTCCATCCCGGCCAGCCGCCCGCGCTCGGCCTCCGTCAGGGAGCCCATGACCGCCGGGTCGCCGGCCGGGAACGTGAGCAGGGCGTTGACGTGCACGCCGATGACGTTGTCCGGCGCGGCGCGGCCCATCAGCGGCGCGATGAAGGCGCCGACGTCGCCGCCCTGGACCCCGTACCGCTCGTAGCCGAGCCGGGCCATCAGCTCGACCAGGGCGGCGGCGGTGCGGCCGTCGGTCCAGCCGGTGCCGGGCAGCGGGCCGGAGAAGCCGTAGCCCGGCAGCGACGGGATCACCAGGTGGAAGGCGTCGGCGGCGGCGGCGCCGTGCGCGACCGGGTCGGTGAGCGGGCCGATGAGGTCGAGGAACTCGACGACGGAGCCCGGCCAGCCGTGGATCAGCATGAGCGGGGTCGCGTTCGGCTCGGCCGAGCGGACGTGCAGGAAGTGCACGTTCGCTCCGTCGATCGTGGTGGTGAACTGCGGGTACGCGTTCAGCGCCGCCTCCTGGGCGCGCCAGTCGAAGCCGTCGGCCCAGTACTCGGCCAGTGCGCGCAGGTAGCTCGTGGGCACGCCGCGTTCCCAGCCGGTGCCGGGCAGCTCGGGGGCCCAGCGGGTACGCCGGAGCCGGTCGCGGAGGTCGTCGAGTCCGGCCTGCGGGATCTCGATGCGATACGGCGTGACCTGGGGTGTTATGTCACTGTTCGTCATGTCTTCGACAGTAAAAGGAATTGGTGACAGCTTCCGGCACCAATGTCACGGCAAAATGGGTCCCATGTTGGAGACCTCCGCCCGGCTGCTCCGCCTGCTGTCCCTGCTCCAGTCGCGCGCCGACTGGACTGGCGCCGAGCTGGCCGAGCGGCTCGGGGTCGGCCTGCGTACCGTGCGGCGCGACATCGACCGGCTGCGCGAGCTCGGCTACCCCGTGGACGCCACCCCCGGCGTGGCCGGCGGCTACCGGCTCGGCGTGGGCGCCGCCCTGCCGCCGCTGCTGCTCGACGACGAGGAGGCGGTCGCGGTGGCGATCAGCCTGCGGACGGCCGCCACCGGCAGCGTCGCCGGGCTGGAGGAGGGCTCGCTGCGGGCGCTGGCCAAGCTGCAGCAGGTGCTGCCGTCGCGGCTGCGGCACCGGGTGAGCGCGTTCCAGGCGGCCACGGTGCCGCTGGCCGGCGCGGCCGGCGCGGCCGCCCCGGCCGTGAACGCCGACCTGCTGACCGCCATCGCCGCCGCCTGCCGCGACCACCGCCGGCTGCGGCTGCGCTACCAGGGGCGGGACGGCATTTCAGAGCGCGAACTGGAGCCGCACCGGCTGGTGCACACGCCGCGCCGCTGGTATCTGCTGGCGTGGGACGTGGGCAGGCAGGACTGGCGGACGTTCCGGGTGGACCGGATCCAGGTGCCGCTCGGGATGCCGGGGGCCCGGTTCACGCCGCGGACGCCGCCGCAGGAGGACGTGGCCGCGTACGTGTCGCGGGCCATCACCTCCGCGCCGTACCGCTACGAGGCCCGCATCCTCTTCCACGCGCCGCTGGAGTCGGTCGCGCCCCAGACCTCGCCGGGGGCGGGGCGGCTGGAGCCGGCGGGCGCGGACAGGTGCGTTTACCTGACCGGCTCGAACTCGCTCGACGAGCTGGCCGTCTACGTCGCGGTCAAGGGCTTCGACTTCGAGGTCCTGGACCCGCCGGAGCTGGTGCCGGTGCTCCGCGAGCTCTCCGACCGGCTGCGCCGCGCCGTCCGATGAAATTTGTGGCACGGTTGGGGCATGTCCGACGAACTCGCCCTCCCGATGACCGTCGAAGAGGCCATCGCCGCCGAGCGGTCCGGCCGGCGGCTCAAGTTCATGTATTTCTGGGGTCACCAGCCAGCCCGCGACGGCGGCGCCGGCCCCGGCTGCCTCAGCCAGTGGTGGCCGGTCACCTTCGCCGAGGACGGGCACGCGTTCGCCTCGGCGGAGTACTACATGATGGCGCACAAGGCGTGGCTGTTCGGCGACGAGGAGAGCGCGGCCAAGATCCTCGCGGCCGGCCATCCCGGCGAGGCCAAGACGCTCGGCCGGACCGTGCGCGACTTCGACGAGGCGACGTGGGAGGCCCGCCGGTTCGAGATCGTGGTGCGCGGGAGCATCGCCAAGTTCGGGCAGCACGCGGAGCTGCGGGAGTTCTTGCTCGGCACCGCGAACCGGGTCCTCGTGGAGGCCAGCCCGCGCGACCGGGTGTGGGGGATCGGGCTGACGGCCGCCGACGAGAGGGCCGCCTCCCCGGCGACGTGGCAGGGTCTGAACCTGCTCGGGTTCGCCTTGATGGCCGCGCGCGACGCGCTGAGCGCCCGCACGTAAGTCAGGAAGGAAACCGCAGGTAGCCGGGCGGCACGAGGTCGACCAGCCACACCCCGTTGGCGCTGCGCCGGAACTCGTGCCCGTCGGCGTGCATCGCCCCCGCCCCCACCACCAGCACGACCGGTACGCCCCGGCGCGCCCCCACCCGCGTCGCCGTCTCCCGGTCGGGCGACAGGTGCACGTGATGGCGGCTCATCGGCCGCAGCCCTTCCTGCTTGATCGCCCCGACGTACCGAGCCACGGTGCCGTGAAAGAGCACCTCGGGCGGCTCGACGGCGGGCAGGCCGAGCTCCACCGGCACCGAATGCCCCTGGCTGGCCCGGATCCTGCCGTCCTCGATCGCGTACCGCCGCTTGTCGTTGCCCTCGACCACCCGCCACAGCTCGTCGGCCGTGATCGGGAACCCGTGCTCGGCGGCGGCCCGCAGCAGCACGTCGACGGACACCCAGCCGTTGGCGTCGAGCGTGACGCCGATGCGCTGCGGATCGTGCCGCAGATGCCTGGCCAGGTATTTCGAAATGCGAATCAAGCGCCGCTCGTCCATCACCCGCCATGCTCCCGCGCCCGCCGGGCCCCCGCCAACCCATTTCCGCCACCGCGCCCGCCGTCGCCTCCGGGTGCGTGTGCGTGACCTCGGCGGACAGCCGCGCCTGCGCCGCCGCCCGCGGCACGTCGCCGGCGAACCACGCGCCCAGCGGCGCCACCCGCATGGCCGCGCCGTTGCCCCACGAGCCCTTGCCGTCGAACAGCTCGGCGGCCAGCTCCCGCCAGTCCCCGCCCTCGCGTACGAGCCGGAGCAGCCGGTTGGTGGCGGGGCCGTAACCGCGGTCGAAGTCGTGGTGGGCGGCGGTCAGGTCTCGAGGCTCAGGGACAGGCGGCGGGCCAGGCCTGTGTTGCGGCGGTGCCCCACCCGGTGCACCGCCATCTCCAGGGCCTCCCGCTGCCCTACCAGCACCACCCACGCCTTGGCCCGGGTGACCAGCGTGTAGAGGAGCTTGCGGCGCAGCATGATCCCGCCGGACTCGGCGACGATCGGCGCCACCACGAACGGGTATTCGCTGCCCTGCGACCGGTGCACGCTGATCGCATAGGCATGGGTCAGGTCGTCCAGCTCGTCGAAGCCGTATTGGACGCTCTCCCCGTCGTCCGTGCGGATCTCGATCGTGCGCTCCGCCGGCACGACCGCGGTCACCGTGCCGGTCTCCCCGTTGAAGACGCCCTTGTCGTAGTTGTTGCGGATCGGCATGACCCGGTCGCCCACCCGGAACACCGTCGCCCCCGACCAGTGCTCGGGCTTGTCGTCGGCGGCCGGGTTGAGCTGGTCCTGGATCAGCCGCCCGAGCGCGGTCGCGCCGGTCTCGCCCTTGCGCATCGGGCACAGCACCTGGACCTGCCCGGGATCGACGTTCTGCTTGCGCGGGATCGCGACCATCGCGAGGTGCGCGACCCGCCGGGCGACCTGCTCCGGATCGTCGAGCTCCTCGAACCAGAACCCGCCCCGGCCCGGCGTCACCGGCATCCGGCCGGTGCGGATGCGGTGGGCGGCGTCGATGATGCCGCTGCCGTCGGCCTGCCGGAAGACGTGCGTGAGCTGGACCCGCGGGATCTCCGCGACGCGCAGCAGGTCGGCCAGCACGTCGCCGGGGCCGATGCTGGGCAGCTGGTCGCTGTCGCCGATGAGCAGCAGGTGGCTGCCGGTGGGGACGGCGGCGGCGAGCCGGGTGGCCAGGTGCAGGTCGAGCATGGACGCCTCGTCCACCACGATCAGGTCGGCCTGCGAGGGCCGCTCGTCGAACAGCGTCTCGGGGTCGGGGTCGGGCTGCTGGGCGAGCATCCGGTGCAGGGTCATCGCGGGCAGCCCGGTCAGCTCGGACAGGCGCTTGGCGGCCTTGCCGGTGGGCGCCGTGAGCGTGACCGTGCCGCCGCCAGCCCTGACGATGGTCGCGATGGCCTTCACCGTGTGGCTCTTGCCGCACCCAGGACCGCCCGTGATGACCGAAACGGTGCTGGTCAGGGCCATGGTGACGGCCGCGCGCTGGTCGTCGTGCAGCCCCGGGTCCTCGTGGAACGACCGCAAGGGCAGCGTGGACCGGGCCTGCGCGAGCCGGGTCAGCTGGGCGGCCAGCGCCGTCTCGCGGGCATGGACGTATTTCGCGTACGCCACCATCTGCCCCGGCTGGTCGGGGGAGGTCTCGATGACCAGCCGGCGGTCGGCGACGAGCGCGTCCAGCATCGGCCGCACCAGGTCCTGATCTTGCTCGATCAGCTCCGCCGTCTCCCTGACCAGCGTGGACACCGGCAGGAAGCAGTGCCCGTCGCGGGTGCCGGCCGCCTCCAGCCGATCCAGCAGCGCCGCCTTGACCCGCTGCGGGCTGCGCTCGGGCACCCCGGACTGCAGGGCGATCCGGTCGGCGATGCGGAACGCGATGCCCCTGACCCGTCCGATCAGCCGGTATGGGTCGGTGGCGAGCACCTCGTCGGCGTCCGGCCCGAACGCCTGGTAGATCTTGGCCGCCAGCAGCGGGCTGACCCCGAGCCCCTGCAAGGTCACCATCAGCGCGGCGATCGCCTTCTGCTCACGCCACGCCTCGACGATCTGGGCCTGCCGCAGCGGCCCGATGTTGACCACCTCGGTGAGCCGCGCGGGCTCGGTGTCGATCACCTTGAGCGTGGCCTCGCCGAAGTGGTCGACGATCGCGTACGCCAGCCGCGGCCCGATCCCCCTCACCAGCCCCGACCCGAGGTAGATCCGGATCGCCCGCACCGACGACGGCGTCACCCGCTCGCACCCGGTGGCCGCGAACCGCCGGCCGTAGCGCGGATGCCGGCTCCAGTCGCCGAAGATCCGCAGCGTCTCGCCCGGCTGCACCCCGGCCAGCGCCCGGCCGGTGGCCACGAAGTCGGGCATGCCGTCGGCGCTCATGCGCGCGACGGTGTATTCGTCCTCCCGGACGTAGACGAGCTGCTCGACCGACGCCTCCACAAGGGAGATCAAACCATCAGCCACCGACAATCGGCTCACATGGCGGTCGGAAAGGTCTCCGGCTCCGCGTCGCCCCACGGCTCGCTGTGCAGCGGATGCAGCGCCTTGGTCTTGTCGATCCAGATGAACGCGTCGTAGCGGCGCCCCACCACCGTCGGCACGTAGTTTCCCCACCGCTCCCGCTCCGGCCGGTACACCACGCCGATGGCCCGGTGCCCCATCGGCTCGTCGTACCAGTCGGCCCGGGGAGCGTTGGGCACCACGAACAGGGCCTGATCCGCGAGAAGCGCCTCGTGCAGCAGTGCCTCCAGCGACGCGGGCCGCGCCGGCGGCACCGGCATGACGTGGTGCTGCGTGCCCCACCGGTCGCCGGCCACCACCGACCCGCGGTGGCTGCCGAATCCCACCAGCACGGCGTCCGCGCCGTGGCGCTCCCTGGCCAGCTGCCCGAGGTTGGTCATCCCGGCGGCCGCCATGTCCGTCGCGCGGGCGTCGCCGACGTGCGTGTTGTGCGCCCACACGACGCCCTTGGCCCCGTGGTGCTCCGCGAGCCGGTCGAGGGTGTCGGCCATGTGCACGTCCCGGACGTTCCACGAGTCGGGGCCGCCGCGCACCATGGCCCGGTAGTAGCGCTCGGCCCCGGCCACGACCTCGGCGTTCTGCCGTACCTCGAGGTCGCCGGGCGCGGCGCGGACCACGGCGGCCAGCAGGTTCACGACCTCGTCCTCGCACGTGTCGGGGACGAGGCGGATGGCCAGGCCGTACTGCTGCGGGTCGTGGCCGTAGGACTCGAAGCAGTAGAGGGCGTCCAGCACCGCGTCCAGCTGGCCGGGCAGGTGGGCGGTGGCGTAGCGGCGTACGGCGCGCAGGGAGTCCCACAGGCTGTAGACGTCCAGGCCGTGGAAGCCGCAGCGCTCGCCGGGCGGCCGCCCGGCGTTCCAGCGCCGCAGCCAGCGGCAGAACTCCACGACCTCCTCGTTGGCCCACATGAACGTCGGCCAGCGCACGAAGGTGTACAGGGCCTCGAACGGGTCGACGTCGCCGGCGACCGCCCGGTGCACCCGCTCGCAGTCCGGCCAGTCGCCCTCGACCGCGACGAACCCGAAGCCCTTCTCGGAGATCAGGCGGCGGGTCAGCTCGCCCCGCCAGGCGTAGAAGTCATGCGTGCCGTGGCTGGCCTCGCCGATCAGCACGAACCTGGCCCGGCCCACGCGGTCGAGCAGCGGGTCCAGGTCGCCGGGGCCGGTCAGCGGGAGCGCGGAGCGGCGTACCGCGTCGAGGTCTGTCATTGGTCCTCCTCCGCGAGCAGGCTCAGGCATTCGCGGGCGAGCTGGAGCTCCTCGCGTACCTGCACCACCAGGACCGGGACGGCGGCGCCGGCCGCGCTGATGGGGCCGTCGTCGTGGCGGTTGCCCCGGACGGGCGGCTCGACGCCGAGCAGGCCGAGGCGGCGGCAGACCGCCTCGCGCACCTCGGGCTGGTCCCAGCCGATCTCCCCGGTGAACACGAGCGCGTCGATCCGCGGGAGCGACGTGGCGGCGGCCGCGATCTCGCGGCCGATCCGGTGGCTGAAAACGCTCAGCGCCAGCGCGGCAGCCTCGTCGCCGTCCCGCTCGGCGGCGACCAGCTCCCGCGTGTCCCCGGACCGCCCGCCGGACAGGCCCAGCAGCCCGGACCGCCGCTCCAGCCCCTCGGCCAGCTCCGCCACGGACAGGTGGCCCTCCGACAGCAGCCACATCAGCATCCCCGGGTCCACGCCGCCCGAGCGCTTGCTCATGGGCACGCCGTCCAGCGGCGTGAACCCCATCGAGGTGTCCAGGCTGCGCCCGCCCGACACCGCGCACACCGAGCAGCCGCCGCCCAGGTGCGCCAGGACCAGCTCCAGCTCGGTCACCGGCCGGCCGAGCAGCTCCGCCACCCGATCGGCGGCCCAGGCGTAGGACAGGCCGTGGAAGCCGTAGCGGCGCAGGCCGTACCGCTCGCGCCACTCGCCCGGCAGGGCGTACGTCGCGGCCGCGTCCGGCAGGCCGGCGTGGAAGGCGGTGTCCGGGCACAGGACGTGCGGCACCGCCGGCAGCTGCTCGCGGGCCGCCTCCAGCAGCGCCAGCGACGGCGGCAGGTGCAGCGGCGCCAGGCTCGTCACGCCGCGCAGCGCCGCCACGGTCTCGTCGTCGGCCACCGCCGGGGTGCGTACGATGTCGCCGCCGTGCACGAGCCGGTGCGCCACGGCCATGATGTCGCGGTCGAAGTGGCCGCCGAGGAACGCCGCCAGCTCCTCCCCTGCCGCCTCGACGGCCCGCTCCGTGTGCGCGCTGTCCAGCACGCTGCCGCCCTGCACGAGGTCGAGGCGGAGACTGGAGGAGCCGGCGTTGACGGTGAGTATCGCCGCTGACTCGGTCACCATCTCGTCCATCGCCCGGCTCATGCGGCTCGGCTACCCCGCACCGTCTACACAAAACGGACGCACGGGGACGAATGGCAGAGCCGCTTTACCGCGCTCGGAGGTTGTCTCGCGAGGAGGTCGGGTAGGCGTGCGCTTATGGACATCACCCTTCAGGTCAACGGCGTGCCGCGCACGATCGACGTCGACCCCCGGATGTCGCTGCTCGACCTGCTGCGCGAACGGCTCGGGCTGATCGGCTCGAAGAAGGGATGCGATCACGGGCAGTGCGGGGCCTGCACGGTGCTCATCGACGGGCGGCGGGCCAACTCCTGCCTGGCGCTGGCGGTGGCCGTGGACGGCTCGGAGATCACCACCGTCGAGGGCCTGGCCGGCAGGGACGAACTGCATCCGCTGCAGGCCGCCTTCATCGAGCACGACGCCTTCCAGTGCGGCTACTGCACGCCCGGACAGCTCTGCTCGGCGGCCGGGATGCTCGGGGAGCCGGGGCCGAGCGCGGTCACCGAGGACCTCCTCACCGACCCCGGCCTGACCCCCGGGGAGATCAGGGAGCGGATGAGCGGCAACCTGTGCCGATGCGGCGCGTACGTCAACATCGTGAGCGCGATCGCCGAGGTGGCGTCGTGAAGCCCTTCGAGTACGCCCGCGCCGGCAGCCCCTCGGACGCCGTGCGCCGCTTCCGCCCCGGCACCATGTACCTCGGCGGCGGCACCAACCTGGTCGACCTCATGCGCCTGGGCGTCGCCGAGCCCGACCACCTCGTGGACGTCAGCCGCCTGCCGCTCGACGCGATCGAGCAGGTCCGCGACCGGCTGCGCATCGGCGCCGCCGTACGCAACAGCGACCTGGGCGCCGCCCCGCTCGTCCGCGGCCGCTACCCGATGCTCGCCCGTGCGGTGCTGGCCGGCGCGTCCGGCCAGGTACGCAACATGGCGACGGTGGCCGGCAACCTGCTGCAGCGCACCCGCTGCGCGTACTTCCAGGACGTGACCAGGCCGTGCAACAAGCGCCGGCCCGGCTCCGGCTGCCCCGCCATCGACGGCGACCACACGAACCTGGCCGTGCTCGGCGCCTCGGACGCCTGCGTGGCCACCCACCCGTCCGACCTGGCGGTCGCGCTGGCCGCGCTGGACGCCGAGGTCCACGTCACCGGCCCCGGCGGCGACCGGATCATCCCGATGCCGGGCCTGCACCGCCTGCCCGGCGACGCCCCCGAGCGGGACACCGTGCTGGAGCCCGGCGACCTGATCACCGCCGTGGAGCTGCCCGCGCCGCCGCCCGGCGCCTCGGCCTACCGCAAGGTACGCGAGCGCGCGTCGTTCGCGTTCGCGCTCGTGTCCATCGCCGCCGTGCTCGACGTCCGCCCCGACGGGGTCGTCGGCGACTGCCGCATCGCCCTCGGCGGCGTCGCGCACGCACCTTGGCGGGCGGAACGCGCCGAGCGGGCGCTGATCGGCGGCCCGGCGACCGGCGAGGCGTTCCTGGCGGCCGCCGAGGCCGAGCTCGACCAGGCCCGCCCGCTGCCGCGCAACGCCTTCAAGGTCCCGCTGGCCCGAAACCTGATCGTTCACACGCTCGAGGAGCTGGCATCGTGAACCGCATCGAGGGCCGCGTCAAGGTCACCGGGCTGGCCACGTACGCGGCCGAATACCCGGTCGAGGCCGTCACCTACGCCTATCCCGTGCAGTCGCTGATCGCCAAGGGCCGCGTCACCCGCGTCGACGCCGGCCAGGCCCTCACCATGCCCGGCGTGCTGGCCGTGCTGTCCGTCGAGGACCCGCCGGAGCTGGCCGAGGACGCGGACGGCGAGCTCGCCCTGTTCCAGAGCCGCGACGTCGCCTACCGCGGCCAGCTGATCGCCGCCGCCGTCGCCGACACCTACGAGAACGCCCGCGCCGCCGCCGACGCCGTCCGCGTCTCGTACGAGGCCGCCGGCCACGACGTCGGACTGCGTGCCGACCACCCTGGCCTGTACCGGCCCGAGATCGTCAACCCTGACTACCCGTCCGACATCGAGCAGGGCGACGTCGAGGCCGGGCTGGCGGAGGCCGCGACCACCGTCGACGTGACCTACACGACCCCGGTCCTGCACAACAACCCGATGGAGCCGCATGCCTCGCTGGCCCTGTGGGACGTCGAGGGCAGGCTGCTCGTCTACGACTCGGCGCAGGGCGCGTCCATGGACCGCGACACCATCGCGAAGACGCTCGGCCTGCCGCCCGCCCGGGTACGCGTCGTGTCCAGGCACGTCGGCGGCGGCTTCGGCTGCAAGGGCACCACCCGCCCGCAGGCCGTGCTCGCCGCCCTGGCCGCCAGGGCCGTGGGCCGCCCGGTGAAGGTGGCGCTGACCAGGCAGCAGATGTTCGACCTCACCGGCTACCGCACGCCCACGATCCAGCGGCTGCGCCTCGGCGCGGACTCCGGCGGGCGGCTGACCGCGCTGGAGCACGTCGTGTACGAGCAGAGCTCCACGCTCGTGGAGTTCGCCGAGCAGACCGCGACCCCGGCCCGCGTCATGTACGCCGCGCCCGCGCACCGCACCGCGCACCGGCTCGTCCGCCTGGACGTCGCCACCCCGTCGTGGATGCGCGCCCCCGGCGAGTGCCCCGGTATGTACGCCCTGGAGTCCGCCATCGACGAGCTCGCCTGCGCCGCCGGCATCGACCCCGTCGAGCTGCGCGTGCGCAACGACCCGGAGACCGAGCCGGAGAGCGGCCTGCCGTTCAGCTCCCGCAACCTGGTCGCCTGCCTGCGGGAGGGCGCCCACCGCTTCGACTGGGACCGGCGCGACCCGGCGCCGGGCGTCAGGCGCGAGGGGGAGTGGCTCGTCGGGACCGGAGTGGCCGCCTCCACCTATCCGGCCAGGCGCCGGCCGTCGAAGGCCCTGGCCGCCGTGCGGGACGGCGACTTCCTGATCCAGGTGGCCGCCGCCGACATCGGCACCGGCGCGCGTACCGCGCTGACCAGGATCGCGGCCGAGACGCTCGGCGTCGCCCCCGGCCGGGTGCACGTCGAGCTGGGCGACAGCGACCTGCCGGACGCGCCGGTGGCGGGCGGCTCCATGGGCACGGCCTCCTGGGGGTCGGCCGTGGTGCGCGCCTGCGAGGAGCTGATGAAGAACGGCAAGGAGGGCCGCGCCGACACCACCGAGGAGATCAAGGCCGAATCGGAGCTGGCCAGGCACGCCTTCGGCGCCCAGTTCGCCGAGGTCCGGGTCAGCGCGGTGACCGGCGAGGTACGCGTGTCGCGCCTGCTCGGCGTGTTCGCCGCCGGGCACATCGTGGACGCCAGGCTGGCGAGGTCCCAGTTCATCGGCGGCATGACGATGGGCCTGGGCATGGCGTTGATGGAGGAGACGCTCACCGACGACGAGTTCGGCGGCTTCCTCCGGCGCGACCTGGCGCAATACCACGTCCCGGCCTGCGCCGACGTGGAGCGCGTGGAGGCGGTCTGGCTGGACGAGCAGGACGACCGCCTCAACCCGATGGGCAGCAAGGGCATCGGCGAGATCGGCATCGTCGGCACGGCCGCCGCCATCGGCAACGCCGTCCACCACGCCACCGGCCACCGCGTCCGCGACCTCCCGATCACCCCGGCCAAGATCCTCATGCCGACGTTTTGAACCCTCTTGGGGAGGAAGGAGAGGTCTCTCGTAGTAGAGGGCGGGAGGCGGCGTGAAACACGAGTCGCACGAGGAGCGGGCGGATCGCAACTTCGTCGAGCTCCTGCAGGGCGCGCGCGTGGCGGTGACCGGCGTGCAGGTGCTGTTCGCGTTCCTGCTGACCGTGCCCTTCTCGCCCGGGTTCGCCCGGCTGGACCTGGCCGACCGGTGGCTGTTCTACGTGGCGCTGGTCGGCGCCGCGATCGCGTCGATCTGCTACATCGCACCCGCCTCGCAGCACCGCGTGCTGTTCCGGCAGGGCCGCAAGGAGACGCTGGTACGCCGCTCCAACTTCTACGGCATCGTGGGCGCGCTCGCGCTCGCCGTGTCGATGACCGCGGCCACCACGGTCGTGATCGACTATCTCTTCGGCGCCACCCTCGCCTGGGTCACCGCCGGGATCATCGCCGTGCTGGCCCTGTGGACCTGGTTCGGCCAGCCCGCCCTCAGCCGGTCGGACGGCGCCGATCAGGAGTCCTCGGCCGGCGACTCGGTCCGGTCGTCGAGCGACGACTGACGCGCCCGGCCGCGCCCCGGCCCGCCAGGTACGCCGCAAGCTCCTTCGCCGCACCTGCCGCCGTCACGCAGGCACGACGGGGGTTGACCCGAACGCCTCCGGTCCCTCACCCCGTGCTTGATCGGGTGAGGGACCGGAGGCGACAGGTCGTGATCGGGTGAGGGACCGGAGGCGTCAGGCCTTGGCCGTACAGGCGCCCGGGCGCGGTGCCGCGGCCGTGATCAGGTAGCGATCGATCTGCCGCTCCAGGCAGGAGGGGCCGCCGTGGTACGCGGTGTGCCCGTCGGCGTCGTTCGTGAGCAGCACGCCCTTCGACAGCTGCGCGGCCAGCGCCTTGGCCAGCGCGTACGGCGTCGCGGGGTCGCGGGTCGTGCCCACGACCACGATCGGCGGCGATCCCTTCGCCCGTACCTTCTTGGTGAACCTGGTGCCCTTGACCGGCCAGTACGGGCACGCCGACTCGGGATGGTCGACGCAGTTGACGGCCATGAGCGCCTCCAGCTGGTTGCTGTAGGTGCCGTCGGGCCGCCGGCCGTTGTACACGTCGGCGAAGCGCAGCAGGACCGTGCCGTCGCCCTTGAACGCGGCGGCCAGCGCCTGGCGCAGATACGGCCAGTCGGACTGCGAGTACAGCGCGACCATCACACCGGTACGCACCACGGCCTCGCTTACCTGCCTGCCGTCGTAGGTGTTGCGCAGCGGCGCCCGGTCGGCCCGCTTGTACAGCGCCTCGAGCCGCTTCATCGCCGCGGCGACCGTGTGCTTCTTGAACGGGCAGTCCGCCCGTTTGAAGCAGTCGCGCAGGAACGACTCCGTCGCCACGCGGAACCCGGTCTGCTGCGATCGGGAGAACTCGGCGCCCGTCTGGCTCGGGTTCTCGGCGCCGTCGAGCACCATGGCGCGGATCCTGGTGGGGAACAGATCGGCGTACCTGGCGCCGAGGTAGGTGCCGTACGACCAGCCGAGGTACGTCAGGCGCGCCTCACCCAGCGCGGCCCTCATCACGTCCATGTCCCGAGCGGCCTCACCCGTGCCGACGTGCCGGAGCAACTGCTTGCCCGAGTTGGCCTCGCACGACTTGGCGAACCTCTTGACCCACTGCGTGGCCTGCTCGGCCTCCTGGCGCGTGTCGGGGGTCATGTCGGCGGCGAAGTAGGCGTCGAGCCCCAGCGTGTTGAGGCAGCGCACGGGGGAGGACCCGCCCACGCCGCGCGGATCGAAGCTGACGACGTCGAAACGCTGCCGAATGCTCGCCGACATAATGGATTTATCCGCCTTGAGCGCATCAACCCCCGACATGCCAGGACCACCGAAGTTCAACACGACCGAGCCGATTTTCTTACCGGTGGCACGGAGCCGAACCATGCTGATCTTAATCTGCTTGCCGCCCGGCTTCGAATAGTCGAGCGGCACCCTTAATTTCGCGCATTCGTACCCGCCGCCGCACGCCGACCAGGCCAGGCGCTGACCGTGATAATCGCCGATCCGGCCGGGCGTGCCGGCCCGAGCCGTACCGGCGAGCCCGGTCATGGCGATCAACCCGGCGATGACCGAGGAAATGATTTTGATTGAGCGTCGCATGAACAAAAACTGAAGGGAAATCCTTGCGAGCCCCTTTAAGGGTGCTGGAATAGATCACTTGCAAGAAGCGCGACGACGCGGGTAGCGGATGGGGGAGGATGCGACGAGCAGGGGGCAAGGTCCCATGTCACAGCAGCAGCACCGCCCCGTCCGAGGCGACCACAAGGACGAACAGGAGATCACCTCCACCGGTGAGCGCGAGGAACGGCCGGGCCGCAGCCTCATCACCACCGACCACGACGTGATCTGCCAGTGGGCCGAGGAACGCGGCGCCCGCCCCGCCAAGGTCCCCGGCACCGAACATGAGGGGAGACCTGGGGTGCTGAGGTTCGACTTCCCCGGCTACGGCGGAGCCGACCTGGAGGAGATCAGCTGGGAGGACTGGTTCAGAACGTTCGACGACCGCAAGCTGAACTTCATCTACCAGGAGCACAAGAAGAGCGGCGCCCAGAGCAACTTCTTCCGCCTCGAAAACCCCGGCCGCGAAGACGTCTGACGGCCCCGGAGAGCCGGCCCATCCGAGAAGGCCGGGCCGGCCGATCACTCAGCCCATGCCCGGAGCGTAGGCGGGGAGACCACTTCCCAAAGTTTTCGGACATCATGGACGCGGACGCTCGGTGTCCGGCGGGGCCGGCTGCCATGGTCGAAGCATGACTCATACCTCCCCGGGGTATCCAGCCCGCGACCGAGACGGGCACCCCCACAGCACCGTCCGTCGTATCGCATCGGCGGTCGCCGGCCGTTGGCCCACCTATCTGGGGATCGCCCTCGCCGCCGCGACACTCTTCGACGGGGACGGCGGACCCAACGGCGCGCTCATCGTGACCGTCGCCGCGCTGTCGTACCTGACCGTGGCGGTCCTCGACCGGCCCGGCGCCGTCTGGCTCGTGATAGTCGTGCTGTTCGGCATCGGGACGGCCGCCGACACGGTGGGAATCGGCTACTGGCTGGCATTCGGCCCGATCGCCCTCATCGTCACCGTGATCGGCCTGGTACGCGGACAGCTGCGCAGGCCGGGCCTCTACGTCCTCCAAGCGCCGCAGATGCTGGTCGTGGGCGTGGTGGTGCTCCTCGCCGAATACGGCGGCCTGGAGTTCGCCGGCTATCTGGTGGCCGCGGCGCTGATCGGTCACGCCGTCTGGGACGTTGCCCACTGGCGCGCCAACAAGGTCGTCACCCGCTCTCTGGCCGAGTTCTGCTTCGTCATCGACTCGCTGCTCGGCCTGGGCATCATCATTCTCCTCGTCTTGGCGTGACCGTGTCCGATCGCTGCCGCTCACGAGCGGTAGGCGGACGCCGTGCTGTGGCGTTCGACGAGGACGCTCGGCACCAGCCGCTGGGCCGGCCGGGCGTCCGGAGTGGCCAGGTGGTCGATGAGCGCCTCCACGGCGGCCGTGGCGATCTCCGTGGCGGGCGGGGTCGCCGTCGTCAGCTCCGGGTCGGTCGACTCGGGTTCGCCGTTGGAGCAGAGCACGAGTGACAGGCGTTCCGGGATCGGGCGGCCGAGGGCACGGGCCTCGTGCATCGCCCCCAAAGTGGCCTCCCAGTTGTAGGAGATGACGGCCGTCGTCGCCGGTGCCGTGTCGAGGAGCTGCCGGAGCGCCGCCCGGCCCGCCCGGACGGTGTGCTCGCTGGCGACGACGGCGCAGCCGAGGCTGAGCTCCGCACAGGTGCGCTGGACGGCGTCGGCGAGGCGCACCGCCGCGCCGATCCCGTGCGTGCCGCGCTCGTACGGGGCGTTGAGCAGGCCGATCGTCCGGTGCCCGAGGCCGGCGAGGTGGTCGACCACCAGCCGCGCGATCTGGTCGAAGTCCCCGTCCGCGTAGGGGACGTGGCCGGGCGTGCGGGTGCGCCCGATCAGCCCGACGGGGATGCCGGCCGCCTGGAGGAATTCCACCCGCTCGTCCGAGAGCGTGACCTGCATCAGCAGGAACCCCTGGACAAGACCCGCGCGGACCAGCTGGCGCAGCTCGTCCATGTCGTCCGGCCCGGAGGTCCAGAGGACGACATGGAAGCCCCGCTTGCGGGCGGCGTCGGCGGCGGCCAGGACGTACTCCAGGTCCGACCCGACGATCGTGCGCGGCTGGGACGGGAAGACGATCGCGATGATCCGGCTGCGGCCACCGGCAAGGGCGCTGGCCATGGCGTTCGGGGTGTAGCCGAGCTGCTCCATGGCGTCCAGCACCTTGCGGCGGGTCTCCGGGCGGATCGACCGCGCCCCGGTGAGCACATGCGAGACGGTGCCGGTCGAGACACCGGCGAGGCGGGCGACGTCAGCTCTGGTGACCATGCGAGAAGTGTCCTGAGGGTTGGAGGGCAGGAGGTTTGCGTTGCCACACGTGACGCAAATGTTACCTGCTGGCCGATCGCCGTCACTGTCAAAAGGCTCATGGGCCAGCAGGGGCAGGGCTGGCAACCGGTCACCGCGGGCGGCGTGGTCAGCGGAGGGCTTCCCAGACCGAGCCGAGCGGCTGGACGACGAGCGAACACAGCAGCGCGGTCCCGCCTTCGGTGAACAGGCCCAGCCCCCGCCCTGCGGGCTCGGGGAAGACGAGGTCGGTGACGGCGGTCCGCCCCCCGTCGCCGAAGAGCTCGACGGAGGAGGTGTCGAGATAGGCAGTGAACCTCACCCTGCCCGCCTCGACCGGCGCGGCTCCGCCGTGCCGTCCCGCGGCGGCCTCACGAGGACCCCGTTCGACGAACAGCTCACCGGCCGGCACGTCGTACCCGATCATGATGGCGCCGCCGACCTGGAGTCCGAAGCGCTCGGCCGTGCCGGGCTCGAACTCGGCGACGATCTCGAAGGCACCGTCATGTGCCTGGCCGGGCAGGATCGACGGGCCGCTCACCTTCCGCTCGCCGAGCCGGACGGCCTGGCCGGTGCGCAGCCCGCCGAGCGCGGCGATGGGGCGCTGCGCCAGCCGGAGGCGACCGCCGTCGGCGGCCAGCGAGAGCTCCCGGGGCAGGGACATGGCGCCGCGCCAGGGATGCGTGCGGATCGACGCGGCGTCGTCCCAGTTGCCCATCCAGCCGATCCAGTACCGCCGGCCACCCGGGGCGCCGTTCCAGGAGACGGCGGCGTAGAAGTCGCGGCCGTGATCGGCCCAGGTGGTGGACGTGTCGTCGGGCACGAACGTGACGCCGTCGAAGTCGCCGACGAAATACTGCACCCCGGAGCCGCCTGCAGGGCCGCCGGGGTTGAGACTGACCACCATCACCCACTTGGACCCGCCGCCGTCGACGGGGAGCTCGAACAGGTCCGGCATCTCCCAGACGCCGCCCGTCGCCCCGGCGGGGCCGAACTCGCTGAGCGGCGTCCAGGATTTCAGGTCGCCGGAGCCGTAGAGGGCGACCTTCCTGTCCTCGGCCAGTGCGACCACCATGATCCAGTAGCCGCCTTCGTCGTACCAGAAGACCTTCGGGTCGCGGAACTCCTTCGAGCCGATGTCGAGGACCGGGTTTCCGGCGTACCGGGCCCAGGTCCGGCCACGATCGGTGCTGTAGGCCAGGGCCTGCGCCTGGAGGCCGGTCTTCGGATACCACGCGGTGTAGACGGCGACGGCGGCCGCCTTGCCGAATCCGGCGGTGTCCTGCTCGTCCACGACGATGCTGCCCGAGAAGACCTGCTCGTCCTCGGTGGCCGGGATGGCCGTGCCGAGTTCCTCCCAATGCAGCAGGTCAGGGCTGACGGCATGGCCCCACGACATGTTCCCCCACTCGTCGCCCTCGGGGTTGTACTGGTAGAAGAGGTGGTACTCGCCGTCGTGCCAGACCAGGCCATTGGGGTCGTTCATCCAGTTCCGCGCGGGGGTGTAGTGCACCTGCGGCCGGTACGGCTCGCGATAGGGCACGCCGGGGCTCGAGGGCTGGCGCAAGGGAATCCTCCTGCGAGGTCGTCAAGGGGTCGTTGCGGTCGGCCGGTCACGCCGGCCCAGAAGCTCGACCGCGGCCCGCCTGGCATCCTGGCTGTTCAGCACGAGGGAGACGGTGGACACCGGCACGGCGGCCCGCGCGGCCACATCCTTGAGTGTCACCACGGCACCGCATACTCTCACGTCAAACGTTTGACATCAATGTCGCGGCTGGTGGTCGCGTGCCTGCTGTACCAGCGATCTCAGCCGGCGTCGTGGACGCGGTGGGCCACCTCGTCGGCCAGCCGGTCGAGGGAGCGGTCGAGCAGCTCACGCACCTCGTCCGCCCGGGCACCGGAGTCGGGTTCGTCGAGGAGGGAGATGTGCACGGTGACCTCGCTGGTGCCGCTGGCCGCGTCCGCCACCTGCAGCCAGCCGGCGTAGTCGGGGTGGTCGCGGCCGCCCCATTCCACCCGTAGCTGCTCCTCTGAGGTGCGGAACAGCCCCTCATGGGCGCCCTCGCCGGGCACCAGGTCGCCCTCCGCCTCGACGGTGCCGGGGCGGGCGTCGCTGACGTGCAGGCCCTGCGGCAGCCACCTGTCCATGACCTGGACGTCGGACGCGACACCGTACACGACCATGCTCTCTGCCGGCATCCCACGCGTCGCCTCGAATTCCGCCACTTCAGCCCCCCGGGTCTCAGGTTCCGGCCCGTTCCAATGTTGGCGCGTACCCGTGCGATCTGGTCGCAAACCGCGGTCGTCCTCCCGGGGTTCCCCGCTAGGTTGGCGATGAGGTAATCGTGCGGCGAGGGGAGCAGGGCGATGGCGGAGCTGCCACGGGTGCCGCCGGAGATGTTCCGGTTCACCACCACGGAGCGGGCAGATCTGCACACTGCGGTGCTTTACGCCTTCGGGGAGGCCAACGAGCGGCTGGAGACCGCGCTCACCGTCGATGAGGTGCGGGAGCGGTTGCGGGCCGTGGGGTGGTACGCGCCGGTCGGCGAGGTGGACCTGGCCGGGACGCTCAAGCAGCTGGTCGGGTGGCGGCTGCTGGATGTGATCTTCAACCATGCGGGCAGCTTCGCCACCGCCGAGGAGTACGAGCGGAAGAACCTGCAATATTCCCTGACCAAGCGGGGGGAGGCCGCGTTCGCCGGTGTGCAGCATGCGATGGCGATGCTGGCCTCCGCGGGGGCGTTGCAGACCGCGGTGCTCGATGCGATCGCCGACCGGCTGGGGGAGCTGGAGGAGCTGCTGCGAGATCCCGATCCGGGGCGTAACCGGCGGATTTTCAGCAGCCTGCAAGAGCTCGAGGGGCATCTGGACGGGCTGCGCAACAACACCAAGCAGTTCAACGGGGAGCTGCAGCGGCTGCTGCGCGTCGAGGGGACGGATCTCACGACGTTTCATGAGGTCAAGGCCGCTACGGTGGCCTACCTGCAGGAGTTCGTGACCAATCTGGAGCAGCGGGGGGACACCATCGCCGCCGCCCTGGGCGGGGTCGCCCGGCACGGGGTGAGCGTGCTGCACGATCGGGCGCTCGACGGGGCCGATCTGCCGAAGGTGCCGGGGGCCGATCATGCGACGCCGTGGCTGGCGGTCCGGGTGGCGCGGTGGGAAGGGCTGCGGCTCTGGTTCGCGCCGGGGGATGGGGCGGTTCCGCGGGTGCGGCAGCTGCATGACGTGGCGCGGCGGGCCATCGTGTCGTTGCTGCAGGTGCTCGATCGGATCACCGACTCGCGCCGCCGGTCGTCCAGCGCCGCGGCCGACTTCCGTACGCTGGCCCGCTGGTTCGCCACCGCGGCCAGCGAGGACGACGCGCATCGGCTGTGGGATGCCGCGTTCGGGCTGGGACCGGCCAGGCATGCGCATCTCGGGCACGCCGACGCCGAGCTGATCCCGGCCGGGGTGCCGTGGGCGCAGGCGGAGCCGGTCGAGGTGTCGGCGTTGCTGCGGTCGCGCGGGCGTACCGAGCGGATGGGACGCACCGGGAAGGTGCGCGACGTGGTGGCGTTGCGCGCCGAGCGCAGGGCCCGGGCCGAGAAGGAGCGGGCGGAGCTGGAGGCCGCGTGGTCGGCGCTGGCCACGACGGGGGCCATGTGGCTGTCGCAGCTGGAGGAGCTCGATCATGACACGTTCGGCAGGCTGCTCGATCTGCTGGGGCGCGCCCTGGCCGAGCGGCCAGATTCGACCGGGTTCCGGCGGGCCGTGACCTCGGACGGGCGGGTGGAGATCGTGCTGCGGGCTCCCGACGACGGGGCGGTGGCGGTGCTGCGCACGTCGGAGGGCTGGTTCCGGGGGCCTGACTATCTGATCGACATCCGGTCCCTCGGGCAAGGCCACGATCGGGCACGAGGGGGTTCGCGGAGCGGGGTGGTCGGGGCGTGAGCAGTCTCGCCAACCAGCTCGTCAGGGCCGAGAAGGAGGAGATCGCGCGGGCGATCAAGACCTTGCTCGGCCGGCCGCTGGTGTCCCTGCACGACGACCCCGCCGCCTTCGACCTGATCAGGAAGCGGCGGCAGCCGCTCACCCAGTGGTTCGACTACTTCTGCGGGTGGCGGCTGGTCGTGGAGCCGCGCCAGGGTTACGCCCGCCTGGTCAAGGTGCGATCCGAGGCCGGCGCGACCCGGCCCGCCCGGCGGCGGCGTACGACGCGGGCGCCGTTCGACCGCCGCCGCTACACGCTGCTGTGCCTGTGCGCGGCCGAGCTGCTCACAGCGCCGGTCACCACGATCGGGATGCTGGCCCAGCGGGTGGTGCAGGCGGCCGCGGTCGAGGCGGAGGTGCCGGCGTTCGACCCGGTCAGGGCCGACGAGCGGGCGGCGTTCGTCGATGCGCTCAAGCTGCTGGAGCACTACGGCGCGGTCACGGCGATGGACGGGACGACCGACTCATACCTGAACGACGAGGACGCGAAGGTGCTCTATCGGGTCGACACGACTCGGGTGATCAGGCTGCTCGCCGCACCGGTGCCTCCGTCCAGGATCGCCGCGGCCGAGGACGCCGCCGTTGACGCCGACGTCCTCGCCGCGCTCACCGTGGAGGCCCGGTACGGCGGTGACGAGCCGACCGAGACCCAGCGCAACCTGTGGGCCAGGCACTCGCTCATCCGCCGCCTCCTCGACGAGCCCGTCGTCTACCGCGACGAGCTGACCCCGGCCCAGTCCGCGTACGCGGCCTCGCTCACCGGCCGCCAGATCATCCGCCGCGCCGCCGAAGAGGCCGGTTTCGTGCTGGAGGAACGCGCGGAGGGCTTCCTGCTCGTCGACGGCGACGCCACCGCCACGGACACCAAGTTCCCCGACGACAGCAGCCACGCCAAGGTCGCCGCCCTGCTCCTGCTCGACCTGCTGGTCTCCGCCGGCCCCGTGACCGCCGCCCGGCTCGACGCCGAGGCCACCGAGCTGCTGCGCCGCTTCCCGCAGTGGGCCAAGGCGTACCAGTCGGACGGGGGCGGCCCGCGGCTGGCCGCCGACGCGCTGGAGGTGCTCACGCTGTTCGGGCTCGCCCGCCGTACGGATGACCGGGTCGCCGCCCTGCCCGCCGCCGCCCGCTACCGGGTCGATCGCGCTACGGACCTCGTGGAGGACGAATGACAGTCACCGAGCTCACCCCCGCACGGGCCGCGGACGGGGGAGACGCCCGCTGGATGCCCGTACGCGCCGGGATCGTCAACGTGTGGCGCTACTACGACGAGGTGTTCGAGTTCCACCGGGGACGGCTGCTGCTGCGCGGGCCGAACGGCAGCGGCAAGTCCAAGGTGCTGGAGCTGCTCCTGCCGTATGTGCTGGACGCCAGCCTCAAGCCGAGCAGGCTGTCCACGTTCGGCGGCACCGAGCGGACCATGCACTGGAACCTCATGGGCGACGGCGCCACCGGCACCACCCGGGTCGGCTACGTGTGGCTGGAGTTCCAGCACTCCGACGGGCGCTGGTTCACCTGCGGCGCCCGGCTCCAGGCCACCGTCCACACCAAGAACGTCACCGCCGCCTACTTCACCACGGAAGCCCGCATCGACATGCCGGACGGCATCCGGCTCAGCGGCGAAGCCGGCCAGCCGCTGACCAAGGCCCAGCTCGCCGAGGAGCTCGGCACGTCCGGCAAGGTCCACGAGTCCGCCGACGCCTACCGCACCGTCGTCCGCCAGACGCTCTACCGGGGGCTCAACGAGCAGCGCTACGACTCGCTCCTCACCGCCCTGCGCCAGCTTCGCACCCCCAAGCTGTCCGAGCGCCTCGACCCCGGCCTGCTGTCCGAGCTCCTGTCCAGCGCCCTGCCGCCGCTCGGCGAGGGCGAGATCCACGAGATCGCCGAGGGGTTCGAGCGGCTGGACCGGCAGCGCGAGGAGCTGCGCCTGCTCGACCGCGACGTGGAGGAGGCCGACCGGCTCGCCACCCGGCAGCGCGGCTACGCCCAGCGCGTCCTGCGGGCCGCGGCCGCCGCCGTGAGCTCGGCCGGATACACCATGGAGTCGCTGGCAGCCGAGGCCAAGGCCAAGCGGGAGGCGCTCAAGGAGGGCGAGAACGAGCTCCAGGCCGCGACCGTGCGGCTGGGCGAGGAGGAGGCTCAGGAGCTGGCGCTGGCCGCGCAGATCGACGGGCTCAAGGAGAGCGAGGCTTACAAGGCCGGCAGCGATCTGCACCGGCTCCGTACGGAGGCGCAGTCCGCCCACGAGACGGCGGCCGGGCTCCGCGACCAGGCGGGGGCGGCGGCCCGCTCCGCCGCCGCCAAACAGGAGTTGTCGGCCCACGCCGAGGCCGCCGCCCGCACGGCCGCCCAGCTCGCCGACCGCGCCAGAACGGAGGCCCGCCAGTCCGCCGAACGCGCCGGCCTCCTCGGGGTCCACGAGGAGTGCGAACGCGCCGGGCGGCTTGAGGCTCGCGAGGAGAGCGACAGTGGGGGATGGCGTGGCGATGGCGCCGATGAGCCGGGCGGCGGCGCGCGCCCCCTGGCGGGTGGCGTCCACCACGCCGGTGGGGGCGCGCGAGGCGGTGACCGCGAGGAGGGTGTGCGCAGGGCGCGGGAGCTGCTGCGGGCCGCCGTGACCAGCCGCGCCGCCCAGATCCGCGAGGTCAGAGCCGGCGCCCTGGCCCACGAGGAGGCGATCAAGCGCCGCACCGCCGCCGAACAGGACCGCGACCGGGCCCGAGACGACCTCGCCACCGCTCAGGACGCCCACGACCAGGCCGAACGCCTCCGCGACGACCGGCTCCACGACCTGGCCGCCGCCCTGGCCGAATGGGCGGCCGGCTGCACCCAGCTCCAGCTCGACCCCGACGAGCTGGCCGGCCTGGCCGACCGGTCCGAGCAGGCCGACGATCTGGTCGGCACGGCCCGCACGACCGCCGCCGAAAGGCTGGCCGCCCGGGAGCAGGAGCTGGTGACGCTCCGCGACGGGCTCCTGGACGAGCGCGCCCAGCTGGCCGGCGAACGCGAGCGCCTCAACGACCAGGCCGTGCTGGAGCCGCCCGCCCCGCACACCCGTACCGCCGCCAGGGAAGGACGCCCGGGCGCGCCGCTGTGGCGGGCGGTGGCGTTCAGGTCCGGCGTCGACCTCGCCGCCCAGGCGGGCGTGGAGGCCGCGCTCGAGGCCGCGGGCCTGCTCGACCTGTGGCTGCTGCCCGACGGCGGGTTCGACGCGGGTGAGCACGACGCGTTCGCCGTGGCGGCGCTGTCCAGGCCCGCGCCCGGCTACAGCCTCGCCCACGTGCTGTACACCGAGGCGGACTCCCCGGCCCCGGCCGACGCCGTGCTGGCCGGGATCGCCTTCGCGCCCACCGCGATGGGCGTCGACCACCCCGCCGTCGTCGGCGCCGACGGCACCTGGCGGCTGGGTCCCGCGGCGGGCCGCTGGGTCAAGCCCGAGCCGTCCTACATCGGCGCCACCGCCCGCGAGCGGGCCAGACGGCGCCGCATCGCCGAGCTGGACGACCAGCTCAGCGAGCTCGCGGGCCGCATCGCCGAGTGCGACCACGTGCTCGCCGTGCTCGCCGGCGACCGCGACACGCTGGCCGCCGAGCTGCGGCGCAGGCCCGACAGGAGGCCCTATGCCGACGCGGTCCAGGCCCTCGACGGCGCGGTCAAGAAGGTCGCGCTGCTGGAGGACCAGCTGCGCACGTACGAGGGACGGCTGCACGAGCGCGAGAAGGAGGTCGGCAGGTCGCTGCGGCGGCTCACCGAGCTGGCGGCCGGCCACGCCCTGCCGACGGCCCTGCCCGCGCTGGACAATCTGGAGGAGGCGCTGCGCACCGCCGAGACGACCGGCACCGTCTGGCACGACCGCCGCGGCGACGCCCGGGTCGCCCTCGAACGCGCCGAGCACGCCGCCGAGACCGCCGGCGAATACCAGGACCTCGCGGTCAGCGCCGTCGAACGCGCCGAGGAGGCCGCGGCAGCCGCCGTCGTGCTGGCCGAGCGGCTGGCGGCCATCGAGTCCACGATCGGTGTCGAGCACCTGCGCGTCCTCGAACAGCTCCAGGAGACCCAGGCCGCCTACCAGGCCTGCCGCCGGCTGATCAAGTCCGTCAACGACGAGCTGGGCCGGCTCAACGGCAGGCTCGGCCGGCTCAAGGGCGAGCTGGGCACGGCGGAGGAGCGGCACGCCGAGGCGGGGCGGGTACGGGAGGCGGTGTCCGAACGGTTTCGCCGCCTGGCGGCCGGTCACCTGCCGGCGGACGCACGGGTGGCGATCGAGCTGGCCGCGGACGCCGGGGTGAGGGCCGTGCTGGAGGCGGCCAGGGCCGTGGCCGAGCAGCTGGCGGCGGTGCCGTACGAGCAGAAGAACGTCAGGGAGGCCGAGGCGCGGCTGCAGGACGCCTTCCACCACGCCAGGGAGATCCTGGCGAACCGGGCGGATCTGGAGCTGGCGCCCGACGACGACGTGCAGGTGCTGACCGCCACCGTCAGCGGCGTCCGCGCGGGAGCGGCGGCGCTCAGCAAGGCGCTGCGCAAGGAGCGCGACGAGCGGCGCTCGGACATCACGGAGGCGGAGCGGGACCTGTTCGACCGCACTCTGGCCGGCGACACGCGGCGGCACCTCGCCGACCGGATCAGGCAGGCCACCGCGCTGGTCGAGGGCATGAACCAGCGCCTCGAACGCGTCCGCACCGCCTCCCGGGTGGCGGTGCGGCTGGTGTGGCAGGTCGACCCCGCCCAGTCGGCCGGCACCCGGGCCGCCCGCGACCTGCTGCTCCGCGACCCGGCCGGGCTGAATGAGGCCGACAAGGAGGCCCTGTACGTCTTCTTCAGGGACCGGGTGGAGGAGGCGCGGGCCGACAACTCCTCGGCGAGCTGGGAGGACCAGCTCATGAAGGTGCTCGACTACACGGCCTGGCACCGGTTCATGGTCAAGCTCGACCGCGGCGACGGGCAGGGCTGGCTGGACCTCACCAGGAAGCTGCACGGGGCGCTGTCCGGCGGGGAGAAGGCGATCGCGCTGCACCTGCCGCTGTTCGCCGCCGTGGCCGCGCACTACCAGACCGATCCCGGGTGCCCGCGGTTCATCCTGCTGGACGAGGTGTTCGTGGGGGTGGACAAGACGAACAGGGGGCAGGTGTTCGATCTGCTGGTGGACCTGGGGCTGGATCTGGTGCTCACGTCCGACCACGAGTGGTGCGAATACCGGGAGCTGGACGGGATCGCGATCCACCAGCTCATCACGGGGGACGGGGACGACGCGGTGACGACGGCCCGCTTCGTCTGGAACGGCTACCGGACGGTGCCGGCGGAATGAACGTTCCCGAGCGGTTGCGGGTGGCGGGGCTGCGCCCGGTGTGGCGGGCCCTGCACGAACGACTCTCCTCGGGCCACCAGGTCAGCCGGGTCAAGGTGACCGGGCTGGCGGACGACCAGCAGGCCGCCGTCGCCGACCTGCTCGGCCTCGACCGCTACCCTGGCCCGTCGATCACCATCGACGTGGCCCGGCTGGAGGGCGTGCTGGGCGGGCTCGACGTGCGTACCGTCACCGAGCAGCTCATCGGCCCCCTCGACGATCGCCGGCGCCGGCGGGCGGAGCGGCGGCTCGAACGCGAGGCGCTGCTCGACTGGTTCGCCGCGCATCCGGTGGTCGCCGCCGAGCCCGCGCTGCTCGCGCTGTCCGCCGTCCGCGCCGGTCGCGACCTGCTCGAACAGGCCCTCGCCGTGCTCGCCGCGCTGCCCGCCTCCGGCCGGCCGCTGGCGGCGGTGGCGGCCGACGTCACCGGCGACCCGCACGCGCTCGACGAGGGCACGCGGCTGTCGTCGCTGGTCCTGAAGGCCCTGTCCGTGCTCTACGACGTGCCCGCGCCCGAGGACGCCCAGGCCCGGCGGGCGCTGTGGGAGCGGGCGGGCGTGGCCTGCGACGCCCTGTCCACGACGGTTCTGGTCGCCGGCTTACGGCCCGCGGGGCACTCCGCGCTGGCACGGGTGCTGCGGATCTGGGACGGCCAGGCCAGCGTGATCACGCTCGCCCAGCTCCGGGAGACGCTGGAGGTGCGGGAGCGGGACGTGTGGGTGGTGGAGAATCCGACCGTGCTGGCGCTCGCCCAGCAACGCTTCGGTACGTCGTGCCCGCCCATGGTCTGCACGTCCGGCTGGCCCAACAGTGCCGCCATCCGCCTGCTGCGCTCGCTGCCCGGGGCCCGGCTGCACTACCACGGCGACTTCGACGGGGAAGGGCTGCGGATCGCCGCGTACACCATGGCCAAGACGGGCGCTGAGCCGTGGCGCATGTCCGTCGCCGACTACCTGCGAGCTCTCGCGGATCGCCCGCCAGGAGACCTTCCGCCCGGCCGGGTGACGGACGCGCCCTGGGATCCGGGGCTGGCCCCGGCGATGCGCACGCACGGCGTCGCGATCCCGGAGGAACTGGTCGCGGAGCGCCTGCTCGACGATCTGGCATGACCGGTCGGCGACGACGACCGCGATCACCGGTTCGCGGCGGCCAGCTGGCGCGCCCAGGGCGGGTTGGCGCCGGCGACCGAGCACGTCAGCGCCGAGACCCGCGCCGCGAACATCGCCGCCTCCACGGCCGTGGGCAGGTCGAGGGCGTCGAGGCGGCCGCCCAGCAGCTCCTTCGCGCCGAGATGGTGCAGCAGCCCGGCCGTGAAGGAGTCGCCCGCGCCGACCGTGTCGACCACCTCGACCTCCGGCGCCGGCACCGTGGCCCGCTCCCCGTCGAGTGACACCAGCGCGCCGTCCGCGCCCCGGGTGATGACGATCAGGCGGGCGCCGGCGGCGTGCCAGGTGTCGCAGGCGCGTTCCATCGGGACGCCCGGCAGCAGGAATTCGAGGTCGTCATCGCTGAGCCTGAGGATGTCGGTCCACTCGCACCACCGGGTGACGCGGTAGTCGTCCCTGGAGGCGAGGCTGGGGCGGACGTTCGGGTCGATGGAGATCGTGGCGCGCTCGGCGGCGGCCCGCGCGAACTCCTCGACCGCCGCCCCGCCGGGCTCCCTGACCAGCGCCAGCGATCCGGTGTGCAGGCAGGCGGCCCCGCCCAGGCGGGACAGGGCCAGCTCGTGCGGGGTCCACTGCCAGTCGGCGGTGCCCGCGGCGTAGAACGTGTACGCGGCCTGGCCGCCGGGATCCAAAGCCGCGACCGCGAGCGTGCTCGGCTCCCCGGCCTCCACGGACGCCGACAGGTCCACGCCCGATGAGGCGAGGTGCTCGCGGAACAGCCCGCCGAACACGTCGCCGGAGATCCGGCCGAGGAAGCGCGTGGGGGTGCCGAGCCGCGCCAGCGCCACGGCGGTGTTGGCGGGCCCGCCGCCGGGCAGCACCCGCAACGCCAACCCGGCCGCCGCGTCGGCGGGACGCCGGTCGGTGAAGCCGTCGGCGACGCACTCGCCCAGGACAGCGATCATCGGACCTGCCTTTCTGGCACGTTGCCAATTTGTTACGGCACAGGGGCATTGACGTTTCTCGGATCGGAGTCCATCATCGCAGCACAGCGGATGTCAACGTTGACATATGTCAACGATGACATTGAATCATCCCTGATAGGAACCGCGCATGAATGCAAAGCTCTCGGCCGGCATCCTGGCCACCGCGCTTCTCGTCACCGGCTGCGGCGGCGGCAGCGAGGGCGGTGGGCAAGGCACCACCACCACGCCCAAGGTCGGCCTCATCACCAAGACCGAGACGAACCCGTTCTTCGTCAAGATGAAGGAGGGCGCGCAGAAGGCCGCCCAGGCCAACGGCATGGAGCTGATGGGCGCCGCGGGCAAGTTCGACGGCGACAACGCCGCCCAGATCACCGCCATCGAGAACATGGTCGCCGCCGGAGTGAAGGGCATCCTCATCACGCCGAGCGACACCAAGGCCATCGTCCCGGCCATCAAGAAGGCACGTGACGCGGGCGTGCTCGTGATCGCGCTCGACACGCCCACCGAGCCGCAGGACGCCACGGACGCGCTGTTCGCCACCGACAACCTCAAGGCGGGCGAGCTGATCGGCCAGTACGCCAAGGCCGCCATGGCGGGCAAGCCCGCCAAGATCGCGACGCTGGACCTGGCGCCCGGCATCTCGGTCGGCCAGCTCAGGCACGACGGGTTCCTGAAGGGGTACGGCATCCAGGAGGGCGACCCGTCCATCGTCTGCTCCCAGGACACCCGCGGCGACCAGGCCAAGGGCCAGACCGCGATGGAGAACTGCCTGCAGAAGGCCCCCGACATCAACCTCGTCTACACCATCAACGAGCCGGCCGCGCTCGGCGCGTTCACCGCGTTGAAGGCCAAGGGCCGCGAGAAGGAGGTGCTGATCGTGTCCGTGGACGGCGGCTGTACCGGCGTCAAGGCCGTGCAGTCCGGACAGATCATCGCCACGAGCCAGCAGTACCCGCTCAAGATGGCCGAGGACGGCGTCAAGGCGGTGTCCGAGTTCGCCAAGACCGGCAAGAAGGCCTCCGGCTACACCGACACCGGCGTCACGCTGATCACCGACAAGGCCGTCTCCGGGGTCGAGTCCAAGGACACCGCCTTCGGCCTGGAAAACTGCTGGGGCTGACATGGCCGTCATGGAAGCGACGCTGCCGCGCCGCCTGATCAGTACACCCGTCGCGGGGCCCACGGCCGCGCTCCTGCTGGCCTGCGTGTTCTTCGGGGTCAACTCCGACCAGTTCTTCACCGGCGGGAACTTCTCGCTGATCATCCAGCAGGTCATGGTGGTCGGCACGCTCGCCATCGGGCAGACCTTGATCATCCTCACCGCGGGCATCGACCTGGCCTGCGGCGCGATCATGGCGTTCGGCGGGATCGTGATGACCAAGCTGGCTGTGGAGAGCGGCCTGCCGCCATTGCTCGCGGTGGCCGCCGGGCTCGCGGTGTGCGCCGGGTTCGGGCTGGTCAACGGGCTGCTGGTGATGAAGATCTCGCTGCCGCCGTTCATCGTGACCCTCGGCATGCTGAACGTGGCCTTCGCGCTCACGCACATCTACTCCAACGAGCAGACGGTGACGGACCTGCCGGCGCTGCTGACGTTCCTGGGGCAGACGTTCCCGATCGGGCAGACGAACGTCACGTACGGGTCGCTGCTGACGATCCTGCTGTTCCTGCTGTTCGCGTACCTGCTGGGGTCCACGGCGTGGGGCCGGCACGTGTACGCGCTCGGCAACAGTCCCGAGGTCGCCCGGCTGACCGGCATCAGGACGCGGCGGCTGACGGTGGGCGTCTACACGCTGGCCGGCTTCGTCTACGGCATCGCCGCCCTGCTGCTCGTCTCCCGCACCGGCGTCGGCGACCCGCAGGCCGGCCAGACCGACAACCTCGACAGCATCACCGCCGTCGTGCTCGGCGGGACGAGCCTGTTCGGCGGCCGCGGGCTGGTGATCGGCACGCTGGTGGGCGCCCTCATCGTGGGGGTCTTCCGCAACGGCCTGCAGCTGATGGGCGTACCGTCGATTTATCAGACGCTCATCACCGGCATCCTGGTGATCCTCGCCGTCGCGGTCGACCAGCTCTCCCGAAGGAGGAACCGATGACCACCCCGGTGCTCCAGGCCCGCGGCCTGGTCAAGCGGTACGGCCACGTGACCGCGCTCGACGGCTCCGACTTCGACCTGATGCCCGGCGAGGTGCTCGCGGTCATCGGCGACAACGGCGCCGGCAAGACCAGCCTCATCAAGGCGCTCACCGGTGCGGTGCAGCCGGACTCCGGCGAGATCCTGCTCGACGGCAAACCGGTACGCTTCCGCGACCCCCTCGACGCGCGCCGGCACGGCATCGAGACCGTCTACCAGGACCTCGCGGTCGCGCCCTCGCTCGACATCGCGACGAACATGTTTCTCGGCCGGGAGCTCCGCAAGCCGGGCATCCTCGGCAGCGTCTTCCGCATGCTCGACAAGAAACGCATGCGCGAGGAGTCCGCCCGGCACATGGCCGCGCTCAAGATCGGGCTGCGCTCGCTCACCCAGGCCGTCGAGTCGCTGTCGGGCGGGCAGCGGCAGGGCGTGGCCGTGGCCAGGGCGGTGGCGTGGGCGACGCACGTCGTGGTCATGGACGAGCCCACCGCGGCGCTCGGGGTCAAGGAGTCCGGCCAGGTGCTCGACATGATCAAGCGGGTCCGCGACCGCGGCACGCCGGTCGTGCTGATCAGCCACAACATGCCGCACGTCTTCGAGATCGCCGACCGCATCCACATCCAGCGCCTGGGCCGCCGGGTCGCCGAGATCGCTCCCGGCGACCACAGCATGGCCGAGGTGGTGGCCATCATGACCGGGGCGCTCCAGGTGTCGAAGGAGGGCAAGGCCGTAGTGGCGGACCAGGACGCGGCCGACGCGATCGGTCTGTCCTGATTGAAGATCGTGAGCCGTAAAATGGGCGAAATGCGGCGTCCGACAATGACTGATGTGGCGCGTGAGGTCGGGGTCACAGCGAAGACCGTCTCGCGGGTGCTGAACGACGACGGCCCGGTGGCCGTGGAAACCCGCGAGCGCGTCATGGAGGCCGTCAGGAAGCTGGGCTACCAGCCCAACCTGATGGCCCGCAACATGCGGGTCGGCGCGCGGGACGCCGCGATCGGCCTGGTCATCCCCGAGATGGGCAACCCGTTCTTCGGGGCGGTGGCGGGCGGCGTCGAGAGCGTCGTCCGCGCCCGCGGCCTCACCCTCATCGTCGGCTCCTCCAGCGAGACGGCCGACCTGGAGCAGTCGCTGATCGCGACGTTCCTGGCCCGCAGGGTGAGCGCTCTCATGGTGGTCCCGTCGGCCGCCAGCGACCATCGCCACCTGCGTACCGAGCGGGTGGCCGGCCTGCCCATCGTCTTCCTCGACCGCCCCGCCGTCGGGCTGACGGCCGACTGCGTGGTCACCGCCAACCGGGACGGCGCCAGGGCCGGAATCGCCCACCTGATCACCCACGGCCACCGCCGGATCGGCTTCATCGGCGACCTGCCCGTAACCCTCTACACCCGCCGCGAACGCTTCCAGGGCTACCGCGACGCCCTCGACCAGGCCGGCCTTCCGTTCGACCGTGCCTTGGTGGAGAGCGGCCACGACCAGGAGGCCGCGGTGGCCGCCACGATGCGCCTCCTCGCCCTCGCCGACCCGCCGACCGCCCTCTTCGCGGCCAACAACTTCGCCTCGATGGGGGCGGTGGTGGCGCTGTCGCGGTCGGGGCGCAGAGATGTGGCATTGGTCGGCTTCGACGACATCCCCTTGGCGGAGTGTTTAGACCCACCGCTGACGGTCGTGGCCCAGGACGCGGCGGGGTTGGGGGTGGTGGCGGCGGAACTGATGTTGTCCCGCCTGGACGGCGACAAGTCGAAGGCCCGCAGGTCCCTGGTGCCTACCCGCTTGATCGTACGGGGATCGGGCGAACTCCCCGCGCCTCGGTAAGCCTGCCCGGGTCCGCAGCCGCGGGTCGGCCGGAACGAGGTTCGGCCGGCCGGTGTCTTCGATAGGACGGTGTCTCGGGGTTCTAGGGACGGCCAGAGGGAAGTGGACGCAGGAGCGCGTCGCCGAGCATGCGCCAGTACGGCATCGCGGACCGGCCCGGCTCGATCCCGATCACCTGCACGCCGACATGATCGGCGCCGGCCTCGACATGGGCGTGGAGCTTCTCCGCGATGGTGTCCAGGTCGCCCCAGAACACAAGGTCGTCGACGAAGCGGTCGCTGCCGCCGTTGGTGAGCTCCTCCTCCGAGTAGCCCAGCCGGCGGAACTTCGCGATGTTGTACTTGGCGTTCAGGTAGGTGTGCAGGTGCTTGCGCGCGATCTCGCGGGCCTTGCCGGGGTCGGACTCGAACAGCACCGCGTGTTCGACGCCCAGGAACGCGTCCGGCCCGAGGATCTCCCGCGTCTGCGCGGTGTGTGCCACGTTGGCGTGGTAGACGTGGGCGCCGGCGGAGCGGTCGCGAGCCAGCTCGATCATCTTGGGCCCATACGCGGCCAGTATGCGGTGCATCGGAGCCTTGGGCATGGGGTTGGGCGTCTCGGCCGCATCCAACTCGTCGAGATACTTGATCATCGCCGCCATGGGCTTGGTCCCAGGCCGCGGGCCGCCGAATCCCAGACCGAGCACGTGCCGATTGGGATAGGCGTCGGCCAAAAGGAGGCCGGCCCCGTACGTCCACCGGGCTTCGCGCGACCAGATCTGTGCGATGCCGTTGATGATGTGCATCTGCTCGGTGCAGGAGAGCAGATAGCCGGCGTGCGTGAGCGCCTCGCGCCCGAGGAGCTCCGGAATCCAGAACGCCCGCCATCCCTGCCCCTCGAGTTCCTGAATCGACTCGCGCATCTGCGCGGCCGGCTGCTCCTCGAAGTCAAAGGTCCATACCCCGAACGTCCCAAGATCCAGGCCATCGATGGTGCCCATCGAACATCTCCTCATGTACGTCGCCGATCCGAACATATCGGACTATCGCAGAATGACGATGTGATGTGCAACCCGCTCGGGCTTCGATGTAGTGGGTCAGGAGCAACGACGTTGCCAGGCGGACCGTCGGACCCCATGCTCGAGCGCTGGTTACGGAAAGAACTGAACCGTGTCCATCGTCACGTCCAGCAGGTGCGCGGCGTCACGCGACGCCGCAGCCCTAGAGCGTCTGCCCGAGCACGGTCACGAGCTCGGCAATGCGCTGCTCATCGCGCTTGTAGTGGGTCCACTTGCCCACTCGCGTCGCCCGCACCAAGCCTGCTCGCTGCAGTTCGGCCATGTACGCCGACACCGTCGACTGGGCCAGCCCCACCTTGGCCTGGATGTGGCTCACGCAGACCCCCACTTCGACCGGGTCGGCGATCGCTCCCTCCAGCGAGAAGTGACGCTCCGGCTCGCGCAACCACGACAGCAGCTGAAGTCGCATCGGGTTCGACAGTGCCCGCAACGCGTAGACCACGTCGAGATCCGGTGCATCCGCAGTCTCCGCCATAGGCCCAGGATATAGGTCATTGCCTACGTTTCGGACGATTCCGATATGAGCGACGCCGCCGGCTCCCACCCGCCGCGCATCATGGCAAGGGCCTCGTCACCGCCGGCACTGAGCGCCCCCAGGTCGAACCCGCCCGTCAAGACCCCGCCCCTGCGTGGGCCGGCTGACCGGCACGGGCCGGGACGGACATCTGGGCAAGGAGCAGTCGCCGGCGCAGGCCGGTCAGCGCATGGCGGCGATCCCCGCGACCAGCATGTCCAGCGCTGACTCGAACAACTGGTCCGGCTCCGTGGAGGCGGTGGCCGGCTCGTGCCGGTGCCAGGCCGCCGGATCGGTGCCCGGAGGAGGGCGGTCGTGCCAGCCGTCCCAGATCTCGGCGAAGCCGGCCACCTGGAGAACGGTGATGGCCCAGGCCCGGTAGGCGTCCTCCGCGGAGAGCCCGATGGCGAGGAAGAAGTCGACGACGGCCTTGTCGGTCTCGGGCGCGGCGAACGTGGTCAGATCCTCTGCGCGGGCCAGGGCGAGCAGGCCGGGATGGGCGCGGTACCAGGCGCGCAGGTCGTGGCAGTAGTGGCGCAGGCTGTCCTGCCAGCAGGCCGGGTCGAAGTTCGCGGCCGGACGTGCGGCCTGGCTGACGGAGACGATGAGCTGGAGCAGGCTGTCGCGGTCGGTCACGTAGTTGTACAGGGCGCGCGCTGAGACGCCGAGCCGCGCGGCGACGGCCCGCATGGTGAGGCCGGCCGGTCCGCCGTCGGCGAGCACGTCCAAGGCCGCCTTGGCGATTCCTTCCCTGGTAAGCGTCGGGCGTCCCGATCGGTACGCAGGGCGTCTGCGGCGCCTGACCGGGACGTCGGGCTCTTCGTCCGTGGTGGAGGACACCGGCACATGTTAGCCACTCCCGTTGAACTTCACACTATGTTGACTTTAATGGGGCGAGCGCGTGATCCTAGGAGCTCCGCCTACGAATGGAGCGCGCATGCAGTGGAGTTCGGTCGCCGGCCTCGGCGTCGGGTACGGGCTCGTGGTCAGCGTGCTGTTCACGCTCGCGCTGATCGCCGGCTTTCTCGTGAGCCGTGACTTCCTGCTCGGCGACTACCCGCCCGCGATCCAGGAGCGCTACGGCAGGCCGAGGAGCGCTCGCGGCCGGCGAGTGGCCTTATGGGTCGGAGTGGTCTTCTGGGGTTTGTGCTTTCTTCCCCTGCTGGCTGTGGCGATCCTCCACCTCAGAGCCACGGTGGGAGGCGACCTGGGATTCCTGGCGGCGGCGGTCTGCGCGGCGATCGTGTTCGGCACGATGTCCGTCTTCGACCTCGTGGTGCTCGACTGGCTGATCTTCGCGGGGCTGCGTCCGCGTTTCATGGTGCTGCCCGGCACCGAGGGCATGCCCGAGTATCGAGATCTGAAATTTCACCTCGTCGAGGGTGCCAAGGGCAGCCCGCTGATCGTGGTGGTGGGACTGGTGGCGGGCGGGGTGGTCGCGGCGGTCGAGGCGGTCGTCTAGGCGCGTTCTCGCCTCCGCCGAGGTGACGGGCGCGTGGTGTGCTCAGGGATCGGCGACCGGAGCGCGGCTGTGACCCTCAGTGCGGGCGTCGCGCCGGCACCGCGCTGTCCGGTCCCAGCGTGCTCACCCCGTCGCGTGCTGCGATGGCCAAGGCGATGAAATCACGAAAACGTGCGAACTGCTCTCCGTCCATCTTCAGTCTCACCCCGCCGATGACCTGGTCGTCGCCCCGCCTGGCGCCGAGGTGAACTTTGAACCAGTCGCCGTGCGGTTGGACATCCACCCCGAGAAACGCCACATGGTAGCGCCTGCTCTCGGACAGGCCCTGATGAAAGACTTCGAGGGTCCTGCCGTCCTGCACCAGGATGTAATCGCCGAACTCGAACTCTGCCGCCATAGCTCCCGCTTCAAAACGTGTGGAGACCGGTGGCCCCCACTGTCCCATACGACCGATCCTGCTGATCGCTTCGGCAGGCCGAGTTCCCGGAGGCCGGACGTGACGCCGCCCACCGCCCAGGCGCCGTTCTGTCCAGCCGGGAAGACGAGGAAGGCGGTGATCGCATCAGACTCTAGAGGAGGGTCGCGTCTCCGAACTCCTTCTCGATCCCGGCGCGTACGGCCTCCAGCACGTGCTGCCGGGCGCGCAGCTTGCTCGCCGCGTGCGCCCCCATGTCCAGCTTGCTCAGCGACTCCGCGGTGGCGCGGGCGGCGTCCCAAACCCGGGCGGGCTCGACCACCCGGTCCAGGAATCCGGCCGCGACCGCGTCGCCGGGGGAGAAGATCTCGGCCAGCGCCACGGCCCGGGTGAAGCAGGCGGGGGTGAGCCGCTGCCGGAGGATCTCGACCGCCGCGTACGGCATCGTGATCCCGATCGCCACCTCGTTGGCGGCCAGCCGGTACGGCCCGGCCGCCCCCACCCGGTAGTCCCCGGACAGCAGCAGGAACGCGCCCATGGCCACCGCGTGACCGGTGCAGGCGATGACCACGGGCGTCGGGAACGACAGCAGCCGCGCCGCCAGTTCGAACCCGCCGCGCACCATGGCGACGGCCTCGTCACCGCCGGCGCTGAGCGTCCCCAGGTCGAACCCGGCCGACAAGACCCCGTCCCGGCCCCCGAGCAGCACGACCGCCGAGTCGGCGGCCGCCTGGTCGAGGGCGGCGCTTAGCTCGGTGACCATCGGGAGCGAGAACACGTTGACCTTGCCGTCGTCCATGATGATCGTGGCGACGGAGTTTTTGAGCTGGTAGGTGACGATGGTCCCCATGGCGGCCTCTTCCGGTCGAAGTAGCCTCCAGAATAATGTTCCAGACGTTCTGGGTGCTAGCCGTCACGCAGGCCCGCGAACAGGTCCTCCTCGTGGCCGGGGGCGTCCACCTTGCTCAACACCCGCTCGAACGCCTCATGTGAGAACGCCTGGTGCTGCGCCTCCTCCGGCATGCGGAAGAAGAAGATGTTCTCCCCCTGGCTCTCGTGTGCCTTGAGCGCTTTGAGCTTGCGCTCGACGTATGGTGTGACGTCGACGACGCTCGTGACCCGCTCGTCGGGGGTGCCGAAGTCGTCGGAGGGCTCGAACCCGCCGAGGTCGACCCCGTGCTCCTGCATCGTCTCGAACATCCGCTTGATGGCGGACCGGGGGATAGCCGTGTAGTAGAACTTGTCGGGAATGCCGGTCGACTCCACCGCCGCCACCGTGATGCGGTGGGCCTGGACGTGATCCGGGTGGCCGTAGCCGCCGCCGCCCGTCTCGTCGTAGGTCACCACGACCTGCGGCCGGTAGTGCTCCATGAGCGCGGCCAGCCTGCCGGCGGCCACCTCCAGGGGTACGTTCGCGAACGCGTCGGGGTGGCCGTTGCCCGCCCAACCGTCCATGCCGGAGTCGCGGTAGCCGAGCAGCTCCAGGTGGTCGATGCCCAGGTGGGCGACCGACTCGCGCAGCTCGGCGAGCCGGCGCGCGGCCACGGCCGCGTCGTCGTGGCCCGCCTCGCCCGGCTTGACGCCGTTCTGGTCGTCGCCCTGCTCGCCGTTGGTGCAGGTGACCAGAACCGTGCGGATGCCCTCCTCGGTGTAGCGGGCCAGGACGCCGCCGGTGCTCAGGCACTCGTCGTCGGGGTGGGCGTGCACGACCATCAGGGTGAGTTGCCGATCCATGTGGCGAAACACTACCCGCCGCCACCGACAAGCCCGCGTCCGCCCGGGCCGTCCGCCCGGGCCGTCCGCCCGCGCCGTCCGCTCGCCTGGGCCGGCCTGGGCGATCGATGCCGGACGGACCCGCGTGCCCGGCGAGAAGCGGCGCTCGGGCGGGGAAGGGCGCCGGTCAAGGACGATCCCGGCGGCCAGGAGATCTTCGTGCTGGTGATCGCCGCGCTGGAGCGGTGAACCCTGCTTCAGGGGGAGGCGGCCTCGTGTAAGAGCTCCGTGACGGTGGTGGCGCGCAGCAGGTGCGGGTGCAGCTGCCGCGCTCGCTGCTCCGGGATCCCCCCGGCCAGGGCGGCGTCGGTGAGCGCGGCCCTGAGCCACTCGAGGTCCACGGGACGGCCGTCGGGCCGCCTGAGCAGCGGCTCTCCGGCGGGCCGGCTGGCGCACAGGATGCGGAGCGGCGGGCGGGCCAGCGGGGGGATCGGGAAGGCGGCGATGTCGTGGCGGCCGTGGTGCACGGTGATCACGGCGGGCTGGCCGCCGTCGCGACCGGCCACGGTGTGGATGTCCTGGGACGTCAAGCCGGCCAGCGCGTCCACGGAGGCGCCGGTGGCCTCCAGCAGCGCGACGGCGGCGGCCTCGGCCGTCCTTCCCTCGGCGGCCAGCCGCGCGATGCCCTGGCGGATCAGGCGCCGTTCTTCCCGGGGAAGCGATCGCGCGTCCCGGGCCTTGGCCGCCGGTGGGCTGGAGGTCGGGTTGTGGCGGACCACGCCGTGCCGCCAGGCGAAGGCGTAGAAGGAGAGCAGCACGGCCCGTTTCCTGGCCACCGTCGTGTTCGCCAGGGGCTTGCGCGCGAGGGTGCCGGTGCGGGCGGCGTCGCAGTAGGCGTCCAGGTGGGCTCCGGTGACGGCGAGGGGCTCCACGCCGCGCAGCCAGCGCAGGAACGACGTCAGAACCTGCAGGCCGGCCTGCCGTGTGGCCGTGGAGGGCCGGTCGCGCAGCCAGGCGATCACCGTACGCCAGGTCAGCGGGTCCAGGGCGTCGATCAGGTCGACGTCGGCGCCGGGCACCTCGCCCCCGTCACGGGGACGGCGGCGCGGCCGCAGGCCGGCCAGCCCTCCGACGCTGGTCACTCCCGGGGCGGGCAGCGGCGGCGGCGACTGTCCGACGCTCGTCGCACGCGGGGCCGGCGACTGTTCCGCACTGGTCCTGCCCGGCGCGGGTGGCGGCTGCCCGACGTCGGTCCTACCCGGGGCGGGTGGTGGCTGCCTGACGTCGGTTCTGCCTGGGGCGGGTGGTGGCGCGGACTTGCGCCGGCCCTCTGGGCGAGTGTCGCCGGAGTGCGGGGGGCCAGGTGCCGTGTCCGGGGTCGAGGTCGGGTCCGGGGTCGGTTCGGTGGGGTCCCCTCGGCGCATGGTCAGCACGCGACGGGGGTCGCGCGGACGGACTGGAGGGGACGGTGATCGAACGCCCGCGAGCACCCCGCATGGCCACGCGCCACATCTGGCGACAGGACACCGGCCCGGGCAGGCATCCATGGACGTGGCATGAGGATCACGGGGGTGGCCGTCGCAAGGGCATGGCAACCGCGACGGCCCGAGCCTGGCAGACCGATCATGATCTCGATCTTCTCACGGAACGCCGCTTGCCGGACACACCTGGTGGAGGGGAAACCGCGGTCAGATGGCGCGGCAGGACCGTGGTCAGGCGGTGCGTACGAGCTCGTCTGCGCGCACCCGGGCGGTCGCGGCCGCGGCCCGGTCTCCCAAGGCGTCGGCCAGCGCCGCCTGCTTGAGCCAGTTGTACGGGCTGCACGGCCGTACGTTGATCCGCTCACTCACCAGCACCCGCGCCACATCCCGCGCCCCAGCCCGCAGCGCCGCCTCCAGCAGCGTCTTCTGCACCGCGTCGCGCTGCGCGTGGCTGCCACCGAACTCGTTGATCCTGTGCCGGATCGGGTACAGCAGATCGACCACCGATGCGTAATCGCCCCGCCCGAACGCCACGATCGCCCGGCACACCGGCAGCCCAACCCGCAGCGTCATTTCGCGGTTGGTCACCCCGGGACGCGGCTCCTGCACGTACGCCTCCCGCGTCGCGATCAGCTTCTCCGCTTCCCCGATGCGCCCGGCGCCCACATACGACATGACCGCGTGCATGTCGTTGAACGCGTAGAACGGCTCGGCCACCCGCATCGGCCACTCCCCGGCCAGCGCCCGCCAGCGCTCGTCGAGCTCCGGCTGGTCGGATCCCTCCAGGTGGAGCCGCCAGAGCAGGGCGGCCGCGTCGAGCAGCTCCATGCACGACTGCCCGTCGGCCAGCACCGAGTCGTAGATCGCCAGCACCCGCGGCAGGTCCCCGGCCTCCAGCGCGTACAGGCAGTAGTGCCACCAGCTGTGGACGTTGAAGAACGTCCCGGTGGACCAGTCCGGCACCCGCGCGTCGAGGTAGCGCAGGCCGTCGCCGAACCTCCCCTGCATCTCGTACGTGTGCACCACCGCGTGGATGCCCCACACGTCGCGCGGGTTCAGCTCGACCGCCCGCAGCCCGGCCTCCTCGGACCTGTCGTAGTGCCCGGCCTCCTCCAGGCCGAAGGCGTACATGCCGAGCACGTGCCCGAAATGCGGGTCGTCCTCGCGCCAGGCGTTCAGCGCCCCGCCGATCCGGTCGCGCAGCGAGCGGGCGTCGCCGGTGAAGAAGTCGATCTGGTGCCCGGCGGCCAGCGCCAGCGCGTCGCGCGGATGCTCCACCGCGATCTCGCCGAGCAGCGCCCCGCACGTCAGGAAGTCGCCGTCGAGCAGCGCCTGCACGGCCGCCAGATGCGCGCGCTCGCGCGGGAGCAGCGACGTCTCGTCGATCCTGCGGCGGAAGGCGCCGAACCGCACCCGCGCCGTGCGCGCGTCCTCCACCTCGGTGGTCAGCAGCCCCAGGTACGCGGCCAGGACGTTGCCCATCGGGAAGTCCGGCGACTCGGCCAGCGCCGCGTTCGTCTCGGCGTCGACCTCGGCCCGGAAGTGCAGCAACTCGTGGATCGCCCGGTCGTAGTGCCGTGCGGCGGCGCCGCTCGCCTCGCTCAAGGCCAGGCCGTGCTGGTCGGTGGTCATCGATCCACTGTAACCACCCGCCCGCCGGGTGAGGGGAGCGGCGCCGACGTCTGGGAGGCCGTTTGCTGGGCACTTCCGCTCGCCGCCTACTGCCTCGGCGAGTCCCGCCGGCGCCGCACCTGAGGGCCGTCAGACGGACAGCTTGGCCACCACGGCCCTGCCCATGGCCGGGTCGTCGCAGAACGCGCCGTCGATGCCCAGCTCGACGAGCCTGGACAGCCAGCCCGTCACGTCGCCGGTCGCCCGCGCGTACACCGGACTGGCCGGGTTCCCCATCCGGTAGTCGGCCGGGAGCTGGGAGTTCTCGTTGCGGACGGTCCAGACGTGCACGTCGAGCCCCTTGCGGTGGGCGTCGGCGACGAGCGTCGTGGGCGGCTGCGTCTTGCCCGCGGCGTCCACCGGCACCACGCGCCGCGTGTCCACACCGATCCCGTCGGCGTACCCGGCCACCTCGCGCAGCCCTTCCGGCTTCACCATGTCGTCGTAGGTGCGGGTGCTGCCGGCGGCCACCCAGTCGTACGGCGCGCCGGTGGCCGTGATCAGCTGGATCAGCGGCAGCCGCGTCTTGCCGCTGAGCTCGCGCAGGTTCGCGGTCTCGAACGACTGGATGTACGCCTTGCGCACCCGGTGCCGGTTCAGCACGTCGAGCAGCGGCTCCTCCAGCGACAGGCCGATGGAGTCGAAGTACGTCGGGTGCTTGGTCTCGGGGTAGACGCCGACGCCGTGCCGGAGCGCGAGCTGCACGACCTCCTCGAACGTCGGGATCTCCGGCAGCCCGTCGAACGCCGTGTTGTCCGGCCGCAGGTCGGGCACGCGTTCCTTGGCGCGCAGCGTCTTCAGCTCGGCCAGTGTGAAGTCCTCGGTGAACCAGCCGGTGACGGGCCGGCCGTCCACGGTCTTGGTGGTGCGCCGGCCGGCGAACTCGGGCCGCGCGGCCACGTCCGTCGTGCCGGAGATCTCGTTCTCGTGCCTGGCCACCAGCACGTGGTCCTTGGTGGCGACCAGGTCGGGCTCGATGTAGTCGGCGCCCATGGCGATGGCCGCCTCGTACGACAGGAGGGTGTGCTCGGGCCGGTGAGCGCTGGCGCCCCGGTGCCCGATCACGATGGGAGCGTGGCCGCGGCGGTCCGCCGTGGCGGGTGGTGTCTGGATCAGCACGACGGCGACCGTACCGCCGGCGAGGACACCGGCCAGCACACTCGCGAATAACCTGCGCATCATCATGCGCGCACGGTAAACCGGCGAGGTGGACCGCGAGTTACGCGTGAGCGCACAGTGAAAGGCGTACAACAGAGATGAGCATGAGGGATCTCAACGGCCGCGTGGCGGCCTAGGTCGTCCGAGCCGTGACGGCACGCCAGCCGAAGGTGATGGTGCCGCTCAGAAGAACCACCCCCGACAGCACACCGCTGACGAACGGTACCCAGGCGACGGCGGCTGTCGGGGCCAGGACGAGACCGGCGGCGCCGAGCAGGGTGAGAGCCGCACCGGGTACGGCGATGCTCCAGTCCTTCCAGATGGGCGCCAACGCGATGAAGTGCACACCCACGCCGAACGCCACCCAGCCCACGTTGGCCTGCTCGGGAAGTCCCCAGGCGGCGAGCACCCGGACCCCGCCGAAGAGCAGGATCGCCTCGGCGGCGACGATGATCAGGTAGCCGCGGCCGAACATGTTCCGCCGCGGGTCCCCGGTGGACTGCGCCTTCCTGGCTGTGGCGAACCACATGGCGATGACACTCGCGGCCCCCAGGCAGGCGGCCACCCGCAGGAGATTCACGGTCACCGTGTTCAGCGGGCTCTGCGCGTTGACGACGACGAAGACCGCGCCGAAGATCGCGCCAACCAGTAATCCAGTCATTCGTTGCATGACGTCATTGAAGTCCGCGCCGGGTCCCGTTCGCATGGGGGCTGGGGCGAGGACGAGGTAGGCCTGGCCCTACCTCGCCGCGCCGCGCAGATAGGCGAGCACCGCCAGCACCCGCCGGTTGTCGTCCTGAGTCGCGGGAAGCTCGAGCTTGGCGAACACTCCGGCCACGTGCTTGCCGACGGCCGCCTCCGTGATCGACAGGGCCCGGGCGATGGCGCTGTTGGAGCGGCCTTCGGCGATCAGAGCGAGCACCTGGCGCTCACGCGGGGTCAGCCGGTGCGCGGACTCGGTGACCTCCCGGGCTCTGGTCCAGGTCTGCTCGAACAGGTCGATGAGGGTGGTGATCAGACTCTGCTGTCTGATCATCAGGGCGCCCGGCGAGTAGGGGACGGGGGTGATCCGGACGAACGCCACCGCGCGGTCGAAGATGAGCAGCTGCTGGATCGGCTCGTCGACGACTCGGTGGAGATCGCCGGAGGCATGCAGCTCCCTGATCCGGGCCGCCTTGCGCGGGTCGTCCAAAACGCTCGCGTGGATGATCGTGCGCATCGCCATGCCGCGCCGCAGGGCGTCGAGCACGGCGCGCCTGCTCTTCTGCTCCTGGCGGCCCTGCTCCGGCGAGCCCACCGGGTGCATGGCGCGTAGCTCGCCGGCCGAGTGGGCGGCCTGCGCGATCTGCTGCCGGACGAGCTCGCTGTCCTCCAGCCGCTCGACGTCGACGGGGATGCCGCGCAGCTCACCCACCACCTCTTCCAGCCGATGGGCAAGCTGGGCCAACGACACGCTCTCGTCCACACGCCTCCTTCGCGGACCGCGCCGGTCTTCTCACCCGGCGCGGGTCCTGCCGGCAGACCCTGACCGGTGCGATTCGCGCGGTGTCAGCAGAAGATATCCGAACCTGCCT
This sequence comes from Nonomuraea basaltis, assembly GCF_005893125.1. Taxonomy (GTDB): domain Bacteria; phylum Actinomycetota; class Actinomycetes; order Streptosporangiales; family Streptosporangiaceae; genus Nonomuraea; species Nonomuraea basaltis. The sequence goes on along the minus strand of NZ_VCJS01000002.1, from coordinate 10,564 downwards.
CGTAGGCGCGGGGACCCTTGGTCTCCCCGGTCTGCCGGTGATCCTGGAGCGGCGGCCACAGCCGGTGCGTCAGCTTCGCGTGCGTCGCCGCATGCGAGCCTTCATGAGGTGTCATGCCCAGGGCGCCATCGGGTACCAGGGAATGATCTCCCGGCGAGCGAGAACGCGAACGTCCCAGTACATCACCATGAACACGCCGGCCACGATGAACGCGGCGGCGATGATGACCGCGGACCGGCTCGGCTTGGCGCTGATCCACTGCTGCACCCGGCCGCCCATCATCAGGCCGAACACGACGAAGAGGATCGTGATGACCGCGATGTTGCCGATGGACTGCAGCATGAAGGCCGCGGCTCCGTACAGGATGTTGCCGCTCTCCGCCGCGTCCCGGAACATCTGCCGGAACAGCGAGAAGGGCCGGCCGATCAGGAACGCGCCGATGAGCGCGCCCATGAGAACCATCGGGGCGTTCGGATAGCGGGCCGAGATCCGCGCCAGCGGGTCCTTGACGACGCCTGCGGCGGCCAGCCCCAGGTAGATCATGACAAGCCCGATCAGGCCGTAAATGATCATGGTTTGCACGGTGCGGGCGTTCAGCTGACCCGCGACGCTCGGCGCCGTGGAGAACTGGGGCAGGCTCGTGCCGACCAGTGCGACGATCACTCCGTACGCCGCCGACACCACGAGCATCCCGGCCGACATCCAGCCGAGCGGCTTGAGCATGTGCGCGATCCGGGCCCTGATCGAGTGCGTGCCGCCGACCAGGGGGGCCAGCGCGCCGAACGCCGCGATGTTGCAGGCGGTGAACGTTCCGGCGACTCCGGAGACCAAGGCGAACGCGATGCCCGCCGCGACCCCGGCGATGGGCGTCTCCTTGGCGTCGTGGCCGAGCAGCGTGTTGGCCACGTTGTCGCCGATGACGCTGTCGACGAGCTCCGCCGACCAGATGACCGTCAGCAGGAACCCGGCCAGCGCGCTGAGCCCGATGACCAGCGCACGACGCCTGGGGAAGTGACCGTTCACGAACAGGGACGTGGCCTTGGGGGCGGCGTCGAGCTCGATGCGATCGGGCGCCTTTTGAAGATTCGCGTTCTTCGAAATCTCTACCATGTGGTGTCTCCAGTTGCGGGGACGCGGCGTCGCTCACAGTTCGGGCGCCTGCCTCGCAGGGCCGGCGAACTCGGCGGTTCCAGCTGATCCATTTCATTGAACTGGACGTGCCCGGCTTCGACATCCGCCGTGCGGGGGATGTGATCCACCCGCTCATCCGCTCCGGGGTCCGCACGACTCGGCCTCGAAGAGCAGGAGCTCCCGGCCGGGACGGCAGACGAGTTGCAGGCCGACCGGCAGGCCGTTCACCGTCCCGGCGGGCACGGTCAGCGCGGGCAGGCCGAGCACGTTCCACGGGCTGGTCAGCGCGAGCAGGGCGGCGAGCACGGCGACGGGCGCGCCGTCGATCTCGGTCTCGCGCCGGCCGAGCGGCTGGGCGGTGATCGGCACGGTCGGCAGGGCCAGCACGTCATGGTCGCCGAACAGCGCGCCGACCGCCTCGGCGAGCCCGGCGCGCGCGTCCATGGCGCGCACGTACCGCCAGCCGGGCACTTCCGCGGCGGCGCGCAGGCGCTCGAGCACCTCGGGGTCGAACAGCTCGGGCGCCTCGGCCAGGCGGTCGGCGTGCACGGCCGCCGCCTCACACCTCTGGACGGCCGTGTACGTCTCCCGCAGCGCCGCCCCGACGTCCTCGGGCAGCCGTACCTCCTCCAGCGCCCCGGACGCCGCGCGCACCGCCTCCACAACGCGCGGATCGCCGGCGAACAGCCCGGCGGGATCCAGCCAGGCCACCCGGACGGGGCCGGTGCCTTCCGGGCCGGCGGGCCGGGCGAGGTCTGCCGGGCTGCCGAGCCGGGCCGGATGTGCCGGGCCGATCTCCTTCTGCCCGTTCGGGCCGGCCAGGCAGCGGTAGGCGAGCAGGCAGTCGTGGGCGTCCCCCGCCAGGACGCCCACGTGGTCGAACGTGCGTGACAGCGGGAAGACACCGTCAGCCGGGATCGCGCCGTACGCGGGCTTGAAGCCGGCCACCCCGCACAGCGCGGCCGGGATGCGCACGGAACCACCGGTGTCGGTGCCGAGCGCGAGCGGCACCAGGCCCGCCGCGACGGCCGCCGCGCTGCCGGCGCTGGAGCCGCCCGTCATGCGCGCCGGATCCCACGGATTGCGCGCGGGACCGGCGGCGGAGCGGTCGCCCGTAGGGCCGTACGCGAACTCGTGGGTCGTGGTCGTGCCCACGATGACGGCACCGGCGCGCCGCAACCGCGCCACGCATTCGGCGTCGGCGTCCGGGACGTGCCCGGCGAAGTGCCGCGACCCCATGGTCACCGGCAGCCCGGCGACCATGATGAGGTCCTTCACCGCGACCGGCACGCCGTGCAACGGCCCCCGGTCGGTGCCGCCGGCCAGTTCCTCGTCCGCCCGCCGCGCGGCGGCGAGCGCGCCGACGGCGTCCACGGTGACGAACGCGTTGAGCACCGGATCGAGCGCGGCGATCGCGTCGAGTGCCCGCTCGGCCAGCTCGGCCGACGTGGCTCGCCTCTCGCGGAGGTCCGCGGCGAGGCCGGCGATGGTGCGGCCGGTGAAGGGACCGGGGGTGGGTGGCATGGGATCCTTTCCCGGGTCCGGCGGCGTCATGAAGGCCGTCGAATCCGTGTGTCACGACATCCGGGCAGACTCCACCTGAATATCACCCCGAGCGGGAGGGGCGGCCGCCCGCGCCCAGCCGGTGCGCCAGCCGGTCCAGCGACATGTTGATCACGATGAAGATGGCCGCGATCAGTATCGCCGCGGGGATGACGTTGGAGAAGTTGGCCGCGATCCCGTTCAGGCCCCGATCCACCAGCTCGTCGTAGCCGACGATGAGCCCGAGCGCCGAGTCCTTCAGCAGCACGACGAACTGGCTGACCACGGCGGGCATCATCGCCCGCAATGCCTGCGGCAGCAGGACCAGCCGCATCACCTGCCCCTTGCGCATGCCCGTCGCGTACGCCGCCTCGCGCTGCCCCTTGGGCAGGCTCAGCACCCCGGCGCGGACGATCTCCGCGAGCACCGAGCCGTTGTAGAGCGTGAGCCCGAAGACGACCGCGGCGAAGGCCGAGATGTTCACGCCGATGAGCACGTACGACCCGAAGACGGCGAAGAAGATCAGCAGCAGCAGCGGCACGGACCTGAAGAACTCCACCACCATGGCCGCCGGCACCCGGATCCACCGGTGATCGGACATCCGGGCGGTCGCGAACACCAGCCCGAACAGCCCGGCCAGCACCACCCCGGCCACGGCCGCGGCCAGCGTCCCGGCCAGGCCGGGCAGGATGAACGTGGCCCAGACGTCGCCCCGCAGCAGCGGCGTCCACTTGTCCGCGGCCCACTGCTCCTTCGCGTCGAACCGCACGTACACCACGTACGCCAGTGCCAGCAGGACGGCCGCGACGCCCGCCGCCAGCGTCCGGTTCCGGCGGATCCCGCGCGGCCCCGGCACCTCGTAGAGGTTGGCGTAGCTCATCGCGCCACCGCCATCCGCCGCGACAGCCAGCCGAAGGCCAGCCCCATCGGCAGGCACAGCAGCACGAACCCGCCGGCGAAGCCGAGGAAGATCTCGATCACCTGGTCCCCGTACGTCTCGATCATCTCCCGCATCCGCACGGACGCCTCGCTCACGCCCACCACCAGCGCGATCGTGGTGTTCTTCGTCAGCGCGATCAGGATGCTGCCCAGCGGCGCCACGACGGCCCGGAACGCCTGCGGCAGCGTGATCAGCCGCAGCGTCTTGACGAAGCCCAGCCCCAGCGAGCGGGCCGCCTCCGCCTGGCCGACGGGCACGGTGTTGAGCCCGGAGCGCAGCGCCTCGCAGACGAACGCCGAGGTGTAGGCCGTCAGCCCGATCACCGCGAGCCAGAAGTTGTTGGTCGCGATGTCGTCCGACAGCTCCACGCCCAGGTTCGCGCCGACGCCGAGCCCGGTGAACAGCAGCACCAGTGTGAGCGGCGTGTTGCGGGCCACGGACACGTAGCAGCTCGCGGCGCCCCGCAGGGAGGCCAGCGGCGCCACCCGCATGGCGGTCAGCAGCGTCCCCAGCACCAGGGACCCGAGCGCGCTGACCGCCGTCAGCCGTACCGTCATCCAGAACGCCGCCAGGACGGTCTCGCCCTCGATCAGCAACGCGTCCATGGGATCAGTACCGCTCCAGCTGCGGGGCCTGCGGCAGGGCGAAGCCCGAGGCACCGACGCTGCCCTGCAGCGCCTTGGTCCAGCTGCCGTCCGAGAACATCTTCTCCAGCGCGTCGTTCACCGCGTCGCGACCGGCGGTGTCGTCCTTCTTCAGTCCGATGCCGTACTTCTCGGTGCTGAACGGCTTGCCGACCACCTTGAGCTTGCCGGCGTGCTGCGCGGCGTAGCCGGCCAGGATGACGTTGTCGGTGGTGATGGCGTCGAGCTGGCCGCCGATCGAACATGACATGCGCTCCTTAGTGCGTGAGGATCTTGGCGAGGAAGGACTGGGCGCGCCCGCTGCTCGGCGCGCCGAAGAAGCCGTCGGGGGTGGCCTGCTCGACGATCTCGCCGTCGGCCATGAACACGACCCGGTCGGCCGCCCGCCGGGCGAAGCCCATCTCGTGGGTGACGACGACCATGGTCATGCCGTCGCGGGCGAGCCCTGTCATCACCTCGAGCACCTCGTTGACCATCTCCGGGTCGAGCGCCGAGGTGGGCTCGTCGAAAAGGATCACCTTCGGGTCCATGGCCAGCGCCCGGGCGATCGCGACCCGCTGCTGCTGCCCGCCGGACAGCTGGGCGGGGAACTTGGCCGCCTGCGCACCGATGCCGACCCGGTCGAGCAGCTCGCGGGCCTTGCGCACGGCGGCGTCCTTCGGCCGCTTCAGCACGTGGACCTGTCCCAGGACGACGTTGTCCAGGACGGTCTTGTGCGCGAAGAGGTTGAACGACTGGAAGACCATGCCCACCTCGGCGCGCAGCCGGGCCAGCGCCCGCCCCTCGGCGGGAAGCGCCGTGCCGTCCACGCTGATCGTGCCGGAGTCGATGGTCTCCAGCCGGTTGATCGCACGGCACAGGGTCGACTTGCCCGCCCCGGACGGGCCGATGATCACGACGACCTCGCCCTGCCCGACGGTCAGATCGACGTCCCTGAGGACGTGGTGGTCGCCAAAGCGCTTGTTGACCTGGTCCAGGACGATCAGGTCCGCCTGGGTCATGCGTCACGCTCCTTGTCTCGGTCGGCGTTGGCGCAACCGTAGGAGCCGCATGTTCTGTGAAAGGACTTATGTGCTTTCTGCTCAGAGATTGGGGATTCTGATCATCTTTGCGCAGGTTTGGATTGATCGGACGTCGCCCCGGAGACGCCGATGGTGTCCCGGTAGGCCCTGTCCCACTGGCCGTCGGCCAGCCAGCGCGCGATCAGCCCGTTGAGGTGGTCGCGGAAGACCGTGTCCTGCCTGCGGACCCCCATCCCGTACGGCTCCCGCCCGAACGGCTTGCCGACCAGCCGCAGCGCGTTCGGATGCTGGGCCTGCAGGCCGAGCAGGATGGTGTCGTCGGTGCTGACCGCGTCGACGCGCCCGGCCAGGAGCGCCGGCACGCACACGCTGTAGCCGTCGACGATCGCCAGCTCGGCGCCGGGGACCTCGGCGCGCAGATTGTCGACGGAGGTGGAACCTGTGGCCGTGCACACGGTCTTGCCGTCCAGGTCCGACAGCTCGTCGATGCGGGTGTCGCCGGACCTGACCAGCACGTCCTGCCCGGCGTAGTAGTAGGGGTCGGTGAAGGTCACCCGCTCGGCGCGGGGCTGGGTGATCGAGTAGGTGGCGATGACGAGGTCCACGACCTGCTGGGCGAGGAAGTTCTCCCGCTCGCGCGAGACGGTCTCGACGAAGCGGATGTTGCGCTCGCTGCCGGTCAGGTCCTTGGCCACCAGCCGGGCCATCTCCGCGTCGAACCCGATGATCCGCCCGCCGGCCGGGTCCTTGTAGCCGAACATCGGCTGGTCGAACTTGATGCCCACGATGAGCACGCCGCGGTCCCTGATGCGCGCCATGGTCGAGCCCTCGGGGAACCCGTCCGCCTCGCCGCAGCCTGCGGGAAGGAGGCACAGCAGCACGGCGAGCAGCGTCCGGAGCACGGTCTCAGAAGTCGGCATGAGATCGCCATGTCGCAGTGGTCTCAGAAGTCGGCATGAGATCGCCATGTCGCAGTGGTCTCAGAAGTCGGCATGAGATCGCCATGTCACAGCGGTCACCGTGCCCGGTACCGGTGCTGCGGCCGGCCGGTTGGCCCGTATCTCGGCCGCGCCTCCACCAGCCCGCGGTCCGCGAGGTGCTCCAGATAGCGGCGGGCGGTGGCGCGGCTGACACCGATCGACGCGGCGAGCTCGTGCGCCGACACGTCGTCCGCGACGGCCGACAGCGCGTCGAGCACCGCCTGCTCGGTGGCCGCGGAGATGCTCTTCGGCCGGACCGCCTGGTCGAGATGGAGCGAACGGAAGATCTTGTCGATCTCCTGCTGCTCGGCGAACCGGCCGCCGGACTCCAGCTGCTCGGTCGTGGCCGCGTACCGCAGCAGGGTCTGCTCCAGCGTCCCGGCGCGGGTCGGCTTGACCAGGTAGTAGAGGGCGCCGCGCTGCATGGCCGCGCGTACCGTCGCCGACTCCTTGCGCCCGGAGATCACGATGACGTCGGTGGGCGGCTGGTCGGGCCGCCGCAGCCGGTGCGCCACCTCCAGCCCAGGGAGATCCGGCAGGTGCAGGTCGAGCAGGACGAGCCGGGGCGCGAACCGGCCCGCGGCCGCGAGCGCCGCGTGCCCGGTGTGCGCGATCCCCACCACTCTGAACCCGAGCACCCGGTTCACCTGCGCGTGCAGCGCCGCCGTCACGACCGGGTCGTCGTCCACGATGAGAACGGTGATGTCTCTCGGCTCAGTCACCGCGACGCTCCTCGCTCATCTGACAAGAGATTCAGGGCAGCTTAGGCCGCTTTTGTTGAATAAAATCATCTTTTGCGCGTTCTGCTCAGCGTGATCCTCCGTGTGCGCCCGCTTCCTCCTACTCTGTACCCCGGGTGACAGGGGAGGAGACAGACGCCGGTGAGATGGCTGCTCGCGGTGACGGCCCTGTGGACGCTGCTCGGACTGCTGCCCCTGGCGCTGCTGACCTCCTCCAGCATCTCCCTGTCCGATCGGGCGGTGAGAGAAGAGGTCTTCGACCGGGTCAAGACCACCGCCTCGGTGAGCCGGGTCGTGGTGGAGCAGCAGATGGGCTCACTCAGGCAGCTCGTCACCGCGTTCGCGGAGCAGCCCCGGATACGCGACGCGGTGGACCACGTCACCGCCGGCGACCTGCGCGACTACCTCGCCGAGCTGAAGCGGACGCGCGACGGCGTCAGCGGCCTGATCCTGACCTCGCCGGATGGCCGCATGCTGGGCGCCGAGCCGCCGAGCGCGCTGCCCCAGGACATCAACAACACCGACTGGCACCGCGCCGTGCGCGACCGGCGCGAGTCCCACATCTCGCAGGCGTACACGCCCACGATGAAGGACATGTCCAGGGCCGTCGCCGTGGCCGCGCCGATCCCCAGCGCCGACGGCAAGCGCATGCTCGGCATCCTCGCCGTGATCTACAGCCTGGACGCCATCCAGAAGTTCGCCGAGGAGGCCGCCGACGCGCAGAACATCCAGCTGCTGATCACCGACCGGGCCGGCGTGCTCATCGCCGACCCCGGCAGGAAGCTGTACGCCCTCACCTCCCTGCGCGAGGACCCGCGTGTGGACGCGGCGCTGGCCGGCCGCACGTGGAACGGCCCCTTCCGCGGCGTCGACGGCGCCGTGCTGTCGGCGTCCGAGCCGATCCCCGGCATCGGCTGGACGGTGACCGCCGAGGTGTCCGCCGCCGAGGCGCTGGCCTCAGCGGAGCAGTTGCGGGCCAACGTCCTGACCGTCGCCGCCCTGCTCGCGCTGCTCATCCTCATCGGGCTGGGGCTGCAGATCCATTCCACGCGCGTCCGCCGCCGCGCGCAGGCCACGCTGGCCAGGTACGCGGCCGCGCTGGCCGCCGCCAGGGACGAGGCGGTCAGCGCCTCCAGCGCCAAGTCCGAGTTCCTGGCCAAGATCAGCCACGAGATCCGCACTCCGATCAATGGCGTGCTCGGCATGAACTCCCTGCTCATCGGCACCCGGCTGGACGACGAGCAGCGCCACTACGCCACCACGGCCCAGGAGTCGGCCCAGAACGTGCTGCGCCTGCTGGACGACTTCCTCGATCTGTCCAGGATCGAGGCGGGCCATCTCCAGGTCGATGCGGTGCCGTTCGACCTGCCGCGCCTGTGTGACGAGGTGGTCGCGCCGCTCGCGCCCCTCGCCTACGAGCAGGGCCTCTGGCTCACGCTGCGGCTCGACGAGCACGTGCCGCGGCAGGTGGCGGGGGACCCGGCGCGGCTGCGGCAGATCCTCACGAACCTGGTCGGGAACGCGCTGAAGTTCACCGTCCAGGGCGGCGTCGACCTGCACGTCACCCTCGACGAGGGCGAGCCGGGCCGCTCGCGGGTGGTCCTCAGGTTCGCCGTCTCCGACACCGGCATCGGCGTCGGCCCGGACGACCGGGAGCGGGTCTTCGGCGTCTTCCGCCAGGTCGACTCGCCGATCACGCGCAGAACCGGCGGGAGCGGCCTGGGCCTGGCCATCGCCAGGCAGCTCACCGAGCTCATGGGCGGGGAGATCGGGCTGGACAGCGTCGAAGGTGTGGGCAGCCGGTTCTGGGTGCGGCTGCCGGTGGACGTCCTGACGTGGTCGGAGCCGGGGGCCGGGGTGCTGGAGGGGCGGCGCGCGCTCGTCGCGGACGCGCGTCCCGAGGACCGGTCGCTGGCCGGGCGGTTCCTGTCGGACGCGGGTCTCGCCGTGGAGGAGACCAGGGACGCGAAGTCCGCGCTGGCCGTCCTGCGCGCCGCCGCGACCGGCGGCAGCCCGTACGAGCTGGCCGTCGTCGCCCTCGACCTCGGCGCCGAGGAGCTCGGCACGGCCGATGACGGTGAGACCGGATCGCTCGCGCACGCGATCCTCAGCGACCCGCTGCTCCAGGCCACCAGCGTCGTGGTGGTCGTCACGCCGGGCCGGGCGCGGTTCGGCTGGCCGGCCGCCGGGGAGCGCGCCGTGCAGTCGATCACCCGGCCGCTCAGCCGGCGCCGCCTGCTCGCCGCCGTGGAGAACGCCCTGGGCACCGCGGAGGGCCCCGGGGAGCCGGGCGAGGGGACGCCGGACGCCGGTGGGACGCCCGGGGCGCGGATCCTGGTCGCCGAGGACGACGAGGTCAGCCGCCAGGTGGCGATGCTCGTCCTGCGGCAGGCCGGGCACGAGGTCGACACGGTCGACGACGGTGAGCAGGCCGTGCGGGCCGTGCTGGCCGGCGGCTACGACCTGGTGTTCATGGACTGCCAGCTGCCCGTGCTCGACGGCCTGGCCGCGACCGCCGAGATCAGGATGCGCGAGGAGGCCCGCACCCCGATCATCGCGATGACCGCGGCGGCGATGCCGGAGGACCGGATCCGGTGCCTGGAGGCGGGCATGGACGACCACCTGGCCAAGCCGGTGGACTGGCCGCGGGTGCTCGCCCGGATCCCGGAGTGGGCGGCGTACGCGGGGCTCCCGCCCGAGCTGGCCGGCCTGTCGGCGGAGGCGCTCGCGGACGTCGCGCAGGCGTACGTGGCGACCGCGCGGCGCACGTTCGAGCACCTGCGGCAGGCGGCGCTGGCCGGCGACCTGGGGGAGGTGGCCGAGCTGGCGCACCGCCTCAAGGGCAGCTGCGCCACCGTCGGCGCCGCCCGTGAGGCCGCGCTGTGCGGGCGCGTCGAGGAGCAGGCCCGTACGGGGGGCAGCGTCGAGGAGGAGGTCCTGGAGGAGCTGCACGAGCTGCTCAGGGAAACCCCGCACTGGATGAACGCACCATATTTCTGATTCCCTCCGCCCCTGGCTCCCGCGACCGGGTCCAGATCGACTGGGACGTCGATCCGCGAGCCGGCCGGCCTCTTCGACAAGATCGGCGACGACGATCTTCGGGACCTGAGCCGAGGCGTCAGGCGACGACGACGTCCAGGAAGATCGGCTTCTTGGCGGAGAGCAGCTCATGCCCGGCCTCGTTCGTCATCTTCCAATAGATTTTGCAGCGGCCGGGGGAGCTGGAGGTACGGACGCGTACCGAGATGTCGACGGACTCGCCGGGCTGGACCGGGCGGATCGCGACCCGCTTGGGCGCCTGGCACCTGGTGTCGTTCAGCCGGGTGAGATAGCGTCCGCGCCACGGGACGGTGCCGGTGTTCCTGATCCGCCAGACCTTCGTGAACTCCGTCCCCTTCTTCACCACCGTCCCGTCCGGATAGGTGACATCCCGCTCGAAGACGGAATCGTCATGCGGCGAGACGGCCTGAGCCGGGGTGCTCGGCGCGGCGGGCTCGCCCCCTCCGGCGAGCGGGGCGAGCCAGGCGAAGAGGGCGGCGCCGACGCCGGTCGCAACGGTAACGAC
>NZ_VCJS01000029.1 GCF_005893125.1 Nonomuraea basaltis | reverse complement strand
GGGCACGCGGTTCTGGTCGGCCGGCCCCGGCTGCTGGCCGAATGGTCGCAGCACCTGACCCCCGGCCTGGAGCGGGCGCTGCACGCGGCTCAGGCCGCCGGTCGGACCGCGGTGGCGGTGGGCTGGGACGGCCAGGCGCGGGCGGTGCTGGTGGTGGCCGACGTGGTCAAGGCGACCAGTAAGGAGGCCATCACGCGGCTGCGTGCCCTCGGTCTCACCCCGGTGCTGCTGACCGGCGACAACGAGGCGGTGGCTAAGACGGTGGCCGCCGAGGTGGGCATCGATGAGGTGATCGCCGAGGTGCTGCCCGCGGACAAGGTCGATGTCGTGAAGGGGTTGCAGAGCGAGGGCCGGGTGGTGGCCATGGTGGGCGACGGGGTCAACGACGCCGCCGCGCTGGCTCAGGCCGATCTGGGGCTGGCGATGGGCACCGGCACCGACGCCGCCATCGAGGCGAGCGATCTCACGTTGGTCCGGGGTGACCTGCGGGTGGCCGCTGATGCCATCCGGCTCTCCCGCAGGACGCTCAGCACGATCAAGGGGAACCTGTTCTGGGCGTTCGCCTACAACGTGGCCGCCCTGCCGCTGGCCGCGCTCGGCCTGCTCAACCCGATGATCGCGGGCGCGGCGATGGCGTTCTCCAGCGTGTTCGTGGTGAGCAACAGCCTGCGGCTACGCCGCTTCAAGTGAGCTCGCCGATGAGCGAGCTGCGCAGCAGCTTGACCAGCAGGTCGGTGCCGATGTCCCCCGGGCCGGTCAGCCGAGGTTGATCCAGACGCCCTTCGTCTCGGTGAACTCGCCGATCGCCGCCGAGCTCATCTCGCGTCCCCATCCGCTGGCCCCGAACCCGCCCCACGGCGCGGCAGGATCCAGGAACGGCAGCATGTTCACATAAACGCTGCCGGCCCGGATGGAGGCGGCGAGGGAGTGCGCTGTGGCCAGATTCTTGGTCCACACGCAGGCGGCCAGCCCGTACTCCGTGTCGTTCGCCCGGCCCACGAGCTCCTCGGGATCCTCATAGGACAGGATCGACAGCACCGGGCCGAAGATCTCCTCCCGCGCGATCACCATGTCGTCCCTGACCCCGCCGAAGACGGTCGGCTGGAAGAAATACCCGGCCGCGAGGTCGCCGTCCGGCCGCCGTCCACCGGTCACCAGCTCGGCCCCCTGCTCGACGCCGAGCCGCACGTAGTGGGCCACCCGGTCGACCTGCTCTTGGGAAACGAGCGGGCCTATGACCGTCTCCGGAGCGAGGCCGGGCCCCAGCGGCAGGCTCGCCGCCGCCGCGGCGATCTTCTCGGTGAACTCGTCCACGCGGCGTTCGTCCACGTAGAAGCGGGTGTAGGCAGCGCAGACCTGGCCGCTGTTGAGCAGCGCCCCTTGCAGGTTGCCGGCGACGGCGGCGTCGATGTCGGCGTCCCGGGCCACGATGCTGGGCGCCTTGCCACCGAGCTCCAGGCTGAGCCGCTTGAGATTGCCCGCAGCGGCGGCCACGATCAGCTTGCCGACCTCCGTGGAACCGGTGAAGGACACCTTGTCCACGTCCGGATGCTCGGTCAGCGCCTTGCCCGTCACCGGGCCGCCGGTCAGGCAGTTGACCACCCCGGCGGGCACGCCTGCCTCCATGCAGAGCCGCGCCAGGAACACCGTGGTCAGAGGCGTCTGCTCGGCCGGTTTGAGAATCACGGTGTTGCCGCAGGCGAGCGCGGGCGCGAGCTTCCATGCCGCGATCGCGAGCGGCAGGTTCCACGGGGTGATCAGGGCGCACACGCCGATCGGCTCGCGCCGCGTGTAGTGCATCGTGCCGGGGATGGACACCGCGGACACCGAGCCCTCGATCTTCGTGCACCAGCCGGCGTAGTAGCGGAACATCTCCGCGGCCAGCGGCACGTTGAGGCCCTTGGCGATGCCGATCGGCTGTCCCTGGTCGCGGGTCTCCAGCTCGGCGAGCTCGTCCGCGTGCTGTTCGATGAGGTCGGCGATCCGCCAGAGCACCCGCGCTCGCGCCGCCGGGGGCATGCTGCGCCACTCCGGATGATCGAACGCGGCACGTGCCGCGGACACCGCGGCGTCCACCTCGGCCTGCCCCGCCTCGGCCACCACGGCGAGCGGCTCACCCGTCGCCGGGTCGTAGGTCTTGAACTCGGCTCCGTCGGCGGCCGGAACCCATTCCCCGCCGATCAGCAGACTCGTCGGCATGTCCATGATGTCTCCCTACTGGCCGGAGAGGATGAGGTCGGAGGCCTTCTCGCCGATCATGATGGACGGCGCGTTGGTGTTGCCCGATGGGACCGACGGCATGATCGAGGCATCCGCGACCCGGAGTCCCGAGACGCCGTGCACGCGCAAGCTCGGGTCGACCACGGACATGGAGTCCAGCCCCATGCGGCACGTGCCGACCTGGTGCTGGTACGTGCTGACCGCGCGCCGCACGAACTCGCGGAGGTCGTCCCTGGTGCGGGCGTCCGGTCCCGGCGCCACCTCGGCCTTGCGCCATTCGTCGAAGGAGGAGGACGCGCCGATCTCGCGGCACATCTCCACCGCGTCCACCAGCGCCTCCAGGTCGTGGCTCTCGGCCAGCATGTTGGGGTCCACCAGCGGTGACGTCTCGGGGTCGGCCGAGGCGAGGCGCAGGGTGCCGCGGGACAGCGGGCGTACGATGCCGGGGGCGATGGTGTATCCGTGCTCGGGCACGGGATAGCTGTCCGCCGGGTACACCACGTGGAAGAACAGCGGTTGCAGGTCGGGCCCGGGGCGCCTGGCGTCGGTGCTGGCGAAGAGCTGGGCTTCCAGCAGGTTCGCCTTACCTGGGGGCAGCGGCTTGGCCGCCTCGTAGAGGTTGAAGACGATCGCGTGGTCGTGCAGGTTCTCGCCGACTCCCGGGAGATCGGCCAGCACGCCGATGCCGAGCTCCCTGAGCTGCCCGGCCGGGCCGACGCCGCTGAGCAGGAGCAGCTGCGCGGATCCGATGACGCCGCCGCAGAGGACGACCTCGGCCGCCGCCCGGGTACGGTGCAGCGTCCCGCCCACCGAGTATTCGACGCCGACCGCCCGTTCCCCCTCGAACAGCACCCGGTGCGCGTGCGCACCGGTCGTCACGGTCAGCCCGGGAAGGCCGGCCACCGGGGCGACGAAGCTCTGCCAGGCGCTCATCCGCTTCCCGTCGCGGACGGTGACGTGGTTGAAGCCGACGCCGGACATCTGCTCGCCGTTGAAGTCGTCCGTCTGCGGGATGCCGAGGGCGGTGGCCGCCTCGATGAAGGCCAGCGCGGTCGGATGCGGATCGGCGATGCGGGAGACCGGCAGCGGGCCACCGGCGCCATGCCACTCGCTCGCGCCGTCGACGTGGTCCTCAGAGCGCTTGAACAGCGGCAGCACGCTCTCCCAGTCCCACCCGGGGCAGCCGCCATAGGCCCAGGAGTCGTAGTCGCTGCGATGCCCCCGGACGTAGATCATTCCGTTGATCGAACTGCTGCCGCCCAGGACCTTGCCGCGCGGCCAGATGATCGAGCGATCGTTCGCGTGCTTCTGGGGGACCGTCGGTATGGCCCAGTCCATCTCACCGCCGAGCAGCGCCGGCCACGCCTGCGGCGTGCTGATCAGCGGATCGTCGTCACCGGGACCGGCTTCGAGCACATGCACGCGGTAGCCCTGATCGAGCAACCGGCGTGTGATGACACTGCCTGCCGAGCCAGCCCCCACGACCACATAGTCGTGTTCTGCTGCTTCAGGGGTCGCCATGCCGCTCCCTTCCCATCGTGGTTCCGTGCCGCAAAGGTAAAGCCGCAGGTCGGCGACGAGGGCGCCACCATGCGCACGGGCACTCGCCATTCCGTGCATCGCGCGGCGGATCGCTGACCGGAACGGAGGCGTTGACAGGCCATCGACGGCACAACGAGACTCCTGAGCCTCCACCCGGCCGCCCGACTGTGGGGGGATCATGAGAGATCACGACTACCAGCGGCTCGAGAAGTTCCAGGCCGCCGCGTCGCAGGCCTTCGTGCCCCTGCGCATCGGGGTGCCGAAGGAGGCCGGTTTCCATGCCTCCTTCGGCGGCGCGAGCATCAACGGCCTTCCCGCCACGCACATCTCCGGCACGGCGTGCTCGGTCCGCCGGGACGCACGCACGATGGGCTCCGCCGACGCGGAGCTGGTCAAGGTCGCGCTGCATCGGCGCGGGCGAGCCGGCGTGGAGCAGGACGGCCGGCAATGCCTGTTGCAACCCGGTGATCTCGTGGCCTACGACACGACCCGGCCGTACGAGCTGCGCTACTGGGACGACTTCGACACCACCGTCATCGCGATACCGCGCTCGAGGCTCGGGCTCAACGCCGAGCTGATCGGGCGGCGGTGCGCGGTTCCGTTGCCGCCAGGTCCCGGAGTCGGATCGGTGGTGTCGGCATGTCTCACCGCGCTCGGCGGAGGCGCCGGCGAGCTCTCCGGCGCCGCGGGCATGCACTTCGCCGACGCGCTGATCTCCTTGATCATCTCGGCTTTCGCCGGCGACCGGCGTGACGAGCCGGCGTCCCACCTGACCGACCGCATCCTCGCCCACTGCCTGGCCAACCTGTCCGACCCGGCCCTGTCCGCGGCCTCCGTCGCGCGCCGGCACGGCATCTCCGTGCGCTATCTGCACAAACTGCTGAGCGGGCGGGGCATGTCCCTCGCGGCCTGGATCAGACGCGAGCGGCTGCGCCGCGTCCAGCGTGACCTCGCCAATCCCGCGCTGGCGAATCGAGCGACCGGCGAGATCGCGGCCCGCTGGGGCATCCTCGACCCCACGCACCTCGGCCGTGCCCTCAGAGCGGAGTTCGGCCAGACGGCCACGGAGATCCGCCGCGAAGCCCTATCCCGGCGCTGACTCGCCCGCCGCGGCGAGTTTCCTGGTGAACTCCTCCTCGGCGAGGGCACGCCAGGCGGTGAGCGAGACGTCCGGGCGGTACAGCCGCTCCGGCGGGGCGTCGGTCATGTCCACCATCCAGGCGTCCTGGCCGGAGAACTGCCCGTGGAACAGCCACCGGATCGCGCCCAGGTACTTCGCGTAGAAGCGCAGCGTGGACCAGCCCTCGGTGAAGTTCACCATCACGCCCACGTACCGGTGGTGGCCGCTGTCGACCGGCACGTAGAACTCGTAGTGGATGAACTTCGGGTACGCGATGCGCAGCACACCCGGCATGGACAGCGAGGCGAACCCGGGGAACCGCTGCGCCTCGATGATCGGGTCCGTCTTCTTCGGCGCGCCGGTGTTGCCGATGTTGAACGTGCCCTCCGGCGGCCTCATCTTCCACCACCGCTTGTTCGACCAGCGCCCCACGCCGGGGAAGTCCGCGTCCCAGTGCACCTCGTCCTGGACCCGGTAGATCCACCGGCCCCGAGGGACGATCCGGGTCACGTTCCACGTCGGCATCGGCTTGAACAGCCGCCACAGAGAGGTCCGGTGCAGGTATTTCGCATGCCCCTCGTCGAAGCCGTTCTCACAGGCGAAGCGCCAGTTGCCGGCCCGCGGGTCGATCCGGCCGCCGAGAACGAGCGGGTTGCCGACCAGCTCCTCGGGAAGCTGCTCGTCGATCGGATGCGGAGCCTCGCCGGCGATCGGGATGTACACCCACACCATGCCCAGCCGCTCGGCCACGGAGTACGTCTGGACGCTGACCTTGCCGCGCATCGGCGAGGCCGGGCCGTCGGTGATGACCGCGCACAGCCGCCCGCTCGTCAGGTCGAACGTCCAGCCGTGGTACGGGCAGCTCACCGTGCCGGGGAACTGCCGGTCGCCCTGCGACAGCGGTACGCCGCGGTGCGGGCAGCGGTCGTGCAGCGCGTACACCGTGCCTTTGTTGCGGACTCGGCAACTGCCAGAGTCGTCGCGGACTCGGCGACTTCCAGAGTCGTCGCGGACCAGAGCGATCTTCTCACCGCAGATGGTGTGCGCCGACGGCGTGCCGGTGATGTGGCTGGACCAGGTCACCGGGTACCAATAGCCGCGGAACCCCGAGGCCGCCGCGTCGTAGTTCGGCCACGTCGACCAGTCCTGCCGGCCGGGCTGCCGCCGGGCGGGTCGGCTGCCACTGGAACCGGCACTGGAATCCGTCATCACGCCGTCCTCAGGTCGGAAACTCTGGATGGACCAGAATGATTCGTCGTCGATCGCCGGGTTGCCCACCGGGGCGTCCCGCTGAGCGGGACGTTCAGTCGTGCCGCTGGTCGAGGAAGCCGGTGACGATCGCGTGGAAGTCATGCGGCCGTTCCTCCTGGAGGTGGTGCGAGGCGTGATCCATGACGTAGAGGTGGCCACGCGGCACCATGCGCGCGAGCATCAGTGGGTAGTCGGGGGTCAGGAAGGCGTCGTGCATTCCCCACGCGAACAGCACCGGCGCGGTGATCCGCCCCAGCTCGTCGGTGAGGTCCTGCCAGTCCCCGCGCGGACTGTCCGAGGCGGCCGCGAGGGCCGTCTCCGCGGGGTCCAGGCTCTGCTCGTAGCGCATGGTGACCGTCTCGTCCGGTATCGCGTCCGGGTCGTACCACTCCAGCCGCGCCATGAGGTCGCGCATCTTGTCCCAGGACGGGCCCGTGCCGCCGTAGTACGCGTCACGGGCGTTGCGGCCACGGCGGGCGCCCTCGGGCAGCGGCGCCAGGGGACCGTAGAAGACCGGCATGCTGCCAGTGATCACCAACGAGCGGACGCGTTCGGGATACTTCGCCGCCAGGTTCAGCGCGATGGTGCCGCCCCAGGAGTTGCAGACGAAGTCGGCCCTGCCGACGTCGAGCGCGTCCATGAGCGCGACGGTCTTGCGCGCGTGGAAGTCCCACATCGGCCCCGTGATGACGCACTTCTCCGACCTGCCGTACTGCAGGATGTCGACCAGGAGACAGCGGCGGTCACCGGCGAACAGCGGGGCCACGGGGCCGAAGTCGGACCATGCGGTGCAGCCCGGCCCGCCGCCGTGGAGGAAGATCACGGGCCTGCCCTCGCCCATGTCGACGTAGTGGTACTTCACACCGCCGGCGTCGGCGTATCTGCCCTGCGGGGCCGGTGAGGTCTCCATGTCCGGATGTTTTCCGGCGGATGGGGGAGGGGCCAAGGCGAACGGTCCACTGGACGGACCCGGCCGTGTTCTGCTGAGCGAGACGTTCCCGTAGGCGGACCGCGGCTTTCGGTCCATCATCTGGGCATCGTTCCCCGCGCTGTCTTGGGAGTGCTCATCGTGCGACGTACCCTCCTGACCCTGCTCGCCGGGGCCGCCCTCGCGGTGGCACTGCCGATGGTGTGGCGTTGGTTCGCCCGGACGACCAACACCCAGGTTCACCGGGTCAACCAATGACGACGCCCGACGGGCTGACCGGTCGCCCTGGTGGAGCGCGGCGGCCATGAGCGGCGGCATCCGGTTCGGGTACGCCGGCACCTCGTTCGGTCAGGTGCACTATGCCGAATGCGGATCGGGTGCCCCTGTCGTCCTGCTGCACCAGACGCCGCGTTCCTGGGACGAGTACCGCGAGGTGCTGCCGCTGCTCGGCCGGACCCACCGGGCGATCGCGATGGACACCATCGGATTCGGCGCCTCGGCACGGCTCGCCGAGCACAGCATCGAGACGTACGCGACGGCGGTCGTGGAGTTCCTCGACGCCCTGGGCCTGGAACAGGTGGCACTGGTCGGTCACCACACCGGTGGTGTGATCGCGATCGAGGTGGCCGCGCGGGCGCCAGACCGCGTCACGCGGCTCGTCCTGTCCTCCACCCCCTACCTCGACGCCGAGGCGCGCGCCAGGCGCCGTGACCGGCCGCCGATCGACCTCGTGGAGGTCGCCCCCGGCGGTGACCACCTGACCGAGCTGTGGCGGCGCCGCCAGGGCTTCTATCCGCCGGGGCGGCCAGACCTGCTCACCCGGTTCGTCCGCGACGCGCTGATCCTGGGCGACGATGTGGAGAAGGGCCATCAGGCGGTCGGCCGCTACCGGATGGAGGACCGGATCGGCCTGATCGGCTGCCCGGTGCTGTGCGTCGGGGCGTCTGCCGACCCGCACGCCTTTCCCGACCTGGAGCCCCTGGCCTCCAGATTTAACACGGCCGATATGGCGACAGTGGACGGCGGCATGGTTCCGTTGATGGAGGATCGCCCCGAGGAGATCTCACTCCTGATCACGAGGTTTCTGTCATGACGGTCATGCCCATCGCCCCCGCACCCCACCATGTCACTCCGGCCCTCGCGGCAGTCCCGGATCCTGGTGGGCTGAACCCCGGGGGGATGAACTCCGTCCTCAGAAAGACGCAGCTGATCGTCGAAGCCTTCACCGCCGAGGACGACGTCCTCTCCCTCGCCGAACTCGTACGGCGGACGGGGGTGGCCAAGGCCTCGATCCACCGGCTCGCCCACGAGCTCGTCGAGTGGGGGGTGCTGGAGCGCACCAACCGCGGCTACCGGCTCGGGCTGCGGCTGTTCGAGATCGGCCAGCGGGTGCATCGGCAGCGGATCCTGCGCGAGGCGGCCCTGCCGTACATGGAGGACCTGCTGCTCGCCACTCAGGAGACCGTCCATTTCGCCATCCACGACGGCCTCGAGGTGCTGTACGTCGAGAAGCTCGTCGTCCATCGAGGGCTCAACAAGCAGTCCCGGGTGGCCGGGCGCCTCCCCCTGTACTGCACCGCCACCGGCAAGGTGATCCTGGCGTTCTCCCCGGCGCCGCTCTTCTCCGAGGTCGTCAGGCAAGGGCTCCGGCCGCTCACGCGTAAGACGATCACCTCGCCCGGGCTGCTGCGGAACCAACTGGAACGGGTGAGAGCCGAGAGGCTCGCCGTCGAGGTCGAAGAGATCCGGCTCGGCTACATGAGCGTGGCCGTGCCCGTGTTCAGCCATCCCGGAACGCTCGTCGGGGCCCTGTCTCTCACGGCGCCCACCTGCCGGATGAACCTCGCCAGGTTCGGCGGCGCACTGCACACCGCCGGCCTCGGCATCTCCCGCGCCCTCCAGGCGATGGGATGACGGACCTGTCGAAACAGGGACGTGCGCGGCTCGCTCAAAGGTCCCGGTGGTCGAACACGCGCTGGGTCTTGCGTTCGCTGCGCGGCAGCGTACCCTCCGCGACCAGGTCCAGGTCGACGCTGAGACCGATCTTCTCGCGCAGCCGCCGCCGCAGCGCCTCCGCGAGCCCCGGCCTGCCGTCGCCCTCGACCCGGACCGTCAGCAGGTCCCGGCCGTTCCCGTCACGCTCCACGTGCGCCTGGAACTCCGAGCCCGCGCCGTCCACCTCGGCCAGCACGACATCGACCTGCGCGGGCAGGAAGATCACACCCCGCACCTTGACCTGATCGTCGGAGCGGCCCTGGATCCGGCCGATGCGGGGGTACGGGCTGCCGCACGGGCAGGGGTCGGCGTACAGGTACGACAGGTCGCGGGTCCGGTACCTGATCAGCGGCGTGGCCTCCTTGGCCAGCGTGGTCACGACGACCTCGCCGACGGTGCCGGGCGGCACCGGCTGGAGGGTCTCGGGATCGATGATCTCCACGTGGTAGTGGTCGCTCCATATGTGGATGCCGTCGTGGCGCTCGCACTCGATGCCCGTGCCCGGTCCCCACAGCTCGGTCATCCCGTAGATGTCGAAGGTCTCCACGCCGAGCAGCGCCTCGATACGGGCACGGGTGGCGTCGCCCCAGCGCTCGGACCCGACCAGGGCCGTGCGCAGCGCCAGCTCCGCACACAGGCCCCGTTGTTCCACGAGTTCGGCGATGAGCAGGGCGAACGACGAGGTGGCGCCGAAGACCGTGGTGCCCACCTCCCGCATCATCTCCAGCTGCATCTCGGTGTTGCCGGGCCCGGTGGGCACCGTCATCGCTCCGAGCCGCTCGGCCCCGGCCTGGAAGCCGACGCCTGCCGTCCACAGCCCGTACCCGACCATCAGCTGGACGCGATCGCGGGCGGTCACTCCCGCGTAGGTGTAGCAGCGGGCGAACATCTCCGCCCAGTCGTCGATGTCCCGGGCGGTGTACGCGCAGATGGTGCGCCGCCCGGTCGTGCCCGACGAGGAGTGGATGCGCACGATCCGCTCGGCGGGCACGGCCGCGTACTCCAGGAACGGGATCTCCCGGATCTCCTGCTTCGTGGTGAACGGGAGACGAGCCAGATCCTCGTCCGGCCGCACGCCTGCCGCGGCGAACTTGGCCCGCAGGAAGGCCGAACCGGCGCAGGCGCGTTCGACCGCCGCCTGGAGTGCGGCCGCGTCTGGCCGGCTCGGGCCGGCGAGCGGTTCAAGGGTCGTCATCGCTTCACCACCAGGGCGTCAAGGACGGTCGGACGGCCGTCGTGTACGAGCACGGGATTGCAGTCGATCTCCACGACGTCCGGATCGGCTTCCAGCAGCGCCGCCACCAGGTCGACGATCAACGCCAGCCCGGCCCGATCGACCGGCGGGGCACCTCGATGGCCGTTGAGCAGCCGGGCACCCCTCAGCCTGCCGAGCGCTCGGTCGAGCTCTCCCGCCTCGGGAGGGGCGAGCAGCACCGCGACGTCATCGAACACCTCGGTGGCGACCCCGCCAAGGCCCACGGTCACGAGCGCCCCGAAGCTCGGGTCACGGCTGCCCCCGACGATCAGCTCCAGCTCGCCGCGCAACTGCTCGGCGACGAGCACCGTGCCGTCCCCGGCCGCGGCCAGCTCGGCCCAGCAGGCGGCCGCGTCCTCCGGGCCGAGGCCGAGCCGTACGAGCCCGGCGTCCGACTTGTGGGCGACTCCGGAGGCCTTGGCGACCACCGGCGCCCCGATGTCGCGCGCGAAGGCCCTGGCCTGCGCCGCCGAGGTCGTACGGGCCTCCCGCGCGGTGGGCAGGGCGGGGCCGAGCAGCCGCTTGCTCTCCCATTCGCTGAGCGGTCGCAGAGTCATCGTGCCACCCCCGCCGCATAGCCGCGGACGGCGGACTCAGGCAGGTCGAAGCAGGGGATTCCGGCGCCGGCCACCGCCTTCCGCACCCGTCCCACGTCCAGCAGAAAGGCCGTGGTCGGCTTGCGGGTCGCCGCGAACGCCTCGGCGACGGCCGCTCCGAACTCGGGGATGTCCAGGCCGCAGTTGACCACGATGACGCCGTCGATGCCGTCCTCCTCGTACACGGCCCGGATCGCGGGACGGAAGTTCGCGGGCGGGCATTGGGGAGTGAGATCGACCGGGTTGCCGAGGGCGGCGAACTCCGGCGCGAGCGCCCGGATGGCGGCCTGCCGCCGCGGCGGCAGCGGCGGCAGCTCGAGACCGTGCCGCTCGGCCGCGTCGGCGGCGAGCACTCCCGGTCCGCCCGAGACCGTCACCACCGCGACCCGGCTGCCGTGCCTGCGGGGCGACGGCCCGGAAAAGGACGGCCCGGAAAAGGACGGTGCCGAGAAGGCCGTGAGCACGTCGAAGAACTCCGCCGACTCCTCGACCGATACGACCCCGGCCCGCTGGAAGCCCGCCTCGTACGCCCGTGCGCTGCCCGCGAGCGATCCGGTGTGCCCGGCGACCGCCCGGGCGCCCGCCCCGCCGCGCCCTCCCTTGAGCACGACGACCGGCTTGTGCGGGGTGATCGAACGCGCCACCTCGACGAACGCGCGCCCGTCCCGCAGCCCTTCGGTGAACACCCCGATGACCTGTGTCTCCGGGTCGGACGCCAGCCAGGTGAGCGCATGGGTCACGTCCACGTCGGGTGAGTTGCCCAGGCTGAGGAAGCGGGCGAAGCCGAGCTCACGGCGGCGCACCTCCGACAGGAACATCCCGCCGAACGCGCCGCTCTGGCTGACGAAGCTCAGGGCCCCGGCCCGCCGCGGCACCGACCAGAAGTACGAGCCGTTCAGCCACGTGCCGTCGTCGAGGCGGCTCACCACGCCCATGCAGTTGGGCCCGACGAGCCGGGCGCCATGCGCACGGACCAGCTCGACGATCCGCTGCTCGGCCGCGCGTCCCTCGGGACCGGCCTCGCCGAAGCCCGAGGAGAGCACGACGACGGTGCGCGCTCCGGCGGTCACGGCGTCGTGCACGGCCTTCTCCGCCGCGGCGGCAGGTACGGAGACCAGCGCGAGATCGACCGGGCGGTCAAGGCTCGGACGCGCTGGCACACCGGCGATCTCGCCCGCGGACGGGTGGACGCAGACGACCGGGATCGCCCCGTCGGCGGCATTGGCCAGGAGTTTGTTGCCCAGTTTGCCGGGGTCGGCGGCCGACGCCCCGTAGACGGCGACGCTCCGGGGGGCGAAGAGCGGATCCAGATCGTGCGCCATGGTCGTCATCGCCTCACCAGCAGCCGGTTCGGGCCGCGGAAGTCGAGAGTCGGCTGCCATTCGATGTGCTCCTCAGCGAGCCGTAGTTTCGGGAAGCGGTCGAACAACCGGGGAAGGACGATCTCCATCTCGGCGCGGGCGAGCGCCGCGCCGAGGCAGAAGTGCATGCCGTGGGAGAACGCGACGTGCGGGTTGGGCGAGCGGGTGATGTCGAAGCGGTCGGGGTCGGGGAAGACCTCCGGGTCGCGATTGGCGGCCCCGAGCATGAGGATGACCGCCTGTCCGGCCCGCAGCTCCAGTCCGCGCAGTTCGCGGTCGCGGTCGGCGATGCGGGCGGCGATCTGCACGGGGCCTTCGTAGCGGAGCATCTCTTCGGTCGCCGAGCCCAGCAGGGACAGGTCCTTGCTCAGCAGGTCGAGCTGCTCCGGATGGCGCAGGAGGGCGAGTATGCCGTTGCTGAGCATGTTCGTGGCCGTCTCGTGTCCGGCCGTCATCAGGAACAGCGCGTTCGCGTACAGCTCGCCGGCGCTGATCCGTGCCCCGTCGTCGGTCGCCGCGATCATCGCGCTGAGCAGGTCGGAGCCCGGCTTGCCGGTGCGCTCGGCCACGAGCCGGGCGACGAGCTCGCGCATCTCGGCCGCGCTGCGGGTGGCGCGCTCGGCCAGCTCGGGGGTGAGCGTGCCCGAGCCGACGACGAGGACCAGGTCGAGCGCCCAGGACTGGAACGCGTCCCGGTCGGCCTCCGGGATGCCGAGCAACGCGGCGACGACGATCGCCGGGAGCGGGTAGGTCAGGCCGCGGTGGAGGTCCACGACGTCGTCCGCGGGCAGGGAGTCCAGCAGACGGTCCGTCATCTCCGCGATGGCGGGTTTGGCGCTCTCGACCGTACGCGGTGTGAACGCCTGGCCGAGCAGACGGCGCAGCCGGCGATGGTCGGGCTGGTCCTTGAAGACGACGATGTCCCGCATCGTCTTCTCCAGGAGGTCCGCGCGAGCCCTGGCGGGCCCGGGCAGCGGCCGCAGGATGGCCGCCACCCGGTCGGAGCTCAGCTCACGGTCGTAGAGCGCCTCCCGCACATCGGCGTACCGGAACAGGAACCGGCCCGTGGCCCGGCCCGCGTCGGAGGCCGCCCGGATCTCCCGGTAGATCGCGTACGGGTCGGCCAGCCCCTCAGGGCTCAGCAGCCGGCGGACGACCGCCGCCACAGACCATTCCTCGCTCACATGTGCTCCCGTCACCGGTGACCCTCCGTGCTCCAGAACAGCAACCTGGCGCGGACGACCAGGAACAGGCGGTCGAAGACGAACCCGATGGCAGAGATCGCCACCACCGCCACGTACATGTCGGCCGTGCTCAGTGTGCGATACCCGATCGCCATGGTGTGACCGAGGCCGTCGGCCGCGACGATCAGCTCGGCGACGAACACGCCGGTGATCGCTCCGACCAGGCCGACACGGGCGCCGGTCAGGATCCCCGGAAGCGAGGCCGGCAGCACGACCCGCGCCAGGATTCCGGTCCCGGACGTGCCGAGCCCGGCGGCCGACCACAGCATGCGCGGCTCGACCTGCGAGGCCGCGGCCGTGGTTGCCAGCAGGATCGGGAAGACGGCCTCGGCGAAGCCCATGGCTACCTTGGACGCCGTGCCCAGCCCGAAAAGGATCACCAGTGCGGGATAGACGGCGACTTTGGGGGTGGGGAAGAAGAACGACACGATGGGGCGGGCCATGAGACGCACCACACGCACCCGCCCCATCAACAGGCCGAGTGTCACGCCGACGACCACCGCCAGGGCGAAGGAGACAAGGATGCGGCTCAGCGTGATCGAGACCGCCTCGAGCAGCGTCCCGCTCTCCCAGCCGGTCATCGCCCGGTCCCACACCCGCTCCGGTGAGGGCAGGGTGAAGGCGGTGAACACCTTCGAGCCGGCGGCCAGCTGCCACACGGCCAGCACCAGCGCCACCGGATAGACGCGGACCGCCAGCCAGCGGACGGCCCTCAGGACATCCGGCCGCGGCCCGGGAACCGCCGGCGTCGCCCGGGCCATCAGATCTCGCCCTCGAGCCAGCGCAGGCCGTACCTGAATCCGCGGACGTACGCCGCGTCGAGCAGGAACCCCACGGTCGCGATCAGCGACGCTGTCGCCCAGACCCGCAGCGAATCGCCGAGATCGTAGAAGGTGAACAGATAGGCGCCGATGCCGGACTGGCGGATCATGAGCTCGGAGGCCATCAGCGCGAAGATCGACACCCCGATCGCCAGCCGCACGCCGGAGAGCACCTGGGGCAGCGCCGCCGGCAGCACCACCCGGAACAGCGTGCCGATCCGGCCCGTGCCGAGCCCGCGGGCCGACCAGATGAGGCGGGGCTCGACCGCGTCGGCGCCGTGGAAGCTCGCGATGACGATGGGGATCAAGGAGGCCATCACCACGATGATCACGCGGGAGAGGGTGCCGGCGCCGAACAACAGCATCAGGATGAGGATCAGCGCCACCTTCGGTACCGGATAGCTCATCGTCAGGATGGGCTCCACCGCGTGGCGGAAGAGCGTATACCGCGCCATCACGATGCCCAGGGGCACCCCGATGAGCACCGCGATCGCGAACCCCATCGCCCATCGGAACGCCGAGCCGCCGATCTCGGACTGGAACGCCGGATCGGCCAGCACCGCACCGGCTTCGGCGAACACCGCCGAGAACGGCGGGATGCTGGTGGCCCGGACCACTCCGGACCGGGGTGCGAGCTCCCACACGAGCAGCAGCGTGGCCACGCCCGTCAAGGGCAGCAACACCGCCGATGGTCTAGGGAGCGTCATCGTCGCTCCCGTCCTCGCGCAGCAGCTCCCAGATCCTGCGGTGCAGCACCGGGTAGGCCGGGTCGGCCAGCATCCGTTCCCGGTCGCGCGGCCGTCCCAGCTCGACGTCGATGACCGCCTTGATCCGGGACGGGCGGTGGGAGAACACGTAGATCCGGTCGGAGAGGTAGATGGCCTCCTCGACGGAGTGCGTCACGAACAGCACCGTCTTGCGGGTGCGCTCCCAGATGCTCATCAGCTCGATCTGCAGCACGGCGCGGGTCTGCGCGTCCAGCGCGCCGAACGGCTCGTCCATCAGGAGAACGTCGGGATCGGTGGCCAGCGTGCGGGCGATCGCGACGCGCTGCTTCATCCCGCCGGACAGCTCCTTGGGGTAGAGCTTCTCGACGCCGCCGAGGTTCACCATCTCCAGCTGGTGGCGGGCGCGTTCGTTGCGTTCCGCCCGCCCCATTCCCTGCCGCGCCAGACCGTAGGTGACGTTGCCCAGCACGGTCTTCCACGGAAAGAGGGCGAACTCCTGAAAGACGATGCCCCGCTCGGGCCCGGGACCTTCGACGGGCGCGCCGTCGTAGCGGACGGTCCCGTGGGACGCCTCGACGAACCCGCCTGCGATGTAGAGGAACGTGGACTTCCCGCACCCGGACGGGCCGAGGATGGAGACGAACTCGCCGGGACCGGCCGCCAGGTCGATCGACCCGACCGCCGTCACGGGGTCGCGGCCCCGCCCGGTGAACACCTTGCCGACCCCTTCGGCCTGCAGCTTCGGAGCCACGGCCGGCACGGAGCCGGCCGTCGTCGCGCGCAGGCCGTGGACCTCAGCCACTGGTCTTGTCCGTGAGCGACACGTCCACGAGATGGTCCTGGACCTTCAGCTGCTGGGAGAAGGCGCCGCGCTCGCGGAAGAAATCCCACTGCTTCTGCAGGGCGTCGACGCTGACGGCGCCACCCGAAGGGCGATGGTAGTCGTCCTTGGTGAGCAGGAAGCGCTCGAGGAGATCCGCGGGCATCTTCGTGGCCTTGCTGCTCGCCGCGATGACGGCGGCACGGTTGGCCGGATCGGCGACGTACTTCGCGACGGTCGCGAAGTCGTCCATGAAGCACTTCACCGCCGCGGGGTTCTGCTCTGCGAAATCCCGGCGGAATCCCTGCAGCAGCTGCACGAAGGGATCGATCACCTCGGTGATCCGGAACAGCGTGTGGTATCCGTCCTTGGCGCTCAGCTGGGTGTAGAACGGCTGGGGATAGGTCCCCATCATGAACTGCCCCGCTTGGATGCCCTCGACCTGCTGGCCGAACGGGACCTCGACTTTCTTGTAGTCCTTGTCCGGCGACAGCCCCGCCTTCTCCTTGATGTAGTGGTCCTGGATGTAGTCGGTGGAGCCGCCGATGCCGGCGGTGGACACGGTCTTGCCGGCGAGATCCGCCAGCGTCTTGACCGCATCAGGTGCCATGTAAGCGGTCGAGAAATTGCCTGAGCGTTCCTCGATGAACCCGCCGGTGATGACGATGTCCGCGCCCTTTTCGATGCCGTTGGCCACGGACAGCCCGCCGACCGTGGCGCCGTCGAGAGTGTCCGCGGCGAGCCCCTGGACCTGCGGCGCCGTCCCCGCGAACCGGTGCCATTCGATCTTGTAGCAGGTGCCCAGATTGGGAGCCAGCTTCGGGTCGGCCTGCATGACGTACTTGATCTCTTCCGCCGGGATTCCCCATCCCATGCGGATCGTCGGCGTTCCGCCGCCCCCGCCGGCCTCGCTGCCACACGCGGCGGCCAGAAGCGTCACTCCTGCCAGTGCCGCATACCATCGACGCACCTTGCGCTCCTCTCGCTGGTTGCTGTGGGGAGCTGGACCAGGTCTCGCGGAGTAGACATGAGCGCACGACGTCGGCTCAAGCGACACGGTCCGCTCAGCGGGACATGGAGGAGAGGCGCCTGAGACCGTCTGCACGTCCAAGCCGGGAGGGACGTCGCGTACAACCGTGAACCGCGCCGGGTTTCCTGATGTGCCCTGGGTTTCGTGCGATCTCTGGTCGGCTCGCATGCCTGGAACCTCCGGAGAGGTCGACATGCCCAGCATCCATTTCCCCGGGTTCCGCCGCAAGGTGGCCGCCGAGCACGATCCGCCCGGGCCGCGTCGGCTGTCCCCGATCAGCCGCCCACCGGTCCCGCGCACCGGATTTGACGTGCTGGGATGACGTGCGCCACCATCCCGTTCAAGCGGTTACATGCGGTTACGGGGATGCAGGGAGGTCGGATGCCTCGCCGGGCCATGCCCGAAGACGGACGGCCTCGCCCCTCGACGATCCGGGACGTGGCCAAGCACGCCGGCGTCTCGGTCGCCACCGTCTCCCGGATCCTGTCCGGCACCTACCCCAGCGCTCCGGCCACGCGCAGCAAGGTCATGCGCGCGGTGCGCGAGCTCGACTACGTGGTGAACGCCCACGCTCGCGGGCTGGCAGGCGTGCGCCCCAAGAGCGTGGCCATCGTGGTCACCTCTGTCGTCTCCCCGCACTACGCCCACGTCGCGCAGGGAGTGCAGGACCAGGCCGTGCGTGAAGGCAGGCTGTGCATCGTGGGCACCACCGGCGGCGACCCCGAGCGGGAGCTCGCCACGATCCAGCTGCTGCGCGAGGAGCACGCCGAAGCCGTGATCCTCGTCGGGAACATGCCGGCCGATGACGCCTATCGCGAGCGCATGGCGGACTACGCCCGCGCGCTGGCCCTGGCCGGTTCGCAGCTCGTCCTGTGCGGCCGGCCGCCGCTGGGGCCTGACGTGCCGGCCATCGTGGTCGAGTACGACAACACCGGCGGCGCCTACGCCATCACCAGCCATCTGCTCTCGGCGGGCCACAAGCGCATCCTGTTCCTGGGGCGGCGGGACGGTTACACCACGCCCGAGAGCCGGATCGCCGGCTACCGCGCGGCACTGGCCGCGCACCGTGTCCCGCACGACCCCGGGCTGGAG
Organism: Nonomuraea basaltis; assembly: GCF_005893125.1. Classification (GTDB taxonomy): domain Bacteria; phylum Actinomycetota; class Actinomycetes; order Streptosporangiales; family Streptosporangiaceae; genus Nonomuraea; species Nonomuraea basaltis. The sequence goes on along the minus strand of NZ_VCJS01000029.1, from coordinate 72,246 downwards.
GTCCACAGCGCCGTCATGGATCGGCGGGAGGGCCACCGCATGATGCGCGAGCGGCTCCACGCCGGGCCACGAGACTTCACCGCCGTCTTCGCCGGGAACGATCTGATCGCCGCAGGCGCACGCGCGGCGCTGCGCGAACGCGGGCTGCGCGTTCCCGATGACGTCTCGCTGGTCGGTTTCGACGATCTTCCCCCGGCGGCCGACATCGACCTCACCACGGTTCACGTGCCGCACGAGGAGCTGGGCCGCACGGCCGTGCGGCTGGCCCTGGAAAGCGAGACGCCCGGCACCTCCCAGCACGTCCTGATCGGCACGCACATCATCGTCCGCGACTCCGTCCGCCCCAACCTGCAAGAAGCACCGCCGGCCGGCTAGCCGCAGAGGCGCCCCGGGATTGTCACGCGGCGCCCGCGCTCTTACGCCCGCGCCCGCGCTTTTACGCCGGCGACCGCGCTTTTACGCCCGCGACCGCGCGAGACACCGCCTCCGAAGCGTGTGGGCCGGGACGCCAAGCCCTGGGGCACTCTGACGGTGTTAAACCGCTTACTACGGTTCGTCGTTTGGCTGAGGAACTGGCCGAGGTGAATGCCGTAGTATCCGCTTCATGTCGTCCCAGCTGTGCCTTCCGCCCCTCGACCCCCAGCTGTCCGGCTACACCGGCTGGACCCGCGCTCACTGGGAGAGCGTTGCGGACCACCTGCTGGACTCCGTGGTCCCGTACGCCACGGACGACTTCGCCCAGTTCCGCCTGCCTGGCCGGGCGAGCCGGTCGGGCCCCGTGAGCGACGGGCTGGAAGGGTTCGCCCGCACGTTCCTGCTCGCGGCCTTCCGCATCGCCGGGGCGGGCGGCGCCGTGCCGCCCGCGCTGCTGGAGCGCTACGCCGCGGGGCTGGTGGCCGGCACCGACCCCGCGCACCGCTACGCCTGGCCGGCCCTGGCCGACATGTCCCAGCCGCTCGTGGAAGCCGCCTCCGTGGCGCTCGCGCTGCACGAGACCCGCCCCTGGTTGTATGACCGGCTGTCACCGGCGCAGCAGGAACGGGTGGTGGCGTGGCTGGCCGGGTTCGTCGGGCGGCGCACGCCGGACAACAATTGGGTGCTGTTCCAGGTGGTGGTGGAGCAGTTCCTGGCCGAGGTGGGCGGGCCGCACGAGCCGGGGGAGATCATCGGCGGGCTGGAGCGCATCGAGGACTGGTACGTCGGCGACGGCTGGTACTCCGACGGCAAGGGGAAGAACTACGACTACTACGCCGGCTGGGCGATGCACCTGTATCCGTCGCTGTGGGCCAGAATGGCCGGCGACACCGCCCGCCAGCAGCTCTATGCCGCCCGCCTGCACCGCTTCCTGGCCCGCTACCAGCACCTGTTCGCCGCCAACGGCGGGCCGGTGCACCAAGGACGCTCGCTGATCTACCGGTTCGCGACGGTCGCGCCGCTGTGGCTGGGCGCGCTGACCGGCGCCTCTCCCCTTCCACCAGGGCGGACCAGGCGAATCGCGAGCGGCGTGCTGCGCCACTTCGTCGAGCGCGGCGCCCCCGACAGCCGCGGCCTGCTCACATGCGGCTGGTACGACGCCTTCCCGCCCGGCACACAGGACTACTCCGGCCCCGCCTCGCCGTACTGGGCCAGCAAAGCCTTCCTCGGCCTGCTGCTGCCGGCGCAGCACCCGGTCTGGGCGGACGCAGAGGTGGCCGCGCCCGTCGACCTGGCCGACCAGGTGGTGGCGATGCCCGCGCCCGGCTGGCTGCTGCACGCCACCCGCCAGGACGGCGTCGTCCGGCTGGTCAACCACGGCAGCGACCGCGACCGCGTCCAGGATCCGGCAGGGCACCCGGATCCGCATTACCTCAGGCTCGCCTACACCAGCCACACCGGCCCCGACATCGGCGAGGAGGCGATCGACGGGCAACTCGCCGTCGTCTCACCGCAGGGAGCCCCCTCCCGGCGGCGTCGCATCGAGCCCCTCACCGTCGGGGAACGCTTCGCCGCCTCGGCCTACCAGGACGGTCCCGTCCGCGTGGTGACCGCGTCCGTGATCGACGTCGCGGCCGAGGTACGCGTCCACCAGGTCACGGCGCCCGCCGGGCACCAGGTACGCGACGGCGGCCACGCGCTCGCCGGACACGAGCCGCCCGCCACCGGTTCCCAGGACACCTGGGCGCTGGCGCGGCGCCCGGACGGCCTGACCAGCGTGGTACGCGCCCTGCACGGCTACACCAGGGCCGGCGTGGCGACCGCGCACGGCGTGAACGCCTTCGGCCGGCACTCCGCCACGCCGTACCTGATCTGCGACGCCCACCCGGGTGGAACGGCCGTGTACGTCAGCCTGGTCCTGCTCACAGCGGCCGAGCAGGAGCCACCCGCGCCGGAGGTGCAGGTGAACGGGGACGAGGTCACCCTGAAGCTGCCCAGCGGGGAGTCGATCAGGGTCCGCCTCAGCGGCGTCCCCGATGGCGTCACCGTTTCCTCAACCCATGCACCCAATCGGTCACCTGACCACGTCTGAGCGTGCCGGCCGCCGGCGCGGATCGTGCGGCGCCGCCATGGGCTCCCGCCGGAGTCATGAAAGCAGGGCGGAGCTGAGCCCGCAGACGGCCGTGATCAGGTTTTCACCCAGCCGGCGCCACGACTGCTCGGCGATGGCCGGGTCGACCCGGCCATCGGCCAAGTCGGCTTCCAGCTCGGCGCACATGTGCACGATGAGCAGGCGGATCATGGTCGCGTGCCGTGCGGACAGCTCGCGGTCGTGGTGCTGCCGGCGCGAGGGGCGGAGTTGTTCCAGGCGGCGGAACGAGGGCGTGCTCATATGCGCCTGGTCCGCGTGCTCGCGCAAGGAGGGCTCCACGACCGCCTGGGCGAGGAACCGCCCGTACCAGGACGGCGTGCCGAGCTCGATGTGGTGCTCGATGCTCGGCGCGATGGCACAGGTGATCCATTCCCGGAGCGACACCTCGCCCGACGCCTCCAGCGCGGCCACCATCGGGATGCGGTGCCTGTCGATCGCGGCCGCGTGGCGGGTCAGTATCGCCCGGATCAGCTCGTCGCGGGTGCTGAAGTGGTACTGCACGGCGGACTTGTTACGCTGGCCGGCCGCCTCACGGATCATCCTGATCGACACGTTCGCGAACCCGTGTTCGGCGTAGAGCCTCTCCGCGGTGTGCATGAGCTTGTCTCTGGCGCGCGTCGAGCGGGCAGACGGCGTGGCGACCGACGTAGTGGCTTTCATGACCGGTCCTTGATCTTGTCTTTCTGCACCGTCCCCGATCAATTATCGCCGGTGCCGTGAGCCCCCTTGCCCTGGATGAAGACGGCGACCAGTGCCGCACAGCCGCCGTCGTCATCTCGGTGGCCAAGCGCTCAGGGAGTCACCACATGACCCATACGTCCTGGAGTCCGCCGGACATCCCGCCGGTGCGCAGTCGCAAGTCGTCCGCGGAGTCCCGTAGTCGCAGGCCCGGCAGCCTTTGCGTCAGGGTGCTCAGCACGACCTGGAGTTCAAGCCTGGCCAGCGGTTGACCGAGGCAGTAGTGCGGTCCCGCGCCGAAGGTGAGGTGCTGGCTGCTGTTCTGCCGTCGCGGGTCGAACCGGTCAGGATCGGGGAACTTGGCCGGGTCGCGGTTGGCGGAGGGGATGTTGGGAATCAGCGTGGTGCCCGCGGGCACCGTGACCTCGCCGAGTTCGACGTCCTCGGTGATGAACCTGGGCACCCCGCCGATGGCCGACAGTGTGCTGTCCAGGCGCAGGACCTCCTCGACGGTGCCCGGGATCAGGCCGGGGTCGTCGATCACGGCCTCGAAGCGCTCCCGGTCCGAGAGCAGCATCGCCACCATGATCGCGATCATGTTCGAGGTCGTCTCGTGACCGGCCAGCAGCAGTCCCCGTACGGTGGTGATGAGCTCTTCCTGGCTGAGCCGGCCGTCCTCGGCGTCGGAGATCTGGGTCAGCTCGCTGAGCAGGTCGTCGCCGGGGTCGGCGCGGTTGCGGTCGACCAGGTCCGACACGTACGCGTTGAACTCCCGGTAGGCCTGGTCGACCTCCTCCTGGGTGTTGCGCGTCAGCGTCAGCATGGTGCGAGACCAGTGCGCGAACTTGTCCTGGTCCTCGCTCGGCGCGCCGACCAGCGCGCAGATGACCCGTACCGGGAGCGGCAGGGCCAGCGCGGCCGACAGGTTGCCCGGGGAGCCCTTGGCCAGCATGGCGTCCAGCAGGTCGTCGGCCATGGACTGAACCCTGGGCCGCCACACTTCCATCTTCCGCGCCGTGAACCAGCGGCTGAGCAGCCGCCGCCACCGCATGTGGCCCGGCCCCTCGTTGATGTCCGCGGTGCCGTCCTTGGGCCGGTTGAACAGGCCGCCGTCTTCGGTGGTGGACAGCCGGGCGGCGCCTTCCCTGGCGAGGTTGCGGCTGAAGCGCGGGTCCGCCATCACCGCCCGAGCATCGTCGTACCTGGTCACCAGCGTGGCCACGTCGCCGCTCGGCAGCCGAACATGCGCCACTGGGCACTGCCCTCGTAGCTCCGCCAGCTTGGGCGGCGGCTCCAGGGCGGTGGGGCGGTCGAACGGGAAATCGGGAATCGCGTCAGCAGTCATATGTCCTCCTCCAGTGCGGGAGCCCGACCCATGCGAATATAAGGCGATCGACTTATTACGGCAATCACCTCGAAGGGGGAGGATGTTGTGGCCGGACGTACGCCCCGCGACACGCCGTCCCGCGCTTCCCGCAGGCACCTGTCGGGGACGGGCCCTTCCCCGCCGGCTGGGTGGCGGGACCGGGAGCCCGGCCCGGTCCCGCCCGTAGGGGGTTGGTCAGATCCGCGCCCCGACGTCCGCCCCGTTGCTGGGGTGCAGGAAGGTAGAGGACGGGATCGAGCCGTCTGCGGCCCGGGGTCCGGTGATCGTGCTCGCGTTCGTGCTTGCGAACGTCCACGTGCCGCCGATGTCCCACGAGTTGCCCGAGCCGGACGACGACGAGCCGAGCGAGACCTGCGCCCCGTTCGCCACCGACAGGTTCTTGGTGAGGGTGGAGCCGGAATCGGCGAAGTCGAAGCCGGTGCCGCCGTTGCGCCACGCGGTGCACCGGCCGGCTGCCAGCCGGCCGGGGTTGCCGTTGTCGATGAAGCCGCCGACCGCGTTGTCGAACGCGATGGAGTTGCGGACGACGTGGTCGGCCGGCGGGTCCGGGTCGCCGCCGCCGAGCTTGAAGCCGTTGCCGTCACCGGTGTAGTCGGGCAGGTTCCATCGGTTGAACCCGTTGCCCCAGGCCACCGACGACTCGACGGTGATCGGGGAGAGGAAGAGCCAGAAGTCCAGGCCGTCGTCGGAGTTGTTCCACAGCCGGGCGCCACGGATCACGTTGCCGCTGCCCGAGCCCTCCTTGATCGCGACCCCGTCGGCGCTTTCGCCGTTCTTGCGCGGGTCCCGGTTGCCGTAGCTGTCCAGGTTGATGATCTGGTTGTCGCTGGAGGCGCCCTGGAGGTGCAGACCCGACTCGTAGTTGTCCCTGGTGATCAGCCGGTCGAAGACGTTGTGGCTGGTGTCCAGACCGAAGATCCCATATGGACCGTGGATGATCTCCAGCCCGGCCAGCCGCCAGTACTCTCCTTCGATGTGGACGGCGCCTCGCTCAGGGCGGGGGATGGTGGAACCGACCGCGCCAGGCGTGTACGGCATGTTCTCGCCGTCAATGATGACCCGCTCACCGTTGTAGTCGCGCATCGTGATCGGCTGGCTCGCCGTGCCGCTCTTGACCAGCTGGATGTTCGTGCTCGGCGCGTACGTGCCACCACGAATGAAGATCGTGTACCCCGGCTGCGCCAGGTCCACCGCCCGCTGAATCGTCCGCAGCGGTGACGCCGGCGTCCCAGGGTTGCTGTCGTCGCCGCTGGTCGCCACATACAACGCGTTCGCCGGTGGCTGGCTGCCGGCCTCGAAGCCGAGGTAGTCGATGTTGGGGAGGCCGGCGGCGGTGGTGGGGTTCAACCGGATGGTGTTGCTGCCGGCGTTCACCGGGACGGTCACGGTTTTGGTGATCCAGGTGGACCACGTGCCGGTGCCTTCGAACGATGGGGTCTGTACGGTGGTCCCGTTGACGATCAGGTTGGTGGGCCGGGTCGTGGTGGTGCCGTTGGCGAACCGGATGCCCAAGGTGGCGGTGCCGGCGGCGGAGGCGTTCACGGTGAGCTGGGCGTAGGCGCCGGTGGCGTTGTCGCCGTTGCAGAAGCCGCTGCCGGAGTAGCCGGTCCAGTTGGAGTCGATGGTGCCGGTACAGACCGCCGGCGAGGTTTCGGCCTCGTACCGCGTGGGCGCGGCGTGCGCGGCCGATGGTGACAGTACGGCGAGTGCGCCGGCTAACAGGCTGGCGCACGCGACGACGGCTTTCATGCGCATCGTTCGTCTCCGTAGAGGTGGCTCGTCGCATGACGAGGGGACGTGGGACTGCTGCAGGTCGCAAGCGCTTACCAGCGTTGGTAAGCGCTTTCCGGATGCGGTGAGCAGAGTTAAGCACGCACCGCTGAGCGTGGAAAGGGCCGAGGTGACGAGCCCCTCATGGCCGCGGATCGGCAACGTCACCGGGAGACGGCAAGTCGGCCGAGGTCACAGGCGGCGAAGGGGTGGGGGAGGGGAGCGTCGTTCGCACGCCGTGCAACTGCGCAGCCGTGAAACTTTCACACGCGGGCACGCCGGAATTTTGGCAACGGCTTGCATCGGGCGTTGCCCAGCAGATGTCAGAGTTGAAGTGGTCAGAGGTATGTTCCTGTCGCTCCATCCATTCCTGTCACAGTAAGAGCCGCCGGCACAGCGGCCCGTCAAGCCCCAGTGGACGGGCTGACGCAAGGAGGATCGGCATTCTGCGGACCGCCATCGGCGGCCGGCAGGCGACCAGGGCGACAGCCTCGTCTCCACCCTCCCGGATGAGCGATCACTGCCGTAACAACACCGGAGAATCCCAGACGAAGGGGAGATCTGATGACGTACCACGCAAGGCATGTCACCGGCTGGGTCGGCTGGGTATGGTTCGCGGGCATGTTGATGATCGTGGCCGGGCTCTTCAACGTGATCTCAGGCCTGTACGCGGTCATCCACAGCGATCTCTACGTCCGCACCGCGCAGCGGTTGCTGCTCTTCAACGTGTCCGGGTGGGGCTGGCTCCACCTGGCGTTCGGGATCGTGCTCCTGCTGGCCGGCATAGCGGTCTGCGTCGGGCAGACCTGGGCTCGCGTCGTGGCCGCGGTGCTGGTCATGCTGAACGCGATAACGCAGCTCACCTGGATCGGCGTCAACCCGTGGTGGTCGTTGACGGTGATCGCGATCGACGTCCTGGTGCTGTACGCGCTGATCGTGCATGGCGGCGAGGCCAGAGATCTGACGGCGTGACAAGCGGACGGCGCCGGGATCGACGTCTCAGGTGATGGCACGTTGATCATTTCGGTGTGAGCCGCAGAATGGCGCGGTCGCCGGAAAGGTGCGTCAATTCCAGCCGCATGTCATTGATGCGGCCGGGTTTGCCGGGGGCCAGGGACAGCTTGCCCTCGTCCCGGCAGCGGCCGTTGACACAGTTGCCGCTGGTGCTCACGTTCATCCCCTCAACCCGCAACCCACCGGAGGAGCCCAAGAGCGTGATTCCGACCTCGTCCGGGCGGAGGTTGCTGACGGTGAGCCGCTGCACACCGAACCGCTCGTCGATCATGAGCCGGTCGCCGGCCTGGATCTCGACCTCGCAGTCGGCGTCCTTGCATGACGCCAGGTTGCTCCCGTCGGCCGCCTGCGGCCCGGCAGTCGGGGTCGGGGTCTGGGTCTTGGCGTCGGGCTGGTTCTGGGTCTGGGCAGACATCGTCGGCGTAGGGGACGCCGCCGTAGGCGTTGCCGCCGGGAGAGGCGCTGACGGTGCCGATTGTGCGGTTGGCGAGTTGGCGCAGGCAGTGAGTGTGACCAGCAGGCCGGCGGCGGTGAACCGGGCGAGGACGGGCATGAGGCTCCTCGAGTCGTGGCGTCCTGAAGGTGTGCCCATCAGGCGGTTTCGGTAAGCGGGTCTCTACGTGCGTAGATAACCCCATGACGCAGCCCGCACACTTACCGTGACGCCCCGCGCGTCTCGCCCGGGCGGTCGCACGCTGCGTGGAAGAGGCTTCCGCCTTTCAGCAAGCCTTGTAAAGAGCTTGTGTCAGAGCTACGATCTCACCATTTTTAGGAAACTTTCCTAAATAGGGAGTGAGCTCGTGGTCCGTCCCCGTAGCCGCGCAAGCCTACTGTCACTCGGAATCGCAGTGGTGATCACGCTGATCACCGGGGCCATGGGCCCGCCTGCCGCCGAGGCCCAGAAGGCGCCGGCCGTCTTCACCCATCCCGGCGTGCTCGTCAGCAAGGCTCAGCTCGACTTCGTCCGCTCCAAGGTCACTGCCGGGACCCAGCCGTGGAAGGGCGCCTACGATCAGATGATCGCGAGTCCGCTGGCGTCGTTGTCGCGGACCCCGAAGCCGCGAGCCGTCGTGGAATGCGGCCCGTATTCGAATCCCAACTACGGCTGCACGGACGAGCGCCAGGACGCGCTCGCCGCCTACACCGATGCGCTGGCCTGGTACATCTCGCGGGACAGCCGGTACGCGGAGAAGGCGATCCAGATCATGGACGCCTGGTCCGCCGTGATCACCGACCACGCCAACAGCAACGCGCCGCTCCAGACGGGGTGGGCGGGGTCATCCTGGCCCAGGGCGGCCGAGATCATCCGGTACACGTACACCGGGTGGTCCACCACGGGCGTCAACCGCTTCGCGACCATGCTCCGGAACGTCTACCTTCCCGAGATCATCAACGGCAGCTCCCGGACGAACGGCAACTGGGAGCTCTCGATGATGGACGCGGCCATCGGGATCGCGGTGTTCCTGCAGGACAAGGCCGCCTACGACAAGGCCGTGAGCACGTTCCGGGCTCGCGTGCCCGCGTACATCTACCTCACCGGCGACGGTGCCTTCCCCAGGGGACCGGCCGGCAGCGGCATCGACACGCGGGCGGAGGTCGTCGACTACTGGCACGGGCAGGACACCTTCGTCGACGGGCTGTCCCAGGAGACGTGCCGCGACTTCACCCACACCGGGTACGGCCTGGCGGCGATCGCGCACATCGCCGAGACGGCCCGGATCCAGGGGCAGGATCTCTACCCCGAGATCGCCGACCGGCTGCGGCACGCGCTCGGACTGCACGCCAAGTACCAGCTCGGCGCGACCGTGCCGTCGTGGCTGTGCGGTGGGAGCCTCACCCTCGGTCTGGGGCCGGTCACCGAGGTCGGCTTCAACGCCCTCCACACCCGCATGGGCATCGCGATGACCAACACCCAGGCCCTCACCGAGCGGCAGCGCCCGGCGGGCACCAACAACCTCTTCGTCGCCTGGGAGACCCTCACCCACGCCGGCAACCCCAACTAGGGCGCCCCTTCTTCGGCCCCTCGCCGCAGGGATGGTCGCGTCATGCTTCTTCCAGCGCGTACGCGACCGTCCGGGACGGCCCGAGCCGCGTTCCGTCCCGGAACGCCGCCGTGTACGCCTGGGCCCCCAGCGCGCGGCGGGCCCGCTCGGTGCACTCCTGGTGTGACCTCGCCTGGAACCGCAGCTGTGACGGAGAGGAGGCGACCCCCCGCCACATGTTCTGGGCGGCGCCCAGCAGCCGGGCGGCCCGCTCGTGCCGCCCGGCCGCCCCAGCGGTCCAGGCCAGCACCTCCAAGCACTGGACGAGGCCCCATCGGTCGTCGACGGCGCTCCAGTACGCGGCCAGCTCCCGCATCTTGGCCTCGGTCTGGCGCCAGTCGCCTTGCTCCCAGCGGGCCAGGCCGAGCGCGTACAGTGCGTACGCGTGGAAGAGCGTCGCCTTACGCTCTTCACACATCATCACGAGTTCCTCACCGAACGCGGCCGCCCGGTCCGGTCTCATGATGGCGGCATAGAGAGCGGCGAAGTACAAGGTGACCCCCACGGCGTGGACGTCGCCTCGCGCACGGTGACGGGCGAGAGCGTCCTCCACGAGCGCGAGCCCGCCCTCGGCATCGCCCTCCGACAGCGCGGCGACGCCGGACATCTGGGTGGCGAACGCGAGCGCCGCCTCGTCCCCCTGCTGCCGCGCGAGCGCCAGGCACTCCTGCAGGCAGGCACCGGCCCCCGGATCGCCCTGGTAGAGGGCGAACACCCCGTTGGCCCACAGGCCCATCACCCTGGTGACGCTCGGTCCTGACACGAGCGCGAGACCGCGTCTCACCCAGTGCCGGCCTTCGCCGAGAGCGCCGGCGACGAGCCAGTGGGCCCACAGCGCGGACGCGATCTCCAACCCGGCGGGCGCGTCGCCGGGCCGGTCGAAGCAGAGGTCGAGGGCGGCGCGCACGTTGGGAAGCTCCACGGTCAGCGTCCGGTAATAGTCGATCTGGGCGGGCTCCATCTTGTCCACGCGCACGCGCCCCGTCAGCCGGCGATAGTGGTCGATGTAGCGCTCGCGCAGTGCCTCCGCGTCCGTGGAGGGCAGCTGTTCGCGGCCGTACGCGCGGATGGTCTCCAGCATGCGGTAGCGGATGCCGCCGCCGTGCTGCTCCGCCGCGCTCAGGATGGACTTGTCCACCAGCCCGGCCATCAGATCCAGCACGTCCTCGCGGGCCAGACCCTGCCCGGGGCACACGGCTTCTGCGGTGTCCAGATCCGTGCCCCCCGGGAACATCGACAGCCGCTCCCACAGCCGTCGCTCGCCGGACGAGCACAGTTCGTAGCTCCACTCCATGGTCGCCCGCAGGGTCTGGTGGCGTGCCAGCGGGCTCGGGCAGCCTTCGGCCGGTACGTCCAGGCGCTTGTCGAGCTCGTTCACGAGGTCTTCCACCGATGTCGTGCGCAGCCGCACCGCCGCCAGTTCGATGGCCAGCGGAATCCCGTCCAGGCGCCGGGCCAGCCGGGCGACCGCCTGGGCGTTGGCCGCGTCGACGTGGAAGCCCGGCCGGATCGTCGCCGCCCGCTCCGCGAAGAGGCGCACGGCGTCACGCCGGGCGATGTCGCGGGTGCTGGCGCCGGGCTCCGGGACCGGGAGTGACGGCACAAGCAGCACCTGCTCGCCGTACACCCCGAGCGACTGGCGGCTGGTGGCCAGGATCCGCAACCGCGAGGTGCAGCGCAGGAGCTGGTGCACCAGGCGGGCGCACGCGTCGAGCAGATGCTCGCAGTTGTCCAGCACCAGCAGCATCCGCTTGTCCGCCAGCCGCTCCATCAGCAGGGCCGGGAGGTCCTGTCCGGTGTCACGGATTCCCAGCGCGGCGGCCACGGCAGGGGCCAGCAGTTCCTCGTCCTCGACGGTGGCCAGCTCCACCAGCCGAACCCCGTCCCGGTAGTTGTGCAGCACGATCTCGCTGACACGTCGCGCCAGCCGCGTCTTGCCGACCCCGCCCGCACCGGTCAGGGTCAGCAGGCGGGTCTTGGGCAGGATCCGCCTGACTTCGGAGACCTCGTGTCTTCGTCCGATGAAACCGTGAGCGTCGGTCTGCGGCCAGTCCGCCGGCTGTTCGGCGGGCGGGACGGTCCAGATCGTGTCGTTCGCGGGCATGCTCATTCGCCGCCAGGAGGCCCTTCACCGGAGAGGCGGGCCTGCCCGGCAACCCAGCCGGCGATCTGGGCCCGGGAGTTGAAGCCGAGTTTGCGCAGGATGCGCTCGGTGTGGCCTTCGGCGGTGCGCTGAGCGATCACCAGCTCCGCCGCGATCGCCTTGTTGCTCATTCCCTGGGCGATGAGCTGGGCGATCTCCGTCTCCCGTGGGGTGAGGGGCGAGGGCGGGCCTGCCTCATCGGATCGGCCGCTGGACGGCGCTTCCTCCATGAGGGCGTAGGCGAGCGCCTGGGCATAGGAGAGCCTGGCGCCTCGCTTGACGGCCGTCTCGAAGGCCGTCTTGCCAAGGGCGCGACGCGTACGGGCCTCGCATTCGTCGTGGTACGGGATGAGGTGGCCGAACCCCAGGAGTGGCGCGCCGATGGACTCCCAGACGTTACCCAGGATGCCCAGCAGCTCGCCTGCCCGCGCGCAATCCGTGTCTGAGGCGGCGATCCAGGCCAGCACCTCAAGGGTGACCCCGACCCCGACCGAGTCGTCCAGCTCGCGGAAGACGCGCAGGCTCTCCTGTTCCAGGGCGGTCGCGCGCCGCGTGTCGCCTTGGCGCCAGAGCTCGATGCCGAGCGCCGCCATCATGTACGACTTGTGCCAGCTCTCGCCATGAGCGTCGCAGACGGCGATGCCCTCCTTGGCGGCGGCGACGGCGCGTTCTGAGTCGCCGAGGTATGAGTGCGAGAGGCAGAGCCACTTCAGCGCCTGGACCTCGCCCGCGGGGTCTCCACCGGCGCGATGACGGGCCACCGCCTCCTCGAAGGAGCTGATGGCCGATGCGGTGTCTCCCTTCTGCATGGTGACCATTCCGGAGTAGAGCGCGACGTAGCAGAGGACCGTTTCCAGTCCCAATTGCTCGCCGAGTGCTCTGCTCTCGGTGAGAAATTCGATGGCCGAGGCCTGATCGCCCTGCAGGATGGCGAGCCGGCCGCATGCCCACAACGCCCGAGCCCTGACCTCGGACCGCTCGTCGGTGTCCGCGAGTCCCCGTTCGAGCCAGTTGCGTCCTTCGCCCAGGTGGCTGCCGATGATCCAGTGGTAGAGCAGGTCGCTGGCCATGCCGATGCAGAGCCCGGCGTGCTCGGCGTGGCAGTATTCCAGGGCGGTGCGCAGGTTGGGATGCTCGACCCGCAGCCGGGTCAGCAGCTTGACCTGCGCGGGGCCGAACAGCTGCGCCCGCGCCTCGCGCGACAGTTGCCGGTAGTAGTCGCGATAGCGGCATTTCAACGCCTGCTCCTGCCCGGAGGCGGTCAGCCGCTCCCGCCCGTACTGCCGGATCGTGTCCAGCAGCCGGTATCGCACTCCGCACGGATGGTCCTCCCGGATCAGGACGGACTTCTCCACCAGGCCGATCACAAGGTCGACGATCTCGTCGCGGGCGATGCCGTCCCCGGCGCAGACCGCTTCCGCGGCTTCCAGATCCAGGTTGCCGGTGAACACCGAGATGCGTGCCCACAGCAGGCGCTCGTGCTCGGTGCACAGCTCGTGGCTCCAGTCGATCAGGGCGCGCAGCGTCCGGTGGCGCGGCACGGTCGCGTTCGATCCCGCGGTGAGCGGCCGGAAGAGGTCGTCCAGCCGGTCGAGCAGCTGGCGGACCGAGAGCGCGCGCAGCCGCACGACGGCGAGCTCGATGGCGAGCGGCAGGCCGTCCAGGCGGCGGCAGATCCGCTCGACGATGTCCTGGTTCTCGTCCGTGACGGTGAAGCCGGGCAGGACGGCTGCGGCCCGCCCGGCGAAGAGCCGGACCGCGTCGGACATGGGCGACGGCGTGCCGGGGCGGGATTCGCGACTCGGCAGCGGCAGCGTCGGCACGGTGAACGTCTGCTCGAGGGCGATTCCCAGCGGCTGCCGGCTGGTGGCCAGGATGCGCAGCCCGGGGGCCGAGCGCAGCAGGGTCTGGGCCAACACGGCGGCCTCGTTGAGTACGTGCTCGCAATTGTCCAGGAGGACCAGTGTCCGCTGCCTGCGCAGGTGCTCCGTGAGCACGTGGATGGGCGGCTGTGCGGAGTGATTCTGGATCTTCAGTGCGGCGATCAGAGCCTGGGGCAGCAGTGCCGGGTTGTCCAGTTCGGCGAGTTCGACCAGCCAGACCCCGTCGGGGAAGGCCCGGCGCAGGTCGGCGGCGACGCGGAGGGACAGCCGGGTCTTGCCGACGCCGCCGGGCCCGGTGAGGGTCACCATGCGGGCGTCACCCAGCAGGCGCTTGACGGCCGCTACTTCCTGCCGGCGCCCGATGAAACTGGTTACCTCGGCGGGCAGCCCGTTGATATACGTTTGCGCCGAGGTGCTCAGTGTCGCTGTGGTCATCGATGCCTCGCATCGGCTCCGGTCAGGTGTGGAGAAGAGCCGGTGAACCCAACATATGCCCCATGGCGGGTGCTAGGCACGTCAGACGATATGCCTGGTCATCGTGCATATCGGGCCGTTACTGGATCATCGGCAATCCATGGCGAACGCCAGGCTCGCACTTGGGACGAATTTTGCGAGGGTCTGCCCGCCGGTCGCCATGCGATGGCACCCGGGTTCGGCGTCGGTCATGGGGTTGTAGCGGGCGCACGGAGGCGTGGTCGCGCCTGTCGCAGGCGACCGGGACCCGGACAACCAGAAACCATGCACCAAGTCCCCGCAAACCGGTCTTGACATCCGCATTCCGCACCCTCAATCTGTTGCGTATAGCGCTAGACGTTTCTCTTTGTGAAACCGGGGTGTGACACGATGATCCCAGCGTGCCCTCTCGCGTCGCTGCCGCGAGGCGAGGCCCTCCGCCTTGATGTCGATCCGCCCATCGCGGTCTTCCACACCGACGACGGCGACCTCTTCGCGATCGACGACACCTGCACTCATCAGGATGCCTCGCTGGCGGATGGATGGCTGGAGGGCTGCGAGGTCGAATGCCCGCTGCACGCCTCGCGCTTCGACCTGCGCACCGGAAGGGTGGACGCCCCGCCCGCGAAGCGGCCGGTGCGCACGCATCAGGTCGTCGTGGAGGACGACGTCATCTACGTCGTGCCGTCGGACGCGCCGCCCAACCTGCCACCGGGTGTCACCTTGAAGGGCCAGGCGTGAACACGGTCTGCGTGGTCGGCGCCTCGCTCGCCGGGCTGCTGACGGCCCGCGCCCTGCGCAAGCAGGGCTACGAGGGACGGCTCGTCGTCATCGGGGAGGAGCGGCACCGCCCCTACGACCGCCCCCCTCTGTCCAAGGACTTCCTCAAGGGCGCGATCGACGAGGCCGACCTGGCTCTGGAGGGCGACGGCGAGGATCCCCGCATCGAATGGCGGCTCGGCGTGGCCGCGACCGGCCTGGACGCGGCCTCCCGCCGTATCACGCTGAGCGACGGCACCTCGCTGGTGGCGGACGGCATCGTGATCGCCACCGGCGCGGCCGCGCGCAGGCTCCCGGGCACCGAGGGGCTGCGCGGCGTGCACACGCTGCGTACCCTCGACGACGCCCGCGCCCTGCGCGCGGAGCTGGAGACCGGCAGGAGACTGGTGGTGATCGGCGGCGGTTTCATCGGCGCCGAGGTCGCCGCCACGGCCCGCGAGCTCGGCCTGGGCGTCACCCTCGTGGAGTCGGGACCGGCGCCGCTGGCCGGCGTCGTCGGCCTCACGATGGCGCAGGCCATCGCCGCCCGGCACGAGCAGCGGGGCGTCCGGCTGATCGGCGGCGCCTGCGTGACAGAGGTGACGGGCACGGAGAGGGCCGACGGCATGCGACCGGGGGGCGGCTCGCTCCCGGCCGACGGCGTGCGGCCGGGTGACGGCTCGCTCCGGGCCGACGGTGTGCGGCTGGGGGACGGCACGCACCTGCCCGCCGACGTCGTGGTGGTCGGCATCGGAGCGGTGCCCAACACCGCCTGGTTGCGGGGGAGCGGCGTCGAGCTGGGTGACGGTGTGCTCTGCGACGAGGGCGGCGGCACCTCGGTCCCGGGGATCGTCGCCGCCGGCGACTGCGCGGCCTGGTGGGACCCCGCGCAGGGCCACCACCACCGGATCGAGCACTGGACCGGCGCCCGCCAGCGAGCCGCCGTCGCGGCGGCGACGCTGCTGTCCGGCGGCACCGCGCGCCCGGAGCCCGCGCGCCCGGCCTACTTCTGGTCCGACCAGTTCGACATGAAGATCCAGTTCATCGGGCGTGCCGGTGAGGCGGACACGGTGACGGTGGAGGAGGGTGACCCGGCCGAAGGCAGCTTCCTCGCCGTCTACCGGCAGGCAGCTCGCCCGGTGGCGGTGCTGGGCGTCAACCAGGTCCGGCTGTTCACCCGCTGGCGTCGCAATATGGAGACCGCGCCGGTTCAGGCCGGCTAGCACAGGAGTGAAACATGGCTCATGAAGTACGCGGCGTGGTCGCGACGGGCAAGGGCAAGCCGGTCAGCCTGGAGACGATCCTCGTGCCGGATCCGGGTCCCGGCGAAGCGCTGGTGAAGGTGCAGACGTGCGGCGTCTGCCACACCGACCTGCACTACCGCGAAGGCGGCATCAACGACGAGTTCCCGTTCCTGCTCGGCCACGAGGCCGCCGGTGTGGTGGAGGCCGTCGGCCCCGGCGTCGTCGACGTCGCGCCCGGCGACTTCGTCATCCTCAACTGGCGGGCCGTGTGCGGGTCCTGCCGTTCCTGTCTCAGGGGCCGCCCGCAGTACTGCTTCAACACCCACAACGCCACCCAGAAGATGACGCTCGCGGACGGCACGCCGCTCAGCCCCGCCCTGGGCATCGGCGCGTTCGCCGAGAAGACGCTGGTGGCCGCGGGCCAGTGCACCAAGGTCGACCCGGCCGCCTCCCCGGCCGCCGCCGGACTCCTCGGGTGCGGTGTGATGGCCGGCCTCGGCGCGGCGGTGAACACCGGCGGGGTCGGCCGGGGCGACTCCGTCGCGGTCATCGGCTGCGGCGGGGTCGGCAACGCGGCGATCGCCGGGGCCCGGCTGGCCGGCGCCGCCACGATCATCGCCGTCGACGTGGACGACCGGAAGCTCGACTGGGCCCGCGGCTTCGGCGCGACGCACACCGTCAACGCCAAGGAGGCCGACCCCGTCGAACGGATCAGGGAGCTCACCGGCGGTTTCGGCGCGGACGTGGTGATCGACGCGGTCGGCCGGCCCGAGACGTTCAAGCAGGCGTTCTACGCCCGTGACCTGGCCGGGACCGCGGTGCTCGTGGGTGTCCCCACGCCCGAGATGACGCTCGGCCTGCCGCTCCTCGACGTCTTCGGCCGCGGCGGCGCGCTCAAGTCGAGCTGGTACGGCGACTGCCTGCCGAGCCGCGACTTCCCCATGCTGATCTCCCTCTACCTGCAGGGTCGTCTCGACCTCGACGCGTTCGTCACCGAGACCATCGGCCTGGACGACGTCGAGGAGGCCTTCGCCAAGATGCACCACGGCGAGGTGCTCCGCTCCGTGGTGGTGCTGTGATGCGGATCGAGCGCCTGGTCACCTCCGGCACCTTCAGCCTGGACGGCGGCACGTGGGACGTCGACAACAACGTCTGGTTGCTGGGTGATGACGACCAGGTCCTCGTCGTCGACGCGGCCCACGACGACGCGGCGATCGCGGAGGCCGCAGGTGACCGCCGGGTCGCCGGGATCGTGTGCACGCACGCCCACAACGACCACGTGGCCGCCGCGCCCGAGCTGGCCGCGCGCACCGGGGCGCCGGTGCTGCTGCACCCGGACGACGAGGTGCTGTGGAAGCTCGCGCACCCCTCCGCGTCGCCCGACCGGCCGCTGGTGAACGGGCAGATCCTGCGGATCGGCGACTGCGCCGTCCACGTCCTGCACACCCCGGGGCACGCCCCGGGAGCGGTGTGCCTGTACGTGCCCGAGCTCGGCGCGCTGTTCTCCGGCGACACCCTCTTCCAGGGCGGGCCGGGAGCCACGGGCAGGTCGTACAGCGACTTTCCCACGATCATCTCGTCCATCAGCCAGACCCTGCTCACGCTCCCCGCCGAGACGGTGGTGCACACCGGGCACGGCGACGACACCACCATCGGAGCCGAGGCTCCGCAGCTAGAGGACTGGATCCGCCGCGGACATTGACCCGGCCTGTACCCAGAGGAGTACTCCCGTGACCACCGCAACGACCTCCAGCGTGATCCCCACCCTGCCGGGCCGCTACTACACCGATCCGGAGATCTTCGCGCTGGAGCAGAAGAACATCTTCGAGACGATGTGGTTCTGCGCGGTGCGCTCGTCCGACCTGCCCAAACCGGGCTCGTTCAAGACGGTGCAGGTCGGCACCGAGAACCTGATCATCAGCCGAGCGCGTGACGGGTCGGTCCGCGCCTTCTACAACGTCTGCCGGCATCGCGGCGCGACCCTGTGCACGGAGGAGTCCGGCGAGGTCAAGCGGGCCTTCCAGTGCTCCTACCACGCGTGGACGTACGACCTGGACGGCAAGCTGATCGCGGCGCCCAACCTGACCAAGATGGCCGACCTGGACCGGGTGCGGTACGGGTTGGTCAAGGTGCACGTGCGGGAATGGCTCGGCTACGTGTGGGTCTGCCTGGCCGACGACCCGCCGTCGTTCGAGCAGGACGTGCACGGCGCGGTGGAGGAGCGGCTGGGCGCGCTGCAGCTGATCGACAACTACGACGTGGCGAACCTGGAGGTCGGCCGGCGGATCGTCTACGACGTCAAGGCCAACTGGAAGCTCATCGTCGAGAACTTCATGGAGTGCTACCACTGCGCCACGATCCACCCCGAGCTGACGGAGGTGCTGCCGGAGTTCGCCGACGGCTACGCCGCGCAGTACTTCGTCGGCCACGGCGCGGAGTTCGGCGAGCGGGTCGAGGGCTTCACCGTGGACGGCTCGGAGGGGCTCGACCGCATCCCGACGCTGAGCGAGGAGCAGGACCGGCGCTACTACGCGATCACCGTCAAGCCGCAGGTCTTCATCAACCTGGTGCCCGACCACGTCATCCTGCACCGCATGTTCCCCCTCGCCGTCGACCGCACGGTGGTCGAGTGCGACTGGCTCTATCTCCCCGACGTCGTGGCCGGCGGCAAGGATCTGGACAAGTCGGTCGAGCTCTTCCACCGGGTCAACGAGCAGGACTTCGACGCCTGTGAGCGCTGCCAGCCCGCGATGAGCTCGCGCACGTACGCCCAGGGCGGCGTGCTGGTGCCCAGCGAGCACCACATCGGCGGCTTCCACGAGTGGGTCCAGGACCGGATCGGATAGCGGCGAGCGGCGAAGGCCGCGTGGCGATGAGGCCGGAGCGGGTCAGCCCGCGTAGCCGAGCCGCCGGCTGATCTCGGCGGCCCCGCCGATGAGGACGGGCGCGAGCTCGTGAATGCGCTCGGCGCTGAAGCGGTAGGCAGGCCCGGAGGCGCTTACCGCGGCGACGACCTCGCCGTGGTAGGCGCGGATGGGCGCGGCCACGGCGTTCAGCCCGTCCTCCAGCTCCTCCAGGCAGAAGGCGTAGCCCGTCTGGCGCGTCTCGGCGAGCTGCTTCTGCAGCGCGTCGACGTCGGTGATCGTCCGGGAGGTGAAGCTCTCCAGCGTCCCGTCCGACAGCAGCCGGGCGAGCTCGTTGTCGTCGAGGTGGGCGAGCATCGCCTTGCCGCTCGAGGTGGCGTGCAGAGGGGTGATCTGGCCGACCCAGTTGTAGGCGGTGACGGCCGACGGGCCGCGGACCTGGTCGAGGTTGACCGCGCACGCGGAGCGGAGCACGGCGATGTTCACCGTCTCCCCGATCTCCTCGGCCAGCCGGTGGCAGACGGGCCGGGCCCGCTGGATGATGTCCATCTGCGTGCTGACCCCGCCGGCCAGCCGGATGATGCCGAAGCCCAGGCGATATTTGCCGCGGTCCTCGGCCTGCTCCACCAGGCCACGTGCTTCCAGCGCGCCGAGCAGCCGGAAGGCGGTCGACTTGTGCACGTCGATCTCCGCCGCCACCTCGCTGACTCCGGCCTCGCCCCGGCGGGACAGGATCTCCAGCACGCTGATCGCCCTGTCAACGGACTGCACGCCTCCACTGCCCGAGTCGTTGCTCATAGCGAAACTGTAAGTGCTACAAGGAACTCGCGTCGAACGTAACGCCAAAAGATCTCATGTTGCACCTAGTGAAACGCGGTGCGTATAGCGATACAATTCGGTGAAACGTGCGATGAGACGAGGCACCATGACGTCACAGCAGTACGACTTCGTCATCGTCGGAGGTGGCTCGGCGGGCTGTGCCCTGGCCAACCGGCTCTCCGCGGACCCTGCCACGCGCGTGCTGGTCCTGGAGGCCGGCCGCCCGGACTATCCGTGGGACGTGTTCATCCACATGCCCGCGGCCCTGCCCTTCCCCATCGGCAACCGCTTCTACGACTGGCGCTACGAGTCCGAGCCCGAGCCTCTCATGCACGGCAGGCGGATCTACCACGCCCGCGGGAAGGTGCTCGGCGGCTCCAGCAGCATCAACGGCATGATCTTCCAGCGGGGCAACCCGATGGACTTCGAGCGCTGGGGTGCCGACCCGGGGATGAAGAACTGGGACTACGCGCACTGCCTGCCGTACTTCAAGCGGATGGAGAACTGCCTGGCCGACCCGGGCACCCCCTTCCGCGGCCACGACGGGCCGCTGGTACTGGAGCGCGGGCCCGCAGGCACGCCGCTCTTCGGGGCGTTCTTCGAGGCCGTCCAGCAGGCCGGCCACCCGCTCACCGACGACGTCAACGGCTATCGCCAGGAGGGCTTCGCCCGCTTCGACCGCAACATCCGCGGCGGCCGCCGGCTCAGCGCCGCCCGCGCCTACCTGCACCCGGTGCTCAAGCGCCCGAACCTCACGGTCAAGACCCGCGCGTTCGTGTCGAGAGTCCTCTTCGAGGGCACGCGAGCGGTCGGCGTGGAGTACGACGGCGGCACTGTCCGCGCCAAAGAGGTCATCCTGTGCGGCGGCGCCATCAACTCGCCGCAACTGCTGCAGCTGTCCGGCGTCGGCAACGCGAGTGAGCTCTCCGCGCTGGGCATCGGCGTGGTGCACGACCTGCCGGGCGTCGGCGAGAATCTGCAGGACCACCTGGAGGTCTACATCCAGCACGGCTGCTCCCAGCCGGTCTCGATGCAGCCCAACTTGCAGAAGTGGCGCCATCCGTGGATCGGCGCGCAGTGGCTCTTCCTGCGCAAGGGGCCTGGGGCGACCAACCACTTCGAGGCCGGCGGCTTCGTCCGCAGCAACGACGACGTCGGCTACCCCAACCTGATGTTCCACTTCCTGCCCATCGCCGTCCGCTACGACGGCTCGGCGCCCGCGGGCGGGCACGGCTACCAGGTGCACGTCGGGCCGATGTACTCCGACGCCCGCGGCTCGGTGAAGATCAAGAGCACCGACCCGCGGCAGCACCCCGCCCTGCGCTTCAACTACCTGTCCACCGAGCAGGACCGCCGGGAGTGGGTGGAGGCCGTCAGGGTGGCCAGGAGCATCCTCGGCCAGCCCGCGCTGGCCGAGTTCAGCACGGGGGAGCTGTCGCCGGGACCGTCCGTCGCGACCGACGAGGAGATCCTCGACTGGGTCGCGAAGGACGGCGAGACCGCCCTGCATCCCTCCTGCACGGCCAAGATGGGGATCGACGAGATGTCCGTGGTGGACCCGGAGACCATGCGCGTGCACGGCGTCGACGGGCTGCGTGTGGTGGACGCCTCCGTCATGCCGTACGTCACCAACGGCAACATCTACGCGCCGGTCATGATGCTGGCGGAGAAGGCGGCCGACCTGATCCTCGGCAACACTCCGCTCTCGCCGGAGACCGCCGGTTTCTACCGGCACCAGAAGACGTGAAAAGAGGCGGTGGGGCCCGCCGCGGCCCCACCGCCTCTTTTCGCGCGTCTCAGCGGGCGCGATTTCTCCGCTGAAGCCTCAGCGGAAGACGACCGTGCGGTCGCCGTTGAGCAGCACGCGGTGCTCGCTGTGCCACTTCACGGCGCGGGCCAGCACCTGGGCCTCGACGTCCCGGCCCGCCGCGATCAGGTCGTCGGGGTCGAGCTCGTGGTCCACCCTGGCGACGTCCTGCTCGATGATCGGGCCCTCGTCGAGATCCGCAGTGACGTAGTGCGCGGTCGCGCCGATGAGCTTCACTCCGCGCTCGTGGGCCTGGTGGTACGGCTTGGCGCCCTTGAACCCCGGCAGGAAGGAGTGATGGATGTTGATGGCCCGCCCTTCTAGTCGTTTGCACATGTCGTCGGACAGGACCTGCATGTAGCGGGCGAGCACGACGAGGTCCACGTCGTACTCCTCGACCAGCTCCAGGGTCCTGGCCTCCGCCTCGGCCTTGGCCGCGGAGGTCACCGGCACGTGGTGGAACGGCAGGCCGTAGGAGGTCGCGAGCGGCTCCAGGTCGGGGTGGTTGGAGACGATCGCGGGGATCTCGATGTTCAGCCCGCCCACTTGCCGGCGGAAGAGCAGGTCGTTCATGCAGTGGCCGAACTTCGACACCATGATGAGCGCCCTGGTGGGGGTCGAGGCGTCGTTGAGCCGCCAGGTCATCTGGAAGGAGTCGGCGACGTAGGCGAAGCCGGCGCGCAGTTCCTCCAGCCCGTGCTGGGCCGCGAAGTGCACGCGCATGAAGAAGCCGCCGCCCCTGCGGTCGTTGAACTGCTTGCTCTGCAGCATGTTGCCGCCGTGCTGCACCAGGAAGCTGGTCACGGCGTACACGATGCCTGGCTTGTCGGTACAGGAGACCGTGAGGATGAACTCGCGTCCAGGATCGGGCCGAGGAGACATCGCACCTCCTAGCGTGTTGCGCATGGCGCACAATGGTGGTCTATGCGCAACAGGGTGTCTCTCCAGGCATGCTGTAGTCAAGAGGCCAGGGCGCGACGCAGCGGAAATAACAGCGAGGCGATTCGTCAAGTGATTTCTGCTAGGCCTTGACTAATGCGTGGAGGGCGTCAATCCTGTTCCTCAATCAGCATTGACTTGCGCCATACGCAACGATCAAAAGGTGTGCCGATGACCGATCTCTATATCGGCGGCACGTGGACCAAGCCGGCCGACGGTGGACAGCGCGGCATTTACTCGCCCGCCGACGGCAGTCTCGTTACCACGGTCGCAGAAGCCTCCGCGACCGACACCGTGGCCGCTATCCGGTCTGCCAGACAGGCCTTCGACCGGGGTCCGTGGCCTGCCACCCCCGCCCGCGAGCGCGGAGCCCTGCTGTCCAAGGTGGCCGGCCTGCTGGAGCGCGACCGCGCGGTCTTCGCCCGCGCCGAGTCGGGCGACACCGGCAAGCGCCTGGTGGAGAGCGAGTACGACGTCGACGACTCCGTCGCTTGCCTGCGCTACTTCGCCGGCGTCGCGGGCACCGACGCGGGCCGCGTGATCGACACGGGGCGCGACGACGCGATCAGCCGCATCGTCTACGAGCCGGTCGGCGTGTGCGGCCTGATCACACCGTGGAACTACCCGCTGCTGCAGGCCACCTGGAAGGTGGCGCCCGCGCTCGCCGCCGGCAACACCTTCGTGCTCAAGCCCAGCGAGCTGACCCCGAGCACCGCGATCCTGCTGATCCGCGCGCTGGAGGAGGCCGGCCTGCCCGCGGGCGTCGCCAACCTGGTCCTGGGCGCCGGCCCGGCGGCGGGGGCGCCGCTCGCCGAGCACCCGGACGTGGACCTGGTGTCGTTCACCGGCGGCGTGGACACCGGGCGGCGGATCATGGCCGCGGCGTCCGCCACGGTCAAGCGGGTGGCGCTGGAGCTCGGCGGCAAGAACCCCAACATCGTCTTCGCCGACGCCGACTTCGAGACCGCGGTCGACTTCGCGCTCACCGCCGTGTTCCTGCACTCCGGCCAGGTCTGCTCGGCCGGGGCACGGCTGCTGGTGGAGGACTCGCTGCACGACGCGTTCGTCGACGAGGTCGTCCGGCGGGCCGAGCTGATCCGGCTGGGCGGGCCGTACGACGCCGAGGCCCACACCGGCCCGCTCATCTCCGCCGCGCATCTGGCCAAGATCGAGGAGTACGTGGCGGCGGGGCTCGCCGAGGGCGCCGTCCTGCGCTGCGGGGGACACCGGCTCGACGGGCCCGGCTTCTTCTACCGGCCCACCGTGCTGGACGAGTGCAAGCAGGGCATGCGCGTGGTCCGCGAGGAGTCGTTCGGCCCCGTGCTCACCGTGGAGCGCTTCACCACCGAGGACGAGGCCGTCCGCCTCGCCAACGACACCGAATACGGCCTGGCGGGCGGCGTCTGGACCCAGGACGCCGGCAGGGCGCAGCGGGTGGCGGGCCGGCTGCGGCACGGCACGGTGTGGATCAACGACTACCACCCCTACGTACCCCAGGCCGAGTGGGGTGGCTTCAAGCAGTCGGGCATCGGCCGCGAGCTCGGCCCGACCGGCCTGGACGAATATCGCGAGATCAAGCATGTGTGGCAGAACACCCGCCCGCGCCCCCAGCGGTGGTTCCCAGCGAACTGACGCTCCGACGACCAAGAGGTAGTCATGACCGTGCCGTCAGTGGCCGAACGTAGTGGACTCGACATCGATGCCCCTCCCGTCCTCTCTGTGCGCGGACTGTGGAAGGTGTTCGGCCCCAAGGCCGAAAGCGTCGTCGGCAGCTCGCTCACGCGCAAGGAGCTCAAGGAGCAGACCGGCTGCGTCGCCGCCGTCCGCGACGTCTCCTTCGAGGTGCGCCGGGGCGAGGTGTTCGTCGTCATGGGACTGTCCGGCTCGGGCAAGTCCACCCTCGTCCGCTGCCTGACGCGGCTGATCGAGCCCACCGCGGGCGAGATCCTGCTCGACGGCGAGGACGTGGGCAAGGCCGACGACCGCCGGCTGCGCGAGCTGCGCAGGCACCGCATGGCCATGGTCTTCCAGCACTTCGGCCTGCTGCCGCACCGGTGCGTGCTCGACAACGTCGCCTTCGGGCTGGAGATCCGCGGGGTCGCCAAGCGGGACCGGTACGAGCGGGCGCGCGAGGTGGTCGGCCTCGTCGGCCTCAACGGCTTCGAGAACTCCTACCCCGACCAGCTCTCCGGCGGCATGCAGCAGCGCGTCGGCCTGGCCCGGGCCCTCGCGGCCGACCCCGAGGTGCTGCTGTTCGACGAGCCGTTCTCCGCGCTGGACCCGCTGATCCGGCGCGAGATGCAGAACGAGGTCATCCGGCTGCACCACGAGGTGGGCAAGACGATGGTGTTCATCACCCACGACCTCAGCGAGGCACTCAAACTCGGTGACCGCATCCTCATCATGCGCGACGGCGAGCTCGTCCAGGTGGGCACGCCCGACCAGGTGGTGGGCGCGCCGGCCGACGACTACGTCAGGGACTTCGTCAGCGACATCCCGCGCTCGCACGTGCTGACGCTCCGGTGGATCATGCGCCCGCCGCTGCCCGACGAGCCGCTCGACGGGCCCGAGCTCGGCCCCGACGTGGTCATCCGGGACGCCGTCCACGCGGTGCTCTCCGCCGAACGGCCGGTGCGCGTCATGGACGGCGAAAGCCTGCTCGGCGTGGTCACCAGCGCGGAGATCCTCGAGGTGATCGCAGGGGGGCCGCATCAATGACGGCCGCCTCCGCGACCACGTCCTTCGCCGCCCGGCTGCCCGCCCGCAGGTACCTGATCGCCCTCGTGATCGCGTTCTGGGCGGCGGGCTGGGTGCTGCTGCGCGGGCGCGACACGCTGGCGCTCGGCGGAGCCGAGCTGACGCCGCTGCACGCCGGGCTCAGCGCGGCCATGGACGCCATCGACGACAGCCGCAACAGCAATCCGTTCTTCCTCTACTTCATCAACTACATCCGGCTCTTCCTCGACGAGGCCGTGACGTTCGTCCAGGCCCTCATCAGCCAGCCCGCCATGGGCCGGCCGCTCCCCGTGCTCGGCTGGCTCGGCGTGGTCGGCCTGGCCGCCGCGATCGCCTGGCTGTACGGCAACCTGAGGGTCACGCTGCTGACCGCCGCCGGGTTCCTCGCCTTCGGCGTGCTGGGTCTGTGGCAGGAGAGCATGGACACGCTGGCGCTCACGCTGACCGCGGTGGTGCTGTCGCTGGCCGTCGGCATCCCGCTCGGAGTGTGGGCGGGACTGAGCGACCGGTTCCACCGGCTGGTCACCCCGGTGCTCGACTTCATGCAGACCATGCCGACGTTCGTCTACCTGGCGCCGCTCACCCTGTTCTTCCTCATCGGCCCCGCCAGCGCGACGGTCGCCACGATGATCTACGCGATCCCGCCGGCCATCCGGATCACCGCGCACGGCATCCGGCAGGTCTCGCCCGACACGCTGGAGGCCGGCACCTCGCTCGGCGCCACCTCCGCGCAGGCGCTGCGCCACGTGCGGCTGCCGATGGCCAAGCAGACGATCATCGTCGGCGTCAACCAGACCATCATGGCCGCCCTGTCCATGGCCACCATCGCGGCGCTCATCGACGCGCCCGGCCTGGGCCAGACGGTCCTGAAGGCGCTGCAGACGCTCGACGTCGGGACGGCGTTCAACGCCGGGCTGGCCATCGTGATCATGGCGGTGGTGCTCGACCGGGTGACCTCGGCGGCCAGCCGCCGCCTGGAGGTCGCGCGCCGGGCCGGGCGGTTGCGCACGGTGCGGGGCCGCCGCCTGGAGGTGACGGGCGTCCTCGGCGTCGCCGCCGTGCTGGCCTACCTGTCCTACACCTACGTCTGGGCGGCGGAGTTCCCCATCGACGCCAACCTCGGCTCGTACGTGCGCCGCGCCGCCGACGCCGCGAGCCTGTGGGTGCAGGACAGCCTGGTCACCTACACCGACGCCGTGAAGAACCTGCTCACCAACGGTCTGCTCAACCCGTTCCAGGCGCTGCTGACCGGCTCTCCCTGGTGGCTCGTCACCGCCGTGGCCGTGGCCGTCGCCCTGCTGGTGGGCAGCGCGCGGGCCGCGCTGGCCACCGCGGCCGGCCTGTTGCTGCTGGTGGTGCTGGGGTTGTGGCAGGACAGCATGGTCACGCTCGCCTCGACGCTCGTCGCGACCGTCCTGGTCATGCTGCTCGGCATGGTGGCCGGGGTGTGGATGGGCCGCAGCGACCGGGCCGACATGGTGCTCCGGCCCGTGCTGGACGCGGGGCAGACGATGCCGGCCTTCGTCTACCTGGTGCCCATCCTCGGCCTGTTCGGCCCGACGCGGTTCACCGCGATCATCGCGGCCGTGGTGTTCGCGGCGCCCGTCGCGATCAAGCTGGTCGCCGAGGGCATCAGGGCCGTCTCCCCGACCACCGTCGAGGCCGCCACCTCGGCGGGGGCCAGCAGCTGGCAGCTCATCTCCAAGGTGCAGCTGCCGATGGCGCGCAGTGCCGTGACCCTGGCGGCCAGCCAGGGACTCATCTACGTGCTCTCCATGGTGGTCGTCGGCGGCCTGGTCGGCGCGGGAGCGCTCGGCTACGACGTCGTGGCCGGATTCTCGCAGCACCAGCTGCGGGGCAAGGGGCTTGCCGCCGGGCTCGCGATCGTCGTGCTCGGCATCGTGCTCGACCGCATCATGCGGGCCGCCACCGAGCGGGCCGACAAGGCGGCGCACGGTGGAACACATCAGAACTGAACCCGGCCGCCGGCCGGAGGACATACAGGAGGACCAGGTGTCAGTTACCAGGAGCGGAAAGGTACGGGCCGCCGTGCTCATGACCGGCGCAGGCCTCCTGCTCACCGCGTGCGGAGGAGCGAAGGTCGGTGAGGCCCAGCCCGCGGCCAGCGGTGGCGCGAAGGCCTGCGGCACCGTGAACATCGCGATCAACCCGTGGGTCGGCTACGAGGCCAACGCCGCGGTGATCGCGTACGTCGCCGAGAAGCAGCTCGGCTGCAAGGTGGTCAAGAAGGACCTGAAGGAGGAGGTGGCCTGGCAGGGCTTCGGCACCGGCGAGGTCGACGCGGTCGTCGAGAACT
This sequence comes from Nonomuraea basaltis, assembly GCF_005893125.1. Classification (GTDB taxonomy): domain Bacteria; phylum Actinomycetota; class Actinomycetes; order Streptosporangiales; family Streptosporangiaceae; genus Nonomuraea; species Nonomuraea basaltis. Next base: position 44,825 of record NZ_VCJS01000029.1, on the reverse strand, counting down.
GGGCTCACGACGACCTCAAGAAGAAGTACATCGAGGACCAGAAGGTCGCCGTGTCCGCCGGGCCGACCGGCAACAAGGGCATCATCGGCTGGTACGTGGCGCCGTGGATGGCCGAGAAGTACCCCGACATCACCGACGGGAACAACCTCAACAAGTACGCCTCCCTGTTCAAGACCTCGGAGTCCGGCGGCAAGGGCCAGCTCCTCGACGGCGATCCCTCGTTCGTCACCAACGACGAGGCCCTGGTCAAGAACCTCAAGCTCGACTACAAGGTCGTGTACGCGGGCAGCGAGACCGCGCTCATCACGGCCTTCCGCCAGTCGGAGAAGCAGCAGAAGCCGATCCTGGGCTACTTCTACGAGCCGCAGTGGTTCCTCTCCGAGCTCAGGCTGGTCAAGGTCAACCTGCCCGCCTACAAGGAGGGCTGCGACGCCGATGCGGAGAAGGTGGCGTGCGACTATCCGCCGTACGAGCTCGACAAGATCGTGAGCAAGAAGTTCGCGGACTCGGGCAGCCCCGCCTACACCCTGGTCAAGAACTTCACCTGGACGAACGACGACCAGAACCTCGTGGCCAAGTACATCGCCGAGGACAAGATGTCGGCCGACGAGGCGGCCGCCAAGTGGGTGACCGACAACCCCGACAAGGTCAAGGCCTGGCTGCCCAGTAGCTGAGATCCTCCCCTTCGCGCCCGGCCCGGTCGACGACTCGATCGGGCCGGGCGCGCGCGTGTGCGCAGGCACCGCAAACCGTACGGAATAAGACAGAACACACCCTTGACACCCGGAACGCGGCGAGCGACGCTTGTTGCGAACAGTGCGCTTGGTTGCATGCATCGCAACAACGGAGGTGGCTATGACGGGCCCCAGCGTCGTCATCATCGGCGCGGGCGTGGTCGGCGCGGCTCTCGCCGACGAACTGTCCGCTCGCGGCTGGACCGACGTGACCGTCGTCGACCAAGGAGACGTGCCCGCCACCGGCGGATCCTCCTCCCACGCCCCCGGTCTGGTGTTCCAGATCAACGGCTCGAAGACCATGACCGAGATGGCCCGTTACACCGTCGAGAAGTTCGTCGAGCTGGACAGCTTCCACCAGGTCGGCGGGCTCGAAGTGGCCACCACCCCCGAACGGCTCGCCGAGCTGCGCCGCCGCCAGGGCTGGGCCGCCTCCTGGGGGATCGAGACCCATCTGCTCTCGCCCGAGGAGAGCGTGGCCAGGCACTCCCTCCTCGACCGCGACAAGGTGCTCGGCGGGCTGTACATCCCCACCGACGGCCTGGCCAGGGCGGTCAAGGCGGTCGACGCGCAGCTCTCCCGGGCCCGCGAGCGCGGCGTACGGGTGCTGCCCCGGCACGAGGTGCTGGACGTCAGGACCGAGGGCGGCCGGGTCACCGCGGTGGTGACCGACCAAGGGGAGATCCCCGCCGACATCGTGGTGTGCTGCGCCGGGATCTGGGGGCCGCGGGTCGCCCGCATGGTCGGCATGGAGCTGCCGCTCACCCCGCTCGCCCACCAGCTCGCCTGGACGGGGCAGGTGCCCGACCTGGCCGGCCAGGCCGTCGAAGCCTCCCGGCCCATCCTCCGCCACCAGGACGCCGACCTGTACTACCGCGAGCGCTTCGACACCCTCGGCATCGGCTACTACGGCCACCGCCCCATGCCGGTCGACTCCGACGACATCCTGTCCGTCGACGCCGCCGAGGTGATGCCGTCGGTGCTCACCTTCACCCCCGACGACTTCGCCGACGCCTGGTCGCAAACCCAGGAGCTGCTCCCGTCCACCCGCTCGGCCAAGATCGAGGAGGGCATCAACGGGCTGTTCTCCTTCACCACCGACCACCTGCCGCTGATGGGCCCGTCGCGCGAGGTCGAGGGCTTCTGGGTGGCCGAGGCGGTCTGGGTCACCCACTCCGCCGGAGTCGGCCGCGCGATGGCCGAGTGGCTCATCGACGGCCACTGCGCGTCGTTCGACCTGCACGAGTGCGACGTCAACAGGTTCGAGCCGCACCAGATCGCGCCCGACTACGTGCTGGCCCGCGGCTGCCAGAACTACGTCGAGGTCTACGACATCATCCACCCGCTCCAGCCGATGGAGGATCCCCGCCCGCTGCGCACCAGCCCCTTCCACCCCCGCCAGCAGGAGCTCGGCGCGGTCTTCCTGGAGGCGTCCGGCTGGGAGCGCCCGCAGTGGTACGGCGCGAACGAGCCGCTGCCGCAGGGCCGCGAGATCCCCGTCCCCGGCGACTGGGCGGCCCGGTACTGGTCGCCGATCGTCGGCGCGGAGGCGCAGGTCACCCGCGAGTCCGTCGCCATGTACGACATGACCGCGCTCAAGCGGCTGGAGGTCGGCGGCCCCGGAGCTGTCGCCTTCCTGCAGCGCCTCACCACCGGCGACGTGGACAAGTCTGTCGGCTCCGTGACGTACTGCCTGCTGCTCGACACCGACGGCGGCATCCGCAGCGACGTCACCGTGGCGCGGCTCGGCCCGCAGCACTTCCAGGTCGGCGCCAACGGCAACCTCGACCTCGACTGGCTGGAGCGGCACCGCCCCGCCGACGTGTACCTGCGCGACGTCACCCCCGGCACCTGCTGCATCGGCGTCTGGGGACCCAAGGCGCGCGACCTCGTCCAGCCGCTCACCACCGCCGACCTGACCGCGCTGCGCTACTTCCGCGGCACCCGCGCCTACATCGGCAACGTGCCCGTCACGATGCTCCGCCTGTCCTACGTCGGCGAACTCGGGTGGGAGATCTACACCACCGCCGACCTCGGCCTCAAGCTGTGGGACACCCTCTGGGCGGCCGGCCGCGACCACGGCGTCATCGCCGCCGGCCGCGGCGCCTTCACCAGCCTGCGGCTGGAGAAGGGGTACCGCTCCTTCGGCACGGACATGACGTTCGAGCACGACCCGTACGAGGCCGGGCTCGGGTTCGCGGTCAAGCTGGACAAGGGCGACTTCATCGGCCGCGACGCGCTGCTAGCCCGCAAGGAGTCGGTCACCCGCCGGCTCGCCTGCCTGCTCACCGGCGAGGTCGTCATGGGCAGGGAGCCGGTGTACGACGGCGAACGCGCGGTCGGCTACGTCACCAGCGCCGCCTACGGATACACGATCGGCAAGGGCATCGCCTACGCGTGGCTGCCCGCTTCCCTCGCCACCCCGGGCCAGAGTGTCCACATCGGCTACTTCGACCGGCGCGTCGAAGCCGTGGTGGCCGAGGAGCCCCTGTTCGACCCGGCGATGACCCGGCTGCGCGGTTAGGAAAGGACGTCACATGATCGACACCCCGCTGGACGTGGCGGACCCGGAAGTCCACGCCGCCATCGAGGCGGAGCTGGCCCGGCAGCGCTCGACGCTGGAGATGATCGCGTCGGAGAACTTCGCGCCCGTGGCGGTCATGGCCGCCCAGGGCTCGGTGCTCACCAACAAGTACGCCGAGGGCTACCCGGGCAGGCGCTACTACGGCGGCTGCGAGCACGTCGACGTGATCGAGCGGCTCGCCGCCGACCGGGTCAAGGCGCTGTTCGGCGCTGAGGCGGCCAACGTGCAGCCGCACTCCGGCGCCCAGGCCAACGCCGCGGCCATGGCCGCCCTGCTGGAGCCCGGCGACGCCATCCTCGGCCTCGACCTGGCCCACGGCGGCCACCTCACGCACGGCATGCGCATCAACTTCTCCGGACGCCTCTACAAGGTCGTCGCCTACCACGTGCGCGAGAGCGACCACCTGGTCGACATGGACGAGGTGGAGCGGCTGGCCCGCGAGCACCGGCCGAAGCTCGTCATCGCCGGCTGGTCGGCCTACTCCCGGCAGCTCGACTTCGCGGCCTTCCGCCGGATCGCCGACGAGGTGGGCGCCTATCTCATGGTCGACATGGCGCACTTCGCCGGCCTGGTCGCGGCCGGCCTGCACCCCTCTCCGGTGCCGCATGCCCATGTGGTCACCACCACCACGCACAAGACCCTCGGCGGCCCGCGCGGCGGAGTCATCCTGTCGACCGAGGACCTCGCCAAGAAGATCAACTCCTCGGTGTTCCCCGGCCAGCAGGGCGGGCCGCTGGAGCACGTCATCGCCGCCAAGGCCGTCGCTTTCAAGATCGCAGCCGAGGAGTCGTTCCGCGAGCGGCAGCGGCGCACGGTGGAGGGCGCGCGGATCCTCGCCGACCGGCTGCTGGCCCCCGACGCCGTCGCCGCCGGGGTCAAGGTGCTCACCGGAGGCACCGACGTCCACCTCGTCCTGGTGGACCTGCGCGACTCCGAGCTGGACGGCAAGCAGGCCGAGGACCGGCTGCACGCCGCGGGCATCACGGTCAACCGCAACGCCGTGCCGTTCGACCCGCGCCCGCCGATGGTCACCTCAGGGCTGCGGATCGGCACGCCCGCCCTGGCCACGCGCGGCTTCGCCGCCGGCGACTTCAAGGAGGTCGCCGACGTCATCGCGGGCGCCCTGATCCCCGGCGCCGACCTGTCGTTCCTGCGCGGCAGGGTCGAAGCCCTCGCCGGCAAGCACCCCCTCTATGGAGAGGCCCGATGACGCGTCCCCCCGGAGCCGACCTGCCCGACCACCCCGACCGGTTGTGGAGCGCCGCCGAGCCCAAGGCCGCCTACGACGTGGTGATCGTCGGCGGGGGCGGCCACGGCCTGGCCACCGCCTACTACCTGGCCAAGAACCACGGCATCACGAACGTCGCGGTCCTGGAGCGCGGCTGGCTGGCCGGCGGCAACATGGCCCGCAACACCACCATCATCAGGTCCAACTACCTGTGGGACGAGAGCGCGGGCATCTACGAGCACGCGCTCAAGCTCTGGGAGGGGCTGGAGGAGGAGCTCGGCTACCCGCTGCTGTTCAGCCAGCGCGGCGTGCTCAACCTCGCGCACAGCCTCCAGGACGTCCGCGACAGCGTACGCCGGGTGGAGGCCAACCGGCTCAACGGCGTCGACGCCGAGTGGCTGGATCCGGCGCAGGTGAAAGAGGTCTGCCCGATCGTCAACGTCTCCCCGGACGTCCGCTACCCGGTGCTCGGCGCGACCTTCCAGCCGCGCGCGGGCATCGCCAAGCACGACTACGTCGCGTGGGGGTACGCCCGGGCCGCGGCCGCGCTCGGCGTCGAGTTCATCGAGAACTGCGAGGTCACCGGGCTGCGGGTGAGCGGCGGCCGGGTCACCGGCGTGGACACCACCCGCGGCGCGATAGCGGCCGGCCGGGTGGCGCTGTGCGCCGCCGGGCACACCTCGGTCGTCGCCGCCACGGCCGGCATCGACCTGCCGCTGCAGAGCCACCCGCTGCAGGCGCTGGTCTCCGAGCTGCTCGAGCCCGTCCATCCGACGGTCGTCATGTCCAACGCCGTCCACGTGTACGTCAGCCAGGCCCACAAGGGAGAGCTGGTGATGGGCGCGGGCATCGACACGGCCAACTCCTACCGCCAGCGCGGCGCCTTCCACATCATCGAACGGCAGATGGCCGCGGCGCTGGAGCTGTTCCCGGTCTTCGCCAGGGCGCACGTGCTGCGCACCTGGGGCGGCGTCGTGGACGTCTCGCCGGACGCCTCGCCGATCGTCGGGCTGAGCCCGGTCGACGGCCTGTACCTCAACTGCGGGTGGGGCACCGGCGGTTTCAAGGCCACCCCCGGCGTGGGCTGGTGCTTCGCCCACACGGTGGCCCACGACGACCCGCACCCCCTCGCCGCCCCCTTCTCCCTTGATCGATTCGTCACCGGGGCGCTCGTCGACGAGCACGGCGCCGCCGCGGTCGCCCACTGAGGACGTCACATGATGCTGATCCCTTGCCCATGGTGCGGCCCTCGCGAGGAGGCCGAGTTCCACTACGGCGGGCAGGCCCACGTCGCCTACCCGGAGAACCCGGCCGCGCTCTCCGATGAGGAGTGGGCCCGCTACCTGTTCTTCCGCGACAACCCCAAGGGCGTGTTCGCCGAGCGCTGGAGCCACTCCGCCGGCTGCCGCCGGTGGTTCAACGCGCTGCGCGACACCGCGACCAACGAGCTCCACGCCGTCTACCGCGTCGGCGAGCCGCGGCCGGTGGCCTCATGAGGCGGGACGGCGGCGGCCGGATCGACCGCTCCCGCACCCTGCGCTTCCGGTTCGACGGGCAGGAGTACACCGGCCACCCCGGTGACACGCTCGCCTCCGCGCTGCTGGCGGCCGGTGTGCGCCAGGTCGCCACGAGCGTCAAGCTGGGCCGCCCGCGCGGCGTGTTCTCCGCCGGCAGCGAGGAGCCCAACGCGGTCGTCCAGATCGAGGAGCCGTTCCCGGAGCCGATGCTCCCCGCCACCACCGTCGAGCTGTACGACGGCCTGGTCGCGAGGAGCCTGGCCGGGCAGGGACGGCTGGCCGCCGAGCCGGACCCGGCCCGCTACGACGCCGTCCACGCCCACTGCGACGTCCTGGTGGTCGGCGCCGGCCCGGCGGGGCTGGCCGCGGCCCGCGCCGCCGCCGACTCCGGCGCGCGGGTCATCCTCGCCGACGAGCAGCGCGAGCCGGGCGGCGGCCTCCTCGGGTCGCCGGACGCGGTGGACGGCGTGCCCGGCGCGGAGTGGGCCGCCGCGACCGCGGCTCACCTGGAAGGGCTCCCTGAGGTGCGGGTCCTGCGGCGCACCACCGTCTTCGGCTACTACGACGACAACTACCTGGTCGCCGTCGAGCGGCGGACCAACCACCTCGGCGCGGCGGCCCCCGCGCACGTGGCGCGCGAGCGGGTCTGGCGGATCAGAGCGCGGCAGGTGGTGCTGGCCACCGGCGCGCACGAGCGGCCGATCGCCTTCGCCGGCAACGACCTGCCCGGCGTGATGCTGGCCGGCGCGGCCCGCACCTACGTCAACCGGTACGGGGTGCTGCCGGGCCGCCGGGCGGTGGTGTTCACCGCGAACGACAGCGCCTACGCGGCCGCTCTTGAGCTGTCGGAGGCGGGCGTCGAGGTGGCGGCCATCGTGGACGTACGGACCGCTCCGGGCGAGCGCTGGGCCGCCCGGGCACGCGAGCGCGGCATCGAGCTCCTGACCGGGCAGGTGGTGACAACCGCCCGCGGCGACGGACAGCTCTCCTCGGTCGTGGTCGGGGAGCCCGGCGTCAGCGGCGTCATCGGCGACGGCGACGGCGACGGGAGCGTCTCACGTGAGCGCTCGATCGACGCCGACCTGCTGCTCGTGTCCGGCGGGTGGAATCCGGTCGTGCACCTGTTCAGCCAGTCGGGCGGCACGCTGCGCTACGACGAGGCGCTCGGCACGCTCGTCCCGGACACCTCCCGCCAGGCGGTCAAGGTGGCGGGTGCGGCCGGAGGCGTGTTCACGCTGCCCGGCTGCCTGGCAGGCGGCACCACCGCCGGAGCCCGCGCCGCGTCCGCGGCCCGCTCTCCGCAGGCGGTGCCGCCGCGCGAAGCCGCACCCCCTTCGCCCGCCGGGCCCTCCCTCCGGGAGGCGGCGGAGCCGGAGGCGGTCACCGCCCTGGCGTACTGGCTGGTTCCCGCGACCGACTACTCGGCGCACTTCGTGGACCTGCAGCGGGACGTGACCGTGGCCGACATCCACCGGGCGACCGGTGCGGGGCTGCGCTCCGTCGAGCACATCAAGCGCTACACCACCGCGGGCACGGCCCACGACCAGGGCAAGACCTCCGGGCTGCTCACCTCGGCGGTCGTGGCCCACGCCGTGGGCGCGTCGGTGGCCGAGCTGGGCACCACCACGTTCCGCGCGCCGTACCTGCCCGTGAGCTTCGCGGCGCTGGCCGGTCGCGACCGCGGCGCGCTGCACGACCCGGTCAGGGTGACGGCGCTGCACGAGTGGCATGTCGCGGGCGGCGCGCTGTTCGAGAACGTCGGCCAGTGGCAGCGGCCCTGGTACTTCCCCCGCCCCGGCGAGGACATGGAGGCCGCGGTCCTGCGGGAGTGCCGGGCCGCGCGCGAGAGCGTGGCGGCGATGGACGCCTCCACGCTCGGCAAGATCGACGTGATCGGGCCCGACGCCGGGGAGTTCCTGGACCGGCTCTACACCAACCTGATGAGCTCGCTGAAGGTCGGCTCGATCCGCTACGGCGTGATGTGCCGGCCCGACGGAATGGTCTTCGACGACGGCACGGTCATCCGCCTGGCCGGCGACCACTTCCTCGTCACCACCACGACGGGCAACGCGGCCGCCGTGCTCGACTGGATGGAGGAGTGGCTGCAGACCGAGTGGCCCTGGCTGCGGGTCCACTGCACGTCCGTCACCGAGCAGTGGGCCACGGTCGCGCTCGTCGGCCCGAGGTCGCGCGAGGTGCTCGCCGGGCTCGCGCCCGGACTGGCGGTGGACGCGGCCGACTTCCCGTTCATGACCTGGCGGGAGGCGGACGTGGCGGGGATCCCGGCGCGGGTGTGCCGGATCAGCTTCTCCGGCGAGCTGGCGTACGAGATCAACGTGACCTCCTGGGACGGCCTGCGCCTGTGGACGGCCATCATGGACACCGGGCTCGTGACCCCGTACGGCACCGAGACCATGCACGTGCTGCGGGCCGAGAAGGGCTATCCCATCGTCGGCCAGGACACCGACGGCACCGTCACCCCGCACGACCTGGGGATGTCCTGGGTGGTGTCGAAGAAGAAGCCCGACTTCATCGGCAAGCGCTCCTTCGCACGGGCCGACACCGCGCGGGCGGACCGCAAGCAGCTCGTCGGGCTGCTGCCGGAAGATCCGGAGCTCCTGCTGCCCGAGGGGACCCACCTGGTCTCCACGGCCACGCTGCCGGAGCCCCCCGTACCCATGCTCGGCCACGTGACGTCCAGTTACCGCAGCGCCGCCCTGGGCCGTACGTTCGCCCTCGCCCTGGTGAAGGGCGGGCAGGGCCGTCTGGGGGAGCGGCTGTACGCGCCCGTCGCGGGCACGCTGGTGCCCGTCACCGTCACCTCCCACGTCCTGTACGACCCGGAAGGAGCGCGCCGTGATGGCTGAGCGCAGGAGCCCGGCCGCGGCCTACACCGGCCGGTTCGAGGCCGCGTCGCGGGGAGAGGGGCTGCGGCTGGCGGAGCTGCCCTTCCTCACCCACGTCAACGTGCGGGTCGACCCGGCGAGCCCGGCGGCCGGGGACATCGCGGATGTGCTGGGAGTGCCGCTCCCCGCCGAGCCCTGCACCGCCGTCCCCGCCGGCTCCGGCGTCACCGTGGCCTGGCTCGGCCCGGACGAGTGGCTGGTGATCGCACCCGAGGGCTACCAGCCCGAACTGCTGCGCAAGGCGCTCGGCGAGCGGCACGGGTCCATCGTGGACGTGTCGGCCCAGCGCACCACCCTGCTCGTGGCGGGCCCGCGCGCGCGTGACCTGCTGGCCCACGGGTGCGCCCTCGACCTGCACCCGAGCGTGTTCGGCCCGGGCAGGTGCGCGCAGACCGTGCTGGCGCGGGCCCAGGTCGTGCTGCTTCCCCGGCAGGACGGGTTTCTCGTGCTGGTCCGCTCGTCCTTCGCGGCCTACCTGTCGGAGTGGCTCCTCGACGCGGCCACGGAACACGTGACATGAGCATCGGCGTCTTCGACCTGTTCAAGATCGGCATCGGGCCGTCGAGCTCTCACACCGGTGGACCGATGGCCGCCGCGCACAAGTTCGCGCGGGGGCTGCACGAGGACGGGCTGCTGGCGCGCACAGCCCGCGTCCAGGTGATCCTGTACGGCTCGCTCAGGCTGACCGGGAAGGGCCACGGCAGTGACAAGGCCGTCCTGCTGGGCCTGTCGGGTGACAAGCCCGAACTGGTCGACGTCGACGGCATCGAGGCCCGCCTGGCCGAGATGCGCTCCGCGGGCACCGTCCGGCTGTACGGCACGCGCGAGATCCCCTTCGTCGTCGGCGAGGACCTCGTCTTCGAACGCAAGATCGCCCTGCCGGGGCATCCCAACGGCATGCGCTTCACCGCCCTGGCCGCCGAGGGCGCGGTGCTGTGCGAGAAGATCTACTACTCGGTGGGCGGCGGCTTCGTGGTGGATGAGAACGCCACCGGTGCCCAGCGCATCAAGCCGGACGACACCGTCCTGCCCTACCCGTTCACCACCGCCGAGGAGTTGCTCAAGCACTGCTCCGCCACCGGGTTGTCGATCTCGGGGCTGATGCTGGAGAACGAGAAGGCCTTCGGCCGCACCGAGCAGGACATCCGCGCCGGGATCTTGCACCTGTGGCAGGTGATGTCGGAGTGCGTGCGCCGCGGCATCGCCAAGGAAGGCGTGCTGCCGGGCGGCCTCAAGGTCAGGCGCCGCGCCAACCAGCTCCACCGCCGCCTGCAGTCGGAGCCGCCGGAGAAGGACCCGCTGCAGGCCATGGACTGGGTGGCGCTGTTCGCGCTGTCGGTCAACGAGGAGAATGCCGCCGGCGGCCGGATCGTCACCGCCCCCACCAACGGCGCGGCGGGCATCATCCCGGCGGTGCTGACGTACTACACGCGCCTTGTCCCGGGTGCGGACGACGACGGGGTGATCCGCTTCTTCCTGACCGCCGCCGCGATCGGCGTGCTCTTCAAGGAGAACGCCTCCATCTCCGGCGCCGAGGTGGGTTGCCAGGGCGAGGTCGGCTCGGCCTGCTCGATGGCCGCCGCCGGGCTGACCGAGGTGCTCGGCGGAACCCCGGAGCAGGTGGAGAACGCCGCTGAGATCGGCATCGAGCACAACCTGGGGCTGACCTGCGATCCGGTCGGCGGACTGGTGCAGATCCCGTGCATCGAGCGCAACGCGGTGGCCTCCATCAAGGCCATCGCCGCCGCCCGCATCGCCCTGCGCGGCGACGGCCGCCACTTCGTCTCGCTGGACAAGGCCATCAAGACGATGCGCGACACCGGCCGCGACATGCTCGACAAGTACAAGGAGACCTCGCGCGGCGGCCTCGCGGTCAACGTCATCGAATGCTAGGCCCCGCCGATGTCCGTCTCCTTGCTGTTCGTCCTGGTGGTCCTGAGGCGATCCCGTGCCAGGCCGGCCAGTAGTTCCTTGATTTCGGTCGCCTCGTAGGCGTCACGGTCGAAGGGGCCGATGATCAACGGGCCGTCGTCGAGGAGGTCGGGCAGCCGGCCGTGACTGCCCCGCACCGGTGCCGGGTCGAGCGGCACCACCGGCATCGTGTAGCGGAAGCCCAGTTTCTTCTTGGCCAGCGCCGCCGCGGCACGGAGTTTGACGAACGGATCGCTCGGGTTCATGAAGAGCTCGGCGGGGTCGTAGCCTGGCTTGCGGTGGATGTCCACGAGCCTGGCGAAATCCGGAGCCCGGTCGTCGTCGAGCCAGTAGTAGTAGGTGAACCAGGCGTCGGGCTCCGCCACCGCGACGAGCTCACCGGCGCGTTCGTGGTCGAGCCCGTATTTCGCCTTGCCCGCATGGTCGAGCACCTCGTCCACGCCGGCCAGGTCGGCGACGACCTCGCGGGCGCGGCCGAGGTCGGCGGGGTCGCGCACGTACACGTGGGCCACCTGGTGGTCGGCGACGGCGAAGGCCCGGGACGTCCACGGGTCGAGGTACTCCATCCCGGCCTGGGTGTAGACCTCCAGGAGGCCCGCGGTGCGCAGCGCCCGGTTGATGTCCACCGGGCGGGACGCCGGGGTGATGCCGTATTCCGAGAGTACGACCACCTCGGCGTCCTCGGTGAGGAGCGGAGCCAGCGCGGCGTCGACGGCGCGTGCCGCGGCGCTCGCCTCGGGGCCGGCGGGGCCGTACCGCTGCAGGTCGTAGTCGAGGTGCGGTACGTAGACCAGGAGCAGGTCCGGCCGTTCGCGTGCCAGGATGCGGCGGGCGGCGGCGATGATCCATTCGGAGGAGGCGATCCCCGCGGTCGGGCCCCAGTAGCTGAAGAGCGGGAACGGCCCCAGCGCGGCCTCGAGATCGTCGTGGAGTGAGGGCGGGCGGGTGTAGCAGTCGGGCGACTTGCGGCCGTCGGCGTGGTAGATGGGGCGCGGGGTGACGAGCAGGTCGGTCGGCGCGCCCATCGCGTACCACCAGCAGACGTTGGCGGTGCGCAGGCCCGGTGCGGCGGTCCACAGCTGGTCGCCCTGGATGAGCGCGTTGTGCTGGCGCCACAGCAGCACTTCGCCGAGGTCCCGGAAGTACCACCCGTTGCCGACGATGCCGTGGTCGCGGGGCATCGAACCGGTGAGCAGGGTGGCCTGCATCGAGCAGGTGACGGCCGGGAGCACGGGCCGGAGCGCGGCCGCCGCCCCCACCTTCGCCACGTTCGGCATGTGCGCCAGCAGGCGGGGAGTAAGCCCCACCACGTTGATCACGACCAGCGGTGCCATCACAGCTCCTTCAGTCCCAGCGAGGCCAACTGCCCCCGCATCCAGTCGAGCTCGGCGGCGATGCCGGCGGCGATGTCCGGCGGCGCGCCGGGGAGCACGTTCCAGGTGTAGGTCTCCACCTCGACGTGCCTGGTCAGCGGGGCGACGCCGCCGAGGAGCTCGTGCAGCAGGCCACGCAGATAGGGTGCGCTGGAGGTGAGTGGCGGCGGCGGGGCGGCATGCAGCGGGACGTGGAAGTGCACCCGCCAGCTCTCTTCCGTGGGCAGGCCGCCGGCCAGGGCCTCTCCCAGGTCGTCGGCGAAGCCGCTGGCTGAGCGCGTCTGGTGGAGGAATCTGGCCTCGTCGAACGCCGCGAGCGCCCGTTGCGTTCCCGGCGGGGCCTCCAGGGCGCACGATGCCTGGAGCTTCACGATCGGGAGCCCTGAGCCTGCGCCCGCGCCGGGTTCCTCGAAGCCCACGGCCATATGGCAGGCGTCCAGGCAGAGGCCGAGGTAGTCGTGATCCACGTCGCTCAGCAGGCCGGCCGCCTGGGGTGTCGTCTCGATGATGCAGCCGGGCTCCGGCTCGAAGCCCAGCCGGATCACCTTGCCGGTCCGCAGGGCCAGCGCGCGCAGACCCTGGGCGACCGCCTCGAGATTGGCCATGACCGCCGTCGCCTTCTCCCTGGTCCACCCGGTCCGCCAGGCGAGGGGGAGCGTCGAGATCGTTCCCTCTGCGACGTCGTCCGGCAGCAGCGCGGCGAGGATCTCGGCGAGCCCGAGCGTGTAGCGCAGCCGTTCCGCGTCGGCCCAGTCAGGGGTGTACACGCGGTACTTCACGATCTCGTCGTGGAAACCGCGGTAGGGGAACCCGTTGAGGGTGACGACCTCCAGCCCGAGCGCGGTCAGCCGCTCGCGCAGCCTGACCAGCTCGCCGGGCCGGGCGAGCAGGTCCGCGGCGGCGTGCTGGGACAGCCACAGGCCGAGACCGAGCCGTTCGGTGCCGAGCAGTTGCCTGACCTGCGCGGCGACGCCGGAGAGCTGACCGTGGATGCCGGGGAGATCCTCGGCGGGGTGCACGTTGGTGCAGTAGGACAGGTGCACCGTCGACCCGTCCGGATGCCGCAGCCGCATGGTCAGCCCCGCTTGATCGTGTTGCCGGCGTAGTCGGGGTCGGCGGGGACGGCCTCCAGGTCCAGCCGGCCGCTCTGCCCGTAGAAGGCGACGGGATTGCGCCAGAGCACCTGCTCCACGTCGTCCTCGCCGAAGCCGGCCGCGAGCATGACGTCGGCGACCTCGCGCGTCTTCAGCGGATCGCTGCGGCCCCAGTCGGCGGCCGAGTTCACCAGCATCCTGGCCGTGCCGTGCTCCTTGAGTACGGCCACCATCCGGTCCGGGTCCATCTTGGTGTCGGGGTAGATCGAGAATCCCATCCAGCAGCCCGAGTCCGCGACCATGCCGACGGTCAGCTCGTTGAGGTGGTCGACGAGCACCCGCTCGGGGGCCGTCCCCGCGGCCCTGACCACGTCGAGCGTCCGGCGGGTGCCGGTGACCTTGTCCCGGTGCGGCGTGTGCACCAGCACGGGGAGATCGTTCTCCTGCGCCATGGCGAGCTGGGCCTCGAAGGCCCGTTCCTCCTCGGCCGTCATCGAGTCGTAGCCGACCTCACCGACCGCGACGACGGAGTCCTTCAGCAGGTACCGCGGCAACTCGGCCAGCACCCCCGCGCAACGCGGGTCGTTCGCCTCCTTCGGGTTGAGCGCGAGCGCGCAGTGGTGGCGGATGCCGTACTGCGCGGCACGGTACGGCTCCCAGCCGAGCAGTGCGTCGAAGTAGTCGAGGAAGCTGCCCACGTTGGTGCGGGGCTGGCCCAGCCAGAAGGCGGGTTCGACCACGGCCCGGACGCCTGCGGCGTGCATGCGCTGGTAGTCGTCGGTGGTCCGGGAGGTCATGTGGATGTGGGGGTCGAAGATGCGCATTCAGATCCTCTCCATGACGTCGCTGGGGACGGGCCGGCCGGCCGCCCGCAGCTCCGCCGCGTAGTCCGACAGCATCCGGGCGAGCTCGGCGTCGAACCGGCGCTCCAGGCCGGCCACGGAGGCCAGCGGGATCGACATGAAGACGCACTTGAGCACTCCCTGGCGGAACGAATGGTCGTCCAGCCACTCCGAGCCGTACGGGCCGAGGGCCGCGGCGACCAGCCGGGCGTCATTGGCGCGCAGCGCGTCCTCCACCAGCCCGACCGCCGCCGCGCCCAGATCGAGCTCGGGCAGGGCGGTCAGGATCGCCAGTCGCTCGCCGGTGTCGCCGGTCTCGTACAGACGGCGGATCACCGCGTGGTCGCCGCGCAGCGCGCCGAGCAGAGCTCGCCGGGCGGCAGGGCCGCCCAGCCGTTCGGCCTGCGGGAAGAGCCGGTGGATGGCGAGCGGGTCAGTCTCGACCCGCAGTACGGCCTGTGCCAGCCACTCCTGGGCCGACTCCCTCATGTGCCCTCCTCAAGAAATCGATCGATCGGCGGGCGACCTGCGGGGCCGCATGGCTGTGCCGGGCCAGCTCCACGGCCACCAGACCGGAGTAGCCGTGCAGCGCGGCGAGCACCGGCACGAAGTCGATCTCACCCTCGCCGAACTCCAGGTGCTCGTGGACTCCCCGGCGCATGTCCTCGATCTGCACGTGCACGGTGTACGGCAGCGCCCGCCGGACGCACGCGGGCAGGTCCTCGAGCTCCACGCAGTGGCAGTGCCCGATGTCGAGGGTGAGGCCGAACCTGGGGTGGGCGCCGAGCATCCCGTGCAGCCGCTCGAAACCGTCCAGATCGGCGACGAGCATGCCGGGTTCGGGTTCGAACCCCAGGGTGACGCCGATCCGGTCCGCCTCGTCGAGGAGCCGCTCGCACTGTCCGGCCAGTCGCGTGAACGCCTCTGCCTCCGCCATGCCGTCAGGCCGGACCCCGCTCCACAGATGCACCACGGGAGCGCCCAGATCGGCGGCGACCCGCATCGCCGTGGTCAGGAACTCCGCCCTGCGCTCGGCGCCGTCGCTGATGAGGGTCGGATGGTGCTTGCGCCAGGGATCCAGGGTGTACCGCCCGCCCGTCTCGACGACGGCCTGGAGGCCGAGACGTCCGAGGAGCCCCGCGACCCGGGACACCTCCGCGGCCAGACCAGGGGAGTGGGGGTCCAGATGGCCCCGGTCGAGCGTGATCGCCGCACCGGCGTACCCCAGGTCGCACAGGACCGCGAGCGCCTCGGCGAGCCGGTGGTCGGCGAAACCGTTGGTGCAGTAGGCCCAGTTCATGGTGCCGGTCACGATGTCGCCATCCGGGACGAGAGCCACTTCCCGATGGGCAGCGAACACAGCAGCGCGCCCGCTGTCGCGAACCGCCCGCTGCCCGCGACCGCCGCCGCCTGGAGCGGGATCAGGCCGAGGATGCTCAGCCGGACGGCTTGCCGCACGTTCTCGGGGTCGGGGTGGGCCCGTAACCCGGCCTGGACCGGCAGGGTCGAGGCGAGATAGCCGGCGATGAGGACACCGGCGCTCACCCGGGCGGCGGCTCCGCTGCGCAGGCTGGAGGCGACCGCCAGACCGGCCGCCGCGGTGCTGGCGGCGAGCGCACGCCGAACGGTCTCTGGCGTCGCTCCCGCCACCTCGGCTCGGCCCAGGATGCTGATCCCGTAGGTGTGCGCGCCGACCGCCAGCGCCATCGGCACGGCGGCTCTTCCCTCCGCACCGGCGCCCAGCAGCACGTCCAGCACGCGGCAGGTCGCCATCGAGGCCGGTCCCGCCGGCGTCCGCTTGAGGCCCAGGTCATAGGCCCACACCGCCCCGGCCAGCAGGCCGGCGACGGTGAGGCCACGGCGGCCGCCGGTGAGGGCGGCGGTGACCAGGCCGGCGCCGGTCAGGGCGGCCGCGAGCCCGAGTGCGGCGCCCGGGCGGACCCTGCCGGACGGGATCGGGCGTTCCGGTCGCTCGATTGCGTCGGCCTCACGGTCGGCCCAGTCGTTGAGCGCCATGCCCGACCAGTAGATGAGCACCGATGCCAGGGCCAGGCCGGGCGCCGGACGCCGCCCCGCGGCGGCGGCCCCCGCCATGGTGTCGCCGGGAACCGACAGCGCGGCCGGCGCGCGCACCAGCTCCAGCACCGCCCTCACGACAGCTCCTCGGCGAAGGCGAGCAGCCGGGCGTACTGGCCGGCCAGGGCGTGCTCGTGCGTCCCCAGCGGGTTCTTGAAGAAGTAGCCGAGCTCGGGAAGCACACCACGCCGTCCTTTCTCGTGCGCGCGGGCGACCAGCCTGGCCAGGTCCAGGACGAGGGGAGCGGCCAGCGCCGAATCGCAGCCCTGCCAGGTGAACTGCAGCGCCATCCGCACGCCGAGAAAGCCCTCGAAGGTCACGTGGTCCCAGGCGGTCTTCCACTCTCCGAGGTCCTGGACATAGTCGATGTGCGTCTGCCCCTCGACGGGCTCTCCCATGACCTTGGCGACGACCTGGTCCTTCGAGAGCTGCTTGCTCGACCTGGCGGCCGGGTCGGCGAGCGTCGCCCCGTCGCCCCCGCCGAGCAGGTTGAGCCCGGACCAGGAGCGGACACGTAACGCCCGGCCGGCGAACATGGGCGCGAGTGCGCTCTTGATCAAGGTCTCGCCGGTCTTCCCGTCGCGTCCCGCGTACGGCACGTCCCGTAAGGCCGCGAGTTCCGCCAGCGCGGGCAGGGTCGGCCCGGTGGAGGGTGTGAACTCCACATAGCCGCACCCGGCGTGGAAGGCCGCATAGGCGTACAGGGAACTCGGCGGCAGGACGTCGTCCCCCGCCGCGAGCCGCTCCTCGAGGTCGGCCAGCCTCTCGAACTCCGGACGCGGGCCGACCGGCGGCTCGGTCGACGACACGTTGACGACGACCACCCGGGCCAGCCGGTGCCGGGCGCGAAAGCCGGCGATGTCGCCGATCAGGCGGGCCGCGGCCGCGGCCTGCCCGCCGTCGCCGGGGACGTGGCCCGGCCGGATCTCGGCGTCGGCGGCGTCCAGATCCGAAGCGAGCAACCGTGGCAGGTCCGGCGGGATCACCCCCGCCCTGCTCAGCTGTTCGGCGCGTTTGCGCAGAGAGATCTCGGTGACGTCGTGGCCGCCGAAGACCAGGTCGGCGAGTGGGACCAGGTGCCCGGGAAAGTCTGGCGACTCGGTCACGCATCCCTGCGGGGACGTCACCCCAGACCTGATGGCCGCGGCGCCGACGGTCGCAGTGGTCGCCACGGATCCCCGTGCCCCGATGAGCCACACGCCGACCTTGTCCATGCAAGCTCCAACTTGTCGGGCCTACCCCGGTATGCGGTAAGCATCCGGATGCAAGTAACCGCGATGTTAAGAGCTACTTTTGTCGACGGTCAAGCAGAAGTTCAGCCGAAACCGGCTTATCACCCACCGCTCAGGGCCATCACCGCCTGGTCCACCGCCTCGGGCGCCAGCACCTGCTCGATCACCATCACCGCCGCGCCGGTCACGCCGGCGCGGTCGCCGAGCTCGCTCGCCAGGATGCCGAGGTGCTGCGTGGCCAGCGGCAGCGACCTGCTGTAGATCACCTCGCGAATGCCCGCGAGCAGGTGCTCGCCCGCCTCGGCGAGGTCCCCGCCGACGACGATCAGCGAGGGGTTGAAGAAGTTGACGACGGACGCCAGGACCGTGCCGATCTCCCGGCCGGCCTGCCGGACCGCCTGAACCGCCCGGATGTTGCCCGCGCGGACCAGGTGGACGACGTCGCGGCTGACGGAGGTGTCCTCGCCCGCCGCGCGCAGGCGCGCGGCCAGCGCGCCGCCGCCTGCCACGGCCTCCAGGCACCCGGTGTTGCCGCAGCGGCAGGTGACGTCCTCGAAGGACGGGACCCGGATGTGGCCGATGTCGCCGGCCGCTCCTTGGGCGCCGCGATGCAGGCGGCCCTCGCTGATGATCCCGCAGCCGACCCCGGTGCCGATCTTGACGAAGATCATGTGCTCGACCTGCGATCTCACCGCCCAGTACTCGCCGAGCGCCATGATGTTCACGTCGTTGTCGACCAGCACCGGGGCGCCGAGCCGTTCGCCGAGCCACTCGGGCACCGCGAAGCGGTCCCAGCCGGGCATGATCGGCGGGTTGACCGGCTTGCCGGTGTCGTGTTCCACCGGGCCGGGGAGGCCGACGCCGATGCCGCACACGTCGCCGGCGTCGCGGCCGCATTCGGCGAGCAGCTCGTGGAAGGTCCCGACGAGCCAGGTCAGCACGTGCACCGGACCGCGATCGATGGGCAGCTCGGCGCTCCGCTCGGCGAGCACCATGGTCGCGAGGTCGGTCACGGCGAGCCGGGCGTGCGTCACGCCGAGGTCGGCCGCGAGCACGATCCGCGCGCTCTGGTTGAAGGCGAAGGTCGTCGCCGGACGGCCGCCGGAGGAGATCGCGCCGTCGGTCGGCACCACCCAGCGCTGATTCAGCAGAGCGTCCAGCCGGAGGGAAAGCGTCGAGCGGGCCCAGCCGGTGAGCTGCGCCAGCTCGGCACGGGTGCGTGGGCGCCCGTCGCGCAGGATCGAGAGCAGAGCCCCTGCTCCGGTTGCCGAGCTACCGGTGTCGATCGGCGTGCTCTCAGTCAACACCTGCTCCGTTCATCCAGGGACCATTTTTCGCGATCACAGACTGATTATGCCGCATCCACGGCCATCTTTTGCTTGACCATCGACATAAGACGCCTTTAGCATCCCGCAACATGAGGGATATAAGCCCGAAACCCCCCGATAGCCCAAGGGTGGGCATCATCGGGACAGGTTTCATGGGGCGGGTGCATGCCCGCGCCGCACGGCTCGCCGGTGCGACCATCGCCGGAGTGGCCGGATCGCGACCCGAGAAGGCGCAGCAGGCCGGTCTCGGCCCGGCGAAGGTGTTCGCCTCCGCCGATGAGCTCATCGAGTCCGGCGAGATCGATCTGGTGCATATCTGCACCCCCAACCACCTCCACGCCCCGTACGCCCTCAAGGCTCTGTCCGCCGGACTGGCCGTGATCTGTGAGAAGCCGCTCGCCACGGACGCGGCGACCGCGGTGCTGATGGCGGGCCGGGCGGCCGAAGCGGGACTGGTCGCGACGGTGCCCTTCGTGTACCGCTTCCACGCCATGGTCAGGGAGGCCCGGCAGCGGATCGCCCGCGGCGACGTCGGCAGGATCAGCCTGATCCATGGCAGTTACCTCCAGGATTGGCTGCTCAGCCCGGACGACGACAACTGGCGGGTGGACCCCGAGCTGGGCGGGCCGAGCCGGACGTTCGCCGACATCGGCTCCCACTGGTGCGATCTGGCGGAGTTCGTCACCGCCGACCGCATCGTCGGTGTCTGCGCGCAGACCGCCGTCGTCCAGTCCAGGCGTGCGAGCACGTCGCCCGTGATGACGGAGGACGTGGCCACCGTCCAGTTCCGCACCGCCTCCGGGGCCGTCGGCACGCTCGCCACCAGCCAGGTCTCCCCGGGCCGTAAGAACCGCCTGTTCATCGAGGTCTCCGGCACCGAGGCGAGCCTCGCCTTCGACCAGGAACAGCCCGAACTGCTCTGGGTGGGAGACCGCGCCGGATCGCGGGCCCTCATGCGCGATCCGCAGACCCTGTCCGAGGCGGCCCTGCCCTACTCCCCGCTGCCGGCCGGGCATGCTCAGGGGTACCACGACTGCTTCGACGCCTTCGTCGCCGACACCTACGCCGTGCTCCGTGGTGAGCACCGCGACGGGTTGCCGATGTTCGCGGACGGCGCCCGGGCCGCCGCGATCTGCGATGCCGTCCTCGCCTCGGCGCAGACGGGGAGGTGGACCGAGTGCTGAGCATGCGCGGCATCGGCAAGAGCTTCCTGGGCGTGCGGGTGCTGTCCGGAGTCGACCTGGACGTGACGGCCGGCGAGGTGCACGCCGTCGTCGGCGAGAACGGGGCGGGAAAGTCCACCCTGATGAAGATCATCTGTGGGGTGCACGCGCCGGACGAGGGCACGATCGAGATCGACGGGCGGCCGGTCTCCTTCGGTCACCCGCTCGACGCGCAGCGCTCCGGGATCGCGATCATCTACCAGGAGTTCAACCTGCTGCCCGAGCGCACCGTCGCCGAGAACGTCTTCCTGGGGCGCGAGCCGGTCAGGCGCGGCCTGGTCGATCGGGCCGCCATGGAGGAGGCGACCGCGCGGCTCCTCGACGAGCTAGGCGAGCGCTCCTTCGGACCGCGTGTCCCGGTGCGCCGGCTCTCGGTCGCGCAGCAGCAGGTCGTCGAGATCGTCAAGGCGTTATCGATCAACGCCCGGCTCGTCGTCATGGACGAGCCCAGCGCGGCACTCGCCGAGCACGAGGTCGAGCTGCTCTACCGGTTGATCGGGCGGCTGCGGGAGCGCGGCGTCGCCGTCGTGTACATCTCCCACCGATTGCGCGAGGTGTTCGACCTCGCCGATCGGGTCACCGTGCTCAAGGACGGCTCGCGCGTCGCCACACGCCCGATCGCGGAGGTGTCCTCCGACGAGCTGATCCGCTTGATGGTCGGCCGCGACCTCGGCACCTACTTCCCACCCCGCTCGGCGGGGGCCGGCGAGGTACGGCTCGGCCTGCGCGGAGCGGGCAACCACAAGCTCCGCGACATCGATCTGGAGCTGCGGGCCGGCGAGATCGTCGGCATCGCGGGCCTGCAGGGGTCCGGCAGGTCGGAGCTCGCCAAAGCGATCTTCGGCGCGGAACCGTTCACCAGGGGCGAGATGACCCCGTCGCGCCCCCGCTCGGTCAGGGAAGGCGTGGCCATGGGGATCGGGCTCGTCACCGAGGACCGGAAGGCAGAAGGGCTCGTTCTGCGCCAATCGGTGCGCGACAACGCCCTGCTCGTCGCCCGCGCGGTGGGCGCCAAAGGCCGGAACGGCGTCCGCGACCTGCTGGAGCGGGTCCGGCTCTCGCCTCCGCGCCAGGAGCAGGAGGTCCGTTACCTCTCCGGGGGCAACCAGCAGAAGGTCGTGCTCGCCAAATGGATGACGATGGCGCCGCGCGTGCTGCTGTTTGACGAGCCGACCCGGGGCGTCGACGTCGGGGCCAAGGCCGCGATCCACGACCTGATGCGCGAACTGGCGAATGACGGCATGGCCATCATGATGATCTCTTCCGAGCTGCCCGAGCTCATCGGCATGAGCGATCGCGTCGTCGTCCTGCGGGACGGCCGGATCGCGGGCGCGTTGCCGGCCGGACCGTCGGAGGAGGCCATCATGCGCCTGGCCGCAGGAGAGGAGGTGTCATGAACGCGGTCCCGGTGACGGCGCGGCTGCGCGAGCCCACGCAGGTGGTGTTCCTCGCGCTGCTCGGCCTGATCGCGGTCGGCTGGGTCCTCGTCGCGATCGACGGCGGCCAGTTCCTGACCATGGAGAGCGTCGTCGGGATCCAGCAGCGTTCGGCGGCGCTGGGCATCGTGGCGATCGGGCAGACGCTGGCGATCCTGGCAGGGTCGCTCGACCTGTCCGTGGCGTATCTGATCAGCCTGACCTCGCTGGTAGCGGCGGAGATCATGGCCGGCCAGGACGGGAACGTCCTGCCGGCGATCGCGGCGGTGCTGGCCATCAGCGCGCTGGTGGGGCTGGTCAACGGACTGGTCATCACCAGGCTCCAGGTCCACGCGTTCATCGCCACGCTCGGCGTCGCGCTCATCATCAAGGGCATCGTCGACCACCTGTACGACGGCCCTGCGGGCAAGGTGCCCGAGTCGTTCCAGCTCCTCGGCTACTCCCGGATCGGACCGGTCCCCGTCTCCGCCCTGCTCTGGGCAGGCGTGGCCGTCGTGGCCTGGTTCCTGCTGAGCAGGAGCCGGCTGGGATACCGGATCTACGCGGTCGGCGGAAACGAGGAGGTCGCCCGCCTGTCCGGGATCCGCACGGGCCGGGTCATCGTGCTCACCCACGTACTCTGCTCCGTCTGCGCGGGCATCGCGGGGCTGCTGCTCGCCAGCAGGCTCGGGGCGGGCGCGCCCACGGTGGGCACCGACGGCGGCTACGACCTGGAGTCCATCGCCGCGGTCGTGCTCGGCGGGACCGCGCTGGCCGGAGGCAAGGGCGGGGTCGCCGGGACCGTGGGCGGGGTCCTGCTGCTCGCGGTCCTGGACACCATCTTCAACCAGCTCGAGGTCAATTCCTTCGTCAAGGACGTGGTCCGCGGCGTGGTCATCGTCATCGCGGTGGCCGTCTACGCCCGGCGCGGCATGAG
Organism: Nonomuraea basaltis; assembly: GCF_005893125.1. Taxonomy (GTDB): domain Bacteria; phylum Actinomycetota; class Actinomycetes; order Streptosporangiales; family Streptosporangiaceae; genus Nonomuraea; species Nonomuraea basaltis. Next base: position 22,404 of record NZ_VCJS01000029.1, on the reverse strand, counting down.
GCGGTCGTCATGAAGCGGGCACTTCCCATCTTCGCGGTCCTCGTGGTGTTGCTGGCCGCGATCGCGGTCGCCAATCCCTTCTTCCTGGAGCCCGCCGGATTCCTGGCGTTCCTCAAACGGGCCGCGCCGCTGGTGATCCTCGCCGCGGGACAGTACTTCGTCATCGTCTCCGGCGAGTTCGACCTGTCGGTCGGCTCGCTGGTGACGGCCGAGGTGGTGATCGCCGCACGCCTCATCGACGGCGACGAATCCGTCACCTGGCCGGTCATCGCCCTGCTGATCGTCATCGGGCTGCTCGTCGGGCTGGTCAACGGCGCGGTCACCACCAAGCTGCGGGTCCCGTCGTTCATCGTGACGCTCGGCATGCTGCTCATCCTGTCCGGAGCGGTGTTCCTGTGGACCGGCGGCGCGCCGCGCGGCGCGCTGTCGGAGGGCTTTAGGGCCTTCGGCCGCGCAGGTCTCGGACCGGTGCCGTGGTCGGTGCTCATCCTCCTCGCCGTGGGCGCGGCGGCGCTCCTGCTCATGCGCGCCGACTTCGGCAAGACGCTGATGGCGACCGGCGACAACGAGCGGGCCGCGGCACTGTCCGGGGTCCGCATCGACCGGGCCAAGACCTTCGCTTTCATGCTCTCCGGCCTGGCCGCGGCCGTCGCGGGCATCCTGCTCGGCGGCTTCGCCGGTGTCTCGGCCCAGGTCGGCCAGGGACTGGAGTTCTCCGCCATCACCGCGGTCGTCCTCGGCGGCGTGGCGCTCGGTGGCGGCCGTGGCTCCGTGCTCGCCGCCATGGCCGGAGCCTTCACGCTGGAGGCGCTGTTCACCCTGCTCAACCTGTACGGGATCTCGGGGGCCCTGGAGTTCACCGTGCAGGGCGTCATCATCATCGCCGCGGTGGCGGCGGGAGCCATCCGCCTTCCCTGGAAGTTCACCCCCCGAAAAGGAGACGCACATGCCGCGCCATAAGGCCGCAGTCGCCGTACCCGCCGTGTTCGCCGTGCTCGCCCTCGCGAGCTGCACCACCGACAAGCCGCCGGCCGCCCAGAGCACCGCGCCCGCCTCAGGAGCCACCCAGACCGCCACCGAGACCGCGCCGGGCTCGGGCACGGGCGAGCAGTCCAAGTTCTTCGTGCAGGCGGACTTCGACGCCCAGCTGGCCATGCGCTCCCAGACCCCGGAAGGCCCGGACGGCAAGCCGTGGGAGCAGGCCATCGCCCCGCAGATGGTCGACACGGCCAAGTACAAGAAGGACGGGCCGTACAACCTGTGCTTCTCCAACGCCGCGGTCAACAACCCGTGGCGGCAGGTCGGCTGGAAGACGATGCAGGCCGAGGCCGGCCAGCACAAGGACATCGCGAAGTTCACCACCCTGGACGCCGAGGGCAAGGACGACAAGCAGATCTCCGACATCGCCGAGCTGCAGGCCAAGAACTGCGACGCACTGATCATCTCGCCCAACACCACGGCCACGCTCACCCCGGCCGTGACCGCCGCGTGTGAGAAGGTGCCCGTCATCGTGTTCGACCGGGGCGTGGAAACGGACTGCCCCGTGACGTTCATCAAGCCGATCGGCGGCTACGCCTTCGGCGCCGACGCCGCCGAGTTCCTGGTCGAGAAGGTGCCGGCCGGCGGGAAGGTCCTCGCTTTGCGCATCCTGCCCGGCGTGGACGTGCTGGAGACCCGGTGGTCGGCGGCGAAGGTGGTGTTCGACAAGAGCAAGGTCCAGGTCGTGGGGGTGGAGTTCACCGACGGCGACGCCGCCAAGACCAAGAGCATCGTCAGCGACTACATCCAGCGGCACGGCAAGATCGACGGCGTCTGGATGGACGCGGGGGCCACGGCGGTGGCGGCCATCGAGGCGTTCGAGGACGCCGGCCTGCCGGTTCCGCCGATCAACGGCGAGGACCAGCAGGACTTCCTGCAGAAGTGGAAGGACGCCAACCTCACCGCCATCGCGCCCACCTACCCGACCTACCAGTGGCGTACTCCGGTCATCGCCGCGCTGAAGATCCTCAAGGGCGAGGAGGTCCCCAAGATGTGGAACCTGCCGCAGCCGAAGGTCACCACCGAGAACCTGCCGACCTACCTGCAGCCGAACATGCCGCCGCTGCACTACGCGCTCTGCGGCTGCGAGGACCTGCCCGGGTTCCCGGAGACCTGGGGCGGGAAGAAGGGCTGATCGGCTCCTTCCGCGCACCGACGACGAAGAGGGACGCATGTTCTCCATCGGAGTGAACACCTGGGTCTGGGTGTCCCCGCTGACCGACGACGAGCTGGTACGGCTCGCGCCCCGCATCGCGGGGTGGGGCTTCGACGTCATCGAGCTGCCCGTCGAGCGACCCGGCGACTGGGATCCGGGCAAGGCCGCCGCGGTGCTGACCGAGCACGGACTGGCCGCGTCCGTCGTGCTGGTCATGCCGCCAGGGCGCGAGCTCGTGGCCGCCTCCCCGGAGGCGATCCGCGACACCCAGGACTATCTGCGGCACTGCGTCGACGTGGCGGTGACCGTCGGCTCTCCGGTGATCGGAGGGCCGGCGTACGCCTCGGTCGGCCGTACGTGGCGCCTGTCACCGGACGAGCGCCGCAGCGTCTACGCCGAGCTGCGCGAGAACCTGCGGCCCGTGCTGGACTACGCGGCCGGCCGCGGCGTGAAGCTCGCGGTCGAGCCGCTCAACCGGTACGAGACCAGCCTCATCAACACCGTCGAGCAGGCACTCGACGCGCTGCCCGAGGACTGCCACCTGGCACTCGACACCTACCACATGAACATCGAGGAGAAAGACCCCGCCCAGGCGGTCCGGGTCGCGGCGGGCCGGATCGCACACGTGCAGGTGTGCGGCACCGATCGCGGCACACCGGGAGCCGACCGCTTCGACTGGCCGGGCTTCACCCGGGCTCTGCACGACGCCGGCTATGACGGGCCGCTCGTCATCGAGTCCTTCACCGCGCACAACCAGACCATCGCCACCGCGGCCTCCATCTGGCGGCCGCTCGCCGAAAGCCAGGACGCGCTGGCCGTGGACGGCCTCGCCTACCTGCGCACCCTCTGACGCCCGCCTTCCCACGGCGCCCTTTCCCGCCTCTTCTCGAGGTGTCCCCGCACCCCCCGGAGATTCGCCATGCGACGATTTCTCGCTGTCCTCTTACTCCCGGCCTTGTTGCTGACGCTGGCGCTGAGTCCCGCCCAGGCGACGAGCACCACGGCTCAAGCCCAGTTCCGTGCCCTCCTGTTCACCAAGACGGCGGGATTCGTGCACGGCTCCATCCCGGCCGGCATCCAGATGGTGACCGAACTGGCCGCGGCCAATGACTTCGAAGTGGTGCAGAGCGCCGACTCGTCGGTGTTCAACGACACCGACCTGGCCACGTTCGACGTGCTGATCATGTTGCAGAACTCCGGCATGGTCTGGGAGAACGACGCCCAGCGGCAGGCGCTGCAGAAGTTCGTCCGGTCGGGCAAGGGCGTCGTGGCCGTCCACAACGCGACCGACATGGGCATCGAGAACGAGTTCCCCTGGTGGGACGAGCTGGTCAACGGTGGCGCCCACATGCCGGCGCACTCGCCTGGCACCCTGCAGGGGCTGGCCAAGGTCGTCGACCGGGTGCACCCCTCCACCAAGAACCTCCCGGAGCGATGGCAGCGCGCGGAGGAGTGGTACAACTTCGCGCCCAACCCGCGCGGCAACGTGCACGTCCTGGTCGCCGCCGACGAGACGACCTACAACCCCGGCTCTGCGGCCATGGGGGCGGACCACCCGATCTCCTGGTGCCGCCGGGCCGAAGGCGCCCGGGTCTGGGCCACCGCCATGGGGCACGAGGCCGCCTCCTACACCGAACCGGAGTTCCGCGAGCACGTCCTCGGCGGCATCAAGTGGGCCGGCGGCGCCGAGCCGGGCGACTGCGGCGGCACCGTGTGGAGCAACTTCGAGAAGGTCACCCTCGACGACAACACCGCCGACCCGATGGAGCTGGACGTGGCCCCCGACGGCCGGGTCTTCTACGTCCAGCGCAGGGGCGAAGTGAAGATCCACAAGCCGGACACCCACATGACCGTCACGGCCGCCACCCTGAACGTCTACACCGGCGGCGAGGACGGTCTCGTCGGCATGGAGCTCGACCCGAACTTCGCCCAGAACGGGTGGATCTACCTGTACTGGTCGCCGAACGACAGCGCCGAAGACGTCAATCGGCTGTCCCGGTTCACCGTGCAGGGCGACACCATCGACCTGAGCACCGAGAAGAAGATCCTCGAGGTCCCGGCTTACCGGGCCAGGACCTACCCCGAGCCCGGGCACACCGGCGGCGCGGTCGAGTTCGGCCCCGACGGCACCCTCTACCTGAGCGTCGGCGACGACGTCCCGCCCAACCTGTCCACTGACTGGCAGGGCTACGCGCCGCTCGACTGGCGGCCCGGCCAGCACATGCTGGACACCGCCCGCACCGCCGGCAACACCAACGACCTGCGTGGCAAGGTCCTGCGGATCAAGCCGACGGCCGACGGTGGCTACGACATCCCCGAGGGCAACCTGTTCCCGCCGGGCACCGCGAAGACCCGTCCCGAGATCTACGCCATGGGCTTCCGTAACCCCTTCCGGTTCACCGTGGACTCCAAGACCGGCTGGCTGCACGTGGCCGACTACGGTCCGGACCGGGGCGCTCCCACCACCGACCGGGGCCCGGAGGGACTGGTGGAGTACAACGTCATCAAGGCGCCGGGCAACTTCGGGTGGCCGTTCTGCCACGGTGACGATCAGCCGTACGCGCCGTACAACCCGGACACCAAGGAGGTCGGCGCCAAGTTCGACTGCGCCAACCCCGTCAACGAGTCGCCGAACAACACCGGCCTCACCGAGCTGCCGCCGATCCAGAAGCCGGTCATGTGGTACGGCTACGGCACCTCCCCGACCTTCCCCGAGCTGGGCTCGGGCGGCTCGGCGCCGATGAGCGGTCCCGTCTACCGCTACGACCCGAACAACGCGTCGGAGACCAAGTTCCCGCCTTACTTCGACGGGGTGAACTTCTTCTACGAGTGGGCACGCCACTACGTGAAGGAGATCCACTTCGACTCCAACGACCAGCTGCTCAAGATCGACAGCTTCATGGGGTCCACGCCCTTCCTCAAGCCGATGGACATGACCTTCGGCCGGGACGGCGCGCTGTACCTGCTGGAGTGGGGCACCTCTTTCGGCGGTGGCAACAACGACTCCGGCCTCTACCGGATCGACTACTCGGCCGGCGCCCGCTCGCCGGTGGCGAAGGCGACCAGCTCGCGGATCGACGGCCTCACCCCGCTGAGCGTGGAGTTCGACGCATCCGGTAGCTACGACCCCGACGGCGACTCCCTCAGCTTCGCCTGGGACTTCGACGGTGACGGCACCGTCGACTCCACCGAGGTCAAGGCCACCCACGTGTACGAGACCGCCGGCCGGTTCACCGCCCAGCTCAAGGTGACCGACAACACCGGCAAGGAGGGCTTCGCCAACATCGAGATCACCGCGGGCAACAGCCGGCCCACGGTGACCATCGAGGCCCCCCTGAACGGGACACCGATCCAGTTCGGTCAGGAGGTGCCGTACAAGATCAAGGTCACCGACCCCGAGGACGGGGAGATCGACTGCGCCAAGGTGTTCGTGAACCCGACGCTCGGCCATGACGACCACGAGCACGAGACCGTGGAGATCCCCGGGTGCGAGGGCGTGCTCAACACCGGCGACCTCGGCGGTCACCCGGACGGCGCCAACCTGTTCTACGTACTCAACGCCCACTACACCGACGGCTCGCAGGAGATGCCGCTCACCGGGCACGCCAAGGTCGTCCTGCAGCCGATGCGCAAGCAGGCCGAGTTCTTCACCGCCCAGTCCGGCGTCCGGATCGTCGACGAGACCGGCGCGGAGAGCGGCAAGCGCATCGGCGACATCAGCAACAACGACTGGATCTCGTTCACGCCGATGAACCTGCACGCCATCAAGGGCGTGAACTACCGGCTGTCCAGCCCCACCGGCGGCGGCTTGATCGAGCTGCGCGCCGAGTCTCCCACCGGCCGGCTGCTCGCCAGCACCGCCGTCCCCATGACGGGGGGCTGGAACGACTACCAGCAGACCCAGACCGCCTCTGTGGCGGCGGACGCGGCCACCTCGACGCTCTACGTGGTGTTCAAGAACTCCGCCAACAACGCCTTCGACCTGGACGCCATCCAGTTCGTGAGCGATGCTCCTCCCCCCACGATCGAGCCGGGTGTCTACACGATCACCGCCCAGCACAGCGGCAAGAACGTGACCACGCAGGACGCGTCGACCGCGGACAACGCCAAGCTCGTCCAGATGGGCGCCACCGAGGATCCCATCCAGCGGTGGGAAGTGGTGCCCGCGTCTGGCGGCTACCAGCTCAAGAACGTCGGCAGCGGCAAGTGTGCCGACATTCCGGGCGGCACGACCACACCCGGCACCCAGCTGGTCCAGTGGGCATGCCACGCCGGCAGCACCGGCGACGCACCCAACCAGCACTTCAACGTGGTCCCGACCGGCGGCGGCGAAGGCCTCTTCCAGATCGTCTCCGCCAAGACCGGGCTGTGCGTCGACATCAACGGCGTCTCCCAGGCCGACGGCGCCGCGGTGATCCAGTGGAACTGCTCGGCCTCCCTCAACCAGACCTTCCGCCTCACCAAGATCGGCGGTGACCCCGTCGACGAGACGGCGCCGACCACCACGGCGAAGCAGAACCCGGCCGCGCCGAACGGCAAGGAGGGCTGGTACACCGCAGCTCCGGTCGAGATCACCCTCACGGCGGCGGACGAGGAGGGCGGCTCCGGCGTGGCCGCCACCGAGTACCGGATCGACGGCGGCGCCTGGACCGCCTTCAGCATGCCGTTCATCGTCAGTGGCGACGGCGAGCATGCTCTTGAGTACCGCTCCCGGGACGGCGCGGGCAACGTCGAGCAGGCCCGCTCACTCACCGTCAAGATCGACGCCACCGCCCCGCAGACCACCGCGTCGTTCGCCGAGCCGAACGCGAACGGATGGAGCAAGGACTCGGTCCCGGTCGAACTGGCCGCGCAGGACGCCCACTCCGGCGTCAAGCTCATCGAGTACTCGCTCGACGGCGGCGACTGGACGGCTTACACCGGACAGGCCGTGGTGGTGGACGGCGATGGCGAGCACGAGCTGCGTTATCGCACGCACGACGCAGCGGGCAACGCCGAGGAGGAGAAGGCCGCGGTGCTGAAGATCGACGCCACCAAGCCCATCCTGCTCGTGTCGGGCGTCGCCGACAGTGAGGTGTACGGCGACTCTCAGGACCTGCTGATCAGCTGGGAGGCTGTGGACGCCACCTCGGGCATCCGCAGCACGACCGGCACCCTCGACGGCGCGGCCCACACCTCCGGTTCGGTGCTGCCGTTGTTCACCCAGACGCTGGCCCCGCACACGGTCGCGGTCACCTCGACGGACAACGCGGGCAACTCGGTGACGACTTCGGTGCGGTTCAACGTCGCCACGTCCTTCCGGGACATGCAGAACCTGCTCGACCGGTTCCGCGCCACCAACTGGCTGTCGCTGAGGGCACACGACAAGCTGACCGACGAGCTGACCAAGGCCAGGAAGGCGGAGGCCGGCGGCGAGGACGCCAAGGCGCTGCGACGCCTGGACGAGTTCAAGAAGCTCGTCGCCGACGGGCAACTTGTCCCGCGCGCCGACGTGCGCCAGGTGCTCACCCGCGACGCCGACAAGATGATCTCGGTCATCCGCGGCTGACATCACCGGCTCGGCCGGGCCGGCTCCGATCAGCCGGTCCGGCACGAGAGAAAGGACCACCTGCAGCAGAACACCCTCATGGACCGCCGCCCCGCGACGTCGCGGGGCGGCGGCATGGGCATGTGCTCAGGCAGCTCACATCCTGAGAGGAAACATCGGAGCTAAGCCCGTAACAGGCCTTGCAGACGCGATCCATGTCCTTCGTGCCGCTGCGCCACCGTCATCTGTTCGACGTCTCCCGGGCGCACTACGACGACGACGCCGGCCGCTGCCTGTACGCCGACCTCGTCGATGCCGAGATCGAGGACGGACGGCGGCTCGTCGACGCCGGCGACCGCGCTGTGGCCTTCGTCCCGTACGCCGCGCACATGCCGTACGAGATCTGGCTGGCCCCCTTCGAGCACCGCGCGTCGTTCGCCGATGCCTCCGATGACGCGCTGCAGGCCGTCGGGGCCCTGCTGCTGCGCGTGCTCGCGGGGCTGCGGCGGCTGCTCGGCGATGTGCCGTACAACTACGTCGTCATCAGCGCGCCCAACGGCGAGCAGGACACGCCCTACTTCCTCTGGCACGTGCGGATCATCCCGAGACTGTCGGTTCCAGCGGGATTCGAGCTCGGCTCGGGTATGGCGATCAACACGGTCCCGCCCGAACAGGCCGCTGAGAGACTACGGGCGGCCATCGGCTCCCGTCCGGTCACTTGACCACCAGAGTGGTCTCCATGCCCTGAGCCCGGTGGTTGCCGACCGGGCACCACACTTCGTGGCTTCCAGGCCGGAGGGTGACCGTGAACTGGGTCTTCGCTCCGCCGTCGATCGTCTCCGACTGCTGCTCGCCGCTGATTCCTGGACCGCTGATGGCCATGGCGTGCGGCGCGCTCCCTGGGGAGAAGCGCCGGCATGTCTGCTGTGCAACTCTGTAAGCATGGCTGAGCCCCCCATCGTCATCGAGCACCGCGAGCACGTGTGGTACCTGCTCGTCCAAGCGTCCCAGCTCGAGCACATGATCATGTGCCAGTACCTCTTCGCCGAGTTCAGTCTCAAGACCGATGGCCTCACCGGCGAGCAGCAGGCCGCGGTGGACCGCTGGCGCAAGGAGCTCCACGGCATCGCCGTACAGGAGATGCTCCACCTGGCTCTGGTGGCCAATCTGATGGCGGCCATCGGCGCGGCGCCCACCTTCGGCAGGCCCAACTTCCCGCAGGCGTGCGGCGCGTTCCCACCCTCGGTGCAGATGCGGCTGCTGCCCTTCGGCGAGGCGGCCCTGACCCACTTCCTCTTCCTCGAGAGGCCCGAGGGCATCGAGCGGGCCGACGCCGCCGGTTTCATCTCCTGTGATCCTCCGCCGGAACCCGTCGCGTCCGGCGAGATCTTCCCCCGGGCGCAGGAGTTCGCCACGGTCGGCCATCTCTACCGCGGCATCAGGGACGGCTTGACCGCCCTCGTCGCCGGGCTTGGCGAGGAGCAGGTGTTCTGCGGCTCGCCCAGGGCGCAGGCCACCCCGGAGCTGTTCCGCTGGCCTGAGATGGTGGCGGTGACCGACCTCAAGTCGGCGTGCGCCGCCATCGACGAGATCATCGAGCAGGGCGAGGGGGCGCAGGGCGACTGGCAGGACGCCCACTACGGTCGTTTTCTGAAGATCTGGGAGGAGTACACCACGCTGCGGGCCGCCGACCCGGACTTCGAGCCCGCCCACCCTGCGCTCGGTACGTTCACCCGCCAGCCCTTCGACGTGCAAGAGCCGCAGCCGTTGATCGGCGACCCGCACTCGCTGGTGCTGGCCGAGCTGTGCAACCTCGCCTACGAGGTGATCCTATGGATGCTCACCCGCTTCTTCACCCACACCGACGAAAGCGACGACGAGCTCGACGTCCTGATCAGCGGAGCGATTGCGATGATGGCGGGCGTGCTGCGGCCGCTCGGCACCGAGCTGACCCGGCGGCCCGCCGGTCCCGCGCATCCGGGACGTACGGCCGGGCCGGCCTTCGAGATGTACTACCTGATGGACAACGTGGTCCCCTGGCGCGAGGCCGCCTGGACGGTGCTGATCGAACGAGTACGCCAGATCGCCGGCAGATGCGCCTCGCACGCGTCCGGTGACCAGGTGATCGCCACGGCCGCGCAACGAGTCGCGGCAGTGGCCGACTCGCTCGAAGCCGCTCGCCGCAGAAGCTCCGAGGCGCCCGGACCGCTGTGACGCCGGTGCAACACCGCCGACGGCGAACTGCGGGCAGCGCCAGCTGTCCCTGCGGGCGCTCAGCGACCTGTCCGGAGTGAGCATCGGTGTGGTCAGCGAGATCGAGCGCGGAATCGGCACGTTCGGACGAGGTGGTCATCCGCCCGCCAGTTGCTGGATGCGGGCGGACGCGGCCCGGTGCCGAGCGAGAATGTCCTCGACACCGGGGGCGACGAGCTCGCCGTGCTCGACCACGGGCCTGCCGGCGACAACGGTGTGGCGGGCGGCCGAGGGGCCGCAACGGAGCCAGGCCTCTATCGGGTCGGTGAGGGCGCCCGCGTAGGCGATGCCCTCCAAGGGCCAGCACACCACGTCACCGACGGCTCCTACCGTCAGTTCCCCGAGTTCACCGGTGCGGCCCAGGCAGGCGGCGCCGCCGCGCGTGGCCATGTCAAGGACGTCGCGGGCGGTCATGCCCGTCGGGCCCAGCCGCTGGCGGCCGAGGAGCAGTGCCGTACGGGATTCGAGCCAGAGCGAGGCCGAGTCGGTGGAGGCCGACCCGTCACAGCCCAGGCCGACGGGCACGCCTGCGCGGCGGAACTCCCGAACCGGGGCGAAACCACCTCCACCGATCAACATGTTGGAGCTCGGGCAGTGGGCTACTCCGACGCCCGCCGCGCCGAGCCGTGCGATCTCCTCGGAGGAGGGGTAGATGCAATGGGCCACCCAGGAACGCCCGGTCATCCAGCCCACCTCCTCGAACTGCTCGATCGGCCGCCTGCCGAAGCGTTCCAGGCAGTACGCATCCTCGTCCGGGTCCTCGGCCAGGTGGGTATGCAGGCGGACGTCGAGCCGCTCGGCGAGTTCCGCGGCGCGGCGCATCAGGGTGGGGCTGACGCTGAACGGTGAACACGGGGCGATGGCCACCCTCACCATCGCGCCGTGCGCGGCATCGTGATGTCGTTCGACGAGCCGTTCGCAGTCGGCGAGGATCTCGTCTTCGTCCTGGACCACGGAGTCCGGGGGCAGACCGCCGTCCTTGGCGGACACGCTCATCGAGCCGCGCGTCGGATGGAACCGGAAGCCGAGCTGCCGGGCGGCCTCGATCTCCGCCGACCACAGGTCGCCGCCCCCCGACGGCGCGACGTACAGGTGATCGGTGGACGTGGTGCATCCGCCGAGGGCGAGTTCGGCGAGGCCGGCCCACGCGGACAGGTAAGACGCCTCCTCGTCGAGACCTGCCCACAGCGGGTAGAGACCGGTCAGCCACTCGAACAGGGTGCCGTTGACAACCGGCCCGTAGGAGCGGGTGAGGTTCTGGTAGATGTGGTGATGGGTGTTGATCAGGCCTGGGGTCACCAGGCACCCACCCGCGTCCAGCACCCTGGCCGCGGCCGGCTCAGGACCGGTGCCCACCCCGCTGACGAGCCCGTCGGTGATGGCCACCCAGCCGCCCGCGAGCTCCCGTCTCTCGCCGTCGCAGGTCGCGACCAGTACGGCCCCGCGAATCAGCAAATCCGCCGGGAGACGGGGGGAGGGCTCGGCGTGGTCGGCCTCCGCTCGCCTGGCGGTCACGTGTTGATCTTGGCGAGGACGTCCTTGGTGAACAGGTCCTGGACGGTGATGGTGATACCCACCTTCTTGAGAGTTTCGACGGTGGTGCTCATCGCGGCGTCGGGCAGGTCGATCGGCTTGGGCACGTCGGGCGTGACGATGAGGCTGTTCATCGCCTTGCTCTCGCCGAGCTGCTGTGCGGCGTCCAGCCCTTGGTCCTTGCCGTACGTCCCCACAGCCAGGTCGGTGCCCGGCTGCGGATCGGCGATGTTGTCCAGCCAGCCCTTGCGTGTCGCGGAAAGGAATCCCGCGAGCAGGTCGGGCTTCTCCGCGATCGTCTGCTCGGTGGCGAAGAAGCAGTCCGACAGGACGCTGAATCCGAAGTCGGCGAGCAGGAACGTGTTGGTCTTGATCCCGCGTGCCTCAAGTGTCGGCGGCTCGTTGGTGACGTACACGATCTGACCGTCGACTTCCCCGTTCGCCACAGGCGCGGGGTCGAACTGGACAGGAACGATCGTGAGCTGGCTCTTCTTGATGTTGTTGAGGCTCAGCATCACGTCGAAGGCCGTCTCGTTGGCCGCCGCCACGCCGATCTTCTTGCCGATCATCTCCTGCGGCGAGTTGATCGGCGTCTCGGCCTTGCTCAGGATGCAGAAGGGCGACTTCTGCAGCAGCGCACCGATGATCTTGATGGGGGCGCCCTGGAGACGGGCTGTCGCGATGGCGTCCGCGTTGAGCATGCCGACCTCGGCCTTGCCGCTGGCCACGATCGTCGCCGGACTGGCGTTCGGGCCGCCGGGCAGCCAGGCGAGGTCGATGCCCTCGGCGGTGAAGTATCCCTTGTTCAGGGCGAGCCAGGTGCCGGCGAACTCCGTGGTGGGAAGCCAGCTGAGCTGGAAGGACATCTTCTCGGTGGACTTGCCGCCGCTCGCGGAGCCGGCGGGGGCGGCGGTGTCGTCGCCGCTGGAGCAGGCGGCGAGAAGGGGAGCGGCCAGGCCCGCCGCGGTGGCGATCCCGCCGATTCTGAGCAGGTCACGACGGCTGTAGAACATGAGCGTGTTTCCTTTCGAGCGTGGGGAGGAGAGTCAGGAGAACCGGCGGAGCAGGCTGCTCTCCGCGGCCGCGGCGATGGCGTAGGCGACGATCGATACCGCGGTGACCAGGACGACCGCGCTCCACAGCAGGTTGTACTGGGCGTTCACGCTGGCTCTGAGCATGAGGAAGCCGAGGCCCTGCCCCGTCGCCAGCCATTCGGCCAGGAGCGCGCCGAGCAGCGCCGTCGGGGCGGCCACCCGGGAGGCGGCGAAGATCGACGCCATGCCGTACGGCAGGCGGACGGCGGCGAGTGTCCGCAACGGCCCCCCGCCGTATGTCGCGACGAGATCGACGGCCGACTGGGGGGTGGCGCGCATGCCCGCCACCACGGTCACCAGGCACGGGAAGAACGTGACGAGTCCCGCGATCACGATGACGGTGAGCACGTCGCGGCCGAAGACCAGCGCGATGAGCGGCGTCATGGCGACCAGCGGCACGGTCCGCAGGGTGACCGCGATCGGCATGACGACGGCCTCGGCGAACCGGCTCACGACCACGAGCGAGGCGAGCACGACGGCGGCGACGGTGCCCGCCGCGTAGCCCAGGGCGGCATTGCGCAGCGTGACCCCCAGCGGGCCGAGAACCTGGTCCAGGTTGCCGGAAAGGTACGTCCACACGTCGAGCGGGCCTTTGGCGAAGAACGGGCTCAGGCCGCTCACCTTGATGAGAACCTGCCAGAACACCAGCATGAAGGCCGTACCGGCCAGGCCGGTGGCCAGCGCGATCACGGTGCGCCTGCCGAGGCCGCCCTGACGGGTCGGCGACGGAACCGCGGCGGTGGACCCCGACCGGGCCCACGGGGCGATGAGGCGTTCAGCGACCGTCGTCAGCCCGTAGGCGACGCCGGCGAGGAGGGCGGCGTCGAGGGCGAGGCCCCAGGTCCGGGTGGCGTCGAGCGTCTGCTGGCTGTAGACCATGGCCACGCCGAGGCCTTGGCGCCCGCCGAGGTACTCCCCGATCACGGCGCCGAGAACCGCCGCCGGGGCGGCGATGCGCAGGCCCCCGAAGAGCGCGGGCAACGCCGCCCACACCCGGACGCTGCGCATCTGCCGCCAGCGGCCCCCGCCGGCCGCCGCGACCAGGTCCAGGCTGGTGGCGTCGGCGGAGCGGAAGCCGAGCATGACGGCGACGAGCGTGGTGAAGAACACACCCTGCGCGGCCACGACGATCTGCGGGTCATCGCCCTCCAGGACCGCGGTGAGGATGGGCGCGATCGCGACCAGCGGCAGGCAGTAGAGGGCCACGAAGAACCGGAACGCCACCAGCTCGATGGGCTTGACCAGGACGAACACCACTCCTGCGGCGATCGCGAGGAGGTTGCCCCACAGCCATCCCCACGCCGCCTCCTGAGCCGTCTGGGCGAGGTGCGGCAGGGCGAAGGAGACATCCTGTACGGCCCGGCCGACGACGGCGACGGGGCTGGGCACCGTCCGCCCGCCGGAGAACACCGTTGTCGCGAGGATCTGCCAGACGAAGAGGACGGCGAGCGGTCCTGCCAGCCGCGACACGGCGGGGGAGATCGCCAGGGAGACCGGTGCCGCTCTCCGCGTGGTGACGGCGGTCACTGTGGCCTCCCGCCGCACGGAGTGGTCATGCGGCGCGGGGCGGTCATAGGGCCGATCCGTAGCCGAAGAGGATCTCCGAGAGGCGATCCTCCAGCTTGTGGAATTCGGGGCTCCGCAGCATCTCCGGTGTGCGGGGGCGGGGCAGATCGATCTCGACGGTGGTCGCGATCCTGCCTGGGCGCGGGGTCATCACCGCGACCGTGTCCGAAAGGAACACCGCCTCGGTGATCGAATGGGTGACCAGCAGCGTGGTCGTGGCTCGGGCGGTCCAGATCCGCAGCAACTCCAGGTTGAGACGCTGCCGGGTCATGTCGTCCAGCGCGCCGAACGGCTCGTCGAGGAGGAGGATCCTGGGCTCGATGACGAGGGCCCGAGCGATGGCGACACGCTGGCGCATGCCGCCCGACAACTGCGCCGGACGGGCCTTCTCGAAACCGTCCAGGCCGACAAGTTTGATCAACTCCTCGATCTGGCCCTTCGCCGGCTTCATGCCGCCGACCTCGAGGGGCAGTCTGATGTTGGCATGGACGCTGCGCCAGGGCAGCAGCGCCGAGTCCTGGAAGGCGATGCCCACACCGTGCGCGCTCCGTACCGCCTCGGGTGTCTCTCCCTGGATCAGCGCCTCCCCGTCCGTCGGGCTGTCGAGGCCCGCCAGGATCCGCAGCACGGTTGACTTGCCGCATCCGGAAGGGCCGAGCAACGTCAGGAAGTGGCCCCCAGGGATCTCCAGGTCGACCCCGTCCAGCGCGGTCACCGTCGATCGGCTGAGCTGGAACTCCTTGCGCAGGCCGCGCAGCGTCAGTCCTGCGATCGCCTTTTCCGCCACAGTCAAAGAACGCTCCCACCAGGTATTTGGTGAGATGCTCGCCGCGTACGGCTACGCTCCCCTTTCCCGCTTGTAAAGTTGCCGTTTCGCGGCGCGCACGAGCATGGCGGGCGTTGGTGATAGTGCGTTCCTCCAGCTCAGCCGGATCCGGTCCCAGCGCTTTCTATGCGGGCGCACAGTTGACAGCGGGCGGCGAACGCCCTCCGGCAAGACGCCGGCTCGGCCGAAGACGGCCTAGCCAGCGCACGGGATCCTGGCCGGCGCCGGCCTGGTGAGGGCTGCTACACCTGGAGCTCCGAGTGCCGGCGGCTGTAGGCGAAGTAGACGACCAGTCCCAGCAGGAACCAGACGCCGAACCGCACCCACGTCGTCGGGTCCAGGAACGTGATCAGCCACAGGGAGAACACCACCCCGATCGCCGGCACCACGGGCATCCCGGGGGTGCGGAAGGACCTGGGCAGCTCCGGGTGGCGGTAGCGCAGCACGATCACCGCCACGCACACCACCACGAACGCCAGCAGGATCCCGATGTTGGTCAGCTCCGCCGCCTCCCTGATGGGCAGGAACCCGGCGATCACCGCCGAGGCGGCGCCCACGATCCAGGTGACGCGCGAGGGCACGCGGCGTACCGGGTGCAGCTTGGCGAACCATTGGGGCAGCAACCCGTCGCGGCTCATGGAGAACCAGACCCGGGTCACGCCGAGCATGAACGTGAACATGACGGTCAGGATGCCGATGATGGCACCCGCCGCGATCACGGTCGCCAGCCCCGACAGCCCGACGGAGGCGAAGGCCGAGGAGAAACCGCTCTCGGGGTCGATCTCCCGGTAGTTCTGCATGCCGGTGAGCACGAGCGTGGCGAGCACGTACAGGATCATGGAGATGACCAGCGAGTAGACGATGGCCCTGGGCATGTGCCGCTGGGCGTCCTTCGACTCCTCGGCGGCGGTGCTCATGGCGTCGTAGCCGAAGACGGCGAAGAACACGGTGGCCGCACCGGTGATCGCGCCGCCGACGCCGAACGGGAAGAACGGCGTGTAGTTGGCGGTGCTCACGTAGAAGAAGCCGACCACGATCACCAGCAGCACCACGGCGACCTTGAGCGTCACCACGAACGTCTCGAACCTGGCCGCGCTCTTGATACCGAGGTTCAGCAGGTAGGCGATGAGCAGGCACAGGAGCACCGCGAACAGGTCGACGACGCGCCCCTCGCCGGTGCCGGGCGCGCCGAGCATCCAGGCGGGCAACTGGAGGCCGAGCTGCTGGACGAGGAAGCCGAAGTAGCCGGAGATGCCGATGGCCACGACCGCGACGATCGCGGTGTACTCCAGCAGCAGGTCCCAGCCGATGAACCAGCCCACGATCTCGCCGAGGACCGCGTAGCCGTAGGTGTAGGCGGACCCGGCCTTCGGGATGAGCCCGGCGAACTCGGCGTACGAGAAGGCGGCGGCGGCGCTGGCGACGCCGGCGATGAGGAAGGAGACGAGCACGGCCGGCCCCGCCGTCTGGTTGGCGACCGCTCCGGCGAGGGCGAAGATGCCCGCGCCGATGATGCCGCCGACGCCGATGGCGGTGAGCTGCCACAGGCCGAGCGTGCGGGACAGCTCCCCTTCGTGCTCGACGGCGATCTGCTCCACGGGTTTGCGTCTGAAGACGCTCTGCGAGGACACCATGACACCCTCCTCCCGCGTGCCCTGCCCCCGGTGCAGACTCCTACGCCCGGCCCTCACCTGCCGCTTGACCTGCCGAAGGAGCCGGCGTCCCGTGGAATCGCGACCGCGCGCTCGCCTCGTTCATGGGCCCAGCGCATGACCTCACCCCTTGGTCGCGCCTCCCGTGAGCCCCTTGACGAACTGCTTCTGCAGGAACAGATAGAAGATCAGCACCGGGAGCGTGGCCAGGAACATCAGCGCGAACACGGTGCCGAAGTCGGCCTGGTACTGGCCGATCGACCGGTAGATGCCGGTGGTGATCGTGGTGCCCTGGGAGGGACCGAGGATGACCAGCGGATTGATGAAGTCGTTCCAGATCCACACACCGAGGAAGATCAGCACGCTCGCGGTCGCCGGGCGCAGCAGCGGGAAGACCACCCGCCAGAAGGTCTTCGACCGCGAGGCGCCGTCGATCGCCGCCGCCTCCTCCAGTTCGATCGGGATGCCGCGCAGGAAGCCGGAGAACACGAACACCCCGAACGGGATGTAGTAGCCGACGTTGAACAGCACCAGTCCCTGCACCGTCGTCATCAGCCCGAGGAACTGCAGGACCTGGGTGATCGGCATGAGGATCACCTGTGGCGGGATCATCAGGCCGGACAGCAGCAGGAGCATGGCCACGCGCGCCCACCTGCTCCGGGAGCGGGCGAGGTAGTGCGCGAGCATCGCCGACAGTACGGTCAGCACGATGATCGACAGTGTGGTGACGACCACGCTGTTGGTCAGGCTCGCCCAGAACAGATTGTCCGGGCGGGTGAGCAGGCCGGTGAGGTGCTCCAGCGTCGGCGGGACGGGCAGCCCGGCCGGATCCTGCGTGATCTTCTCGCCCTGTTTGACGACGTTCACCAGGATCATGTACAGCGGGACCACGAAGAACGCGCTGATGATCAGGGCGGTGACGTGGCGTAGCCAGGGTGCTCGCGAGTCGTTCACAGGCTGACCTCCCGCCGGTTGAGGATCTTGAGCGTGACGGCGGAGGCGGTGGCGATGATGACGAGCATGACGATCGCCATCGCCGACGCGTACCCCTGCCGGTTGGCCACCAGGCCGGTCTGCAGGACGTTGTAGGCGATGGTCGCGGTCGTCCCCGTTCCCGGGCCGCCGTGGGTGATCACTTGCACGTGGTCGAAGGTCTTGAACGCCGAGATCAGCAGGACCACCGTGTTGATGGTCAGCGCCGGCGCCAGCAGCGGCCAGGTCACCGAGCGGAACCGGCGTACGGGGCCTGCGCCGTCCATCGCCGCGGCCTCGACGAGCTCCCTGGGCACCCCTTGGAGCCCGGCGAGGTAGACGACGACGCAGAAGCCGAGCAGCTGCCAGGACAGGATGATCGCGATCGAGTAGAGCGCGATGCGCGGGTCGGAGAGCCAGCCCGGCGGGTCGGCGATCCCGAGCGCGCGCAGCGCCTGGTTGACCAGTCCCTGATCGTCCAGCATGCGGGTCCACACGATGCTCACCACGACTGAGCTGAGGACCATCGGGGTGAAGAAGACGGTGCGCATCGCGTTGTAGAACCAGCTCCTGCGGTCCAGCAGGAGCGCGATGCCGAGCCCCGCCACGTTGGGCACGACGACGACGATGACGGTGAGGATCGTGGTGACCCGCAGCGAGGTGAGGAACTCCGCGTCGGTGAAGAGCACCTGATAGTTGCGCAGGCCGACGAAACGCGTCGGCGGGTTGAACGGGTTGTGGTTGGTGAGGCTGTATCCGAAGCTGATCATGATGGGGAGGAGCACGAAGCAGGCGTAGATGAACAGGCCCGGCGCGCCGAAGAAGGCGAACGTCCTGATCTTCTCCGCCATCGCCCCGAAGGGCCGGCCCGCCGGCCGCGGCGTGGTCCGGGCCGGCGGCGTCTGGGTGTGAACCGCCATGGATCAGGAGGCCTTGGACCACTCGTCGTCGAGCGCGGCGGTCACCTGCTCGACGGTCTTGCCGCCCGTGATGAGGTCCTGCGCCCCGGCCCGCCACTTGTCGACCACGCCGGGGAGCAGGCCGTCGTCGCCGGCCTCCCAGCCGAAGGCCTGGACGATCTTGCCGTCTCGCAGGCCCTGCTGGTAGAGGTCGTAACCGAGCTTGAACACCGTGCCGGTGTCCGATGGGGGCGTATATCCCTTGATCGCCGGATAGAGGCCGTCGTTGTGTACGGAGTCGTCGAGGTTCGTCTTGTCCAACGTGTAGGCCAGCGCGAACTTCTTGGCCTCGGGCAGGTGCTTGGCCGTGGCGCTCACCGACAGGCCGCCGCCGGTGAAGGCGGGCACGACCGTGGCGCCGTCGTCGCCGGGCCAGTTGAAGGCGCCGATCTCCCAGTCGGGCTTGCGCTTGGGGTCGTCCCCGGCGGCGGCGAACCAGTTCCCCATCGGGTACATCGCGCCCTTCCCGTCGAGGAAGGCCTGTTCGGTCGCCGCGTAGTCACGGGAGATGTCCTTCTTGTCGATGTAGCCCTTCGCGGCGAGGTCCGCGAACTTGGCGGCGGCCTTGACGAAGTCGGGGTCGCTGAACTTCACCGTTCCCGCGCGCCGCTTGGCCATCCAGTCGGGGGTCTTGGCATACAGGTCCGTGGCGAGGGTGGCCGTCCACAGCAGCGTGGAGGCGAAGGGATCCTTGCCGCCGCCGATGACGAAGGGGGTGATGCCCTTGGCCTTGAGCTTGGCGGCGGCGTCGAGCAGCTCGGCGTACGTCTTCGGTGGCGCGGCGATCCCGGCCTTGGCGAAGAGGTCCTTGTTGTAGTAGACGACGGGGATCGTCTGGGTGTTGGCCGGCAACTGGTAGACCTTGCCGTTGACGGCGCCGTTGCCGGGCGCGACGAAGTCCTTCAGCTCCTCGGGGGTGAAGGCCGCCATGGCGCCGCTCTCGGCGAACCCGGCGGGGGAGACGGCGACCATCACGTCGGGGAACTGGCCGGAGGCCAGGAGCTGCTTGGCGTAGGAGACCCGGTCCTCCGTCGGCGAAACGAGCTTCTTGACCGTGATGTCCGGGTACTTGTCGGTCACTCGCTTGATCGCCGCGTCCCAGACCTGTGGCGTGAGGTTGGGCGTCTCGAAGACCAGGAAACTGATCTCCTTCTTGGCTGTGCCGCCGGTCTGGCTGGTGGGCTGCTGCTGGCCGACAGTGCACGCGGTCAGGGCGATGGCGGCGGCGAGAGCCGTCAGCAAAGCCTTGTGCCTCATGAGGATGGCCTTCCGGGGGAGGGGGAGGGCTTCGGCGCCGGCGGTCCGCTCAAGGCACGCCGGAGATGTCTCCGTTACCGCTCACGTGAGCGCTCACGGAGACATTCCTCCAACGATGGCATGATGTCAAGAGTGAATCTTCGCACCGTGCGCCCGGGGTAAGAGGTCACGTGGAGCCGCGCACGAGGAGTTCCGGGCGGATCACGGCGTCCAGGACGGCGGCCTCGCCGGGCCCGGCCAGCAGCAGCGCCGCCTGCTCGATCGCGATCTCGCCGAGGCGCCTCTTGTCGAGGTGGAGCGTGGTCAGCGGCGGATCCACCAGCTCGCCGATGCTCAGGCCGTCGAAGCCGAGGAACGCGCAGTCGCCGGGCACCCGCAGGCCGAGCTGGACGGCGCGGCGCTGTGCTCCGATGGCGATCATGTCGTTGTAGGCGAACACCGCCGTCACGTCAGGGTGCGCCGCCAGCAACTGCTCCATCGCCGTGCCCCCGCCCTCGACCGAGTTGTGCGCGGGCTGGATCCAGCCGGCGTCGACCGGCAGGCCGCGTTCCGTCATGATCTTGAGATACAGGTCGCGGCGGGTGTCGGGCGCCTGCGCCGTGACGTACGTCAGGTCGTCGATCATCGCGATCCTGCGATGGCCGCGGTCGATCAGGTACTCCAGCCCCTGCCGTACGCCGGACTCGAAGTCGATGCGGACGCCGGGCACCGACGGCGCCCGATCGCCCTTGTCGAGCAGGACGAACGGCAGGTTGGCCGCGGCGGCCTTGACGATCGCGTCCTGATGCAGCAGGAAGGCCACGCCCACGTCGACCTGGTCGAACAGCATGTCCACGACCTCCAGCTCCTTACGGTGGTCGCTGCCCGTGCTGTAGACCACGACCTGCCATCCCCGGTGTTCGGCGGCCTCCAGCAGGCCCGCCGCCACCTCCGGGAAGAACGGGTTGAGCACGTCGGCGATCACGAGGCCGACGGTGGTCAGGTGCTGGCGCACCAGCCCCCGGGCGAACCGGCTGGGGCGGTAACCCATCGCCCGCGCCACGTCGAGGATCCGCTGCCGGGTCTCCGGATCGATCTCGGTCTTGTTGTTGATCGCCCGGGACACGGTCTGGCGGGACACCCCCGTCGCGCGCGCCACGTCATCGATGGTGACGCGGGGCCTTCTGTTGGTGGACACGAAGGGACTGTAACCCTCCCGAACGCGATCAACAGAGTTCGCCTTCCGTGCCCTGGAAACACGTGGGCGGCCCGGCGGGGGAGTGTGTCCCGCCGGGCCGCCGTTCGTGCGGGGGTCAGCCGCCGTTGGTGAGGGTGAAGCCTTGCTCGGTGCCGAAGGCGGTGATGCGGTCCTGCCAGGTCTTCAGCGCGGCGGACAGGTCTCCGCCGCCGTCGATGGCCTGGCCCACGGTGTCCTTGAAGATGCTGTTGGCGTACACCTGGAACGGGAGGTACTGCCAGTCGGCGCGGACGGCGGCCGAGGCGTCGCCCAGGACCTGGTTGATCTTCTGGCCGCCGAAGAACTCCTGCGGCGCGTCACGGAACGCCGGGTCGTCGAGCAGCACCTTCGTGGCGGGGAACAGCCCGGCCTCGGTGTTCAGCGACTTGACGGCCTCAGGGTCGGAGTTGAGCCACTCCGCGAAGGCGACGGCGGCCGGGATGTTCTTGCTCTGCGGGATGACCGCCACCGAGGAACCGCCGTTCTCGGCGTTCATCGGCTTGGCCGCGTCGTACTGCGGCATCGGGGCGACCGCCCACTTGCCCTTCGTCTTGGGAATGGAGTTGATGATGCCGTTCGGAGCCCAGGCGCCGGTCAGCCAGACCGCGTACTTGCCGGAGTCCATGCCCTTCCACCACTCGTCGGTCCAGCCGGGCTGCGGGTCGACCAGCTTCTCGCCGAGCAGGGTGCCCATGGTGCTCACCCACTGCTTCACGCCGGGGTCGGAGTCGAGCGTGACGCCGACCGAGGTCCCGTCCGTGGTCTTGAACGGCGCGCCGCCCGCCTGCCAGATCAGGCTGTCCACGCCGCCGGCGTCACCGGGGTCGATGGAGGTGATGAAGTTGTCCGCGTTGTCGGCCTTGATCTTCTTGGCCGTCTCGACGAACTCCGCCCAGGTTTTCGGCGGCTCGAGCTTCAGCTTGTCGAAGATGTCCTTGCGGTAGAACATCGCCATGGGGCCGGTGTCCTGCGGGATGCCGTAGACGCCGCCGTTGATCGCGACCTGGCCCCACGCCGAGTCGGCGAACTTGTCCTTCAGCGAGTCGGCGCCGTACTCGGACAGGTTGACGACCTGCTTGGCGAGGGCGAACTGGGGCAGCGCGAAGTATTCGATCTGCGCCACGTCGGGCGCGCCGGAGCCGGCCTTGATCGCGGTCTGCAGCTTGGTGTACTGGTCCGCGGACTGCCCCGCGTTCACCACGTTGACCTTGATGTTCGGATACTTCGCGGTGAAGCGGGCGACGGTCTTCTCGATCCCCGTGACCCACGTCCAGAACGTCAGCTCGGCGGGCTTGGTCAGCGCGTCCTGCACGGCCGCCGAGCTGACGTTCTGGACGTGGGTCACGGGGATCGAG
>NZ_VCJS01000299.1 GCF_005893125.1 Nonomuraea basaltis | reverse complement strand
GTGTCTTAGGGTCTCGTGGGCTCGGAGATGTGTATAAGAGACAGCCTCAAAGCCCGCCCCCAGGGCGGCGAAGTCGCGGGCGTCCACGAACACGTCCTCGAACTCGCACCATTCGCGCCCGTTCCCGTCGTCCACCACGGCCCGGTAGCTGCGCCGCGGCGGCCTGGCCGTGTAGCGGTACTCGGCCAGGTGGAAGGCCGTGCACGTGTCGTATCCCACGCCCAGCAGTAGGACGAGGGCGCCGGCGTCGTACAGCCGGGCGAGCGGCGACCGTTCGCCGAGCAGGCAGTCGCGGGCGTGCCCCTCGGTGATCTCGGCCGCCCGCGAGCCGATGGCGGCGAAGGACGTCTGCGGGTGCGCGCTGCGCCGCGCCCCCGGCAGCGTACGCACGTGCTCGGCGATCCGGCCCATCCGGTCGGAGGGGGTCGAGGCCGGGTCGAAGGCGGGCATGCGGGAGCGGTAGGCGGCGATCTCGTCGGGAGTCATGCCGGCCACGGCGGCGCGGTAGAGCGGAGAGGTGTCGGAATTGCCCGACGTGCCGGAGGGGACCACGAGAGTGCCGTCGTCGCCGAGCACCCCGCGCAAGGCCGAGACCACCATGCCGGCACCGCCCTCAGCGTGGCCGAGGCTGCTGAGAGAGGAGTGCAGCAATAAGACTTGCCCGAAACTGACCCCAAGCGCCGCAAAATCACGACTCAATAGGACAAAGTCTGACATTGGGTGTCTATCGCTGCGTGATGTCACATTGTGATCAGAGCATGGTCAGAGATGATCTGCCAGGCCTGTTTTGCCGGATTACGGTTCTTATTCATTTTGTTGATCATGAGTGTATTAAGATTCTCGCGTGCAGCGGGATAGCGACGGTCCCAAAAGGGAGACGAGGTGGGTAGTCCCAGGTCTCGTCCCCTATACTTCGACGGGTCGCGACCGGCAACAATCTGGTAAGCAGTCCTATCTCCCGAGCACAGAGGCGGGTTGTGTCATGCTCGACCTCGCTCATGACCCTAAAGTCGGGCCCGAAAAGCCGGGGGGCGTGGACGAAGCGGTTGGTCGGATACACGGCAGTTCGGCTCCATCTGTGCCGAAAAGGGCCAGATTCGCCCTTGTGTGGGCGGGTTCGGCCATTTCCACGGTCGGCACGCGGACGCTGGGCGTCGCCTATCCGCTTCTTGCCTTGGTGCAGACCGGTTCGCCCGCCACTGCGGGCTGGGCCGGGTTCGCCCTGACGATTCCCGTCCTCGTCTTTTACATTCCGGGCGGGCTCCTGGTCGACCGGATATCGCCCCGCCGTATCATCCTCTGCGCCGAGCTCGGTCGCGTGCTGAGCGTGTCCTCCGTGCTCGTGGCGATGCTGTTCGGGGGGCCTTCCCTCACGCATCTCATCCTGGCGGCGGCCGCGGAGGGCACGTTGTGGGTCCTCTACACCTTGGCGGAGGCGGCCCTGCTGCCGTCCATCGTGCAGCCCGCCATGATGCACGGGGCGCTGGCCAGGAGCGAGGGCGCGAGTCATCTCGCCTCGATCGCCGGGAGGCCGCTGGGGGGATACCTCTTCGGGGTTGGGCGCTACGTCCCTTTTGCGGTCAATGCCGTGCTCTTTGTCCTCTCTTGGGGTCTGTTCCTCAGCTGGGGGCACGACACCGGGAGACGCTCAGCCCGGCCCTCGCGGTTGCGGGATCTGTCCGAGGGATTCCACGAGCTCACCCGGCAACCCTTCCTCGGCGGTTCGATCATGGTTACCACCTTCACCAATCTGATGGTGAACACACTGATCATGGTCTTCGTCGCCGGGTCGGAGGGAACACCCTCGCTCAAGATCGGGGTCGTACTCGCGGCAGGCGGAGTGGGCGGCGTGGTGGGCTCGATTCTGGCCTCCATCCTGCCGCCCGTGCGCCGGGTGCTGCGGCTGCACATGTGGATCTGGGTGGCAGGGCTGGGCCTGGCGGCGGTGGGCACGGTGGTGGGGCGGCCGTCGTACTTCTTCGCCGCGGCTCTCGTCGTCACAGGGATCGGTGGAGCGTTGAGCAACGTGGCGATCAGGTCCGTGGAGGTTCACAGGGTCGATCCGGGAACGCTGGCCCGTGTCGTCGGCGTCTCGAGGCTCTCCTCGCACGGTGCGCTCTGCCTGGCCGCGCCTCTGGGCGGCCTCATGGTCTCCTTGGGCGACGTGACGGGCGGCTCGCTGGTCCTGTGCCTGGTCATGCTGGTCGCGGCGGCGCTGACCGGCTGGAAGCCGGTACGCGAGAAACTGACCCCGCTCCTGCCGCCCGGCCTGCCGACGCCCGATCTGCCGAAGAGACTGAGCGGCTTGACCGGCGTGATCTTCCTCCAGGACCTCGCGTTGTCACCCGGCGCTGACAACTAGCTCCCTGGCGTGGTCGATCAGGTGGCCGGGCAGCGCGGGCGCCTTCGCAGAGATCGCCTGCCTGGCCAGGTCGGCCGCCGACATGGTCTTGCCCGCGAGCTTCTCCACCCGGGCCGCGTACAGGAGCAGCGGGCCGTGCGCCGCGGCCGGATCGTGGTGCGCCGTCTCCGCCAGCGCCTCGACCATCTCCTGCTGCGCCTGCTTCACGCTGTCGACCTGGGCGAGCGCGAGAGCGTGCGCCACCTTCGCGAACGGCCACCGCAACGGCTTGGCCCGGTCGAGGTCGCGCAGCGCGGCCTTGGCCTGTCCCATGCCGGCCAGGATCTCGCCGCGGATGAGCAGTGCGTCGGTGTTGCCGCCCTCCCTGTCGAGCACGTCGTTGAGCACGCCTATCGCCGCGTCGGGATGACCGCCGTGCCACAGCGCCCAGGCCAGCTCCGTCTGGATCGTGAGGTCCGCGGGCACGCGTACCATCGCGGCCTGCAGCTCGCGGACGGCCTTGGCGGGGGAGCCCTGGGCCAGCCGCAGCCGTCCGATGGCGGTCAGCAGGGGACCGACGGCGGCCGCCGCCCCAGCGGTCTCGAAGCCCTTGGCGGCCGAGCTGTAGTGCGCGATGGCGTCCTCAAGGTCGCCATCCTCGTACGCCACGTTGCCGAGCAATGATGCGATCCGCGCCCGTAGCGGCAGGTCACGTTCCTCCGACCGGCCCAGAGCCTCCTCGCCGAGCGTGGCCGCCAGCAGGAGATCGCCTTCGCGCAGGGCGTTCTCGGCCTCGCGGAGGAAGCCTTCGCTCGTCGGCCGGGCCGGCGGCGGGCCGGCGGGCCGGCGGCCCGGCGCCGCGGGCTGGAGCATCCGGTCGTAGGCCAGCTCGTACAACCCCTCGCCCATCCGCTGGTCGACCCTGAGGAGATGCCGCTTCACCAGCAGGGCGATCACCGTTCTGCCGATGCCCGCGGTCCTGATCGCGCTCTGGCGGACCGGTTGCCGATCGGCGAACGTCAGCCGCAACCACGTCCTCAGCCTGCCGTCGTCGCCGTCGAACCGCTCGGCGGCGATCTCCCCGATCTCCTTGTCGTAGTGCTGGGACAGCGCCCTGTCGACGTGATCCTGCACGTCGCCTCTGGTGATCTCGGTGGTCTCCGGCGGCAGGGACCTCCACAGGGCCTCGCAGACCACCTGGAGCTGGACCGGCTCCACGCCCTGCGCCTGCTGCGGGCCGCTCGTGCGTGTCCTGACGTTGATGAGGTCGCGTACCACCTGCTCGGCCGCGCCCGCGCCGAACAGGCGCCCGGTGCCCTGGAGCGGTCCCCGCACGGCCTTCAGCGCGCCCTCGAAGCTCAGCGCCTCCAGCGGGAAACGCACCCAATCGATTTCCACAGGGTCCCGCTCATCGGAGGAGCTCTCCCGGTCGGCGGCGGCCAGTTCCCATTCGTACGGGAGGAGGTCCATCAGCCGGTCGACGTGGATCGACAGCAGCAGCCGGAGGTCGTCGTCCGCGCGTAGCGCCTCGGCGAGCTGGCCGAAGAACCAGTCCCGATAGAGCCGGTGTTGCCGGCCGCCGGTGAACAGCTCCTCGGCCTGGTCGATGGCCAGGAGCGTGGGAATGCGATCGCCGAAGGCGTCGCGTCTGACCGGCCGGGCCCGCAGGAACGCGGGAAGGCTTATTCCCGCGAGCCGATTGGGCGGCGTCTGCGGAGACCACGACATCAGCAGGGCCAGAACGTACGGATTGTGCGGCGGGAGCGCGGCCCGGGGGAAGGCCGAGCCATGGGAGACCCGGCCGAGGGGCAGGACGTCGGCCGTGTGCGAACTGAGCAGCGGCATGACGCCCGCCTGGAGCAGCGAGGTCTTGCCGACCCCGGAGGAGCCGTAGAGCACGGTCACCCGCTGCGACTGCCATAGGTCGCGTACTTCCTGGGATTCCTCGTCACGTCCGAAGAATCGGTGGCGGTCCTCCAGGCGAAAGGAGCGTAAGGATTGGTACGGCCCCAGGGACGACTGGTGTGCGTTCGTGCCGGAAGTCACCATGCTGATCCCACCCGCAGCCGCAATTCAATGGGCGATATTTTCCCATGCGCAGAGCGGCCAGCACACCTGACCGGAGAGAAAAGGTGCTCTTGAGACATGCGTTCGGCCTAGCCGCTCGCCGGGGATGTGGCAAGCGCGTCGTCAGATGGAGTTGTTGAAACCCGCGATCTGCTCCTTGTCGTCGACGAGGCAGGAAGCCAGCACCGCCCGTAGCGCGGCGCTTTCCATCTGGCGCATCTCGTGCAGGGAAACCGTGCTGATGTCGATCAGCGGGCTCGACCCGTGGTGCCCGTCACGCATGTGCACTCCATCCATTTTCGGTCACCCAAATATCGGACGATATGCAGGCATTTTTTGAAGTTTTCTCTATTGAGTATTCTGTCATAAACGGCCGACTAATCAACCTATAGGATGCAGTCATACGGTTGCCTTACCTCTTCTGGTGCGAAGCGGAGGATCCACGTGGCCGAGAATTCCCTACCCGTGCAGGGGCCGAAGATCTGGGAACGGGTCCCCAAGCGCAATCCGAACTTCACCGGCCGCAAGGATCTTCTTACGGCGCTCAGGAAGAGCATCAACACCGTGACCGCGGTCGTGGCACAGCCCCAGGCGCTGCAGGGCCTCGGCGGTGTCGGCAAGACGCAGCTGGCGATCGAGTACGCGTGGCAATACCGCGCCCACTACGACCTGGTCTGGTGGGTCTCCGCCGACCAGCCGATGCTCGTTCCCTCGGTGCTGGCGGGGATGGCCCCGGCGCTGGGCCTGCCGCCCGCGACCAGCACCGGCGTGGAGCAGGCCACCCAGGCGGTCTTGCGCACGCTGGAGGGCGGATTCCCCTACCGAAGCTGGCTGGTGATCTTCGACAACGCCGAGGAGCCCGAGTACATCAAGGACTTCATCCCGAGAGGCCCCGGCCACGTCCTCATCACCTCGCGCAACTCGCGCTGGAGCGACCACGAGCCCACCATTCAGGTGGACGTGTTCAGGCGCGAGGAGAGCGTGGCGTTCCTCCGCAAACGCCTGGGCGACGCGATCAGCCCGGAGGAGGCGGACCGGGTGGCCGACAAGCTCGGTGACCTGCCGCTCGCGCTGGAGCAGGCCGCCGCTCTGCTGGCCAGGACGCTGATGTCGGTGGAGGAATACCTGGCTCTGCTCGAAGAGCAGACGAGCAAGCTGCTCAGCCTGGAGAAGGCGCCGACCTACCCGCAGTCCATGACCGCGGCCTGGCAACTGTCGGTCTCCCAGCTCCAGGAGCGTATCCCCGCGGCGGTCGAGGTGCTGCGCTGCTGCGCGTTCTTCGGCCCCGAGCCCATCCCGCGCGACGTGTTCCGCCGCGGCAACCAGGCCGTCGGCCCGCGGCTCGCGCCCATCCTGTCCGACCCGATCAAGCTCACCAACGCGCTGAGCCACCTGGAGCGCCTGGCCCTGGTCAAGGTCGAGCCGACCACCCGCACTCTCCAGGTCCACCGGCTCAACCAGGCGCTGTTACGCGACGAGACCCCGGAGAAGGACCGCGCCGAGCTCCGCCACGAGGTCCACCTGCTGATGTCGGGCACCGCGCCGGCCGACCCCGACGAGACGGCGAACTGGCCCCGCTTCGAGGAACTCGCCGCGCATCTGGAGCCGTCAGGGCTGATCGATTGCACTTTGCCGGACGTGCGTAGGTTCGCCCTCGACCTCGTGCGCTACCTGTACGTGCGCGGCAGCTACCGGCAGGCGCAGGCGTTGCTCAACGAGTACATCGCGAAGTGGGCGGAGGCCAGCGGCGCCCGGCACAAGGACGTGCTGGCCGCCCGCATCCACCTGGGCAACACCTATCTGGAGCTGGCTTCGTACCCCAGGGCCGAGGAACTCGTAGCGGAGACCCTCGAGCTGATGACCGATACTCTCGGCCCCGAGCAACCGGAAACGCTGTGGGCCAAGACCGGCTACGCCGCCACCCTCCGCGGCCGGGGTGAGTTCGCCAGGGCGCAGGAGCTCGACGCCGAAGCCGCAGAGGTCTACCAGCGTCTGCACGGCAACAGCCACCAGCTGACCCTGAGAGCTCGTCACAACCTGGCGCTCGACTACACCCTGACCAGCAAATACGGCGAAGCGAGCAAGATCCTCCAGGAGATCTACCTCAGTCAGAGCAGCACGGAGGGCGTCGGCCGGCGCGCCCTGCTGTTGACGTGGATCAACTTGAGCCGAGCCGTGCGTCTGAGCGGCCAGTTCCAGGTGGCGACCGACATGGCGGAGGAGGCCTACAACTACGGCGTGGCGCAGCTCGGCGACGACCACCCCAACACCCTCCTGGCGGCCAAGGACTTCGCGGTCTCCCTGCGCCGGAGCGGCCGGCTGGGCGAGGCCCTGCAGGTCATCAGGGACACCCACACCCGCCTGCACCGGCTGTACGGAGGCGGACACGCCAACACGATGGCGGCAGCGCTGGGCCTGGCCAACGCGCTGCGCGAGAACGGCGAGCTGGAAGAGGCGCTGGAGATGGCGAAGCGCGCGCTCGACCACTACCCCGAGGTGTTCGGAGACGAACATCCGTTCACCCACGCGGCCGGCATCGACCTGGCGTTGCTCATGCGGCTGAGCGGGAACCCGGAAGCAGCGCGGAAGATGGACGACAAGGCCCTGGCCATTCTCAGCGCACGGGTCGGCCGCGACCACGACTACGCCGTGACCTGCGCCATCAACCTGCAGAACGACCTGGCGGCGCTGGGCAGGCACGATGAGGCCCGCGCGGTGGGCGAGGAGAACTACCGGGCGATCCAGGCGAACTTCACCCACGACCACTACCTCGCCCTCGTCTGCGCCGCCAACCTGTGCCTGGACCTGCAGGCGGCGGGGGCGGAGGAGGAGGCCAAGCGGCTGCTGGGGGAGACGACTCAGCGCTTCGAGACGGTCATGGGACGTGAGCACCCCGACGCGCTCGCGCTGCTCGCAGGCGAGCGGATCAACGCAGACTTCGACCCGCCGCCCATTTAGGCCGGGTCTTCGACGCAGGCCTTCCTGTGGCGTTCGGACTGCAGGCGGGCCTGGGCCGCGGCGACCGGGTCCACCGGCTCGGCGCGCCAGCGCACGAGCGTGTCACGTAGCGTGCTGACGAAGTGCGTGCCTTCCTTGGTCAGCGCACCGCTGTCCAGGAGCGTCCCGGTGACCTGATAGGAGGCCTCACGCCAGCGGGCGAACTCCACCTGCGCGTGCGGCCCGCGACCGGGGTCCTCCGTGTGCCGCCGCCAGAAGCCCGCCACGCCCGCGTGCGCGTACGCGCCGTGCAGCAGGCCGTTCAGTGGACGGGGGTCGGGTCGCCACGGAGCGTAGTAGCGGCGCCCGTCGTCCGGGGTGGTGAGCTCGACCAGGTCGCTCAGCGCGTACAGCTTGGCGTGCTGGAGTTCGTGCGCCAGCGTGAGCGCCATGCCCATCCCGTCGATCGGGTCGGACAGCGCGATCGTGCCGAACGTGTCACGCGCGGAGGCGCTGTGCTGTTCGAGCGAGCGCGTGACGACGGGCGTGAGCACCGAGACCGCCATGGCGATCTCCCCGCCCATGGTCCAGTGGCGGGCCTGCAGGACCTTCCACGCCTCCCGCAGGCACGAGCTCCACCACTGCCGCCGCTCCTCCGTCAGGCGCTCGTCGACGTCGTCGCCCGGCCAGCGGTAGGGGTCGAGGTCGTCGATGGTCATGAGCCTTCCGGGCCCGAAGGGGACGCGGTGCAGGACCTGCCAGCCGGATCCGTCGCACGAGGTGTCCACCCGGCGCACGTGATGGCCGACGCGCAACTCCGCCCCGCCGTCCGACGGCTCGACCGACGCCACGGCCACCTCCGGCGCGCTGTTGGGCAGGGTCACCAGGCCCAGTGAGGGCAGCATCAGCGCGCCGTCGCGCACCGGCACCTCCAGGCGACAGGCTGTACGCGTGCGTACGGCCGCAGCCAGTGCGACCGCCGCCAGCCGGCCGGGATCGGCCTGGCCGCGGCAGGCCCGCAGCGCCCAGGCCCCCACCGCCGGATGACGCAGGCAGCGGCCGACTTCCTCAGGCGCGCCGGTCTCCATTTCCGACAGCGCCTCGTAGGCGCGGGTCACGAGTCCGGCACGCTGGGCTTCGTCCACGAGCAGCCGCACGAGCAGGCGGTGCTTGCTCGTCTGCGCCGCGCACAGCTCGGCCACGGCCTGCGCGCCGCCTCCGCCCGCGGCCAGCCTGGCGAACGCGGTGGCGGAGATCCGGTGCGGCGCGGGCCTCATCCTGCTCCTCGCAGC
Organism: Nonomuraea basaltis; assembly: GCF_005893125.1. Classification (GTDB taxonomy): domain Bacteria; phylum Actinomycetota; class Actinomycetes; order Streptosporangiales; family Streptosporangiaceae; genus Nonomuraea; species Nonomuraea basaltis. Next base: position 4,291 of record NZ_VCJS01000299.1, on the reverse strand, counting down.
CGTGCCACGTCCCGCTCGCATCGCGCGCTGATGTAGCCGATCAGCCGGAACAGGTCGGCGCAATAGATCGACGGCTCGGCGAAGCCGGTGGCCGGGTTGTAGCGGTGTGCGTACTGGCCGCCGCCGCACGTCGAGACGAGGTCGCAGCCGCGACAGGTAGGGGAGAGCGCCCGCTCCCCCATCTGGCGGGCGACGATCGCCGGGTGCAGCAGCGCGTTGTCCAGCGGGTCGCGCAGTATGTGCAGCCGGGTCTCGGGAGCGCCATGATAGGTGCTTTTGAGTGTGTCCGACTGCTCGATGCTGCCGTCGGTGTCGATCACGACCATGCGCACCGGGGACAACCCGATGTTCTCCGAACGGGAGGGGCTGCCCATCAGGAGCCGCATGATCTCCCTGAACAGACGGATCTCGGTCTGCAGGACCGGGCTGTCGTACCAGATGTCGAAGATCTGGATCAGCCAGTCGGCGTACGGGGTCGCGGGCGAGCCGGGCTCGCGGAACGGAGGCGGGGACGCCCAGTTGCCGTGGGGGAGCAGGAAGTCGATCGCCGGCGGGTCGAACTCCAGCAGCGCCTTGTACGTGCGCACGGGGTCGTTGCGCACGTCGATCGTGCACAGGATGCCGCTGAACAGGTGATGGTGCGGCCCCGCGGTCAGCCGCCGCAGCGACTCGCTGACCAGGGCGTGGCTGCCGCGCCCGTCGGCGAAGCGGCGGTGCCGGTCTTGGCCCTCCGCGTCGCCGTCCAGGCTCACCCCGACGCGAATCTCCAGGGACTCGAACAGCCGCAGGTACGCCTCGTCGAGCCGGACGCCGTTGGTCTGGATGTTGACGTTGACCCTCGTGCCCGTGTCCACCGCGCCGCGCACGCCGCATACCACGCGGGAGATCAGCTCGGGGCCCGCCAGCAGCGGCTCGCCGCCGTGCAGGATGATGTCGATCTCTGCCAGATCGTGGCGGGTGGCGTGCTCGGCGATGCGCTCGACGGCGCGGTCGGCGATGGCGTCGGCCATCCTGCGCGGCTGCTCGCGCCAGCTCTGGTCCGCCATCTCGTAGACGTAGCAGTGTCGGCAGGCGAGATCGCAGCGGCTGTGAATCTTCAGGATGAACTGCTGGAAGGCGAGCGGCTTCCATCCCCCTGCCAGCAGCGCGTCGACGTCGAGGAATTCCGGGAACCCTTGGGTGCGCAGCGGTTCCGAACCAGGGCTTCCTAACAACGGGCTACCTCTTAAGCGTCGTGCGCCCCATCGCGATACCTGTTGCGCAGTCATGGGAGGAGCGCTATACCCCCGTACCTATATCTCACATGACTTCGCTGACGAGTCAAGATTCATGACGATAAGAGCGAATTTCCTCTTGGTGATAGAGCAATTCCTCGAAATACAGGTAAAGCTCGTCGATTTCGGGAACGAGCGGAAGCCAGTCATAGGTGCCCAGCCCGTCCCGTTCGAGCGGGGACAGCAGGTGGGCGGCGGCTCTGAGCTCGTTCGGCGGGATCTCGCCCGGCGCGAGCTGCGCCACCCCGCCCCGGTACGCCCGCGCGAGCGGATGGGCGGGACCGAGTACGCCGAGCGCGGCCAGCACCGGCTCGGCGGGATGCCTGGACGGAGCGCCCGCAGCCAGCTCCAGCCATCCCGGGTTGGCCAGTGCCACCAGGATGCGCAGCTCTGGCGGCAGGTCCCGGAGCGTGCGCGGCGGCCGGTCCGGATCCGTGTGATGCTGCCTGCGCGCCAGGAGCAACAGCACCTCGGGGATCCGCTCGCGCAGGCCGCGCAGCACCTCGTCCACGCAATCGGCGGGGGAGCGCGCGGTCATCGCCAGGCGGCGGCCGATCGCCTGCCGCACGAGCGTCAGCGGCTCCACCAGGATGGCGTCCGCCAGCGCCCGATAGCCCTTGTCCGGGTCCTCCTTGCAGGCATAGGCGTGGCGGATCACGGGGTCGGCAGCGCGCGGGCGAGCATGGGGGCGCAGCTCACGGCCGAGCTGATCGAGGTCGGTGGTGGAGTCCAGCGAGGCGGTGGACCGGCGTACCCATGACCTGGACAGCCTCGTCGCCGGGACGATCCCGGCGCCTGCCAAGACGACGGCGCCCCCGATCGCGGCCATGGCGGCCGAGGACGTTGTGCTGAGAACGAGACCCAGCACGAGCAGCAGCACGGCCGCCACGGCGGTGGAGATCACCAGCGTGAGCTGCGTTCTCCACTCGCGGACGGCGCGCCGGCGCGCCTTGCGGAAGCCGTCCCAGTCCGCCGCGGCCCGCGCGGCCCTGGCCCCGGCGATGCGGCGGGTCAGCTCCGCGCGCCTGGCCGGCCAGCCGGAGGGCGCCGGTGCCTGCCCGGGGTCGAGCCGCCCGGCCGCCTCGACGAGCTCCCGGCCGAGCGCCACCGACTCACCGCGCCGCTCCGAGCTGAGCACCTCCAGGTACGCCCTGAGCTCCCGCAACGCCTCGCCCAGCAGCGTTGGATCAGTGGCGGGCCGATCCCTGGCCGCCAGCACGGCGGCGGCCCGCTCCACCAGCTCGTCCAGCTCGCGGGAGAACGCCGGGGAGCCGTCGGCGACCAGCACCGTGTGCAGCACGCGGCGCAGGGCGGACAGCACAGGCGGGCTGACGTACCCGGTGACCAGGAGCACGGTGTAAACCGTGCGGGTGTCGGACACCATGTTCGCGCCCGGGGCGACCATCTCCGCGGCGTTGGACACCTCGTCGTCGAAGAAGACCGCCTCGCTCAGCTTGATCACGATCCGCGGGTCTTGCGGCCCGGGCAGCCGGAACGCCGTTGCGTTTCCCTCGCCCTGGACGCGCTCGGCGTCGAGCCCGGCCGCCAGCAGCCTCGACTCGACGAGCATGGCCAGATCGGTCAGATCGGGGGCGCGCCGGTAGCGGACGGCGGCGGCCACGACTATCTCAGCGTCGATGGCCCTGTCCGGAGCCGCCTCGAAGCTCGCCCAGGCCAGCTGGAGCAGCAGGCGGACGTTGCCGCCGCTGTGGCGCAGTAACTCGCGCAGCCCCGTCTCGGTGACCGGCCGGATGCCCTCGTCGGGGACCGGGCGGGCGGCGTTGAGGTAGACGCGCAGCACGAGCCGCGCCTCCTCGGGGGAGAGCGGCAGCAGGTGGATGGCGCCGGGGCCGATGCGCTGGCGCAGGTCCTGCGGCATGGACTGCCAGCCGGCCTCGCTCGCCGCCAGGACCAGCATCCCGCCGGCGCGCGGGACCACCTCGACCAGGCTCTGCAGGAGCCCCAGGTTCGCGGGCACCGGAAGCCCATCGTCGAGCAGGAGCTTCTCGCACTGATCCAAGACCAGGACGAACGGCCGACCGCTGCGCGTCACCAGCGTGGCCAGCAACTGCAGGCCGTAGCGGCACGTCTGGGGATCGTCGATCCGGTCGCCGACCCCGAGCGCGCGGGCGGTGCCGAGGTCGATCGGCCGGCCGCACAGCCAGTCGTAGGCGGCGTCGGAGAACTCGGGGCGGATCAGGAAGGACAACGCCCGCTGGAAGCGCCGCCCGTCGCCCGTCACGGCGGCGATCTCCCTGGCTTGCGCCTCCAGCACCCTGCCCGCCTCGATCAGGTGGGCGTCGAACAGGTCGAACACCCTGGTCGGATCGATGTCGAGCACGGACAGGACCCTTCCCCGATCGGCCGCGATGCCGACGTCCGCGGCCTGGTCGCCGGCGAGCGTGCCGAGGTAGCGCACGATCATGTCCGTGAGCAGGCTCTGCGACAGCTGGGGCATCAGACGGCGGTAGGCGGCGACGAAATCGTCGTCATGGAACCGCACGTACAGCTGGACCGCGTCCTGATCCAGCCGGTTGATCCGGGCCATCATGTGGCGGGCCGCGTGCGTCTTGCCGGCACCGTGGGCGCCGTACAGGCAGCCGAGGGCACCGTGGCGGGCCGCCTCGTCGCGGAAGGCTCGTCCATAGTCCTCGGCCTGGCGTCCGGCGTCGCGGACGCCGGGAAACAGCGCGGTCGGCGTGCGATCCGCCCAGTCGAGCAGCACCTCCGGCAGAACCGCCTCCTCGGTGCCGGCCGTGCCGCGGGCCGGGAACGGGTTGCGGGTGAGGTATTCAGCCACGGAAACCTCCCGTTCCGTACCATCTCTCGCCCTGCCACATCTTGAGCTCCAGCCAGCGTTCGTGGATGCGCAGGTCGTCGGTCGGCCACGGCTCGTCGCCTTCGTACTCGCTGAGCCGCAGGTCGAGCAGCACCTGCAGATGGCGCAGGGCCTGGCCGACGGGAAAGGGACGCTCGCGGAAGACGTTGCGTACGCCGTGGGGGTCGAAGGGGGAGGG